>JADCGQ010000036.1 GCA_020248945.1 Rubrivivax sp.
GGCGATGTCCCGAGGTCTGTTGAACGCGTGAGCTGAAGGTGGCGGTTCCTTTCGCCTGGATGAGACCATCCAGGTGCCTCGCAAGCAAAGAAAGGAACCACCGAGATGAAGTCTCGCATGAAGCCCGCGCTGCGGGCATTCCCGCCTGCCCAAGTCCAGATCTCGTTGCCCGTGCAGGGCGTGCTGCGCGATGTGCGCCACGCCTTCCTGGGCCTGTGTATCGATACTGGCCAGAAGGTCCTGGCCGCCTTGATGGAAGCCGACAGGGTGGCGCTGTGCGGCACCAAGGGCGTGCCCGATGCCCAGCGCCGAGCGGTTCGTGGCGGGAGCACGGCCAGCCAGGTCGTGCTGGGCGGTCAGCGCATCGCGGTGCGTCGGCCACGGGCGCGCTCGTTGAGCGATGGCGAGCTGACCCTGCCAAGCTTCGAGTGGGCCGCCAACGGCGACCCGCTGGATGCCGCGACGATGGCCGCCATCGCCGCGGGCGTGTCCACGCGCCGCTATGCCAGCACGCAGGAACCGGTGCCACCAGCCCACCAACCGAGTGCCGCGTCCAAGAGCGCCGTGTCGCGGCGCTTCGTGCAGCTCAGCCAGGAGCAGTTGGCGCAATGGCTGGCGCGACCGCTGGGCGAGTTGGACTTAGCCGTAGTGATGATCGACGGCATCCACTTCCGCGACCGCGTGATCCTGCTGGCCATCGGTATCGACGCCCAGGGAAACAAGCATGTGCTGGGGCTGCGCGAAGGCTCCACCGAGGCCACCCGGGTGGTGGCGTCGCTGCTGTCGGACCTGATCGATCGCGGGCTGGACGCCCAGCGCTTGCGGCTGTGGGTCATTGACGGCGGCAAGGCGCTGCGCAAGGCCATCGTCCAGATCTTCGGCGCTACGGCGCTCATCCAGCGCTGCCAGGAGCACAAGCGCCGCAACGTCCTGGAGCACCTGCCCGAGGACATGCACGCCAGCGTCAAGCGGGCGCTGAAGGACGCCTGGTCGGCATCGGACGCCGAGCTTGGACGACGCCAGTTGCGGCGCCTGGCCAGCTCGTTGCAGGCCAAGCATCCGGGTGCAGCGGCCAGCCTGCGCGAAGGTCTGGAGGAGACGCTGACGGTGCAGGAGCTGGGCATCACGGGCGCGTTGTACCGGACGCTTCGAACGACCAACCCGATCGAGAACCTCAACGGCTCGGTGGCCCGCTACTGCCGCAACGTCAAACGCTGGGGCGATGGGCAGATGGTGCTGCGCTGGGTGGCCAGCGCGCTCAGCGATGCGGCCGGGCGTATGCGCAAGCTGCGCGGTAGTTCGCAGATGCGCGGCCTGCTCAAGGCCCTCGAAGCCCGGCGTCCTGATGCCGACAACAGCACGATCCGAAAGGCCGCGTAGCATCAATCTATTGGAGCCGTCACCGGGCGCGGTTCAACAGAGAGCGGGACAATGCCGCCAGCCCGGCGCCCGCGCCGTAGGCGATGAAGGTCAGGTTGGCGGCCAGGCCCAGCCCGCGCAACCACCGCATGTCGGTGCAGGCGAAGGTGGCGCCCGTCAGCCCGGCGGCCAGCCAGCCCAGGGTCTCGATGGAGAGCCCGGTCATCGCTCAGACCCGGAACACGAGGATCACCGTGAACGTGGCGGCGCACATCGCGGCGTTGACGAGGTTGACGACGGCGGCCCGCGTCCACGTCTGGCCTTGCTGCTCGTGCAGCCACAACGCCATCGTCAGGTTCGAGCCCAGCCAGGTACCCCAGGTCCACAGCGAGTGCTGGCTGGAGTCGCCGCTGGCGCAGATGGCCCACAGCGTGGGCAGGTAGGACAGCACCCGCACCGAGCTGAACAGCGTGAAGGCCCAGGTCAGCAGCAGCCGGTAGGTCGCGCCGGCCACGAGGGGGCGCTGGCCTGTCTGCGGCGGGCGGCTGGAGGGCGTTGTGGGCTGGGCGGTCATGGGCTTCTCCCGACGGGACGGCGGGGTCCTGCCGTCTCTGGAAGCGCATGGTCCGCATCGCCGGCGCCGGCGTCCTTAAGCGTCCTAAAACCTGAAGCCGCCTGCGCGAACGCCCCGGCCTGGTCTGCCCGGCCCGATCAGCGCTTGGACCGGCGCAACACCCCGGCGTCGGCCTGCCGCGTGTGCAGGTTGAAGGTGGCGCCCTTCGTCAGCACGTGCAGCTTCACGCCCAGCAGGCACACGGGCTGGCCTTCGTCGATGCTGTCCATCGACGAGAAGTCCACCTCGGCCGCGTCGACCACCGTGATGCCGCCCGAGCCCTCGACGTGCACCGTGTTGTCGGGCGCGATGAAGGCGGCCGTGTCTTCATCGAGGCCGATGCCCACCGCAAACGGGTTGTAGGCCAGCGCGGTAAGCAGCCGGCCGAGGCGGTCGCGCTGGCGGAAATGCTGGTCGATGACGAAGCGGTTGGTCAGGCCCAGGCCCGGCGCCAGGCGCACGCTGCCGGCCACGGGTGTGCTGCCTTCGCAGCCGTTGGCGATCATGTGTTCGCTGATGAAGGCCGCGCCCGCGCTGGTGCCGGCCACCGCCACGCCGGCGGCGTTGGCCACGCGCACGGCCTTGGCGATGGGCGTGCCGCCGAGCAGCGTGCTCAGCCGCAGCTGGTTGCCGCCGGTGAAGAACACGCCGCTGGCCTGCTGCAGGCGGTCGAGTCGGCTGGGCTCCTCGCAATCACGGCGGGTGTCGAAGTCCATCGCCGTGACACGCGCCGCGCCCAGCTCCGAGAAGATGTGCTCGTAGCGCGCGCCCGTGTCCTGCAGCTGGCTGGCCGTGGGGATGACGACGATGTCGGCGCGGCCGCCACCGGCCTCGGCGGCGTGCTGCACGAAGCGGCGCAGGATGGCCGGTGCGTTCTCTTTGTCCTCGGCGCCGCCGATGGGGATGATCCAGCCGCGCTGCTTGCCGTCGGCCACCTTGCTGGCACACATCAGATGTCGTTTCTGGCAGCCCGGCCCATGGTGGCGGCTGCAAGTGAAGAGGCGGCGATCATGCCAGCGGCCCCGAGCCGGGGGTGGGGCCGATCAGTCGACCTTGGCACCCGAGGCCTTGACCACACGGGCCCACTTGGTGGTTTCGGCGGCCATCAGGCGCGCGAACTCCGCGCTCGTGATGCCGCTCGGGATGGCGCCCTGCGCCAGCAGCCGCTCCTTCATGGCCGGCGTGGCGAGGGCCTTGGCGGTTTCCTGCTGCACGCGGTCGACCACGTCCTTCGGCGTGCCGGCCGGGGCCAGCAGGCCGAACCACGAGCTGGCCTCGTAGCCCTTGAGCGCGGCACCGCCGGCCTCTTCGACCGTGGGCAGTTCGGGCAGCGCGCCGGAGCGCTGCGCGCTCGTCACCGCCAGCGCCTTGAGGCGGCCGCTCTTGATGTGCGGCATGGCGCTGGGCAGGTTGTCGAACATGACGTCGACGTTGCCGGCCATCAGGTCGATGAGCGCCGGGCCGCTGCCGCGGTACGGCAGGTGGACCATGAAGGTGCCGGTCATGGTCTTGAACAGCTCGCCGGCCAGGTGGATGCTGGTGCCGTTGCCGGAACTGGCCATGTTGAGCCGGCCCGGGTTGGCCTTCAGCGCCTTCACGAAGTCGGCCACCG
This sequence comes from Rubrivivax sp., assembly GCA_020248945.1. Taxonomy (GTDB): domain Bacteria; phylum Pseudomonadota; class Gammaproteobacteria; order Burkholderiales; family Burkholderiaceae_C; genus Rubrivivax. The sequence goes on from JADCGQ010000036.1 coordinate 3,585, forward strand.
TGTTGACGCCCAGCGCCTGGGCCCGCGCCGGGTTGATCACCAGCACGTTGGGCACGCCGGCCACCAGCGTGACGGGCACGAAGTCCTTCACCGCGTCGTAGGGCATCTTCGGATACAGACTCGGGTTGATGGCATGGGTGCCCACCGTGCCCATCAGCAGCGTGTAGCCGTCGCCACCGGCCTTGGCCACCTCGGCCGCACCGGTGTTGCCACCGGCGCCGGGTTTGTTGTCGACGACGAAGGGCTGGCCGAAGACCCGCTGAAGCTCGGGCGCCAGCGCGCGCGCCAGGATGTCGGTGGTGCCACCGGCCGCGAAGGGCACGACGATGCGCACCGGCTTGGTGGGCCAGCCGCCCTGGGCCTGGGCGGGGGGCAGGACGCCGGCCAGCGGCGCGAGGGCCGCCGTGGCCAGCAGATGACGTCGGGTGGGGTGCATGAGGCGTGTCTCCGGGTCGGGGTAGGTTGGCCATAGTCGGCTCTCGGGTTCTCAGTGTGCCGCGACCGCCCAGCCCCGCGTCAGCGGACGAATCCCGGTTGCCACCCGAACATTCGTCACCCCGCGCCTGCGGGGTGCGAAGCGGCGCCGACACCCCCGAGTTCGTCGGGCTCGATAGAGTCTGAGGCTCAACCGATCAAGCCCCGCCGCCCATCATGAAGTCGTGTTCCACCCGCTCCACCCTTCGTCTGGCCCTGGCAATGGCCACCTGCGCCGCGCTGGCCACGCCCGCGCAAGCCGCGCTCGTGCAGGGCGACTGGGATCCGGCCTACGGCGAACCCTTCCCCAACCTCGGCTGGCGCGGCACGGCCACCATCGAGGTACCCGTGGCCTGCCTGTCGCTCTCGGGTCTTGTCGTCAACGACGGCAGCCTGTGCCCGCTGATGACACCGGTGAGCGCGCTGGTCGAGTTCTACGACCTCGCCGACGAGGTGCCGACGGTGGAGACGCTCGACTTCGGCGGCAAGGTGGCCGTCGACCGCATCTTCGTGAGCGCGGGTCAGGTCACGGCGTTCGGGCTCGATTCGACCGGCACCGTGCTGAGCACCAGCCCGCTCGGCGTGACCTCAACCAGCCCCGGCACCCAGGCTCTCTTTGCCCTCGAGATCGAAATCTCCGATGCAGGACGCATGACCGAAGCCATCCTGTACTGGTCGGTCAATGCATCGGGCTTAGGTGGTCGGAACGATCCCGACCGCCCGGCCATCGTGACCGTCACCCAGACCGACACCCCGGCGGCGGTTCCGCTGCCGGCCACGCTGTCGCTGGCCTTGGCGGGCCTGGCCCTGCTGGGCGCTACCCGCCGCCGCAGCTGAGCCCCGGCCGCGCGGCTCAGGCGCCGGCCGTCTCGGCCGCGCTGGCCGAGTCGAGCACCAGCGCAGCCTGCACCGAATCGACCAGCGAGCTGGCGTCGGCAGCCGTGAGGGCCTCGGTCCAGCGCCACTCGCCAAGTTCGTCGCGCAGCGACTCCTCGAGCACCGTGACGAGCACGGTCGACAAAGGATCGCGCGCCAGCCCCGACGCCGCGCGCGCCCGGGCTACCACCGCCAGCAGCACCGCAGCCTGGCTCGGCTGCCGCAGCGCATGCGCCAGTGCGGCGTGGTCTTCGAGCGCCGACAGCAGCTCGGCCCGCATGTCGTAGCCCTGGAACGCGGCCAGCGCGCCGGCCATGCGGCTGCGCGCCTCGGCCAGCTGGCCCTGCTGCAGTGCCACCCGCCCGAGCGCGGCATCGGCGCGGGCTTCGCCGCGGCGGTCGCCGGCGGCGCGCGCGGTGGCCTGGGCGCGGGCCAGGTGCTCGCGCGCGACCAGGAAGTCGCCGACGCCCTGGGCGCAGCGGCCGAGCAGCCACTCGCATTCGCTCTCGACCTCGCGGTTGGCCAGGCGGCGCGCCAGAGCAAGGCTTTCGCGAAGGTGCGCCACGGCCTCGGCCCAGCGCTCCAGGCCGATCAGCACATGGCCGAGCTGCAACTGCACGATGGCCTCGGCCACGCCGTCGCCGAGCTCGCGGAACAGCGCCAGCGCCTCCTGCTCGGCGGGCAGCGCGGCGGCGGCGTCGCCCGCGGCCAGCTGCGCCATCGCCAGCGTGGACAGCGTCTGCGCGGTGCCGAGCCGGTCGCCGGCCGTGCGGCGCAGCGCCAGGCAGGTGAGCAGCTGCTCGCGGGCTTCGCGCGGGTCGCCCTGCATCACGGCCAGGGCCGCGGCCGCATACAGCGTGTGGGCGCGCGCCAGATCGCTGGCCAGCACGGCCGGCAACGTGAGGGCGGCGCGCATCAGCTCGCGGCCCTCGGTGAGGTAGCCGCGGGTGATGAAGAAGTTCTGCAGCGCCACGGGGATCTTCGCCGCCAGCAGCGGATCGGCGATCCCCGCGCGCGCCGTGGCCATGGCGGCGCGCAGGTTGTCGAACTCCAGCTCCAGGCGCTCAGCCCAGCGGGCCTGTTCAGCACCCTTGAGGCCGTCGCGCGCCTGCTTGGCCACGGTGAACAGGTGCTCGGCATGGCGCGCCGCAATGGGCTCGGCGTCGGGCAGCTCGCGCAGGCGATCGGCGGCGTACTCGCGCAGCGTCTCGAGCATGCGGTAGCGCACGCTGCCGTCGGCCTCGTCGGCCATCATCACGAGCGAGTGGTCGACGAGGCGGTCGAGCAGATCGACGATGTCGAGCGGGTCCAGCGGGTCGGCGCCGCACACCGACTCGGCTGCGGCGAGGTCGAAGCCGCCGACAAACACCGCCAGCCGGGCGAACAGCGTCTGCTCGGGCGCGGTCAGCAACTCGTGCGACCAGTCGACCAGCGCACGCAGGGTCTGCTGCCGCTCCTGCAGCACGCGGCTGCCACCGGTGAGCAGGCGGTAGCGGTCCTTCAGCCGCGCATTGATGTCGGCCACCGACAGCGAACGCACGCGCGCCGCCGCGAGCTCCAGCGCCAGCGGAATGCCCTCCAGCCGCGCCACGAGCTCGGCCACGGCCGCGGCCTGGCTGGCGTCGAGCTGGAAACCGGCGCGCTGGGCCTGCGCGCGCTGCACGAACAGCTGCACCGAGGGCAGCGCCGACAGCGCGGCCGTGTCGATCGGCTGCCCGCTGGCAAAGCGCGGCACGGCCAGCGGCTGCACCGGGTAGGTCTGCTCTCCGGCCACGTGCAGCGCGATGCGGCTGGAGGTGACGATGCGCACATCGGGGCACTGGCGCAGCAGCGTGTTCACCAGGGCCGCGGCGGCGTCGACCAGGTGTTCGCAGTTGTCCACCACGAGCAGCAGCCGGCGGTCCTGCAGCGCCGCGGCCAGGGCCTGCAGCAGCGAGCGGCCGGGTTCGTCCTGCACCTGCAGCAGCCGCGCGGCCTCGTCGGCCACGCGGGCGCCTTCGCGCAGCGGCGAGAGATCGAGGAACCAGGTGCCGTCGGGGAACTCGGCCCGCAGCTCAGCCGCCACCTGCAGCGACAGCCGCGTCTTGCCCAGGCCGCCCATGCCCAGCAGCGTGACCAGGCGCGTGCGGCCGAGAAGCGCCTTCACTTCGTCGAGCTCGCGCTCGCGACCGATGAAGGCCGTGCCGGGCTGCGGCAGGTTGTTCGGCACCTCGCGCGTCGGCAGCCAGCGACCGCCGGAGCGCAGCACGCGGTAAGCCTTGTCGGCATCGGGCGGCGGGCCGAGCGCGCCCAGCGCCGGCTCGTGCAGCTCCACGGGCTCGGCCACGCCCTTCAGCCGCCAGTGGCCGAGCGACACCAGCGCGGTGGCGCGGCCTTCGGCGGCGAGCGCGACCGCGGCGTCCTGGCTGAGCAGCGTCTGGCCACCGCGCGCCAGCGACATGACCCGCGCCGCCGTTGGCTTGGCCAGGCCCTCGACCTCGATGGGCTTGGCACCCTGGGCGATGTCCTCGGCGCTGTTGGCGCGCAGCATCACCGGGCCGACGTGCAGGCCGGCGCGCGCCGCCAATGCGTGGCCGGCGGCTTGCGGCAGCGCCGCCAGCCCGGCGTGGTACGCCGCCGCAAAGGCCAGCGCGTCTGCGGTGCGCTCGAAGAGCAGCAGCATGCCATCGGTCTTGTCGATCTCGCGGCCGCCGTGCAGCGGCAGCAGGTCGCGCGCGACGCGGTCGTGGGCCTGCCAAACCGCGGCCATGCGTTCGTCGCCCAGGGCCTGGGCGAGCTGGGTGCTGTCGACGACGTCGGTCAGCAGCAGCGCGCGCACGGCCGCCCGCGCGTCGGCGGGGCCAGGCGAGGGCGGTGGTGCGGCAGCGAACGCGGACATGACGAGAGTGTGCCGCTCACCGGGCCATCCAACCCAGTGAAGGTGCACATTCAGGTCGGGCAGGCGCTCACTTCAGCCCGCTCAGGTAACTGGCCACGGCCTTGGTTTCGAGCTCGCTCAGCTTGCTGGCGATGCTGTGCATCACCGCGTTGTCGTTCGTGCGCTCGCGCTGATTGAAAAGCTTGAGCTGGCGTTCGGTGTAGGCCGCGTGCTGGCCGGCCAGGCGCGGCAGCGTGGCCGAGCCTTGGGCCGTGGGGCCATGGCAGCTGGCGCACGAGGGCACGCCCGAGAACGGGTTGCCGCGGTTGTAGATGTAGCGGCCCACCTGGGCGAGTTCGGTGTCCTCGACCGGGTGCAGGTGCACCTCGCGCTTCTCGAACCAGGCGCCCAGCGCATCGAAGTCGGCTTTCGTCAGGCCCTCGACCATGGGCTGCATCGCCGGGCTCTTGCGCTTGCCGCTGGCGTAGTCGGCCAGCTGGCGCGCCAGGTAGGCGGCGTTCTGGCCCGCCAGGCGCGGGAAAATCGGGCTCGAGCTCTCGCCCTCGGCGCCGTGGCAGATGAAGCACTTGCCTTCGACGATCTCCTGTGCGCGCTTGAGGTCGGCCGCCGCGGCCGGCCGACCGGCCACAAAGGCCGCCAGCGCGGCGAAGGCCAGGAGGGGGGGAAGCAGGCGGTCGAACTTCATGTCGGGCGTGCGGAGTGGGCGGTGTCGGGAGGTGTTCAGGGATGCACGGGCGCCGGCGTGCCCGGCATGGCTTCGTCCAGCGGCTGGGCGGCCGGCGGACGCTGGTCGACGAGCCGGTCGGTCAGCGCGGCGGCGGCCCACATGGCCGACAGCGCCACCCAGCTGGTCATGGTGAAGACAGCCGCGCCCGACAGGCCCGCGCCCACGGCGCAGCCACCGGCCAGCATGCCGCCGAAGCCCATGCAGGCCGCACCGATCATGGCGCGGCGCATCGGCTGGCCGCCGGCAAAGCCCTCGAGCTTGAGCTCCTTGAACAGCCAGGCGGCGACGAAGCTGCCGAGGAACACGCCCGGCATCAGCCCGAGGTCGAAGTTCAGCGGCTTGTCGGACGCGAACAGCGTGCGTGTCAGCACCTCGGCCGACGGGCCCGTGAAGCTGAGCGCCTGGATCGGGTGCGGGTCGAACGAGGCCTTGCCGATGGCGTAGGTGGCCCACCAAGCGGCCGCGATCGTCAGGCCCACGCCCACGGCGCCGGCCCAGCCCCACACCGGCACGCGCTGGCGCCGCGCCCAGACCACCGCGGCCGCCAGCCACACCAGGCCGAAGAGCAGCGCGCCCGCGTGGCCGATGCCCAGCCGCGCGACGAGGTCGCGCGAGGCGCCGCCGTCCACCGTCCACAGCGCCGCGAGGGCCTCGCGCGCCGGGGCCAGCAGGCCCGTCCAGCTGGCCTGCGCCACGACGGCGAAGACCAGGCCCGACATCACCGAGCGCAGGTTGCCCTGGCCGGCCAGCACGAGCAGCCGGCTCGAGCAGCCGCGGGCGAGGATCATGCCCACGCCGAACAACGCGCCGCCGATGGCCGCACCCGACAGGCTGCCGCGGGCCGAGATCTGCCGCGCCTCGGTGGCATCGAAGGCGCCCAGCAGCACCAGCGCCTGCGTGGCCACGAGGGCCGTGGCAAAGGCAAACAGCCACACGGTGAGCTTGCCGCCCACGAGGTTGCGGCTGAACTCGATGACCGCCGAGCGCAGGCAAAAGCGCGAGCGCTGGGCCAGAAAGCCGAAGGCGAAGCCGATGGCCAGCCCGGCCGCAGCCAGGGTGCCGGGTTCACCCAGGCGGTCGATCAGCCAAGTCCAGGCCGGCATCGCGGCAGCCTCCGGTCAAGCGGCAGCCGTGGCCCGGCTCCGCCGGGCCACCGGGTGCGCCCCCTTGAGGGGGAGCGCCGCAGGCGCTCCGGGGGTGGGCCCATTCACGGCTTGATGTAGGCCGCGCCGGCCTTCTGCATCTTCGCCAGGCGCACCACACCGCTGGGCGTGAACTCGGCTTCCTGGATGAACTGTTCGCGCTTGAGGTTGCGGTTGCGCAGCGTGATCTCGCAGATCTCGAACTTCACGCCGCGCGCCACCAGGGCCGCCACCGGGCCGGCGAACGGGCTGCCGCTGGCGTCCTTGGCGCCTTCCATCAGGAAGTCCACTCCGTTGGCATGCGTGACCACGGTGATCTTGGCCGTGGGGTCGACATCGAGGTGGTTGCGGATGTTGCGCAGGCCCTTGAGGCCCTGCGCCGCGGCGTCGTCGATGTGATAGACGACAGGGTCCTGGGCCAGCGCCGGGGCGGGTGCCACACAGGCCACGGCGACGGCAAAAGCGGCAACGAGGGTACGGATCGACATGGGGACTCCTTCGAAGGGCTGGGGATCATGCCAGCCCGGGGTTGCCCTGCATTCCCACGAGCCGGGGCGTGTTGATGCGGCGCGGCTTCACACGGCCGCCCGGGTGGCGGCTCTTGTCCTTGAGCCAGGTCTCGACCACGTCCCACACTGGCTTGTTGCCGGCGCGTGCGGCCTCTTCGGCCACCGGGGCCCAACCGGCCACCTTGTAGGTCTTGCCGGCCTCGATGGGCTTGCCGGCCAGGCGCATGTCGGTGATGCGCGAGCCCATCTTCTCGCCCGGCGTCATCGTGTACTGCAGGCCGCCCACGCGCACCATGTCGCCACCCTGCTGGTAGTACGGATCGGGGTTGAACAGGTTGTCGGCCACGTCCTCGAGCACGGTCTTGATCATCTCGCCGCTCATCTGCGTGACGGTGGCGTAGGGGTAGGTGATGGCCAGCTGGTCCATCATCAGCTCGCGCGTGATGGTCTCGCCGGGCAGCAGGCTCGTGCCCCAGCGGAAGCCGGGGCTGAAGGCGATGTCGGCGCCCTGCACGTCCATCAGCGCGTCGCAGACGAGCTGGTCCCAGCTGCCGTTGAAGTTGCCGCGGCGGTAGAGCAGCCCGTCGGTGACGGCCAGCTTCTCGGCCAGCTTGGCCTCGTACGGCGCGCGGATCTTCGTGATCAGCGCGTCCATCTCGGCATCGGCCTTCAGCATGTTCGCGAACACCGGCAGCAGCCGGTAGCGGTAGTTCGCGACCTTGCCGTCCTTCACTTCGAAGTCCATCACGCCGAGGAACTTGCCGTTGCTGCCGGCGTTGGTGACGAGCGTGGTGCCGCCCGCGTTCTTGACGGGCACCGCCACCGGCACGCCGTCGTGCGTGTGGCCGCCGAAGATGGCGTCGATGCCGCGCACGCGGCTGGCCATCTTCAGGTCGACGTCCATGCCGTTGTGGCTGATGACGACCACGAGCTTGGCACCGGCCGCACGCGCTTCGTCGACCACCTTCTGCATGTTCTCGTCCTGGATGCCGAACTCCCAGTCGGCGACCATGTAGCGCGGGTTGGCGATCGGCGTGTACGGGAAGGCCTGGCCGACGATGGCCACCGGCACGCCGTTCATCTGCTTCATCACGTAGGGCTTGAAGACCGGGTCGCCGAAGTCGGTGGTCTTCACGTTTTGGGCGACGAAGTCGAGCTTGCCGGCAAAGTCCTTCTCGACGATCTCCTTCACGCGCTTCATGCCGAGCGTGAACTCCCAGTGGCCCGTCATCACGTCCACCGTCAGCGCCTTGCAGGCGTCGACCATGTCCTGGCCGTCGGTCCACAGGCAGGTGGCGCTGCCCTGCCAGGTGTCGCCACCGTCGAGCAGCAGCGCGCCGGGGCGGCTGGCCTTCATGCGCTTCACCAGCGTGGCCAGGTGCGCGAAGCCGCCGACACGGCCGTAGCGGCGCGAGGCGCGCTCGAAATCGAGGTAGGTGTAGGCATGCGCCAGCGCCGTGCCCGGGCGCACGCCGGCGGCCTTGAGCAGGTGATCGCCCACGAGGTGCGGCACCTTGCCCTGCATGCCCGCCAGGCCCAGGTTCACGCTCGGTTCGCGAAAACGGATCGGCTTCAACTGCGCGTGGCAGTCGGTCATGTGCAGCAGGCTCACGAAGCCCGGGCCGGTGCCCAGCGGCGGCAGGTCGTAGAGCGCGTTTTCGGCTTTCGCCGCGTCGGCGTCTTCGTGGGCAGCCAGGTTCATGCCGGCCACCGAGGCGGAGGCCAGCACCTGCAGGAATTCGCGCTTGCTCAGGCTCATGGTGTATCAGTGACTGCTGATGTTTTCGGGCTGAAAAAGCCCGGCAGTGCCGGGCTTGAGGAGCGCATCACTTGCGCACTACTTGTTGACGGGCGAGTTCGGGTCGAGCAGCAGCGCCATCACGTGCGCGATCTGCCTTTCGTCGAGGATGCCCAGGTGGCCGAAGCGCGGCATGTTGGAACAGGCGTTGTAGCTCTTGCTGTTCCAGATCTTCATCCAGGTGTACTCGATGATCGGCTGCGAGGTCGGCGCCAGGATGTCGCGCACGCCGCGGTTCTTGCCGTAGTTGTAGAGGCTCGGGCCGATGGTGCCGTAGCTGATCTCTTCCTTGCTGACCTGGTGGCAGTTGTAGCAACTGCCGCCGTTGGCGCTGGTGGCGGCGGAGGTGTCGGTCCAGGTGAGGCCGCGTCCGCTCTGGGCGATGCGCTCGCCCTCGCGCCAGTTGCCGATGTACTGGCCGTCGGTGGGCCACTTGACGGTGTTCTTGGCCTGCGCCGTGACGGCATCGGCCACGGCTTCGGTGGGCGGCTTGTCCGACGAGCAGGCGCTCTGCCCGAGGTCTTGCTTGATGCGGTCGACCTTGGCGATGCCCTGCTCGCGGAAGGCGACCTGGATCAGCTTCAGGGTTTCGGCATCGAGTTCGGCGGCCGTGGGGCCGGCGGGAACGCTGGCGCACGACGCCAGCAGCACGGCAGCCGACACGGTCGCCAGCGAAAAGAGGAAGGGCTTCTTCGTCATGATGTCGTTGCGTCCTTTGCCTTGAGTGCTTTGGCTTTAGCGCTTGATCGAAGGCGCGATCGACTGCGCACCCTTGGCATTGACGCCCATGTAGGTGCCCAGGGCGACGGTGATGTCCGATGCGAAGCCCGGGAACGGGAAGCGCTGCTGCCGGTAGCAGTCGTTCAGGCGCAGCTGCATGCTCCACATCTGGCCGTTGCTCACGCGGTAGGCGGGCCAAGCGGCGAAGCCGACACCGTCGCCGGGGTTCTTGGTCAGGTTGGGCAGGTCCTGCAGGCGGATGCGCTGGCCGTCGAGGCTGTGGCAGCCGGCGCACGAAAAGTCCATCGGGCCGCCGCGGAAGAAGAACACGCGCTTGCCGATCTCGTAGCTCTTCTTCTCTTCGGGGTGGCTCTGCGGCAGGTTGAAGCGCATGCCGCGCGACGACGCGGCCACGAAGGTGGCCAGCGCCGTGACGTTGGCCATCTCGCCGCGGCCGAAAGGCGTCTTGGCGATCTCGGCGGCATCCAGGCCCTGCAGCGTTTCCATGCAGGTGACCAGGCGCGACTCGAGATCCTGCACCTTGCCGGTGTCGGCAAAGAAGCGCGGCAACTCGACGAAAGTGCCCTTCACGACACCCGGGCCCTTGCCCAGATCGCACCTCTCGAGCGAGGCGTCCTTGGGCCCGCGCTTCTGCTTCCAGAGGTCTTCACCCTTGGCCTCGAAGAGGTCGGCCGGGTTGCCGTCCTCGAGCATCTTGCGGTACTCGGCGATGCCGTCGGCGGTGGACTTCTGCTGGGCCTGCACGGCCATCGGGGCCATGGCGGCCACCAGCACGGCCGCCGTGAGCGCCGTCATGTGGGGGGACTTCTTCATGCGGGCTTGTCTCCTGTTGCTGTGTTCAGCAAGCGCTTCTGGTGGTGGCCGGCGCGGCAGCGCCGCGGGTCAGGTCACGGTGGCTTCGTCGGTGCGCTTGTCGCCCTTGTTGTCGGTCCAGTTCACGGTGATCTTGTCGCCGGTCTTGGCTCCCTTCACCGAGAACTGCAGGAACGGGTTCTTCGCGATCGACGGGCCCCACTGGGCGGTCAGCACGGCCTTGCCGTTGTGGCTGGCGCTGACTTCCTGGATGAACCAGGCCGGAACCACCTTGCCGGCGGCGTCGCGCCGCTGGCCGGTTTCCATCTCGTGGCTCATCAGAACACGGACGGTGGCCTTGTCACCGGCCATCTGGGCGCGGATGCGCATCGGGTCTGCCATGATGTTTCTCCTTGAATCTGACGGTTGAAGTGGCTGATCTCAGCCGCCACAGCCACCGAGGGTGACCTTGATTTCCTTCTGCGCGAACAGCACCTTGCCGTCGCCCATCATGGCCACGGCGAAGACGTTCGACGACTGGCCCATCTTCACGCGCGTGTTGAAGCTCGCGTCGACCGCGTCGCTCACGTCGAAGGCCGCCGCCAGCACGCTGGGGTTCTTCTCGACGAGGATCATCATCCGCTTCACGCCGGGCAGCGCGGTGCTGCAGCCCACGGGCACGACAGCGCCGTTCTCGGCGATGTCGGGGCCGGTGACCGTGATGTCCTTGCTCTCGGTCGGCGCGCCGCCGCCGAAGGCCTTGGCGGCGTCGGCCATGGTCTTGGCCTCGAACGCGTTCTGCGGCCAGGCCGCGTGGGCGGTGGTGGGCAGCACGCCGGCGGCGGCCATGAGCGCGGCGACTTTGCCGGCCACCTGGGCGCTGGTCGTCAGCATCTTGCGACGGGTGGTCATGTTCAGCTCCTTCAAAGGTGCGGTAGGGGCGCCAGAGGCGCTCAGGGGCGGGCGCCGTCGGTCAGCCATTTTGCGATGGCACGGGCGTCGGCGTCGGGAAGGGTTTGCTCGGGCATCGGGATCGCGCCCCAGACACCGGCGCTGCCGGCCTTGATCTTGGACGTGAGGTAGGCCAACGCGTCCTCACGGCCGGCGTACTTGCGGGTCACCTCGCGCAGGCCGGGGCCGACGATCTTGTTGTCCACGCCGTGGCAGGCCAGGCAGTTGTGCTGGCGGGCCAGCGCGACGGCGGCCTGGCCCGCGGCGCTGGGGGCGGGTGCGCCCCCCGCAGCGGCCGTGGGTCGCACGCGGTTGCCGGGCGGCCGCGTGGTGTCGGCGCCGATCTGGGCGCCGACCAGACGCTGCTGCTCAGACAGGTTGCCGTGCGCGTTGCGCGCGAAGTCGGGCAGGTAGCTGGCCACCTTGGGCTCGGTGGCGCAGTTCGTCATGCAGGCCGTGGCCCGCACGTCGGGCTTGCCGCCGTTGCCCATGCTGCGGCCCGACCACAGGCCGTGGTCGGTGGTCATGCCGTTGCGGTTGGGCATGCGCGCCTGCACCTCGGCGACGTTGGCGTCGGACATCGTGAAGTTGTCCGGCACCACGCCACCCAGGTTGAGCAGGAAGGCCGTCACCGCATACACGTCGTCGGTGCTCAGCGACTTGGGCGCGTTCCAGGGCATCGCGCGGTTGATGTAGTCCCACAGCGTCGAGACCGTGGCCACCTTCATCAGCGTCGTGCGGCCCGGGAAGCTCGGATCACGAAGCCGTGCCACGCGGCCGGTCTGGATGTCGGCCGACGTGGTGCCGCCGACCAGCGGCGAGAAGACCTCGTTGCTCTCGCCGAAGACGCCGTGGCACGAGGCGCATTGCGCTTCCCACACCACCTGGCCACGCGCCACCGAGCCGGCTCCCTTGGGCAGGCCCTTGAAGTCGGGGCGCACGTCGATGTCCCAGGCTTGCACTTCCTTAGGCGTGGCGGCGCGGCCGATGCCCGGGAAAGCGGTGCTCTGCGCCCACACGGCACCGGCCGTCAGCAGCGCCGCGGCGGCAACGCCCCAGGCGCGAAGCTCACGACAGCTGAACATTCTTCACCTCGCCGCTCTCGGACACGAGCCAGGTCTGGATCGCGTTGTTGTGATAGATCGAGCGCGTGCCGCGCACGGCGCGCAACTGCTTGAAGCTGGGCTGCACGTAGCCGGTGTCGTCGGTGGCGCGGCTCTGCAGCAGCGCGGGCCTGCCGTCCCAGACCCAGGGCAGCGAAAAGCGCGTGAGGCACTTGTCCATCACGGGGCCCTGCAGCGTGGCCTGGCGCCAGTTGCGGCCGCCGTCGGCCGAGACATCGACCCGCCGCACCTTGCCGCGGCCACTCCAGGCCAGGCCCGACACCGAGTAGAAGCCCTGGTCGAGCAGCACCTGGCCGCCGCTGGGCGTGGTGATGACGCTCTTGCACTCCTGGATGCCGCTGTACTGGCGGTGCAGGCCGTCGGGCATGAGGTCGATGTAGTGGATGGCCTCGTCCTTGCTGGCGTACGGCTTGTCGCCCACCTCGATGCGGCGCAGGTACTTCACCCAGCTCACGCCCTGCACGCCCGGCACCACCAGGCGCAGCGGGTAGCCGTTTTCGGGGCGCAGCATCTCGCCGTTCTGGCCGTAGGCGACGAAGACCTCGCCGTTCTCGATGAGCTCCATCGGGATGGTGCGCGTCATGCTCGAGCCGTCGGCGCCTTCGGCCAGCACGTAGCGGCCGCGCTTGTAGTCGGCGCCGGCCATGTCGAGCAGCAGCTTCAGCGGCACGCCGGTGAACTCGCTGCAGCTGATCATGCCGTGGCTGTACTGGCAGGTGGGCACCGCGACGTTGCCCCACTCCATGCCGCTGTTGGCCCCGCACTCGATGAAGTGGAAGCGGCTCACGCTGGGCAGCCGCATCAGCTCGTCCATCGTGAACACCAACGGGCGCTTCAGCAGCTTGTCGTCGGAGCCGTTGAGCATCAGCCGGTGCTTGCTGGGGTCGATGTCCCACCAGCCCTGGTGGTGGCGCTCGAAGTGCAGCCCGCTGGGCGTGACGATGCCGAACAGGCTTTGCAGCGGCGCGAAGCTCACGCTGGCCTGGTTGGTCTGCGTCAGGCCCGGGCTCTGCCGGCGCTGCACGTTCTTCTCGTACTGGCTGGGCTTGCCGTAGCCGTCGGTGACCACGCTCTGGCCCAGGCCGGTGGTGTGCTCGGGGTTCTTCAGGATGTTCGGGTCGCCGCCTTCGGCCGGCACCGGATTGGCTTGCGCCGCTGCCTTGCCGGCCGCCAGGCTGCCGCCAGCGGCCACCGCGCTGGCGAATGCCGTGCGGATGAAGTCCCGCCGGCCCTCCCGGGCCTCGCGGAACACGGTGCGCACACCCTCGGCATCGAGAAAGCTCTCGGGCGCCTTGAGCAGGCGCCCCGAGGAACCACGGGAGAGGGAGTCAGCTTCTTCGGGCACGTCAGACCTCGGTCGTGCTGCAGTTGTCAATCTGGATATAAGCAAGTACGAATATACAGAGCCGCCTCGCACCAGGCTGAAGAACTTCGTCCGGACTTACCCTCTGACGCACTGCACCAGGGCCGACAGGCCCTGGCGCGCAACGTTCAAGGCTGGCCGACGATCGAGGCCGTGGCCATCAGCTCGTCGAACAGCGCCAGGCTCACCCGCCCGGACACCGCGAACGGGTCGAGCGTGGGCAGCGCCGAGTACTTGAGCATCAGCGCCGGGTTCAGGCGCGACAGGTTCACCTGCCCCATGCTCCAGCCGGCGAAGCGGCGCTCGCCGATTTCCTCGTAGACCATCAGCTCCACCTGGCGGTGGCGCGGATCGGTGGCGATGCGGTTGTAGAGCTGGTTGACGGCGCTGCGTCCGCCCTCGAGCACCTGCAGGAAGATGCCCTCGCTGAAGCAGAGCACGCCGGTGATGCCCAGCGCCGGGTTGTTGGCCTTGCTCTTCTTGAGGATGGCCATCAGTTCGGTCTGGTCGACGGTGTCGACGGCACGGCTGGCATAAACGAGTCTCACGAGCATGGCGTTCACCCCTGCTTGCGCGGCAGCAGCGACAGGAACTCCCGCCGCAGGTTCGCGTCTTTGAGAAAGGCGCCACGCATGACGCTGTTGACCATGGCGCTGTCGGTGTCCTTGATGCCGCGCCAGTGCATGCAGAAGTGGTCGGCCTCCATCACGATGGCCAGGCCGTCGGGGCGCACACGATCTTGAAGCTCATTCGCCAGCATCGTCACGGCTTCTTCCTGGATCTGCGGCCGGCTCATCACCCAGTCGGCGATGCGCGCGTACTTGCTCAGACCGATCAGGTTGCTGTGCTCGTTGGGCAGGATGCCGACCCAGACCTTGCCGAAGATCGGGCACATGTGGTGGCTGCAGGCGCTGCGCACGGTGATGGGGCCGACGATCATCAGCTCGTTCAGCCGCTCGACGTTGGGGAACTCGGTGACGCTGGGCATCGGCTGGTAGCGGCCGCGGAACACCTCTTCGATGTACATCTTGGCCACGCGCTTGGCCGTCTCGTTGGTGTTGTGGTCGCTCTCGGTGTCGATCACCAGCGCCTGCAGCACCTCTTGCAGCTTGGCCTGCACCTCGGCCTTCAGCTCGGTGAGCTCGCCCTCGCGCACATGGGCCGCGATGTTGTCGTTGGCGTGGTAGCGCTGGCCGCTTTGCACCACGCGCCAGCGGATGCGCTCGGAGGCGGGCAGCGCCGCCAGTTCTTCTTCGGTGCGGAAGATGCGCGGCGGAACTTGCGTCAAGGTCGGGGGCATGGGCAGACGGGCGGGAGAGCACCCGCGGCAGAACGTGGACGGGCATTCTGCGCCGAGACTGTCAACCACGCCTGACGCCAAACCCTGACGCCGAAATGCCTAGACTCGGCGCATGACCAGCCCCTCCCACGGCCCGCCGCTGGCCCGGCTGCTCGACGCCACCGCCGACGCGGTGCAGGCCGTGCGCAGCGGGCGCTCACTGACCGACGTGTTGGCCAAGGTGTCGCCAGAGCTGCGGCCGGGCGTGCAGGCGCTGTCGTTCCACGCGCTGCGCTGGCTCGGCAGCGCGCAGGTGCTGCGCGAGCAGCTGGCGCCCAAGCCGCCGCCGCCGCCCGTGGACGCGCTGCTGCTGGTGGCGCTGGCCCTGCTGTGGCCCACCGGCACGGCCGACGGACTGGGCAACACCGCCCCACCCTACCCCGAGCACACGCTCGTCGATCAGGCGGTGGCCGCCATGCGCCAGCGCGCGCCGGCGGCGGCCAACTTCGCCAACGCCGTGCTGCGCCGCTTCCTGCGCGAGCGCGACGCCCTCGTGGCGGCCGTCAAGCACTCGCCGCTGGGCGCCTACAACCACCCGCTGTGGTGGATCGAGAAGCTCAAGCGCGACTGGCCCGAGCACTGGCAGGCGCTGCTCATCGGCGCCAACCGCAAGCCGCCGATGACGCTGCGCGTGAACGCCCGCCGCGGCAGCGGCACGGCCTACGTGCAGCGCCTGGCCGCACTGGGCCGCGCCGCCACGCTGCTGGACGATCCGCCCTGGCAGACCCTCGGCCGCGGCCAGACCGTGGTGCTGACCGAGCCCTGCCCGGTGACGGCGCTGCACGGCTTTGCCCAAGGCGAGGTCTCGGTGCAGGATGCCGCGGCCCAGCGCGCTGCACCGCTGCTGCTCCAAGGCGGCGCCGGGCACGGCCCGCTGCCCGCTGGCGCCCGCGTGCTCGACGCCTGTGCCGCGCCGGGCGGCAAGACCGCGCACCTGCTGGAACTGGCCGATCTCGACCTGCTGGCCCTGGACAGCGACCCGGTGCGCCTGGCGCGCGTGCAGGACACGCTGAACCGGCTGCAGCTCAAGGCCGCGGTGCAGGCCGGCGACGCGCGCCAGCCGCGCCAGTGGTGGGATGGCCGGCCCTTCGACGCCATCCTGCTCGATGCGCCCTGCACCGCCAGCGGCATCGTGCGCCGCCACCCCGACGTGCGCTGGCTGCGCCGCGCCGACGACGTGCACGCTCTGGCGCAGGTGCAGGCCGAGATGCTCGACGCCCTGTGGCCGCTGCTCAAGCCGGGCGGGCGTCTGCTTTACGCCACCTGTTCGGTGTTCCGCGCCGAGGGTTCGCAGCAGATCGACGCATTTATGCAACGTCCGCACCCCAGCGCCCCCAGACGGGACGACTCATCGCCCGGCCATCTGCTGCCCACCCCCGACAATGGGCCGAAGGGGGTATCCGCCGGCGGCCCGACGCCGCAGGACGGGTTCTTCTACACGCTGCTCCACAAGACCTAGAACCGCCCAGCCAGCTTCGTCGCGCCATGTCCGCCTTGCTCCGGGTCTGCCGGATCCAACGGATCCACCGGGTCCGCCATGCCTTGCAGCGCGGCCTGTGCGCGCTCGTGGCCTGGGTGCTGGCCCTGTCGGCGCTGACGGCGCAGGCGCAGGGCGTGGAGCTGCTCACCCTGCAGGCCACGCGCGCCGAGGGCGCGGTGAACCTGGAGTTCTCGGCCCGCGTGGCCCTGCCCCGCGCGGTGGACGACGCGCTGCAGAAGGGCGTGCCGCTGTACTTCGTGGCCGAGGCCACGCTGCTGCGCAACCGCTGGTACTGGCGCGACGAGCGCGTGGCGCGGCTGTCGCGCTCCTGGCGCCTGGCCTTCCAGCCGCTCACCGGCGCCTGGCGCGTCAGCCTGGGCGGCCTGCACCAGACGTATGCCTCGCTCGACGAGGCGCTGGGGGCCGTGTCGCGCAGCGGCGGCTGGAAGCTGATCGATGCCGACCGGCTCGAGCGCGACGGCAGCTACTACGTCGAGTTCAGCTACCGGCTCGACAGCTCGCAGCTGCCGGGCCCGATGCAGTTCGGCCTGGGCGGCGGCGCCGACTGGGCCGTGGGCGTCTCGCGAACCCTCCGCATCGACCCCTGACCGCACCATGAACGCCTCCCGGCGCTGGGCCTGGGTCATCAGCAGCGTGGCGGCGCTGGGGGCGCTGCTCGTGCTGGCCTTCGTGGTGGGCTTCTCCAGCCCCGAGAGCCGCTTCTACGAGCGCAACTTCGTCTGGCTGTTCTGGATCAACGCCGTCGTCGCGGCGCTGCTGGCGCTGGTGGTGGTGCTGGTGGCGCTGCGGCTGCTGATCCGGCTGCAGCGGGGCAAGTTCGGCAGCCGGCTGCTCATCAAGCTGGCCGGCATCTTTGCGCTGGTGGGCGTGCTGCCGGGCATGGTGATCTACACCGTGAGCTACCAGTTCGTGTCGCGCAGCATCGAGGCCTGGTTCGACGTGCAGGTGGCCGGCGCGCTCGACGCCGGCCTGGCGCTGGGCAAGGGCACGCTCGACGCGCAGCAGGCCGACCTGCTGACCAAGACCCGCGTCGCCGCCGACCGCGTGGGCGACAGCGGCGCCAGCCTGTCGGCGCTGTCGCTGGAGCGGCTGCGCGAGCAGCTCGGCGCCGGCGAAGTCAGCCTCGTGGCCGCCAACGGCCTGGTGCTGATGACGGCCGGCGGCGAGGCCGCGCTCGGCCCGCCCGAACGACCCAGCGCCACGCTGCTGCGCCAGGCACGGGCCGGCAACACCGCCAGTGCCGTGGAGGGCCTGGACGAGGACACCCTCGCCGCCGGGGGCGGCAAGGGCGCGCGGGTGCGCGCGATGGCCCGGGTGCTGCACAGCCAGGTGGCGCTGTCGCCGGGCGAGGAGCGCTACCTGATGGTGACGCAGCCCATCCCGCGCGCGCTGGCCGCCAACGCGCTGGCGGTGCAGGCGGCCTACAGCGAGTACCAGCAGCGCGCGCTGGCCCGCGACAGCCTGCGCCGCATGTACGTGGGCACGCTGACGCTCACGCTGGTGCTGGCGGTGTTTGCTGCCGTGCTGCTGGCCATCGTGCTGGGCAACCAGCTGGCCAAGCCGCTGCTGCTGCTGGCCGACGGCGTGCGCCAGGTGGCCGCCGGCGACCTGACCGAAAAGCCCGTGTTCAGCAGCGCCGACGAGCTGGGCGGCCTCACGCGCAGCTTTGCCGACATGACGGCGCAGATGGCCGACGCGCGCGCGCAGGTGCAGCGCGGCATCGGCGCGCTCGAAGCCGCGCGCGGCCGGCTGCAGACCATCCTCGACACGCTCACCGCCGGCGTGGTGGTGTTCGACCGCGAAGGCCGCATCGACACCGTGAACCCCGGCGCCACGCGCATCCTGCAGCGGCCCTTGTCGGCCTGGCACGGGCGGCGGCTGTCGGAGATTCCCGATCTGCAGACCTTCGCCCAGGCCGTGGAGCAGCGCTTCGAGCTGCTGGCCACCAGCCCCGAGCTCGGCGAACGTGATCAGTGGCAGGACAGCTTCGAGCTGCAGCGCGGCGACGGCGCCACGCTCACACTGCTGGTGCGGGGCGCCGTGCTGCCGGCGGAGCAGACGCTGATGGTGTTCGACGACATCTCCGAGGTCGTGTCGGCGCAGCGCAGCGCCGCATGGTCCGAGGTGGCGCGGCGCCTGGCGCACGAGATCAAGAACCCGCTCACGCCCATCCAGCTGTCGGCCGAACGGCTGGAGCACCGGCTCGGCCACAAGCTCGAAGGTGCCGACCAGGCCCTGCTGACCAAGAGCGTCAACACCATCGTCAACCAGGTGCAGGCGATGCAGCGGCTCGTCAACGAGTTCCGCGACTACGCCCGGCTGCCCGCCGCGCAGCTGGCGCCGCTGGACCTGAACGCACTCGCGCACGAGGTGCTGGCACTGTACGGCCAGGCGCAGGACAACGGCCTGCTGGTGGCCGATCTCGAGCCCGGGCTGCCAGCGCTGCAGGGCGACGCGACGCAGCTGCGCCAGGTGATCCACAACCTGGTGCAGAACGGCCTCGACGCCGTGGCCGACCGCCCCGACGGCCAGGTGGAGCTCATCACGCGCAGCGCCCGCGGCGAAGACGGCAAGCTGCGCGCGGTGCGGCTGGCGGTCGTCGACAACGGCCCCGGCTTCCCTGACAAGGTGCTCAAGCGCGCCTTCGAACCCTACGTCACCACCAAGACCAAAGGCACCGGCCTGGGCCTGGCGGTGGTGAAGAAGATCGCCGACGAACACGGCGCCCGGCTGCGTGCCGCCAACCTGCATGCAGGCGACTTGCCCGACGGCCCGGTGACCGGGGCGCGGGTTTCGCTATCATTTTCAGGATTTGCCGATGCGCCGGCGGCCGTTGCAGGCCCGGTGAACTCCGCCAGTCCCCTCGGCAAGGCCCCGGCCGGCGCGGACGGCACCTCTCAGATTTCCTAGGACGCATGGCAACCATCTTGGTCGTGGACGACGAGCTCGGCATCCGGGCACTGTTGTCCGAGATCCTCACCGACGAGGGGCACACGGTCGAGCTGGCCGAAAACGCGGCCCAGGCGCGCCAGATGCGCGAATCGCTGCGCCCCGACCTCGTGCTGCTCGACATCTGGATGCCCGACGTCGACGGCGTGACGCTGCTGAAGGAGTGGAACTCCGGCGGCCAGCTCACGATGCCGGTGATCATGATGAGTGGCCACGGCACCATCGACACCGCGGTGGAGGCCACGAAGGTGGGCGCCAGCGCCTTCCTCGAAAAGCCCATCACGCTGCAGAAGCTGCTGCGCGCGGTCGACCAGGCGCTGATCAAGCCCGGTCAGCGTGGCCTGCCCGCCGCGGCACCGAGCGCGGCACCGGCGCTCAACCGGCCGGCCCTGCGCTACGACCCCTACGGCAGCGGCCCCGACCTCGCCGGCGTGGGCACGTCGACGCTGCTGGCCCCGCTGCACGAGGGCCCGCGCGCCGAGCAGAGCTTCGACCTCGACCGCCCGCTGCGCGAAGCGCGCGATGCCTTCGAGAAGAGCTACTTCGAGTTCCACCTCGCCAAGGAAGGCGGCTCGATGACGCGCGTGGCCGAAAAGACCGGCCTGGAGCGCACGCACCTGTACCGCAAGCTCAAGCAGCTGGGCGTGGACCTGGCCCGCAACAAGCGCGGTGGGCTCTGAAGCCAGCGACCGCCCGGACCCGCGATATACTCGCGGGCTCGGTTCACCCGACGGCCTGGTAGCTCAGTTGGTAGAGCAGCGGATTGAAAATCCGCGTGTCGGTGGTTCGATTCCGCCCCAGGCCACCAAGCATCCCACTGCAAGCCCATCCATCGCGATGGGCTTCGTCGTTTCTGGGGTGGCGGCATAGGTGCCTGCCGGAGACTGTCGCGGGTCGTCTGGATCTCGGTGCCGAACTTGGTCGCAACGGCGCGGTCACGGTCCATAGAATTCCTCTGAGGCACTGAAGCCTGGGACGGGAATCGATCGATCGTGTCCCAACGCGTGGTGTAACTCCACAGCCCGGACGGGCTGAGATGCACGCTGTGCTCAGCGCTGCACTGCTGGCAGGCGAGCTGGGGCAGTATCGCTGAGGGTCTGCAGGCCTTCAAGCTGCATGTA
>JADCGQ010000037.1 GCA_020248945.1 Rubrivivax sp.
CCTGTGGTGCGGTCGCCACTCAGTTCCTTATCGACGTTGGAAGGCGGAGTGGGAGAGGTCTCAAAACAGGCGGTCCGTTCGCGCGGCCGATGGCGCAGTGAGGCTCTCCACCCCAGCACCCAGAACATACAAGCGCAGCGGGCGCAGCCCGCGTAGCGAGTTTTGCCGTGCGCCCTCAAGACGAGCAGCACAGGGCAGTCGGCCCAACGGGCCGACCGCTTCAGCTCACGCCGCAGCCCCCGCCCGCACAGCCCTTTGCTGGCGCGGTGCGCCGAGTGGGAGTGGCGGTGATCCACCAGGCTTCGACAGGCTCAGCCCGAACGGAGGGGAGCCGCTCCTCACTACCATTGCACGATGGATATGAATAACATCCCCGACGAGGCGGCCGTGTCGGCCGCCACGGCCCGCGTGGCGGCTGATGTGCGGCGCACGCCGCTGCTGCGCCTGCCGGCGGCTCAACTCGGCCTGTCTGGCGGCTTCGAGCTGTGGCTGAAGCTGGAGCAACTGCAGCGCGGCGGCAGCTTCAAGGCGCGGGGCATGTTCAACCGCATGCGTGCGCAGGCCCTGCCCGCGGCCGGCGTCGTGATCGCCTCAGGCGGCAATGCCGGCATCGCCGCGGCCACGGCCGCGCAGGCGCTGGGCGTGCGCTGTGAGGTCTTCGTGCCCGAACTCACCAGCGCCGCCAAGCGCGAGGCCCTGCACGCGCGCGGCGCCGCCGTGGTGGTGGGCGGCGCGGCCTACGCCGATGCACTGGCTGCCAGCCTGCAGCGTCAGCAAGCCACGGGCGCGCTGCTGCTGCACGCCTACGACCAGGCCGAGGTCGTGGCCGGCGCGGGCACGCTGGCCGCCGAGGTGGAGGCCGAGATCGGGTTGCCCAGCCGCGTGCTCGTCAGCGTGGGCGGCGGCGGCCTGATGGGCGGGCTTCTGGCGCAGTGGGGCGGGCGTGTGCATGTCGACGCGCTCGAACCCACGGGCTCGCCCACGCTGCACGCCGCCCTCGCCGCAGGCGAGCCGGTGGACGTGGCCGTGGGCGGCCTGGGCGCCGATGCGCTGGGCGCCCGTCGCATCGGCCGCATCGCCTGGGCCCTGGTGCAGCGGCATGGCGTGGCGAGTCACCTTGTGCCCGATGAGGCCATCACGGCAGCGCAGCGCCAGCTCTGGCACGAGCTGCGCCTGGCCGTGGAGCCGGCCGCGGCGCTGCCCTTGGCCGCCCTGCACGCGGGCGTCGTGCAGCCCGCGCCGGGCGAGCGGGTGCTGCTGGTGGTGTGTGGCGCCAACGTCGACCCGGCCCGTGTGGCGGGCTGAGCGCGTTCGAAGCCCCGCCCCTAACATCCGCGCCCTGTTGCCCCCGTTGGGCGCCACAACAGGACGTCGATGGAGCCCATCATGATCGCGCTGGCGTTTGTCGCCGGCCTCGGCGCGCAACTGCTGCGCCTGCCGCCGCTGATCGGCTTTCTGGCGGCCGGCTTCGTGCTCAACGGCCTGGGCTTCGAGCGCACGCCGATGCTCGACACCATCGCCAACCTCGGCGTGACCTTGCTGCTGTTCACCATCGGCCTGAAGCTGGAGGTGCGCACGCTGCTGCGCAAAGAGGTCTGGGCGGCGGCCACGGTGCACATCGTCGGCTCCACCTTGCTGCTGGCCGCGCTGCTGTTCGGGCTGAAGCTGCTCGGCCTGGCGCTGGCGCGCGATCTGGGCTGGAGTGCGATGGTGCTGCTGGGCTTTGCACTCAGCTTCTCGAGCACGGTGTTCGCGGTGAAGGTGCTCGAGGAGCGCAGCGAACTCGGCTCGCTCTACGGCCGCATCGCCATCGGCGTGCTGGTGATGCAAGACGTGTTCGCGGTGATCTTCCTGAGCGCCTCCACCGGCAGCCTGCCCAGCCCCTGGGCGCTGGGCCTGGTGCTGCTGTGGCCGGCCACGAAGTGGCTGCGCCTCCTGATCGACCGCGTCGGCCATGGCGACCTGCAGGTGCTTTACGGCGCCTTCCTGGCGCTGGTGGTGGGCTACAGCCTCTTCGAGGCCGTGGGCGTGAAGGGCGACCTCGGCGCACTGGTGGTGGGCATGATGCTCGCATCACACCCGGCCACGGCGGGGCTGGCGAAGTCGCTGTTCCACATCAAGGAGCTGTTCCTGGTGGGCTTCTTCCTCAGCGTCGGGCTGGTGGCCCTGCCCGATGGGCCGATGGTGGTGATGGCGCTGGTGCTGATGCTGGTGCTGCCGCTGAAGACGGGGCTGTACTACATCGTGCTCATGCGCTTCGGGCTGCGCACGCGCACGGGCGTGCTCTCGACGCTGTCTCTGACGAACTACTCCGAATTCGGCCTCATCGTGGCGGCGCTGGCGGCGGCCTCGGGCTGGTTGTCGCCCGAGTGGCTGGTGGTGCTGTCGCTGGCGGTGGCCGGCAGCTTTGTGCTGGCGGCGCCGCTCAATGCCGCGGGCGAGCGCGTCTACGCCCGCTTCAAGGGGCCGTTGTCGGCGCTGCAGTCGAACTCGCTGCTGGCCGCTGACAAGCCCATTGCCGTGGAGCAGGTGGACGCCATCTGCTGGGCATGGGGCAGATCGGCAGCGGCGCCTACATGCGGCTGCTGCAGGGCCACGGCCTGCGCGTGCTGGGCGTGGACAGCGACGAGGCCAAGCTGGCCGCGCACCAGGCGGCCGGCCGGTTGGTGATCGAAGGCGATGCCGTCGACTCGGACTTCTGGGACAAGCTCGTCCTGACCGACACCGTGAAGCTGGTGCTTCTGGCCATGCCAGGGCATGCGGGCAACGTCTACGCGCTGTCGCAGCTGAAGAACCGCGCCTTCAGCGGCCGTATCGCGGCCATCGTGCAGTACCCCGAGGAGATCGAGGTGCTGCGCGGCCTGGGCGCCGATGCGGTGTACCACGTGTACGACGAAGCCGGCACGGCGTTCGCCGACGACGCCCTGGCCGGGCTGCAACTGGCCGGCTGAACGCCTGCAGGCCTGCACCGGGCCGCTGGCGCCGCCCGCCCGGGCGCGGTTGATACGATGCCTGCATGAGCTTCGTCCACCTGCGCACCCACACCGAGTTCTCCGTCGTCGACGGCATGTTGCGCATCGACGCGCTGGCCGCGGCGGCGCGCGCCGACGGGCAGGGCGCCTGCGCCATCACCGACCTGAGCAACCTGTTCGGTGCCGTCAAGTTCTACAACGCCTGCCGCGGCCAGGGCGTGAAGCCGCTGCTGGGCGCCGACATCTGGCTCGAAAGCACGGCCGGCAGCGACAAGCCGCCGAGCCGCCTGTTGCTGCTGGTGCAGAACGACACCGGCTACCTGAACCTGAGCGAGCTGCTGGCGCGCGCCTGGGTCACCAACGTGCAGCGCAACCAGGCGCTGATCAAGTGGGAGTGGCTGGCCGAGCGCGGCGCCGGGCTCATCGTGCTGTCCGGTGCCGATGGCGGCGCCGTGGGGCAGGCGCTGCTGGCAGGCGAGGCCGAGCGTGCGGCCGATGTGGCGCGGCGGCTCTCGGGCCTGTTCCCGGGCCGCTTCTACCTGGAGTTGCAGCGCGCCGGCCTGCCCACGAACGAGGCCCACGTGCGCGCCGCCGTGCCTTTGGCCGCGGCCTTGAAGCTGCCGGTGGTGGCGACGCACCCGGTGCAGTTTCTCGAGGCCGATGACTTCGATGCCCACGAAGCCCGCGTCTGCATCGCCGAGGGCGAGACGCTGGCGAACCCCAAGCGCACGAAGCGGTTCACGCGCGAGCAGCACTTCAAGACCCAGGTGCAGATGCAGGCCCTGTTCGCCGACGTGCCCAGCGCCATCGCCAACACCGAGCTCATCGCGCAGCGCTGCAACCTCACCTTGGTGCTCGGCAAGCCGCAGCTGCCGGACTTCCCGACGCCGAACGGCATGCCCATCGAGGCCTACTTCCGCCAGGCCAGCCACGAGGGCCTCGAGAAGCGCCTGGCCGCGCTCTACCCCGACGCCGCCCGCCGCGACGCCGAACGTGCACGCTACGTGGAGCGGCTGGAGTTCGAGCTGGCCACCATCGTGAAGATGGGCTTCCCGGGCTACTTCCTCATCGTCAGCGACTTCATCGTCTGGGCCAAGGAGCACGGCTGCCCGGTGGGCCCGGGGCGCGGCTCGGGCGCGGGCTCGCTGGTGGCCTATGCCCTGTTCATCACCGACCTCGACCCGCTGCAGTACCAGCTGCTGTTCGAGCGTTTCCTGAACCTCGAGCGCGTGTCGATGCCCGACTTCGACATCGACTTCTGCCAGGCCAACCGCGACCGCGTCATCGAGTACGTGAAGGACAAATACGGTCGCGAGGCCGTGAGCCAGATCGCCACCTTCGGCACCCTGGCCTCCAAGGCCGCGCTGCGCGACGTGGGCCGCGTGCTGGGCATGGGTTACGGCCATGTCGACAGCGTCGCCAAGCTCGTGCCCGGCCTGCCCGGCAAGACCTACACGCTGGCCCACCCGCCCGAGAACCCGGCCGACAAGGACAGCGGCGTCATCTACGTGCGCGACGAGGTGCCCGAGCTCGAGATGCGCGAGAAGGCCGAGGAAGAGGTGGCCGAGCTGCTGAGCCTGGCCGTGCGCGTGGAAGGCCTGGTGCGCAACATCGGCATGCACGCCGGCGGCGTGCTGATCGCGCCGGGCAAGATCACCGATTTCTGCCCGCTGTACCAGCAGCCCGGCAGCGACAGCGCGGTGAGCCAGTACGACAAGGACGACGTCGAGGCCATCGGCCTGGTGAAGTTCGACTTCCTGGGCCTGGCGACGCTCACCATCCTCGAGCTGGCCAAGGACTACATCCGCGCCCGCCGTCCGGGCCGTGAGGGCTTCAACTACGAGGCCCTGCCGCTCGACGACGCGCAGGTCTACCGTCTCTTCAGCGAAGGCCGCACCGAGGCCGTGTTCCAGTTCGAAAGCCGCGGCATGCAGGGCATGCTGCGCGAGGCCAAGCCCACGCGGCTGGAAGACCTGATCGCGCTCAACGCCATGTTCCGGCCGGGCCCGATGGAGAACATCCCGAGCTTCTGCGCGCGCAAGAACGGCAAGGAGACCATCGAGTACCCGCACCCGCTGCTCGAGCCGGTGCTGGCCGAGACCTACGGCATCTTCGTCTACCAGGAGCAGGTGATGCAGGCCGCGCAGGTGCTGGGCGGCTACAGCCTGGGCGGCGCCGACCTGCTGCGCCGCGCCATGGGCAAGAAGAAGCCCGAGGAGATGGCCAAGCAGCGCGTCACCTTCCGCGAAGGCGCGCTCAAGCAGGGCATCGACCAGGCCAAGGCCGACGAGGTCTTCGACCTGATGGAGAAGTTCGCGGGCTACGGCTTCAACAAGAGCCATGCCGCCGCCTACTCGCTGCTGGCGTACCACACGGCCTGGATCAAGGTGCACTGCGCGGCCGAGTTCTACGCCGCGAACATGACGATCGAAGCCGACAACACCGACAAGCTCAAGGTGCTGCTGGCCGATGCGCAGGCAGCCGGCATGCGCTTCGAGCCGCCGTGCATCAACCGCGGCACGGCCCGCTTCGAGCCGGTAGGCGACCAGGTGGTGCGTTATGGCCTGGCAGCCGTCAAGGGCACGGGCGCCGGCGCCATCGAGGCCATCGTCGCGGCGCGCGAGGGCCAGGGCTCGCACCAGGGCGAAGGCGGCGGCCCGTTCCGCAGCCTCTTCGACTTCTGCGCGCGTGTCGACCGCAAGGCGGTGAACAAGCGCGCCGTCGAGGCACTGGTGAAGGCCGGTGCCTTCGACACACTGCACCCCGACCGCGCCGCCGCGCTGGCCAGCGTGGGCCTGGCCTTCGACTGGGCCGACACCCAGCAGGCCAACGCGCTGCAAGGCGGCCTGTTCGACTTCGACGGCGGCGACAGCCACGGCAGCAGCACGCAGGAGCCGGCGCTCGTGGCCGTGGCGCCCTGGACGCTGCACGAGAAGCTGCTGCAGGAGAAGACGGCCGTCGGCTTCTACCTCAGCGGCCATCTGTTCCAGGCCTTTGCCGATGAAGTGCGGCGCTTCGCCAAGCTGCAGATCGCCAACCTGGTGGACAGCCGCGAGCCGCAGCTGCTGGCCGGCATCGTGACCGATCCGCGCAGCGTCAACGGCCAGCGTGGCAAGGTCTTCATCTTCAAGCTCGACGACGGCAGCGAGCACATCGAAGCCGTGGCCCCCGACGAGCTGTTCGAGACGCGCCGCGAGTGGATGGCCGAGGACCAGCTGCTGGTGGTGCAGGGCAAGGTGCAGCCCGACCGCTTCAGTGGCGGCCTGCGCCTGAACATCACGCAGGCCTGGGACCTGCCGGCGGCACGCGCGCGCTTCGGCAAGCACCTGGCGGTGGCGCTGAATGGCGGCATGCCGCCGGTGGCCGACGTGCTGAAGCTGTGGCCCGCGCGCCGCGAAGACACCGAGCACGGCGAACTGCTGCAGGGCCTGGCGGTGCGCCTGAAGCTGCAGCGGCCCGGCGCGGTGGGCGAGATCGACCTCGGCGACGATGCCCGCTTCTGGCCGTGTGACGAGGCTCTCGGCCGCTGGCGCAGCATCGCGCACGGCGGGGCGGCGCAGGTGGTGTACGAGTAGTGCGCGGTTTGCTCCGGAATAGGGGCGCCACCGACTGACGCGGCCGCGGGCGGCCCCGTATCGTCAGCGCATGCACGAGAAGCCGCTCACCGCCCTGGTTCTGAGTGGCGGTGGTGCGCGGGCCGCCTACCAGGTGGGTGTGCTGCGCGCGCTGGTGCGCATCCGCCGCAGCGCCCTGGGCCCGCGGGCGCGGCTGGACAACCCCTTCGGCGTCATCGTTGGCACCTCGGCCGGAGCCATCAACGCCGCGGCGCTGGCGACGCATGCCGACCGTTTTGAAGGCGCGGTGGAGGTGCTGGCCAAGGTCTGGCAGAACTTTGCTGCAGCGCAGGTGTACCGGGCCGACTCGCTGGGTGTCATCCGCTCCGGCGCGCAGTGGCTGACGATGCTCTCGGTGGGCTGGATCATCGCCCGCTGGCGGCGCCTGAAGCCGCGCTCGCTGCTCGACAACCAGCCGCTGGCGGAGTTGCTCCAGCGCCTGGTGCCGCTGGAGCGCATCCCGATGCTGCTGGCCGAGCGCCACCTGCACGCCTGGGCGGTGACGGCCTCGAGCTACACCAGCGGCGAGCACGTCACCTTCTACGACGCGGCCGAGCCGGTGGAGCCGTGGCTGCGGTCGCAGCGCCTGGCTGTGCCGCAGCGCATCGGCCACGAGCACCTGCTGGCGAGCTCGGCGATCCCGTTCGTGTTCCCGTCGGTGAGCCTGCAGCCGCAGGGTCAGGCCGGTTGGTTCGGCGACGGCTCGATGCGCCAGACGGCGCCGCTCTCGCCCGCCATCCACCTGGGGGCGGAGCGGCTGGTGATCATCGGCGCCGGCCGCATGCAGGAGCCGGCGGGCCGGGTGGTGGCCGCTGGCAACTATCCGAACCTGGCGCAGGTCGCCGGCCATGCGATGTCGAGCATTTTCCTCGACGCGCTGGCCGTGGACGTCGAGCGCATGCGCCGCATCAACCGCACGTTGGCGCTGCTGCCGGATTCGGCGCTCAGCGACAGCCAGCTCAAGCCGCTGGAAGCGCTGGTGATCTCGCCCAGCCAGCGCATCGACGACATCGCGGTGCGCCACCTGCAGGCGCTGCCGCTGCCGGTGCGCTCGCTGCTGCGCGGGATCGGTGTGGGCAGCGCCGGCCCGGGTGCCGGGGCGGCGGCCGGCGTGCAGGGTGCGGCGCTCGCGAGCTACCTGCTGTTCGAGGCGCCGTTCACCGGCGAACTGCTCGCGCTGGGCGAGGCCGACACGATGGCCCGCCAGGACGAGGTGCTGCGCTTCTTCGGCTGGGACCGCCCACCGGCCCGCACGCCACGCGGCGGGCCGGACATCGTGCTGCCGTAGCTGCCGTAGCTGCCGGCGGGCGGCCAGCCGCCTGGGCGCTCAGGTGGCGTCGGCCTTCTTGGCCGCGGTGGCCTTGGCGGGCTTGTCGGCGCCTTCGGTCTTGGGGGCCTTGGCGGCCTTCTCAGCCTTGGGCTCCTTGGCCGGCTTGGCCGGCAGCGCCGCCGGGTCGAAGGCCGCGCCGCCGACGGTGAGACCGGCCTGCGAGAAGCGCGCTGCGTTGCCCGGACCCACGCCGCTGACGCGTTCGACCAGGTCGCCCCAGTTCTTGAAGCTGCCGGCCTCGCGCGCCTTGAGGATCTTGCCCGACAGGCCCGGGCCGATGCCCTTGACGGTTTCGAGCTCGGCTTGCGTGGCGCGGTTGGCGTCGGTGGCCTGCGCCAGCGGCGAGAAGGCGACGAGGGCGGCGGCGACGAGGGCGATGAAGTTGCGGATCATGACGGTTCTCCTGGAAGTGACGATCAAACGATCAAGTTGAGGGGCTTCGAACTCCCGTTGCTTCGGAGGTGCTGCGTTCGTTGCAGACCCTTCGGCGTCGGGATGGAAGGCATTGTTGGGAGCCGTCCGGGCGGGGTCATTCCCTCGCGGCGGGGCCTGCGGGGTGTGCTTCGAACGGGGGTGTGGGGCGTCCCCCGGGCGGGGGATCGCCGACGCCGCGCGCCCGCTCAGCCCGGGAGTGGGATCGTGGCGACGGCGCGTTGCACGGCCTCGAATACCGCGTCGGCATCGGGCCAGCGGCCGTGGCCGCCCAGCACCCTGACGCGGCTGTCGGGCCCCCAGGGCCGCCACAGCGTGGGGTCGCTCGGGCCCATCACGCTGACCAGCGGCGTGCCCACGGCGGCGGCCATGTGCGCTGGCCCGGTGTCGTTGGACAGCATCGCGGCGGCGCGCGACAGCAGCGCCGCGTAGACGCCGAGGTTCACGCCCGGCAGCAGGCGTGCGCCGGCAAAGTGCTCGCGTGCGATGCGATCCTCTTCGCCCGGGCCCGGGCACACCACCACCGGCAGCCCGAGCGTGGGCAGGCGCGTGGCCACGAAGTCGGCGAAGCCGGGCCAGGTCTTGTCCTGCTGGTTCCAGGTGCCGCCGGCGAAGGGGCAGATCACGATCACGCGCTCGGGGAGACCGTGCGCGGCGCGCAGCGTGGCGGCCTCGCGCTGCTGGGCCGCAGTCGGGCGCAGGTTCACGGCCGCGGGCAGCGGCGCCGGCGCGCCGAGCAGGGCGTCGCCCAGGCGCCAGTACACCGCCAGCTCGTGCACGCCGCGGGGGCGCGGCACGGCGCGGCCCAGCAGCAGGCGGCGGCCTTCCCAGGCATGGCCCAGGGCGCGCAGGCCGGCGAGGCGGAACTCCAGCGCGCTCGAGAACGAGTCCGGCAGGCACAGCGCATGCAGCGGGGCCGCGCGGAAGCGCGGGTCGGCGGCGCGCGCCTCGTCGCGCAGGCGGCGGAGCAAGGCCACGCGCTCCGATGTCGTCTTGGGCAAGCCGTGCACCGGCCAGCCGGTGCCGGCCAGCAGATCGCGTGCCCAGCCCTTGCCCACCAGCACCGGGGCAAAGCCGGCATCGGCCAGCCGCTGCAGCATCGGCAGCGCCAGCGTCACGTCGCCGACCCAGTTGCGCAGCCTCACGATCAAGGGCTGCGCGACCGGCGACCGGGGCGCCGATGCCTCGTCATTCGTGGGGAGCGGGTGGGCCGACATGGGTGCGGATAATCCGCAGCGATTCTGGCCGATGCCCCTTTGCTTCCGACACTCGCCGCCAACGCCCGACCCATGATTTCGACGCCCCCGCTCGCCGCCGCCGATGTGACGGCCTTCCACGACCACCTGCTGGCCGCCGCCGGCTGGCCGCAGGCCGAGCCCGCGCCGCCGTCGGCGGGCCTGTGGCGCTGGGTGCAGACCAACCACCGCAACAACTGTCTGCTCTGGGCCGAAGAAGACCTGGCACGCCGCACCACGGTGGCCGACGCCGAGATCGCCGCCAACAAGCGTGCCATCGACGGCTTCAACCAGGCCCGCAACGACGCCACCGAGCGGGTGGACGAACTGCTGCTGCTGGCCCTGGGCGTGGTCGACGAAGCCGCGGCACGCAGCGAGGCGCCGCTGGCCCGGGTGGCCGCCGACGCGCGCCTGAACAGCGAAACCGCGGGCAGCATGATCGACCGCCTGTCCATCCTGTCGCTCAAGCTCAAGGCGATGGGCGAGCAGACCCGGCGCGACGATGTCGACGAGGCCCACCGGGCAGCCAGCCGCATCAAGCACGAGCGCCTGGCCCAGCAGCGCAGCGATCTCGCGGGCTGCCTGGACGCCTTGCTGGCGGAAACAGCCGCCGGAACGGCCTTTTTCAAGGTCTACCGCCAGTTCAAGATGTACAACGATCCGGCCTTCAACCCCGAACTGGTCAAGGAACTGCGGCGTCAGCCCTGAAACCCGAGTGAGCACCGCGCCGCGCATCCTGATCGTCAAGACCACGTCGATGGGCGACGTGGTGCATGCCACGCCGGTGGTGTCGGACATCCTGGCCCACTTTCCGCAGGCCCAGATCGACTGGCTCGTCGAGGCGCCGTTTGCCGCCATCCCGCAACTGCACCCGGGCGTGCGGCGCGTCATCCCGATGGCCTGGCGCAAGTGGCGGCACCAGTTGTTCAGCGGTGCCACCTGGAAGGCCATCGGCGCACTGCGCGCCGAGCTCAAGCGCGAGCGCTACGACGTGGTGCTCGATCTGCAGGGCCTGCTGAAGAGCGCACTGTGGGCGCGGCAGGCCATCGGCCCCGTCGTCGGTTACGACCGGGCCAGTGCACGCGAGCCGCTGGCGGCCTCGCTTTACTGGCGCGGCGCGGCGGTGCCCAAGAACCTGCAGGCCGTGCAGCGCAACCGCCTGCTGGCAGCGGCCCACCTGAACTACATGCCCCCGACGGCCTTGCCGGTGTTCGGCCTCAAGGCGCCGGGGCAGGGCTGGAAGCCGCGCGACACCTACGCGGTGCTGATCCCCAACGCCAGCCGTGCCAGCAAGCTGTGGCCCGAGCGCCATTGGGCCGCCGTGGGCAAGCGCCTGCACGACCGCGGCTGGCTGCCGCTGGTGCTGTGGGGCCGCCCCGAAGAGCAGACGCTGGCCGAGCGCATCGCTGCCGGCTGCGACGGCGACGTGCCGCCGTTCCTGAGCGTGGGCGACATGGCCGGCGTGCTGGCCGACGCGCAGCAGGTCGTGGGTCTGGACACCGGCTTCACGCATCTGGCCGCGGCCCTGGGCCGACCGACGCTGGGCATCTATTGCGACCACGAACCGGGCCTGGCCGGCATCACCGGCTCCGGTCGCGTGGCCAGCATCGGCGGCAAGGGCCAGGTGCCGCAGCGCAACGAGGTCGTCGGGCTGCTGGCCCAGCACTTCGGCGTCTGAAGCCGGGTCAGCGCTCGCCTTCGGTCCAGCCCGGCCCGGCAGGCCCGCGGCCGGTGGCCGTCGCCTCCTGGAGATTCATGACAGGTCGCTGCGCTGCGGCGGGAAGCTGTCCCAGGTCAGGCAGCCCGGGCACTGCCAGAAGTGGCGCTGGGCATCGAAGCCGCAGCTGGCGCAGCGGTAGCGCTGCAGCGGCCGCGCGGCACGCGCCACGGCCTCGCGCAGCGCCTTGCGGGCGTCGTCGCCCAGTTCGGTGGGCGCCGTGAGCGCGAAGGGCAGCAGCAGCTGCGCCGCCGACAACGTGGGGTGCGCCTTCAGGTGCGCCAGGATGCGCGGCAGCCGCTCGGCCACGGGGCGCTCGGCGTCCAGCTGCTCGAGCGCCTGCAACAGCTCGACCGCCGGCTGCGTGGCCAGCGCCGTTTGCAGCACCTCGCGTGCGGCGTCGACCTGGCCCGTGGCCAGCGCGCAGGCGGCGTACTCGGCGGCCACGAGCACGAAGTCGCCGCCGTGGCGCTGGCGCAGCGCGTCCCAGGCGCGCAGCGCGCCGGCGGCGTCGCCCTGGCGCTGCAGGCGCTGGCCCGCCATGACCCAGGGCCGCAGCGCGTCGGGCGCGGCGGCTTGGGCGCGGGCCAGCGCCGCGCTGGCTTCGTCGGCGCGGCCGGCGGCATCGAGCTCCTCGGCGCGCTCGCACTCGTAGTGCGCGATGCGGCTGGCAAAGCTGCCCAGGCCGCGGCCTTCGAGGCGCCGGGCCACCTGCGCGGCCTGCTCCCAGCCACGCGAGCGTTCGTACAGGCTCAGCAGCGCCAGTTGCGCCTCGCCGTCGTACGAGGTGCCCAGCAGCGCCGTCCAGGCGGCCTCGGCGCGGTCGAAGAGGCCGGCCTTCATGAAGTCCTGCGCCAGCGCCAGCTGCGCGCGCGTGCGCTCGGCGGCACTCAGGTCGCCGCGGCCCACCAGGTGCTCGTGCACCCGCACCGCGCGCCCGAACTCGCCGCGGCGGCGGAACAGGTTGCCGAGCGCGAAGTGCAGCTCGGTGGTGTCGGGGTCGTTCTGCACCGCCTCGATGAAGGCGTCGATGGCCTGGTCCTGCTGTTCGTTGAGCAGCAGGTTCAGGCCCTTGAAGTAGGTGCGGGGCGAGTCGTCGCGCTCGCGCTTGAGCTGGCGCAGGTCCAGCCGCGAGCCCAGCCAGCCCAGCGCAAAGGCCACGGGCAGGCCGATCAGCAGCCAGCTCAGGTCAGGTTCCATGGGGAAGGGGAGCGTGGCTCAGAGCCCGACCCGCGGCGGTTGTTGATCGGGGCCGAAGCCCGAGGGCAGGCTGCTCGTTGCGGGCACTGCCGTGGCGCCTTCGGCCGCAGGCCGGCTGGCGGCCGGCCGCCGCCGCTGCCAGCGCTGCCAGGCGCCGGGCAGCATGGCGATCACGCCCAGCGCCGCACCAGCCGCGAACACCGCCAGCATGACGATGACCATCGGCGCCTGCCATTGCGCACCGAAGAACCAGTTCACCGTGACGGCCTGCTGGTTGTTCAGCGCGAACGCGAACAGCGTGAAGAAGATGAAGGCCCGAAGGAGCCAGACGAAGACGCGCATCGCGCGCCGATTCTAGGCAGCCGGGCGGCAGGTGCCGCCGCCGCCGTGATCAGGGGCCGTCGCGTGCCGCATCGGCGGCCTCGCGGGCGTCGACCGCCTCGCGCAGCGCCTTGCCGGGCTTGAAGTGAGGCACCAGCTTTTCAGGAATGACCACCTGCTCGCCGCTGCGCGGGTTACGCCCCATGCGCGGCGGACGGCGGTTGATGCTGAAGCTACCGAAGCCACGGATCTCGATGCGGTGGCCGCGCGCGAGCGCATCGCTCATCGCGTCAAGGATGGTCTTGACGGCGAACTCGGTGTCGCGCTGCGTCAGCTGCGAAAAGCGTTCGGCGAGACGGGTGACGAGATCGGAGCGGGTCATCGGCGGAGCAGCAGGCCCTGAGGTGGAAGACGGTACGACAGGACAAAGAAAACCCGGCCCCGAGACAACCCCG
Source organism: Rubrivivax sp. (assembly GCA_020248945.1). Classification (GTDB taxonomy): domain Bacteria; phylum Pseudomonadota; class Gammaproteobacteria; order Burkholderiales; family Burkholderiaceae_C; genus Rubrivivax. The sequence continues at coordinate 13,277 of JADCGQ010000037.1, forward strand.
GGGCCGGGCCTTGCGGGCTTGGATTACTCGTTGCCCTTGTCGAGCTTGGCACGCAGCAGCGCACCCAGGCTCGTGGTGCCGGCGTTCTCGCGCTCGTTGCTCTGCTTGAGGCCTTGCATGGCCTGCTGCTCGTCGGCGCTGTCCTTGGCCTTGATGGACAGCTGGATGCTGCGCATCTTGCGGTCGAGGTTGATGATCATCACCGAGACCTCGTCGCCTTCCTTCAGCAGGTTGCGCGCGTCTTCGACGCGGTCGCGGCTGAGCTCGGAGGCGCGCAGGTAGCCGGTCACGTCGTCGGTGAGCTGGATCTCGGCGCCACGCGGGTCGACGCTCTTGACCTTGCCGGCCACGACGGCGCCACGGTCGTTGAGCGTGGTGAAGCCGGTGAACGGATCGACGTCGAGCTGCTTGATGCCCAGGCTGATGCGCTCGCGCTCCACGTCGACGGCCAGCACCAGGGCTTCGACTTCCTGGCCCTTCTTGTAGTTGCGGACCGCGGCTTCGCCGGTTTCGTTCCAGGACAGGTCGGACAGGTGCACCAGACCGTCGATGCCGGCCGACAGGCCGATGAACACGCCGAAGTCGGTGATGCTCTTGACGGGGCCCTTGACCTTGTCGCCGCGCTTGACGCTGGAGCTGAACTCTTCCCAGGGGTTGGCCTTGCACTGCTTCATGCCCAGGCTGATGCGGCGCTTGTCCTCGTCGATCTCGAGGACCATGACCTCGACCTCTTCGCCCAGGCTCACGACCTTGGCGGGGGCGACGTTCTTGTTGGTCCAGTCCATCTCCGAGACGTGCACCAGGCCTTCGATGCCCGGCTCGATCTCGACGAACGCGCCGTAGTCGGCGATGTTCGTGATCTTGCCGAACAGGCGCGTGCTGTTCGGGTAGCGGCGCGACACGCCGTGCCAGGGGTCGTCGCCCAGCTGCTTGATGCCCAGGCTGACGCGGTTCTTCTCGGCGTCGAACTTCAGCACCTTGGCGCTGAGCTCCTGGCCGACGGTGACCACCTCGGACGGGTGGCGCACGCGGCGCCAGGCCATGTCGGTGATGTGCAGCAGGCCGTCGATGCCGCCCAGATCCACGAACGCACCGTACTCGGTGATGTTCTTGACCACGCCGTGCACGATGGCGCCTTCGGTCAGCGTCTCCAGCAGCTTGGCACGCTCTTCGCCCATCGAAGCCTCGACGACGGCGCGGCGCGACAACACGACGTTGTTGCGCTTGCGGTCGAGCTTGATGACCTTGAACTCCATCGTCTTGCCTTCGAACGGCGTCATGTCCTTGACGGGACGCGTGTCGAGCAGGCTGCCCGGCAGGAAGGCGCGGATGCCGTTGACCAGCACCGTGAGGCCGCCCTTGACCTTGCCGCTGACGGTGCCGGTGACGAACTCGCCGCTTTCGAGCGCGTTCTCGAGGCTCATCCAGCTGGCCAGGCGCTTGGCCTTGTCACGGCTGAGGATGGTGTCGCCGTAGCCGTTCTCGACGGCGTCGATGGCCACCGAGACGAAATCGCCGATCTGGACTTCGAGCTCGCCCTGGTCGTTCTTGAATTCCTCGATGGGGACGTAGCTCTCGCTCTTGAGACCCGCGTTGACGACGACGTGGTTGAAGTCGATGCGCACGACCTCGGCGGAGATGACCTCGCCGACGCGCATGTCGTTGCTCTTGAGCGATTCCTCGAAGAGCGCGGCGAAAGAGTCGAAACCGCCCTTGGCGGTGACAGTGGTGGATACGGACATGGATTTCCTGGGTTCCCGGAGGAGTGGGCAGCAGAGCCGGGCGTGCTTGCGGCGGGATGCCGCGGAGAGACTGTGAGTCAGGGGAAAGGTCGACGCTCCTGCCACCACGCCAGCACCTGCTGCACCGATTCGTCGATGCCGAGCTGGGAGTTGTCGAGCAGCTTCGCGTCTTCGGCCGGCTTCAGCGGCGAGGCCGTGCGCTGGGTGTCGCGCCGGTCGCGCGCCTCAAGGTCGGCACGAAGGGCCGCGATGCTAGCCGGAATCCCCTTTGAAATCAACTGCTTATGCCGCCTTTGTGCGCGCTGTTCGGCGCTGGCGGTGAGGAAGACCTTGAGCCCGGCGTCGGGGAACACCACGGTGCCCATGTCGCGGCCGTCGGCCACCAGGCCGGGGGCCCGGCGGAAGGACAGCTGCAGCCCGTGCAGGGCGGCGCGCACCGCCGGCAGTGCCGACACGCGCGAGGCCAGCAGCCCGGTGCTCTCCAGGCGCAGTTCGTCGGTGATCTCGCGTCCTGCGGGGCCGTACTTTGCGCCGTCGAACCAGGTGCGGCCGGCCTCGGCACCCTGGCCGAAGCGCAGGGGCAGCCGGGCCGCGAGGGCGGCCACCGCCGCTTCGTCGTCGGGCGAGACACCGGCGTCCACCGCCGCCAGGCCGGTGGCGCGGTACAGGGCGCCCGAATCGAGCAGGCCGTAGCCCAGCGCCGCCGCCACGGCCGCCGCCAGCGTGCCCTTGCCCGAGGCGGTGGGGCCGTCGATGGCGATCACGGGCACGGCAGCGGCTTCGACGACGCCGAAAAGGGCCTCGAAGTAGTCGGGGAAGGTCTTCGCCACGCACTTCGGGTCGAGGATGCGCAGCGGCTGGGCGTCGGCCTCGCGCCCGGGCAGCAGCGCGTGGCAGGCCGCCAGCGACAGGCACATCGCCATGCGGTGGTCGTCGTAGGTGTGGATGGCCGCGGCGCGCCAGCGGCCGACCGGCGGCGTGACCTCGATGAAGTCGTCGCCGGCCACCACGGTGGCGCCCAGCTTGCCGAGCTCGGCCGCCATCGCCGCGATGCGGTCGGTTTCCTTCACGCGCCAGCTGGCGATGCCGTCGAGGCGGCTCGTGCCTTCGGCGAAGAGCGCCATCACGGCCAGCGTCATGGCGGCGTCGGGGATGGCGGTGCAGTCCAGGTGGATGGGCTTCAGCGGCCACTGGCCGCGGTGCACCTCGAGCCAGCCGGGGCCGCGCCTGACTTGCGCGCCCATCGCCTCGGCGGCGTCGACGAAGCGGATGTCGCCCTGGATCGAGCCCTCGCCGACGCCCTCGATGCGCAGGGGCGCGCCGCCGTGCGCCGCGATGGCGCCCAGTGCCACGAAGTAGCTGGCCGACGAGGCGTCGCCCTCGACGGCGATGGCACCCGGCGACACGTAGGCGCTGCCGGCCGGGATGACGAAGCGCTGCCAGGCTTCATTGCGCACGACGATGCCGAAGCGCGCCAGCAGGTTCAGCGTGATCTCGATGTAGGGCTTGCTGATGAGTTCGCCCTCGACCTCGATGACGATGTCCTGTTCGCGCCCCGCGGCGCGGGCCGCCAGCGGCAGCGCCAGCAGCAGCGCGGTGAGAAACTGGCTTGAGACGTCACCGCGCACGCGCACGGGCGCGGCCAGCGCCAGCGTGCCGCCGGCCGCGCCGTGCAGCGCCAGGGGTGGGTAGCCGGGTGTGCCCAGATCGTCGATCCGGCAGCCCAGCGGCCGCAGCGCATTCACCAGGTCGCCGATGGGCCGCTCGTGCATGCGCGGCACGCCACGCAGCGTGTAGCGGCCGCCCTGCAGCGTGCTCAGCACGGCCAGCGTGGCCGCCAGCGGGCGCATCGCGGTGCCGGCGTTGCCCAGGAAGAGATCGGCCTCGCGCACCTGCAGCCGCCCGCCCAGGCCGGTGACGCGCAGCGTGTGGGCGTGTGCCGTGTCGCGCTCGATGCCGCAGCCCAGCGCGCGCAGCGCGTCGATCATCACGCGCGTGTCGTCGCTGTCGAGCAGCTCGTGCACGGTGGTGGTGCCGGCGGCCAGGCCGGCCAGCAGCAGCACGCGGTTGGAGATGCTCTTGGAGCCGGGCAACTGCACCGTGCCCGAGGCGCCGACGAGGGGCGGGAGATCGAGGAAGGGGATGTCGTACATGGGTGTGGGCTCGGGCGGGCCCCGCGGGCGCGCGGCCTGGGCTCAGTAGCGTGTCGGGCCGCCGCTGCCGCCGCCGTTGCTGCCACCGTTCTTGCCGCCGAGCGTCCAGTTGGCGCGGGCATCGGCAGCGCCGCGGATCAGGCCTTCGAGCGCGTCAGCATTGCCCTCGCGCATGACGTGCTCCAGCGCGTCGAGCGCGCGGCGGAAGCGCAGGCTCTGCTTGAGCACCTCTTCGCGGTTGGCCACGAGAACGTCGCGCCACATCTCGGGGTTGGAGGCGGCGATGCGCGTGAAGTCGCGGAAGCCCGGGCCGGCCAGCGCCAGAAAGTCTCGGCCCAGCGGCTGGTTCATCACCGAGCTGAAGTAGGCAAAGGCCAGCAGGTGCGGCAGGTGGCTGACGGCGGCGAAGGCCGCGTCGTGGTTCTCGGCCGTCATGCGCAGCACCTGCGAGCCAACGCCGGCCCACACGTCGGTGGCCTTCTGCACCAGCTCGGGCGGGTTCTGCGGCAGCGGCGTGATGATGACCTGACGGCCGCGGTACAGGTCGGCGTCGGCGTGCTGGATGCCCGAGGCCTCTTTGCCGGTGATCGGGTGCGCCGGCACGAACGAGGCCACGCGCTCGCGCAGCACGCGCCGGGCGGCGTCGACCACGTCGCGCTTGGTGCTGCCCACGTCCATGAACAGCACGCCCGGCTCGACCAGGTGCCGGATGGCCTTGAAGGTGGTCTCGGTGGCCGCCACCGGCACGGCGATCAGCACGATGTCCGAGCCGCTGACGGCCAGCAGCGCCGACTCGGCCGCGACGTCGATGATGCCCAGCTTCTTGGCGCGCTCGGTGGTGCTGGGCGACTTGCTGTAGCCGACGATGCGCTTGACGAGCCCGGCGCGCTTCATGGCCGCGGCGAAGCTGCCGCCCATGAGCCCGCACCCGATGACGCCGAGCTGGGTGAACATCAATGCACGTCCACCGGGTAGGTGCCCAGCACCTTGAAGAAGGCGCAGGCCTCGCGCAGCTCCTGCAGCGCCTGCCCCACGGTGGGCTGGTCGGGGTGGCCCTCGACGTCGATGTAGAAGTAGTACTCCCACTGGCCCGAGCGCGCCGGCCGGCTCTCGAAGCGGCTCATCGACACGCCGTGCTGCTTGAGCGGCACCAGCATGTCGTGCACCGCGCCGGGCCGGTTGCTCACGCTCACCACGAGGCTCGTGCAGTCGTGGCCGCTGGGCTTGGGCGCCGGGTGGCGCTGGGGGTGCGTGACGACGGCGAAGCGCGTGCGGTTGTGGGCGTCGTCCTGGATGGCCGGTGCCACCAGGTGCAGCCCGAACTCGCCACCGGCGCGGGCGCTCGCGATGGCTGCGAGCTTCACGTCCTGCGAGGCCAGGCGCGCGCCCTCGGCGTTGCTGGCCACCGGCCGGCGCTCGGCATGCGGCAGGTGCGCCGCCAGCCAGGCATGGCACTGCGCCAGCGCCTGCGGGTGCGCGACCACGGCTTCGATGTCGGCCAGCGAGTCGGTCTTGCGCAGCAGGTTGTGGCGCACGAAGAGGCTGGTCTCGCCGATGATGAACAGCGGCGTGTGCAGGAACAGGTCGAGCGCGCGCGTGACCACGCCTTCGGTGCTGTTCTCCACCGGCACCACGCCGAAGTCGGCGGCACCAGTGGCGGTGACGTGAAACACCTCGTCGAAGCTGGTGCAGGGCACGCGCAGGATGCTGCTGCCGAAGTAACCCAGCGCCGCCTCTTCGCTGAAGGTGCCGGCCGGGCCCAGGTAGGCCACGCGCGTGGGGGTTTCGAGCGAGCGGCTGGCGCTCATGATCTCGCGCCAGATCGGCGCCACGCTGTCGCGGGGCAGCGGGCCGGCGTTGACGGCCTTGAGGCCGTCGATCACCTGGGCCTCGCGCTCGGGGCGGAACACCACCGAGCCCTCGGCCTTCTTGAGCTCGCCGACCTCCAGCGCCAGCTGCATGCGCCGGTTCAGCAGCGCCAGCAGCTCGCGGTCGAGCGCGTCGATGCGCTCGCGCAGCGCGAGCAGCGCCGGGCTGGTGGGGGCCGATGCGCTCACGCGGCGTGCCGGGACGTCAGGGTTCGGTGCGCGGTGCTCAAGGCTTCGGAGCCGGGGCCGGTGGGCGCGCGGGTGCACGGGCCGGAGCGGGCGCCGGTGCCGCCGCAGGGGCGGGAGCGGGTGCCGCGGCGCGCAGACGGTCGCCGATCGACTTCTGCAGGGCCTGCACCTTGGGGTCGACCAGGGGCCGCGTGTCGGCCACCAGTCGCTCGACGATGGCGCGCTGCATGTCGTTCGCCGCGCCCTGGAACTTGCGCCAGGTGGGGCTTTCGAGCGTGGCCACGATCTCGCGCAGTTCCTGCTCGCTGAATCGCTCTTCGAGCAGCGCACCGACGGTCAGCGGAGCCAGCTCGCTGGCGCGGTTGCGCACCACGGGCACGGCGGAGTCGACGTACTTCTTGATGTCGGCGTCGATGTCTCGGCCCAGCGCCTCGCGCTTGTCTTCCGGAACGCGCTGCAGCACGGCGCCCGCCTGCTGCATCAGCTGGATGGCGGGCTGCTGCGCGATCTGCGTGGCCAGCTGCTCGATGCCGGGGGCCTGCAGCGAGAGCAGCTTGGTGATCTGTTCCTTCTTGCCTGCGCTCGTCGCGGGCGCGGTGGTGGCCGCCTGCGACCACGCGGTGCCGGGTGTCGCGCCGGCTGCCATCACGGCCGCCAGGGCCATGGCCGACCAAACCATCTTCTGCATCAGATTCCTTCCGGGCCGGACGAGCCGGCGTTGTCATCGGCGCCCTCGGCGCCTTCAGATGGGTCTCCACCCTCGGCGGGTGTGTCGTTTTCGGCAATGCGCTGCAGGCCCGAGAGCTTGGTGCCGTTGTCCAGTGCGATGAGCGTGACGCCCTGCGTGGCGCGGCCCAGCTCGCGGATCTCGGAGACGCGGGTGCGCACCAGCACGCCCTTGTCGGTGATCAGCATGATCTCGTCGGCCGGCCGCACCAGCGTGGCAGCCACCACCTTGCCGTTGCGGTCGGACTGCTGGATGGCGATCATGCCCTTGGTGCCGCGGCCGTGCCGCGTGTACTCGACGATCGAGGTGCGCTTGCCGTAGCCGTTTTCGGTGGCGGTGAGCACGCTCTGCGTCTCGTCTTCGGCCACGAGCATGGCAATGACGTTCTGCCCCGGCTCGAGCTGCATGCCGCGCACGCCACGTGCCGTGCGCGACAGCGGCCGCACGTCGGCCTCGTCGAAGCGCACCGCCTTGCCACCGTCGGAGAACAGCATCACGTCGTGGTGGCCGTCGGTGAGCGCGGCGCCGATGAGGTAGTCGCCTTCGTCAAGATCGACGGCAATGATGCCGGCCTTGCGCGGGTTGCTGAACTCGTCGAGCGTGGTCTTCTTGACGGTGCCCAGCGCGGTGGCCATGAACACCGTGTGGTCGGCCGGGAAGCTGCGGAACTCGCCCGTCAGCGGCAGCACCACGGTGATCTTCTCGCCCGGCTGCAGCGGGAACATGTTGACGATGGGCTTGCCGCGGCTGGCGCGGCTGCCCTGCGGCACCTCCCAGACCTTCAGCCAGTACACGCGCCCGCGATCACTGAAGCACAGGATCCAGTCGTGCGTGTTGGCGATGAAGAGCTGGTCGATCCAGTCGTCATCCTTCGTCTGCGTGGCCTGCTTGCCGCGGCCGCCGCGCTTTTGCGCGCGGTACTCGCCCAGCGCCTGGCTCTTGATGTAGCCGGTGTGGCTGAGCGTCACCACCATGTCGGCCGGGGTGATCAGGTCTTCGGTGCCGAGTTCGAGCGCGTTGCGCTCGATGTGGCTGCGGCGTGCGCCGACCTTGGTCTGGCCGAACTCCTGGCGCAGGTCGGTCAGCTCGCCGCTGATGATGGCCGTGACACGCTCAGACCGGGCGAGGATGTCCAGCAGGTCGGCGATCTGCGCCATCACCTCCTTGTACTCGCCGACGATCTTGTCCTGCTCCAGGCCCGTCAGGCGCTGCAGGCGCATCTGCAGGATCTCCTGCGCCTGGTCATCCGACAGGCGGTACAGGCCGTCGGCCTGCAGGCCGTAGCTGGCGGGCAGGCCCTCGGGGCGGTAGGCGGCGCGGCCGCCGACGGTGTCGCCCTCGGCGCGCGTGAGCATCTCGCGCACCAGCGAGCTGTCCCAGCTCTTGGCCATCAGCGCGGCCTTGGCCACAGGCGGCGTGGGGCTCGTCTTGATGGTCTCGATGAACTCATCGATGTTGGCCAGTGCCACCGCCAGGCCCTCGAGCACATGGCCGCGCTCGCGTGCCTTGCGCAATTCGTACACCGTGCGCCGCGTGACGACCTCGCGCCGGTGCTCGAGGAAGATCGAGACCAGGTCCTTCAGGTTGCACAGCTTGGGCTGGCCGTCGATCAGCGCCACCATGTTGATGCCGAAGGTGTCCTGCAGCTGCGTCTGCTTGTACAGGTTGTTCAGCACCACCTCGGGCACTTCGCCGCGCTTGAGCTCGATCACCACGCGCATGCCGGACTTGTCGGACTCGTCCTGGATGTGGCTGATGCCTTCGAGCTTTTTCTCGTGAACCAGCTCGGCGATGCGCTCGAGCAGGCTCTTCTTGTTCACCTGGTAGGGGATCTCGTCGACGATGATCGACTGGCGCGAGCCCTTGTCGATATCTTCAAAGTGGCACTTCGCGCGCATCACCACCTTGCCGCGGCCGGTGCGGTAGCCCTCGCGCACGCCGTTCAAGCCGTAGATGATGCCGGCGGTGGGGAAATCAGGCGCCGGGATCAGCTCCATCAGCTCGTCGACCGAGGCGTCCGGGTTCTTCAGCAGGTGCAGGCAGGCGTCCACCACTTCGTTGAGGTTGTGCGGCGGAATGTTCGTGGCCATGCCGACTGCGATGCCCGCGCTGCCGTTGACCAGCAGGTTCGGCAGCCGCGTCGGCAGCACCGTGGGCTCGCTCTCGCTGCCGTCGTAGTTGGGCGCGAAGTCGACGGTTTCCTTGTCGATGTCGGCCAGCATCTCGTGCGCGATGCGCGACAGGCGGATCTCGGTGTAGCGCATCGCCGCGGCGTTGTCGCCGTCGACGCTGCCGAAGTTGCCCTGGCCGTCGACCAGCATGTGGCGCAGGGAGAAATCCTGCGCCATGCGCACGATGGTGTCGTACACCGCCGTGTCGCCGTGCGGGTGGTACTTGCCGATGACGTCGCCGACGATGCGGGCACTCTTCTTGTAAGGGCGGTTCCAGTGGTTGGACAGCTCGTGCATGGCGAACAGCACTCGCCTGTGCACGGGTTTGAGGCCGTCCCTCGCGTCGGGCAAGGCGCGGCCCACGATCACGCTCATGGCGTAATCGAGGTACGACCGGCGCATCTCCTCTTCGAGGCTGGTGGGAAGTGTTTCCTTGGCGAACGGGGAGCTCATGCGGCGGCGCAGGTGACTCCGGCACGCGGGTCTCGCGGCGCACCGAAGCGGAAGGAATCGAGGGACGAAGCTCCGGATTCTACGGGCGCAAACCCTGTCGCAGAAGCGCAACAGGCGCCGGGGCTGCCTCGACCGGACAGTCCAAAATCAGGCTCGGCCGAAGTCGTATGGCACAATGATTCGTCATTGCCAAGTGCCTGCGGCAGCGGGAATTGACGCGCTTGCATGGCTCCGGTTCATCGCTTGTCGTTTTGGACGTTTCGCAGGCTTATCTGCGGCATTCCTCGAGAGGAGAATCAATGAAGAAATTGAACAAGGTGGCACTGCTGTTTGCGGCAGCCGCTCTTGCCGCCCCGGTCACGTCCTACGCGCAAGCGAGGACGATCGACAACTGGCGCGCCAGCGACGGCACCGTTTGGAAGAACGGCACCAACGAGCTCTGCTGGCGCGATGCCGGCTGGACTCCGGCCACCGCCGACCCGGCCTGCGACGGCGCGATCAAGCCGCCGCCGCCCCCGCCGCCGCCGGCCCCGCGTGTGGTTGCGCCCCCGCCTCCGCCCCCGGCTGCTCCGCCGGTCGTGGCTGTGGCACCGCCGCCCGCTCCCGTGGCACGCGTCGCTCCGCCGCCCCCGCCGCCCCCGCCGCCCCCGCCCGCTCCGGTGAGCGAGAAGGTCACCTTCGCCGCTGACTCGTTCTTCGCTGCCGGTTCGTCGGCTCTGAACGCCGAGTCGCAGGCCAAGCTGGCCGACCTGGTCGACAAGACCAAGGGCGTGAACCTCGAGGTCATCATCGCCGTGGGTCACACCGACTCCACCGGCAGTGCGGCTGCGAACCAGCGCATCTCGAGCGCTCGTGCCGAATCGGTGAAGAAGTTCCTTACCGGCAAGGGCATCGAAGCCAACCGCATCTACACCGAAGGCAAGGGCTCGGCCCAGCCGGCCGCCGACAACAAGACGGCCGAAGGCCGCGCGAAGAACCGTCGCGTGGAAGTGGAAGTCGTCGGTACGCGCACCCGCCGTCCTTGACCGCAAGCCCGCCTGGCTCACGCTGGGCTGGTCTGCACGGAGCCCCGCCTTGGCGGGGCTTTTTCTTGCCCACGATTTGTTGCTCGGGGGCTCGCTACCATCGGCTGCATGAACAACGTCGACGCCCAGGAACTGGCCAAATTCAGCGATCTCGCCCACCGCTGGTGGGATCCGGAGAGTGAGTTCCGTCCATTGCACCAGATCAACCCCTTGCGCCTGGAGTGGATCGATGAACTCGCCACGCTCAAGGGCAAGCGCGTGCTCGACGTGGGTTGCGGCGGCGGCATCCTGGCCGAGGCCATGGCGCGGCGGGCGGTGCACGTAACCGGCATCGACCTCGCCGCCAAGCCGCTGGGCGTGGCCCGGCTGCATGCGCTGGAGGCCGAGGTCGACAACATCGACTACCGCGAGATCGCCACCGAAGCGCTGGCCGCGGAGGCGCCGGGCGCCTTTGATGTCGTCACCTGCATGGAGATGCTCGAGCACGTGCCCGACCCCTCGGCGGTGGTCCGTGCCTGTGCCCAGCTGGCACGACCGGGGGGCTGGGTCTTCTTCAGCACACTGAACCGCAACCCGAAGTCCTTTCTCTTTGCCATCGTCGGTGCCGAGTACGTGCTGCGCCTGCTGCCGCGTGGCACCCACGAGTACGCCAAGTTCATCCGCCCCAGCGAGCTGGCGCGCTGGTGCCGCGACGCCGGGCTGGCGACGCAGTCCAGCCGCGGCATGGAATACAACCCGCTGACGCGGCGCTACTGGATGAGCGGCGACACCAGCGTGAACTACCTGCTGGCCTGCCGCCGGCCGGGCTGAGTGCAGCGCACGGCGTCCCTGCCATGACACGGCCTGCCGCGCTGCTGTTCGATCTCGACGGCACCCTCGTCGACAGCGCCCCCGATCTGGCCGGCGCGGCCAACGATCTGCTCGCGGCGCGCCAGCGCCCGCCCTGCGACTACCCGCTGCTGCGCCCACACGCCGGCTCGGGCGCCCGCGGGATGATCGGTGCGGCCTTCGGGCTGGCGCCCGGCGACGCGGGCTACGACGCCCTGCGCGACGAGTTCCTGCAGGTCTACGCGACGCGGCTGTTGCGCCACACACAACTGTTCGACGAGGTCTCGGCCGTGTTCGAGGCGCTGCAGGCCGCTGGCGTGCCGATCGGCATCGTCACCAACAAGGCACTGCACCTGGCCGCGCCGCTGGTCGACGGGCTCGGCCTGCGCCCGCCGGCCCGGGTGCTGATCGGCGGCGACAGCACGCCGCACACCAAGCCGCACCCGGCGCCTTTGTGGGCCGGTTGCCAGGCCCTGGGCGTGGAAGCCGCGCAGTGCGTGTACGTGGGCGACGACCCGCGCGACATGCGCGCCGCCCGTGCCGCCGGCATGGCGGGCTGGGCCGCGGCCTGGGGCTACCTGGGCGTGGCCGAGCCCGTGTCGGCCTGGGGTGCCCAGGCGGTGCTCGATTCACCGAGCGAGGTCTTGAAACGGCTCGGACTGGCCTAAACTCCGAGGTCTGGGTCCGACCTGGCTTCGACGTGGGTGCGGAGTCGGCGCGGGGCATGCCGAGCACCAGTTCGCTCGTAAATCCACTGGAAACAAAGTAACTGCGAACGACGAACGTTTCGCCCTCGCCGCTTAAACACCGGTGAGCCTCGCAACAGTTGGCCGATGGGCTGGGTCTGACGGGTCAAACCTGAAGGCTGCGGGGTCATACACATTGGCTCGTCCTGCCGTGAGTCATTCGCGGCGGGCCTAAAACCAAATGACTCGGGGTCTCGGTAGCGTGCTGCTGCGCGATCGGGGCCCTCAAATCCAAATCAGACAGCTACGCATGTAGAACCGTCCGGTGATGGCTTGCGGACGGGGGTTCGATTCCCCCCGGATCCACCACGCACAAGGGCTCGGATGATCTCCGGGCCCTTCTTTTGTCTGCGACTCCCGCGCCGCAAGCGCGAGACGACCCGACCTGCTCGAGTTGAGTTGGGTCAAGCCTCGTGGCATGCACGGGGCGCAAAGTGCCTGTGGCATCCCCGCGAAGGCCAGGGCTGGGGTGCAGGAGAAACACCATGAGTGGCGAGCACGGTTTCTCGATCGGGCGGGGGTGGCGCCTGTGCGCTTGGGTGTTGTTGCTGGCGGCTTGCGGTGATCCGTATCGCGAACTGACGCCGCTCGAACAGCACATCTACCTCGACCCCACCCCCGTGCTGGCGCCGGTGGCCTTCGACCGCGTCGGCATGGGCTACGGCCCGAGTTGCATGCTTGCGGCCGCCGGTCAGGCTTGGTGTTGGGGGCGCAACGAGTACGGCGAACTGGGCGCGGTCACGACCGAACGCTGCGCCGGCGGCAACATCCCGTGCAGCTGGCAGCCGCTGACAGTGGTGACTCCCTTGCGCTTCACGTCGCTGAGCCCGGCCGAACGCCACAGCTGCGGGCTCGACGCCACCGGCGCCGCTTGGTGCTGGGGCTTCGGCGGCGGCGGGCAGCTGGGCGACGGCCGGCGGCTCGACAGCTCGGCCCCAGTGGCCGTGGCCGGCAGTCACCGGTTCGTGCAGCTCGACGCCGGCCGCCTGGGCCGCCCGAGTTGCGGGCTGGACGAAGCCGGCGTGGCTTGGTGCTGGGGGCCCGACGCACTGCCGCCCGGCAGCACCACGCTCGCCACCACGCCGGTGGCCGTGGCCGCCGCGCAGCGTTTCGTCGCCATCGGTGCCGGTGACGGCTACGCCTGCGGGCTCGATGCCAGCGGCCAGATCTGGTACTGGGGCAGAAACACCATGGGCCAGCTGGGCAACGGCGGCGAAGGCTCGTCGGCGACGCCGGTGGCGGTGAGCACCGGCCAGCGCTTCGCTGCACTGGCGGTGGGTGGATGGTTCAGTTGCGGCCTTACCTCGGCCGGCTCGGCGTGGTGCTGGGGCTTCGGTGGCGCCTTGGGTGACGGCACGGCCATCACCCGGCTAACGCCGGTGGCGGTGGCCGGCAGCCATGTCTTTGCCAGCCTGAGCGCCGGCTACCAGCACGCCTGCGGCCTGAAGGCCGACGGCAGTGCCTGGTGCTGGGGCATGACCGCGCTGGTGGGGTCTGGCGCCAAGGATCCGTTCACCATGCTGAGCCCGGTGCCCGTCAGCGGCGGGCATCGTTTCCGCACCCTCCAGGCAGGCGGCTTTGCCACCTGTGCCATCCGGCAGGACGGCTTGCCGATGTGCTGGGGCATCAACAGCTACGGCAGCGTGGGCCAGTCCAACGTGGACCGCTGAGCATCGGTGGCAGCCGCTGAGCGGCTGCTCTGGTGGGGCTGCGCTTGATACGCCGCAACTCGATCGGGTCGTTGCCGCAGGAACATCGCGCCAGAGGTTCCACCACCCCTGAAGGAGACGCTACGCCATGAAGAAGATCCTGCTCTCAGCGGCGGCCCTGCTGGCCACCGCCGCGGCGCTGGCGCAGACCAGCACCGCGACGCACACCGTGCGCGTGCTCACGCCCGAAGCCGCGCAGAGGGCCGTCAACGCGGCCATGGCCGAATGCCGCCGGCAAGGCTTTCAGGTGGCGGTGGCGGTGGTCGACCGCTCGGGCGTGACGCAGGCCCTGCTGCGCGACCGCTTCGCCGGCGCGCACACGCCCACGGTGGCCGCCGACAAGGCCTGGACGGCGGTGAGCTTCCGCACCAGCACCACCGACCTGGCGCGTGCCACGCAGGCGGGCCAGCCCTCGTCGGGCCTGCGCAGCGTGCCGCGCTTCACGGGCGTGGGCGGCGGCCTCAACTTCGAGGCCGGCGGCTCCATCGTCGGTGGCATCGGCGTCTCGGGAGCGCCCAGCGGCGATGCGGACGACAGCTGCGCCAAGGCCGGCATCGCGGCGCTGCGCGACGACCTGGAGCTCTGAGCCGCGGGGCGGCCCGCCGGGGCTGCTCAGCCCGGTGTGCGTGCAGCCCAGTCGGCGGGGTCGAAGCCGACGGTGAGCGCCCCGTCGGGCCACTGCACCACCGGGCGCTTGATGACGCTGGGCTGTGCCTGCATCAGCGCCACGGCGCCGGCGTCTTGCCCGGCTGCGGCACGGGCCGCGTCATCGAGGGCGCGCCAGGTGCTGCCCTTGCGGTTGAGCAGCTGTTCCGCGCCCACGGCCGCCAGCCACTGCCTGAGCGTGGCTTCGGCCGGCGCCGCTTTCTTGAAGTCGATGAACTCGTGCGCCACGCCGCGGGCGGCCAGCCAGGCGCGCGCCTTCTTCACCGTGTCGCAGTTCGGGATGCCGTGGAGCCGGGCTTGGGGCGATGTCATCGCGGCATCGTACAAGCCCGGCGGTCGCGGCGCCGCCGCTGCCGCTTCAGCGCGGCAGGGTGGCCTGCGCGAGGCGCTCAGCGCCGTCGCTGCGCAGGGCGGCGCGGCGGTTCTGCGCCCAGGCGCTCTCGTTGCTGCCTTCGGCCTTGGGCCGCTCGGCGCCGAAGCTCACCACCTCGAGGCGGGCGTCGGGCACGCCCAGCAGTTGCAGCGAACGGGCCACCGACTCGGCACGGCGCTGGCCGAGCGCCAGGTTGTACTCACGGCCGCCGCGCTCGTCGGTGTGGCCTTCGATGCGCAGGCGCTTCTGCGGCAGGGCCAGCAGCTGGCGCGCGTGGGCGTCGATGCTGCCGGTGAACTCGCTGCGGATGACGTCGCTGTCGAAGTCGAAGTAGACGTAGGGCTGGGCCTTGGCGGCGAGTGCCTTCGCGGCGCTGGCCGCGCGGCTGGCGGCCAGATCGACGGTGGCCACACCCGACTCCGCGGTGGCTGCCGCCTGGGCCGCAGGGGCCGGCGCGGCCGCGGGTGCCACGGCTGCGGCCACCACGGCAGGGGCTGCCACGGGCGTGGCCGCGCGCTTCTCGGGCGAAGGCGTGGCGCAGGCGCCGAGCAGCAACGCAGCGCCGGCAGCGGCCAGGGCCAGGGGGGTGCGGATCAGGGTCATGGCGTCCTCCGGACAAACGTGAGTGAAGCCATGACCATAGGCAAGGAGCGACAGCCCCGGGCCGTGCGGGCCTGAGCATCCCCGCTGCGCAAAAGCCTCGCGTGCGGGCGGCCTTGCGCCCGTTGGGGACGCGCCGCGGGCCCGCGGCCTCAGGGCGCCTCGAGGTGGTAGCCGGTGGCGCGCTTGACCTCGTTGGCCGAGCCCAGCACCACGGCCACGCGCTGGTGCAGCTTGGTGGGCGTGATGTCGAGGATGCGCTCCAGGCCGTTGGTGGCCAGGCCGCCAGCCTGCTCGACGATGAAGGCCATCGGGTTGGCCTCGTACATGAGGCGCAGCTTGCCGGGCTTGTCGGGCTCGCGCTGGTCCCAGGGGTAGAGGAACACGCCACCGCGCGTGAGGATGCGGTGCACGTCGGCCACCATGCTGGCCACCCAGCGCATGTTGAAGTCCTTGCCGCGCGGGCCTTCCTTGCCCTGCAGGCATTCGCCGATGTATCGCGTCACCGGCGCGGCCCAGTGGCGCTGGTTCGACATGTTGATCGCGAACTCCTTCGTGTCCTCGGGGATGCGCACCTCGGTGGAGGTGAGCACCCAGGAGCCGGTCTCGCGGTCGAGCGTGAACATGGCCACGCCGTTGCCCAGCGTCATCACCAGCGTGGTCTGCGGGCCGTACACGCAGTAGCCGGCGGCGGCCTGGTGCTTGCCGGGCTGCAGGAAGTCTTCTTCCGACACGCCGCGCGTGTGGCCCACCTTGCGCAGCACGCTGAAGATGGTGCCGATGGAGACGTTGACGTCGATGTTGCTCGAGCCGTCGAGCGGGTCGAACAGCAGCAGGTACTCGCCCTGCGGGTAGCGGTTGGGCACCACGTGGATGGAGTCCATCTCCTCGCTGGCCATGGCCGCGAGGTGGCCGCCCCATTCGTTGGCCTCGATCAGCACCTCGTTGCTGATGACGTCGAGCTTCTTCTGCGCCTCGCCCTGGATGTTGTCGGTGCCGGCGCTGCCCAGGATGTCGCCCAGGGCGCCCTTGTTCACGGCGATGGCGATGCGCTTGCAGGCGCGCGCCACCACCTCGATGAGCAGGCGCAGCTCCGGCGGAATGCGACCGTGCTCGCGCTGCTGCTCGACGAGGTACTGCGTCAGGCTGACGCGGCGGCTGGTGCTCATTGCGGTTGCTCCAGGGCGCGGCCGACCACCTCGCGCAGGTCGTTGCTGAGGTCGGCTCGGGCGGCCACGCGCGCCAGCGCCTCGCGGGCGGCGCTGCGGTAGGGCTCGGCCAGGCGTGCCCAGCGGTCCATGGCGCGCGCCATGCGGGCGGCCAGTTGCGGGTTCAGGGCATCGACCTCCAGCACCTTGTCGGCCCACAGCACCACGCCGGCCGCATCGGCCCGGTGCACCGATGCCGGGTTGGCGCTGAAGATCTGCATCAGGCTGCGCGCGCGGTTCGGATTCTTCAGCGAGAAGTCGGGGTGCAGAAGCAGCGACTTGAAGCGCGCGAACACGCTGCCGGGCTGCACCGTGCCCGCCGCGGCCTCGTGCACGCCGGGCACCGGCTCGGGTGCCGTCACCTGCAGGCTGAACCACTTGTCGAGCACCAGCGCGTCGCCATGCGCCAGCGCATGGAAGCGCTGCAGCGCGGCGTCGGCCAGCAGCGAGTGCGCGTGCACCAGCGCCTGCAGCGCGCCGATGCGGTCGGTCATGTTGGTGGCGTCCTTGAAGCGCTGGTAGGTGCGGCCCTGCTGCACGGCATCGGCCGTGCGCACGGCGTGCAGCGTCAGCATGGCCAGCGCCAGGTTGGCCAGCGCGCGGCGGCCGGCCTGCTCGTGCGTGGGCTTGTAGCCTTCGGTCACCTGGTTGTGCTCCCAGGCCTGCTGCCACGGCGCGTGCAGCCGCGCCGCCAGCGTGGCCCGCCACTGCTCGCGCACGACGTGGATGCGCTGCGGGTCGCTGACGGCCAACTGCTCGGCCAGGTAGCTCTCGCTCGGCGGCGTCAGCACCAGCGTCTTGAAGGCCGGGTCGAGCTGCGGGTGGCTCAGCACGGCGGTCAGCGCCTCGGCCAGCGCGTCATCGAGCTGCGGCTCGTGGCCATGCGTGACGGCGGCCAGCAGCCGGTCGACCATCAGCTGCTGGGCCGCTTCCCAGCGGTTGAAGGGGTCGGTGTCGTGCGCCAGCAGCACCAGGCGCTCGGCATCCGAGAGGCCGTCGTCCAGCCGCACCGGCGCCGACAGGCCACGCAGCAGGCTTGGCACGGGCGCCTCGGGCACGCCCTCGAACACGAAGTGCTGTTCGGCTTCTTCCAGCACCAGCAGCCGGTCGGCGGCGAGCACGCGGCCGTCCTGCGCCAGCAGGCCCGCCATCACGGGCATCACGAACGGAGCCTTGGTCGGCTGGCCGGGCGATGCCTCGGCGGACTGGCGCAGCGTGAGGGTGTAGCGCTGGGCCTCGGCCTCGTAGTGCCCTTGCGCGGCCAGCCGCGGCGTGCCGGCCTGCGAGTACCAGCGCTTGAAGGCGCCCAGGCGCTGCGTGAGCTCGCTGCCGGCGTTGGCGTCTGCAATGGCCTGGGCGAAGTCGTCGCAGGTCACGGCCTGGCCGTCGTGGCGCTGGAAGTACAGGTCCATGCCGCGGCGGAAGCCCTCGCGGCCCACCAGCGTGTGCATCATGCGCACGACTTCGGCACCCTTCTCGTACACGGTGGGGGTGTAGAAGTTGCTGATCTCGACGTAGCTGTCCGGCCGCACCGGGTGCGCCATCGGGCCCGCGTCTTCGGGGAACTGGCTCGCGCGCAGGCGCATCACATCGTCGATGCGCTTCACCGCCCGGGCCGAGGCCGAGCCGGCCATGTCCATGCTGAACTCCTGGTCGCGGAAGACCGTGAGGCCCTCCTTCAGGCTCAGCTGGAACCAGTCGCGGCAGGTGATGCGGTTGCCCGTCCAGTTGTGGAAGTACTCGTGCGCGACGATGCTCTCGATGAAGCTGAAGTCGTCGTCGGTGGCGGTGGCGGGGCTCGCCAGCACGAACTTCGTGTTGAAGACGTTCAGGCCCTTGTTTTCCATGGCGCCGGAGTTGTAGTCCTCCACCGCCACGATCATGAAGCGCTCCAGGTCGAGCGGCAGGCCGAAGCGGGCTTCGTCCCACACCAGGCTGGCCACCAGCGAGCGCATGGTGTGCTCGGTGCGTTCCAGGTCGCCCGGGCGCACGTACACCTGCAGCAGGTGCTCCTTGCCCGAGCGCGACACGATGCGCTGCTCGCGCGCCACCAGCCGGCCGGCCACCAGTGCGAACAGGTAGCTGGGCTTGGGGAAGGGGTCGTGCCACTTGGCGAAGTGGCGCCCGTTGTCGAGGCTGCCCTGCTCGACCAGGTTGCCGTTGCTCAGCAGCACCGGGTACCGGGCCTTGTCGGCGCGCAGCGTGACGGTGTAGACCGCCATCACGTCGGGCCGGTCGAGGAACCAGGTGATGCGGCGGAAGCCCTCGGCCTCGCACTGCGTGCAGAACATCGCCGGCGAGCCGCTGGTGTACAGGCCCGACAGCTCGGTGTTCTTCTCGGGGCTGCAGGTGTTGCGGATGTCGAGCGTGAAGGCCTCGGCATCGGGCGGGTTGTCGATGACGAGCTCGCCGCTTTCGTGGCGGAAGCTCACGCTCTGGCCGTCGGCCTGCACGCGCAGCAGCGTCAGCTCTTCGCCGTGCAGGCGCAGCGGTGCGCGCGTGCCGTCGGCGGCCACCGCGGACGGGTTGCGCTCGATGCGCATGCGGCTGGTGACGAGCGTCTTGGCCGGGTCGAGATCGAACGTCAGCTCGACCGTCTTGATGGTGTAGGCCGGGGCCGTGTAGGCCTCGCGCCGGACCAGGGTCTTCGTGCCTTCGCGCATGGGCGGGGTCTCCGTGTTCTTGTTCTCGGGCCTACAGGCCCTGCTTCAGGCTGGCGACGATGAAGGGGTCGAGGTCGCCGTCGAGCACCTTCTGCGTGTTGCTGATCTCGACGTTGGTGCGCAGGTCCTTGATGCGGCTCTGATCGAGCACATAACTTCGGATCTGGTGGCCCCAGCCGACGTCCGTCTTGGTGTCTTCGAGCTTCTGCTGCTCTTCCTGGCGTTTGCGCATCTCGTGGTCGTACAGGCGGCTGCGCAGCCGCTTCCAGGCGACATCGCGGTTGCTGTGCTGGCTGCGGCCGTCCTGGCACTGCACCACGATGCCGGTGGGGATGTGCGTCAGGCGCACCGCCGAGTCCGTCTTGTTGATGTGCTGGCCGCCGGCTCCAGAGGCTCTGAACGTGTCCGTGCGCACGTCGGACGGGTTGATCTCGATCTCGATGGAGTCGTCGATCTCGGGGTAGACGAAGAGGCTGGCAAAGCTCGTGTGGCGGCCGCCGGCCGAATCGAACGGGCTCTTGCGCACCAGGCGGTGCACGCCGGTTTCGGTGCGCAGGTGGCCGAAGGCGTAGTCGCCCTCGACCTTGAGCGTGGCGCTCTTGATGCCGGCGACATCGCCCGCGGTTTCGTCTTCGACGGTGGCGGTGAAGCCCTTGCGCTCGCAGTACTTCAGGTACTGGCGCAGCAGCATGCCGGCCCAGTCGCAGGCCTCGGTGCCTCCGGCGCCGGCCTGGATGTCGATGAAGCAGGCCCCGGGGTCGGCCGGGTTGCTGAACATGCGGCGGAACTCGAGTTCTTCCACCGTGCTGCGCAGCGCCTGGGCTTCGGCGTCGATGGCACGGATGCCGTCTTCGTCGCCGTCGGCCTTGCTCATCTCGAAGAGCTCGGTGTTGTCGGAGAGGTTGCGCGTCAGGTGGTCGATGGTGCCGACCACGGTGTCGAGCGCCTTCTTCTCCTTGCCGAGCTCTTGCGCGCGCTTGGGGTCGTTCCAGACCGCGGGGTTCTCGAGCGCGGCGTTGACTTCGTTCAACCGCAGGGATTTGCGGTCGTAGTCAAAGATACCCCCGGAGCTGCTGGGTGCGGTCGCTCAGGTCGGCGAGCAGCGTGCCGACGGCGTTGATTTGTTCAGTGTCCATGCGCGCGATTTTCGCACGCAGGTGCCACCGGCCGCCGCCTCAGCCCAGGAAGCCGGCCAGGTGAGCCGCCAGCGCCTCGGGCTGGTCGTGGTGCAGCATGTGGCCGGCGGGGCTGAGCACGGCCTTCTGCACGCCGAGCACGGTGGCCAGGCGCTCATCGAACTCGCTGCGCGGGTAGCGGTGGCCCCACCACTTGGCGACATCGGTCTGGTCGCCTTCCACCCACAGCAGCGGCGCGGTGATGCACTTCCACGTTTCGAGCACCTCGTCGACGCGGTACAGCACCGGGTTCACGCGCTTGTGGGCGGGGTCGCCTAGGATGTGCCAGCGGCCGTCGGCCCGCAACTCGCTCCAGTGCGGTGCCAGCCAGGCGGCCTTGTCGGCGGGCAGCAGCGGGTTGTTCTTCATCAGGCGCTCGGCGACCTCGTCGACGCTGGCGTAGCTGCGCAGGGTTTGCGGCGCCTGCAGTTCGTCGAGCCATTGCAGCAGCCGTTTCGGCGCCTGCTGCGGCTTCGTCGCCGGCAGGCCGAAGCCTTCGAGGTTGACGAGGCGGCGCACGCGGGCGGGGCGCACGCCGGCGTAGCTCATGACCACGTTGCCGCCCATGCTGTGGCCGGCGAGATCGACCTGCGCGAACCGGTCAGCGGGCACCAGCGCGGCCAGCAGCGCGTCGAGGTCGGCCAGGTAGTCGGGGAACCAGTAGCTGTCGGTCCCGGCAGGCGGCGTGCTGAGGCCGAAGCCGCGCCAGTCGGGCGCGATGACCCAGCGCTCGAAGCCCTCGGCCGTAGCGAGCGCGTCGACGACGAACTGGTACGACGCCGCCACGTCCATCCAGCCGTGCACCAGCACCAGCGGCGGGCGCCCGGGCGTGGCGAGCGTGGCGTCGCCCCACTGCAACACGTGGTGGTTCATGCCGCGCAGCGGCACGTGGCTGGAGCGGACGCTGCGCGCGGGAGCGTAGGGGTTTGGAGTCCGGGTCATGCCGCCCATTGTCCGGTGCTGGAGCGCCGGGTCCCGGAGGGCCTTCTCAGGCTCAATCGTCGAACGAGAGGTGAACGAGGTCACGCCGCCGGCGGCCGCCTCGGATCCAGGCCGCGAGCAGGCTTGCGGCGGGCCCGGGCAGGTGCTCCCAGCGGCAACCCACCCGCAGCCCTTCGGCTTCGCCAAGGGGCAAGGTGGGCATGGCGTCGCCGCCCTGGCTGATGTGGAGCACGCGAATTGTCGCTGAACAAGACGGACTCCTCATCGAGCTCCACCTCGACCTTCTGCAGCGTCTGTCCGGGGGCGAGCGGCAACTCGCCCCGTGGCAGCCACAGCGCGCAGCCTTGCGTGCTGATGTTGAGCACGCGCAGCCGCGCCCGGTAGTCTGGCGCCAGCGGGTGCGGAAAGATCGCGACGGGCGAGGCGCCGGGCTTTCGGCGCACCCGCACCGCACTGCGTCGCGGCAGGCGCAACATCTGGCGAGGCCAGGCGGTCTGCAGCATGTACTCGGCGCCGTGGCGCTGCAGTTGCGGCTCGGGCATGTCGAACTGGAGTCTGGCGTCGCCACGGTAGGCAGCCGCCAAGAGCTCGAGCGCGGGCCCTGCTTGGGTGGGCCGCAGCCTCAGCAGGTGCGCAAGCTTGTCACTCTCGCAGGGGGCTCCCGTCAGCCGCAGGCGCAGGCGCCGGGTGCTGCCGTCGCTGGACCACAGGACCGCCGAGGTGACGACGCTCCCGGCGAACCCCAGCACGAGCGGCGTTTCCTCGCGCACCAGGGCGGCCAGTGCGGACTCGACCTGCCGCGGATCGTTGACGCGGAACGACGCCCACTCGTCGCCCGGCTGCATCGGTTGAATGGGTGCGGGCTGGGTTTCGAGAAACGCCATAAGGGGTGCGGACATGAGGGCCATGGACCTGAAGCGCTATCGGCCCGCCGGAGGCTGCCTTGAGGAGTCTGCGCAGCCCAGAGACGGACTTGCGCCATGACGCCATGCCTTCGCCCGCTCCTTCGAGCGGCTGCATGCCGCCGAGCGGGGCGGAGCAGGCGGGCCCGCCGCGGCGCCGGTGCTCAGGGCGGCTCGGAGCGTTCGAGGAATATCAGCGAGGTGGCCTGCGCGGCGGGCATCGGCCGGGCGAGCAGGTAGCCCTGGCCGGCGTCGACGCCCATCTTGCGCAGTGAGGCCAGTTGCTCTGCCGTCTCGATGCCCTCGGCCACCACACGCCGCCGCAGCACCTGCCCGAGTTGCTGGATGGCGCGCACGATCGCCAGGTTCTCCGGCCCTTTGTCGAGTGCGCTCACGAACGCGCGGTCGATCTTCAGCGTGTCGATCGGCAGCCGGCTCAGGTAGGACAGCGACGAGTAGCCGGTGCCGAAGTCGTCGATCGAGAACCGGAAGCCCTCGGCTCGCAGCATACGCATCGCGTCCACGGCCACGTCGAGCCGGTCCATCAGCGAGGTCTCGGTGATCTCCAGCACCAGCGAGCCCGGGTACACGGCGTGGCGTGCGAGCACGGCGCCGAGCTCGGCGCCGAAGCCCGGCCGGACAAGGTCGCGGCCCGAGATGTTGACGCTGACCGAGATGCCGGGCTCGTCGCGCTGCCACCGCGCCAGCTGCTCGGCGGCCGTTTCCACGACCCAGGCGGTCAGGGCCTCGATCTGGCCGGTCTCCTCGGCCAGCGGCACGAACACCGCCGGGCTGATCGCGCCGCGCAGCGGGTGCGTCCAGCGCAGCAGGGCTTCGAACCCGGTCAGCCGCTGCGGCTGCAACTGGAAGATCGGCTGGTAGGCCAGCGTCATCTGGCTGGAGCCGATGGCGGCGCGCAGGTCGCTCTCCAGGGCCAGCCGCTGCGCGGCCCGCTCGTGCATCGACTGGTCGAACACCACCACCCGGGCCCGGCCCTCGGCCTTGGCCTGGTACATCGCGAGGTCGGCGTCGCGCAGGATCTCGTCGACCGTGCGGTAGCCCAGGTCGCTGAAGGTGATGCCCACGCTGGCGCCCAGCAGCACCTGGGTGCCCTGGATCTCCACCGGCTGCGACACGGCCTTCAGCAGCGCCTGCGCCTGGCGCATGCAGGCGTCGGCGTCCTGCAACTGCTCCAGCAGCACCGCGAACTCGTCGCCGCCGAGGCGGGCGACGAGGGCGTCGGGCGGGGCAGCCTGGCACAGGCGCTCTGCGATGGCCACCAGCAGCTGGTTGCCGGCGTGGTGGCCGAAGCTGTCGTTCACCAGCTTGAACCGGTCGAGGTCCATGAACAGCACCGCGAAGCGCTGGCCGGAGTCCAGCCGCGTGCGTTCCACGGCCAGGGCCAGCCGTTCGTGGAAGCCGTGGCGGTTGGCCAGGCCGGTGAGCGTGTCGTGGTGGGCGATGTGGTGCAGCCGGCGCTCGGCCATCAGGCGCGAGGTGATGTCCTGAATCTGGTAGATCAGGCAGTTGCCGAGGCCCTGCGGGTCGTCGAAGGGGCTGCCGAGCAACGACACCCACACCTCGCCGCCGCTGGCGCTGTTGAGCCGCAGCACCGTGGAGAACACCCGCGCCGGCGGCACGAGCGCCTGCTGCACAAGGCGCTGGAACGGTGCCGCGTCGTCGGGGTGCAGCGTGTCGGAGAAGTGGCGCTGCAGCACGCTGTCGGCGTCGACGCCCAGCAGCCCGCACAGGGCGGGGTTGACCTGCAGCACCTTGCCGTCGGGCCGCGCCACCGCCATGCCGATGGCGGCGTGCATGAAGCCGGCCGTGAAGCGCCTCTGGCTCTGCTCAACCTCGAGCTCGGCCTCGTTGACGCGGGCCTCCTGCTCCCGGCGCTCGGCCTCCTGGCGCTCGAAGCTGATGCGCAGCAGCAGGATGAGTGCGAACACCGTGACCACCGATGCCGCCAGCACCGCGGGGCCGAACTGCAGCGAGGCCACGTGCACCAGCCCGGCCACGAAGGCCGCGGCCAGGTACAGGGCGCCCATCCAGGATGTCCCGGCGAGCCACTGCCGCGGGTTCAGGACAGCGCCGCGCTTGAGCGTCATCACCGTCATCAGTGGCAGCACCGTCAGCAGGTACGGCACCAGGGCCACCAGCAGCAGTGCGCAGAAGGCCGCCGCCCCGGCGCCGAGGCCGACGACACCCAGGATCTCACGGACCGCCGCAAAGGCCCAGGCGCAGACGGCCATCGCCGCCATGGCGGCGGCGGAGGAACCGAGCCAACTGGTTAGCCTCGATGAGGTACGACGTGCAGCTACCCATCCTTCGATGCCGGCGGCCAGCACGGCGGCCGCCGGGCCGACGTGGAGGAGCGCCCCGAAGGCGAAGACGTCCGATGCACTGAACGAGGTCGTGGTGCCGGGAATCTTCAGCGCATGGTGCGATGCCAAGGCCGCCACGGCCACGGCGATGAGGGCCCATCCGACCGCCGCCATCTCCGACCGAACCACCAGCGACAGCGCCCAGCCCAGCGCCAAGCCGCCGCAAGCGACCACTGCCAGCCACCCGACCAGCGCTCGCGGCGGGTAGTCGAACAAGTGCCGTTGGCGGAACGACTGCCAGGTGGACGGCATGGGCGAGCGTTCCCGTGGCGCGGCGTGACGCGGCCGGGCTGCCCCGTCTTGGCCGACAGGTTCGGGAGGGGCGCCTTCGCTAGCGGGCATTCGCTGGCGGCACGGGTCGGGCGCCAGCAGCAGGCTGGGGCTGGCCGAGCAAGCGCTCAACCGACGCACTCAGCACAACTGCGGCCTCGGTGGTGGTGGCGAGGCCGCGGCGCGCCGTGGCGGGCGCGCTTTGCGGCGCGAGGGCCGGCTTGTCGATGAGGGCACAGCGCATCGACGCATTTGAACCCAGAAAACTTGTCTGTTCTCGATGGGAAGTGCTGAGCTTCGCCCGCATTTGAGGGGCCTTGACCCGCCTTCTCCACACCACGCGTATGCCGCTCGGTCGGGTTTGGCGCGCTTCTGTCTCGCATGGCCTCGCGCCCCCCGGGCCGTCGGTGTCCGGTTCAGGCAGGCGGGTCTGCCCGCCTTGTTCGACGGAGCTGGGATGATCGATTGGGCTACCGAGCATGTGCGGGCTCGCCGACCGGGCGCGAGTGGAAGGTCAGGGCGGTGGACCCGAGGATGTCTGCCCGGATATCGGCCTCGCCCCGGGCGACTTGAGAGGCCGCGCGAACGGCAGGCGCCGTGCGCGTGCCGCTCGTGCCGCCCGAGAGGCGCCTCAGGGCCAGCGATCCGGCCCGAGCAACCACTCGCCCAGCAAGCGGGTGTCCAGCAAGCTTGCGAGATCGGCCAGGGTCTCGCTCATCAGGAAGCCTTCGCTCATCAGGAAGCCTTCCCTCATCACGAAGCCTTCGGCGGAGAGCCGGCCGCTGCCGCCCGAGAACCCGACCTGCATCGACGGCCCCGACCCCGCCGCTCACCACCGTGTTGGCCGCCACAGCCGCGCTGGGGCCGGCAGGCCGGTCGCTGAGCGTGCTGCGCAGCATGAGCTGGCGCGCCCAGGTCGGGCCGGGGTTTCAGAGGGGCTGCCAGCGCGTGAACAGCGTGTCGCTCGTGAGCAGCCCGTTGCCGCCGGTGGTGACGAGCCGGCTCCAGCGGTGGGCCTGCCCCGGCACCACGCGGCTGGCGGTGGGCGGCACCTGGCCCGGGGCCGGCAGGTGGGTGCCTTTGGTGTTGAGCTGCCCGGTGCCTTGCACCAGCAGCCCGCCTTGCCCCACTGGCAAGGCGGTGTACTGCAACTCGTGCCGCCCAAGAGGCGGCTCAGGGCCGGCGATCCGGCCCGAGCAACTACTCGCCCAGGAAGCGGGTGTCCAGCAAGCTTGCGGGATCGGCCAGTGCCTCGCTCATGATGAAGCCCTCGCTCATGATGAATCCCTCGCTCATGATGAATCCCTCGCTCATGATGAATCCCTCGCTCATGATGAAGCCTTCACTCATGATGAATCCCTCGCTCATGATGAAGCCTTCACTCATGATGAAGCCTTCACTCATGATGAAGCCCTCGCTCATGATGAAGCCCTCGCTCATGATGAAGCCCTCGCTCATGATGAAGCCCTCGGCGGAGAGCCGGCCGCCACCGCCCGAGAACCCGACCTGCATCGACGGCCCCGAGCCCGCCGCGGCATACCCCGCCAGCGTGCCCACCGGCTGCACCAGCCAAGAGGCTCCTGCCGCCGCGTTGCCGGCCATGGCGTCGAGCACGCGCACGCCCGCGCTCAGCAAGGCGCTGCCGGCCAGTGCGTTGCGCTCCACCACGCCGCTCACCACCGTGTTGGCCGCCACACCTGCGCTGGTGCTGGCAGGCCGGTAGCTGACGGTGCTGCGCAGCGTGAGCTGGCGCGCCCAGGTCAGGCCGGGGTCGTAGACGGGCTGCCAGCGCGAGAACAGCGCGTCGCCCGTCAGCAGGCGGTTGCCGCCGGCGGTGACGAGCCGGCTCCAGGCGCGCGACTGCCCCGCCACCACGCTGCTGGCGGTGGGCAGCACCTGGCCCGGGGCCAGCAGGTTGGCGCCGCTGGCCAGCGTGCCCGCCGCCAGCGCGGTGGACAGATCGGTACGCAGCGCCCGCGCCAGCCGCGTGGCACCTTCAGGGTTGAGCTGTCCGGTGCCTTGCACCACCAAGCCGCCTTGCCCAACAGGCAAGGCCGTGTACTGCAGGATGGCCTTGACGAGCGGCGGGGTGAGGCCGGGATTGGCCTGCAGCAACACTGCAGCCGCGCCGGCCACTGCTGGAGCAGCCACCGAGGTGCCCGACAGTTGCAACAGCCGCGCCTGTGCGTTGGCAGCGCCCGCCACCTGCAGTTGCGGGTAGGTGGCGGCCAGCAGGTTCCAGGGCGGATTGGTGCCGCCGGCGGTGACGGACGCCGCCGCCACCACCTTGTTGCCCGGCGCCACGAGGTCGGGCTTGACGAGGTTGTCCATCCAGCGCCGGCCGGCGGCCAGCGGCAGGGCACCGCGCGTGGGCCCGCGCGAGCTGAAGCCGGTGACGGCGTCATCGGTCGTCGGCGCCGTACCGTAGGTGTTGACCGCGCCCACCGTGATCACCGAGGGCTCGTGCCCGGGCGACACGATGGTGCCCATCACCGCGTGCCCGGCGGCGTTCTTGCCCGCGTTGCCGGCCGCGGCCACCACCACCAGGCCCGCCGCGGTGACGCTGCGCGCGGCGCGTGCCAGCGGGTCGACCAGGAACGAGTCGGTCGACGCCGCGCCCAGGCTGAGGTTGACGACGCGGATGTTGGACAGCCGGGCGCGCTGCAGCACCCAGTCCATGCCCAGCAGCGCGTCGGCCAGGGTGCCGATGCCGCGCTCGTCGAGCACGCGCACGTCGTACAGGCTGGCGCCGGCCGCTGCACGGTCGCTGCCGGCGGCCACGGCCGCCACGTGGGTGCCGTGGCCGTAGGGGTCGGGGTTGTTCGAGGTCGGTTGGTTCTTCTTGTCGCCGTGCTTCCACTTCGTACCGTCGATGCTGCGCTTGGCGTTGGCGGAATAGTCGCGGCCCTTCGCCCAGCGGTCGCCCAGCGACCGGCCCAGCGCCACGATGTCGACCACGGCGCGCACACGCGAGTTGCCCGCAGCATCGCGAAACTGGCTGTGCCGCCAGTCGATGCCGCTGTCGAGCACCGCGATGCCGACGCCTGTGCCGTTGAAGGTGCCGGCGGCGGTGGCGGGCGTGCTCTGCCCGGCCGTGGCCACCGCGCCCAGCACGCCCATGCGCACGGTGCTGCGGTTGGGGGTGATGCCCAGCACGTCGGCACGGCCCGCCAGCGGCAGCACGGCCGCGGCGGGCACCATGGC
Organism: Rubrivivax sp.; assembly: GCA_020248945.1. Classification (GTDB taxonomy): domain Bacteria; phylum Pseudomonadota; class Gammaproteobacteria; order Burkholderiales; family Burkholderiaceae_C; genus Rubrivivax. Next base: position 41,275 of record JADCGQ010000037.1, read on the forward strand.
GGCCAGCCCGCGCACCGAGATGTAGTTGTAGATGACCGAGCCGCCCCGCGCCACGATGTCGGCGCGCAGCGCCGTCAGCTCGGGGTCGGTGCTGACGGCGTTGACGAGCACCTGCACGTGCACGCCGCTGGGCAGGCTGCGCAGCCAAGGCGCGGCAGCGGCCGATCCGGCCGGTGCGTTGACCACGGCCAGCAGGTCGGCCGACACCTTGCCCGTCTGCGCCTGGGCCGTACCCAGCCCCAGCGCAAAGACGAAGAGGGCCAGAAGGAGGCCGAAGATGGATCCGGGCAGGGTGCGGTTCGTCACTTCAAGTTCCTGGAAAAGGTCGCTCGTTCGGGGCTCAAGAAGAACACAGGGCCTGTCAGCCTTCGAATTCGGCTGTACCGGGCCCGTTGCCCCCCCCTGATTAGGTGGTGTGGATTCTAGGGGGGGTATGTGTGCCTGTGGCTGTTTCTGCATGTCACCGTCGCCGGGAAGTACCCTCGAACGCCCGAAATTCCGGGTCGTTCGTGCCTTATTCAACGCATCGGAAACGGCCTCCGTGCCGCCGGTGGCGGCCGAGGCCCTACGCGGCCTCTCGCCCCGCTCGCGCGTGTTCTCGGTCAGGGCGCACGGCAGGCTCGGCGGCGCGAGCCGCCCACAATCCCGTCATGAGCACCACCCACACCCTGCGCCCCGCCGCCCCCGCCGACCTGCCCGCCATCGTCGGCCTCATCACCGAGCTGGCCGTGTTCGAGAACCTCGAGCATCTCGTCGTCGTGACGCCCGATTCGCTGCGGCCGCACCTGTTCGGTGATCGCCCTGTGGCCGAGTGCATGGTGGGCGAGGTTGATGGGCGCGTCGTTGCGTTCGCGCTGTTCTTCACCAACTTCAGCACCTTCCTCGGCCAGCCGGGGCTGTACCTCGAAGACCTGTACGTGCAGCCTGCGCACCGCGGCACGGGCCTGGGCAAGGCGTTGCTGTCGCACTTGGGTGCACTGGCCGTCGATCGAGGCTGCGGGCGCTTCGAGTGGAGCGTGCTCGACTGGAACGAGCGCGCCATCCGCTTCTACGAGGCGATGGGTGCGACGGTGATGCCGGACTGGCGCATCTGCCGCGTCAGCGGGGCGGCGCTGGCGGGGTTTGCGCGGCCCTGACGCGCAGGGCTTCGACAGGCTCAGCCCGAACGGGGAGGGCTTCGACAGGCTCAGCCCGAACGGGGAGGGCTTCGACAGGCTCAGCCCGAACGGGGAGGGCTTCGACAGGCTCAGCCCGAACGGATGACGGGTTCAGCCGGCGATCGTCGCCATCAGCTTGTCCAGCGGCAGCGGGCGCGCCACGCTGCGTTCGCCCACCACGGAAACGACGCGGCGCCCGCGCGTGGCGGTGTCCACGCGCTCGGGCCGCGGCAGGGGGCGGCCGATGGGGTCGGTGAGGCAGGCGACCATCGGCGTGGTGATGCTGCCGCCGCGCGCCACCACCACCGCCAGTTCGCCCGAGTCCAGGCGCACGTGGCAGCCTGGCGGGTAGATGCCGAATTCCTTGACCAGCGCCGCCGTCATCGGGTGCCCCGGGTCCTGCATGAACATCTGCCGGCCCGCGATGTCGGCGGCCAGCGCTTCGCGCGAAGAGCGCGCCGAGAGCTTGCTCGTGTAGACGTCGGCCCGGCGCACCAGCGAGGCCAGGTCGCTCACATCGCTGTTGCCGCTGGGGTAGCCGCGGCCGTCTTCGCTTTCGTGGTGCTGCAGCACGGCCTTCAGCCACAGGCCGTCGGCAACGCTGGCTCGCTCCAGCAGGCGCAGGCTGCGCATGGGGTGGGTCTGCAGTTCCTCGCGCTGCCGGGGCGTGGGCGGGGCCGCTTGGCGCGCCAGCTGGCCCTGCAGCTCGAGCATGCTCAGGTTCATCGTCAACGCCACCTTGAAGCCACGCGTGCTGTCGTCGTCTTCCCAGCCCAGGCGGCGAGCCACCAGCAGCGTGGTGATGGCGGTCTGCAGCGAGCGCTTCACGCCGTAGGCGACGTCGTCGTTGCCCGACTGGCGCAGCACGTGGAAGATGGCCAGGTCGGGGTCGCGCGCCACCAGCGCGGCCACGGGGCCGCCGGCGTCGTCAAGCGCGGCGGCGAAGCTCGCGCTGGTGCCGCTTTCAAGCGCGGTGCCGAGCCGGCGGATGGCCTCGCCCCACAGCCGCGGCAGTTGCTCGCGCGGGGCTTGTCGGGCCAGCGTCTGGGCGTCCAGCAGCTCGGTCAGGTCGACGAGCGCACCGCGGGCGAACAGCGCCTCCAGCTGCGGTTGGTTGTCGACGACATGGCCCCGCGCCAGCAGCAGGGTGCCGTCGGCGTCGCGCACGCCAAAGGGCAAAGGCTGGCCGATCTGGACACGCTGCTTGACGGAAGCGAGTGGAGCGAAAGGCATGGTGTGGGGCGAACCGACGATCAACAGGAGCGATGACTGCCTTTTCGGTCGTGCCGAGTCAGAACTTGACGCCCGGCGCCGGCGGCCGGCGGCCACTGGCCCGGGTGTGAAGCCGGCCCTTAAGCTCGCGCCATGAACAGCCGACAACCCCTCTCGCCAGCCCTCGTCCCTGGTCAGCCCGACGCCTGGGCGCTGCTGCACGGCAGCCTGCACTGGCAAGTGCCGGAGCGCTTCAACATCGGCCAGGCCTGCGGCGAGCGCTGGGCGCAAGACCCGGCCGTGGCGCCGCGCACCGCCATCGTCTGGGAACACGAAGACGGCCGCCACGGCCGCCTGAGCTTTGGCGAGTTGCACGCGCAGTCGCTGCGCCTGGCGGCTGCGTTGGCCGGGCTGGGTGTGACGCGCGGCGACCGCGTGGCCGTGGTCATGCCGCAGCGGCCCGAGACGGCGGTGTCGCACCTGGCCCTGTACCGCCTGGGCGCAGTGGCGATGCCCTTGTCGATGCTCTTTGGCCCCGAGGCGCTGGCCTTTCGGCTGCAGGACAGCGGCGCCGTGCTGGCGCTGGTGGACGAGTCGGCCATCGACAACCTGCTGGCCGTGCGCGCCGAGTGTCCGCAACTGCGCCGCGTGGTGGCAGTGGGCGCGGCGGCCGGCCGCGGTGATGTGGACTGGGCGGACGCGCTGGCCACGCGCCGCCGCGCACCACCGGCTGCCGACACCGCGGCCGACGACGCGGCCGTGCTCATCTACACCAGCGGCACCACCGGCCCACCCAAGGGCGCGCTGATTCCGCACCGCGCGCTCATCGGCAACCTCACCGGCTTCGTCTGCAGCCAGAACTGGTTCGGCCACGGCCGGCCCGAGGCCAGCGACGAGGTCTTCTGGAGCCCGGCCGACTGGGCCTGGACCGGCGGCCTGATGGACGCGCTGCTGCCCACGCTCTACCTCGGCCGGCCCATCGTGGCCTACCAGGGGCGCTTCACGCCCGAGGCGGCGCTGACGCTGATGCAGCGTCACCGGGTGACGCATACCTTCCTGTTCCCGACCGCGCTGAAGGCGCTGATGAAGGCCGTGCCGCGCCCGCGCGAGCGCTTCGAGCTGCACCTGCGCGCCATCATGAGCGCCGGCGAGGCCGTGGGTGACGCCGTCTTCCACTGGTGCCAGGCCGCGCTGGGCGTGACGGTGAACGAGATGTTCGGTCAGACCGAGATCAACTACATCGTCGGCAACGGCGGCCGCTGGGTCGACGCCGCGGGCCACGAACACCCCGGCTGGCCCGCCCGGCCCGGCAGCATGGGCCGCGCCTACCCGGGCCACCGCGTCGCGGTGATCGACGACGACGGCCACGAGTGCCCGCGCGGCACGCCCGGCGACGTGGCCGTGCACCGGCTCGACGTGCACGGACAGCCCGACCCGGTGTTCTTTCTGGGCTACTGGAACAACGAGCGGGCGACCAAGGCCAAGTACACCGGCGACGCCGGCAGCAGCTGGTGCCGCACCGGCGACACCGCGGTGATGGATGCCGAGGGCTACCTCTGGTACCAGGGCCGCAGCGACGACGTCTTCAAGGCCGCCGGTTACCGCATCGGGCCGAGCGAGGTGGAGAACTGCCTCGTCAAGCACCCGGCCGTGGCCAACGCCGCGGTGGTGCCCAGGCCCGATGCCGAGCGCGGCGCGGTGGTCAAGGCCTACGTCGTCCTGGCGCCGGGCCATGCGGGCAGCGAGGCTCTGGTGGCCGAGCTGCAGAAGCACGTGCGCGGGCGGCTGGCGCCGTATGAATACCCGAAGGAGATCGAGTTCATCGAGGCGCTGCCGATGACGACCACCGGCAAGGTGCAGCGGCGGGTGCTGCGGCTGCAGGAAGAGGAACGCGCACGTGCCGCGGCGACAATGCGGGCCTGACTTCCGCTCCACCCCCACCATGCCCCATCTGATCGTCCACGGCGGCAGCCCGCTCTCGGGCCGCATCGTGCCCAGCGCGAACAAAAACGCCGTGCTGCCCATCCTGTGCGCGACGCTGCTGTCGCGCCACCCGGTGCGCCTGGTCGGCATCCCCGAGATCACCGACGTCCGCAAGATCCTCGACATCTTCCGGCAACTCGGCAGTCAGGTGCAGGTGGACTACACCGCCGGCACGCTGGAGCTGCACCACCGCGACACCCGCTTCGACCCCGACACGCACCACCTGCCCGAAGAGATGCGCAGCTCGATCATGCTGGTGCCCGGCCTCTTGGCCCGCTTCGGCGCCGCACGCATCGAAAACGACGTGCAGGGCTGCACCCTGGGCGTGCGCGAGATCGATCCGCACGTCGAGGTGATGGAGCGCTTCGGCGCCACGGTCGAGCGCCGCCGCGAGGCGCTGGTGATGCGCTCGGCCGACGGTGGCCTGAAGGCCAACGCGCACTGGCTCGACTACGCCAGCGTCACCACCACCGAGAACTTCGTGCTGTGCGCGGCCACGGCGCGCGGCACCAGCACGCTGATGAACGCGGCCAGCGAGCCGCACGTGCAGGAGTTCTGCCAGTTCATGGCGCTGCTGGGCGCGCAGATCGAGGGCATCGGCACCAGCCGGCTCACGGTGCACGGCGTGGCCGATCTCGGCCGGCCCGAGGGCGTGGAGTTCCGCTTCGCGGAAGACTTCCACGAGGCCGTCACCTTCATGGCGCTGGGCGCCATCACCGGCGGCGAGATCGTCGTCAAGAACTCGGCGCCGGAGCAGTTTCCGCTGATCGACCGCACCTTCGCCAAGTTCGGCGTGCAGGTGTTCCACGAGGGCGGCTGGAGCCGCGCGGTTGCCGATGGCCCGCTGCGCGTGAAGGTGCCCTTCACGCAGAACATCCTGCCCAAGGTGGAGGCCGCGCCCTGGCCGTATCTGCCGGTGGACCTGCTGCCCATCTTCGTGGCGCTGGGCGTGCGCGCCGAGGGCAGCATGATGTACTGGAACAAGGTCTACGAAGGCGCGATGGGCTGGACGGCCGAGCTCGGCAAGTTCGGCGCGCACGCCTTCCAGAGCGACCCGCACCGCATCATCACCTTCGGCGGCAAGCCGCTGGTGGCGGCCGAGGTCGAGAGCCCTTACATCATCCGCGTGGCGATTGCGCTGCTGATGGTGGCCTGCAGCATCCCGGGCCGCAGCGTGATCCGCAATGCCACGCCGGTGCGGCGTGCGCACCCGCGCTTTGCCGAGAACATCACGGCGCTGGGTGCCAAGGTGGAGTGGGTGGAGGGCGACTGAGGTTCCCGGGGCTTCAACAGGCGCAGACCATCCTCCGTTCGCGCTGAGCCTGTCGAAGCGCCGGTCGAGGTTCCAAACGATGGCGAAGAAGGACAAACACGTCAGCGAAACCCCCGCCACCGCCTGGCTCAAGGCCCGTGGCGTGGCCTACACCGAGCACCCCTACGACTACGTCGAGCACGGCGGCACCGCCGAGAGCGCGCGCCAGCTCGGCGTGCCCGAGCACGCGGTCATCAAGACGCTCGTGATGCAGGACGAGCGCGCCGAGCCGCTGATCGTGCTGATGCACGGCGACCGCCAGGTGAGCACCAAGAACCTGGCGCGCGAGATCGGCGTCAAGAGCGTGGAGCCCTGCAAGCCCGACGTGGCGCAGCGCCACAGCGGGTTTCTCGTCGGCGGCACCTCGCCTTTCGGCACCAAGAAGGCGATGCGCGTGTTCGTGGAGGCCGGCGTGCTGGAGCTGCCGCGCATCTGCATCAACGGCGGGCGGCGCGGCTACCTCGTCGGCATCGCGCCGCAGGTGCTGGTGGCCGAGCTCGGCGCCGTGCCGGTGCGCTGCGCGCTGGTGGCCTGAGGGCCGTATCCGGCCGCCGGCCTCAGGGCCGGGGGTCGCGCGCGTCGTCGTGGTGGATGTGCAGCGCCTCGAGGAAGCGCGACACCATGTTGTAGGCCGCGATCACGCCCACCAGCTCCACCGTCTGGCGTTCGCCCAGCGCCGCGCGCACGGCGCCGATCTGCTCGGCGCCCACCTGCACCTGCCGCGTCATCGTGTCGGCCAGGGCCAGCGCCAGGCGCTGCGTGGGCGTGAACAGGTCTTCGGCCGCTTGCCAAGCCGGCAACGCGGCCAGTGCGGCGGCGCTGACGCCTTCGCGCTCGGCGATGGGCGCGTGCTGCGCGGCCTCGTAGGGCGCGCCGTTGAGGTGGGCCACCTGCATGATGACCAGCTCGCGCAGGTCGCCGGGCAGATCGAGCCGCTGGCGCACGCGCGTCAGGTAGTGCAGCCAGCCCTCGGCCAGCGGCGGGCTGTGCAGCAGCATCTGGTACAGGTGCAGCAGTTCGCCGCGCTCGGCGACGATGCGCTCGACCAGCGGCGCCGCCTCGGGCGTGGCGAGCGCGGCGGTGCGGGCGTAGGGCAGGTGGGCCATCGTTCAGTCCTCCACGAGGCTCGGATCCAGCTCGCGCAGCCGATGGTCGACGTAGTAGCCGCCGGCCTCGGTGTACTGCAGGAAGCCGCGGTGGCACTGCGGGCAGCGCCAGACGGTGCAGCGGTTGTACGGGTACAGCACCGGCACGATGGGTGCGCGGGCGTGCCAGTAGTGGGTGCCGGGGGCGTGGCGCTCCTCGAGCGTGGGCTCCTCGATGGCCGGGTCGCGCAGCGTGCCCACGGGCTCGAGCAGCGGCGCGCCCCGAGGTCCCGTCACCGATTCCCAGCCGGGCGCGTGCAGCTCGCGGCAGTGTGCGCAGCCGGTGCCGGCGGGCGCGACGGCGGTGCGCAGGGTGGCGTTGTCCAGCAGCAAGGGCTCAGTCTGCCGTGATCTTGTTGTCCTTGACGACCTTGTCCCAGGTGTCCAGCTGCCGCTCCACAAACGCCTGCGCCTGCGCCGGCGTGCCCAGGCTCACCACGATGCCTTGCGCCGCCAGCTTGGCCGCCACGTCGGGCGTCTGCAGGGCCTTGTTGATCTCGGCGTTCAGGCGCTGCACCAGTTCGGGCGGCGTCTTGGCCGGCGCGATCACGGCCCACCAGGCCGGGGCGTCGAAGTTGCGGTAGCCCAGCTCGGCCAGCGTCGGCACCTCGGGCAGCGCGGCGTTGCGTTGCGCGGTCGTCACGGCCAGGGGGCGGATGCGCTTGCTGTCGATGTGCGGCTTGGCCACGAACACCGAGCCGATGGACAGCGGCACGTGGCCGGCGATGGCGTCCTGCATCAGCGGGCCGCCGCCCTTGTAGGGCACGTGCACGAGGTCGAGGCCCGCGCTCTTGGCCAGCAGCGTCACGGCCAGGTGGCCCAGGCTGCCGTTGCCGATGGTGCCGTAGGTGAGGCTCTTGCCGCCCTTGGTGGCCGCGGCCACGTCGTTGAAGCCCTTGAACGGCTGCTCGGCATGCGTGCTGATGACCATCGGGCTCGTGCCCACCAGCGCCACGGTGGCGAGGTCCTTGCGCGTGTCGAAGGCGATCTTCGGCTGCAGCGAGGGGTTCACGCCGTGGGTGTCGAAGACGACGCCGAAGGTGTAGCCGTCGGGCGCGGCGCGGGCCACTTCACCGGTGCCGATGGCGCCGGAGGCACCGCCCTTGTTCTCGACCACCACCGTCTGGCCGAGCTGCTGCTGCAGCACCGGCGCCAGGATGCGCGCCACCTGGTCCACCGAGCCTCCGGGCGGGAACACGGCCACGAGCTTGATCGGGCCCTTCGTCGGCCAGGCCTGGGCCTGCGCGGCCAGCGGCAGCAGGGTGGCGGCACACAACGTGGCCAGCGAGGCGATGCACAGGCGGCGGTTCATGGCAGGGCGGTCTCCGGGGTGCGGGAAGGCGGCGGGAGTGTGCGGCGCTGCCCCGGCGGCGGCGCTGCGGAAAACACGCACAGGGCATTCCCTGGGCACCCGGGGGCGACGAGGCGCGCCCGTACACTCGCGCCCGCCATGAACTGGATGTGGATTGCCGGCGCGCTGCTGGCCTCGTACCTTGTCGGATCGCTGTCGTTCGCGGTCATCCTGAGCCGTGTCTTCGGGCTGGCCGACCCGCGCAGCTACGGCAGCGGCAACCCCGGCGCCACCAACGTGCTGCGCTCGGGCCACAAGAAGGCCGCCGTGCTGACGCTGGTCTTCGACGCGCTCAAGGGCTTCGTGCCCGTGGTGCTGTGCCTGGCCTTCGGCGAGCGCGTCGGCCTCACGCCGGTGACGGCCGCCTGGGTGGGCCTGGCGGCGTTCGTGGGCCACCTCTGGCCGGTGTTCTTCGGCTTCAAGGGCGGCAAGGGCGTGGCCACCGCGGCGGGTGTGCTGATGGCCTGGAACCCGCTGCTCGCGCTGGCCACGCTGGCCAGCTTCGCCATCATTCTTTACTTCTCGCGCTATGTGTCGCTGGCCTCGATCGTGGCGGCGGCCTTCGCACCCTTCTACCAGGCGCTGATCTGGAACGTGACGCCGGCCCTGCTGGCGCTGACCCTGATGAGCCTGCTGCTGGTGTGGCGGCACGAGGGCAACATCCGCAAGCTGCTGGCCGGCACCGAAAACCGCTTCGGCTCGTCTGCCGCGAAATCCCCGCCGTCGTCTGCGCGGCAGAACAAAGGACATTGAAGATGGTTCAGCGATTCGACGTCGGCCCGCGCCTGTCGGAAATGGCCGTGCACAACGGCGTCTGCTACCTGGCCGGCCAGGTGGCCGCCGACGGCAGTGCCGACATCACCGGCCAGACACAGCAGGTGCTGGCCGCGATCGACGCGCTGCTGGCCCGCGCCGGCACCAGCAAGCGCAACCTGCTGCGCGTGGAGATCTTCATCACCGACCTCGCCGACTTCCCGGCCATGAACGCCGTCTGGGAAGCCTGGCTGCCCGAGGGCTGCGCACCGCCGCGGGCCACCGTGAAGGCGCAGCTGGCGCGGCCGGAGTGGAAGGTGGAGATGGTCGTCACGGCGGCGCTCTGAGGCGCCCCGCGCACGAAGGCTGTTGATGCCGGCCGGCCCGCGCCACCACTGGTTTCGCAACCAATTTCGTCAGCCATGGCTGCAGCTCGGCCTGCTGCTGGCCGTGGTGACGCTGGGCCTGCAGGCCTGGCAGGGCCAGCGCCAGCAGGCTATCGGCGAGCGCATCGCCGCGGCCATGGCACCGGGCGAACTGCGCATGATCTCGTCGGAGACCTGCGGCATCTGCACCCAGGCGCGGCGCTGGTTCACCGAGCACGAGGTGGTCTTCAGCGAGTGCTTCGTCGAGCGTGACGCCGCCTGCCGCGCCGAGTTCGAAATGCTGCGCGCGCCGGGCACGCCCGTCATCCTGGTGCGCGGCCGGCCGCAGCTGGGTTTCAGCCCGCCGCGCATCGCCGAGTCGCTCGGTGCAGCCCGCTCAGGGGGCTGATCGGCGTCGCGGCCCGTGTTAGGGTCGCCATCAACATAGAGAGCTCCCAGGAGGCCCGACCATGCTGACGACATTTCCGTGCTGGCGCCATGCCGCCGCCACGCTGGCCCTCCTGGCCTTGCCGCTGGCCGCCACGGCGACGCTGCAGACCACGGTCGTGGCCAGCGGGCTGTCGGCGCCGGTGGCAGCCGCACAGCCCTTGCCGGGCGGGCCGCTGTACGTGGTGGAACTCGGCGGGCGCATCAAGGTCGTGGCCGGGGGCGTGGTCAGCAACTTCCTCACCATCCCGGTGGCCACGGGTGGCGAACAGGGCCTGCTGGGCCTGGCCTTCGACCCGGGTTATGCCGATCCGGCCTCGGCGGGCTACCGGCGCTTCTTCGTCAATTACATCGATCCCACCAGCCGCGACACCATCGTGGCCAGCTACCGCGCCACCAGCGACCTGCTCGCCGACCCGGCCAGCCGCGTCGAGGTGATCCGCGTCGATCAGCCCACGGGCCGCAGCAACCACAAGGCCGGCTGGATCGGCTTCAAGCCCGGCGACGCCAACAACCTGTACATCGCCACCGGCGACGGTGGCAGCGGCAACGACCCCGACAACTTTGCCCAGAACCGCAATGTGCTGCTGGGCAAGATGCTGCGCATCGACATCAACCGCGACGACTTCGCCGCCGACCCGCTGCTGAACTACGCCATCCCGGCCGACAACCCCTTCGTCGGCGTGGCGGGCGTGCGCGCCGAGATCTACGCCTACGGCCTGCGCAACCCCTTCCGCAACGGCTTCGACAGCGCCACCGGCAACCTGTGGATCGCCGACGTCGGCCAGAGCGCCCGCGAAGAGATCAACTTCATCGCCGCCAGCAGCGCCGGCGGCCAGAACTTCGGCTGGCGCGTGCGTGAAGGCGACATCGCCACTCCCAGCGTCGGCGGGCCGCTGCAGCCGGGCATGGTGGATCCGGTGCTGGTCTACAACCGCAGCTTCGGCTTCAGCATCACCGGCGGCCATGTCGTGCACAGCGATCGCCTGCCCGGGCTCGATGGCCAGTACATCTTTGCCGACTACGGCAGCGACCGGATCTGGAGCCGCTCTGCCGACGGCAGCCTGCTGAGCATGGCCAGCACCACCAACTGGACCTCGGTGCTGAATGCGGGCGGTGCCGGCACGCTGGGCGGCATCGTCGGCTTCGGCGAGGGCGCCACGGGCGAGCTGTTCATCGTCGAGATCGGCGGCCGCGTCGTGCAGGTGGTGCCCGAGCCGGCCAGCGTGGCGATGATGCTCGCCGGCACCGCGCTGCTGCTGGGCTGGCGCGCGCGCTCGCGCTGAGCGGCGCCGAGCCGCTCGTTCAGCCCAGGCCCAGGCGGCCGGCGTCGCCCCGGCCCTGGCGCACGAGCAGCGGCTCGTCGCCGCTGAGGTCGATCACCGTCGTGGGCTGCATCGGGCACGCACCGGCGTCCACCACGGCCTGCACCAGCTTCTCGTAGCGCGTGCGGATGTCGTGGGCGTCGTTGAGCGGCTCGGTCTCGCCGAGCGGGATCAGCGTCGTGCCCAGCAGCGGCTGCCCGAACACCTCGAGCAGCGACTGCATCGCCAGGTGCTCGGGCACGCGCAGCCCGATGGTGCGGCGGCTCGGGTGGCTCACGCGGCGCGGCACTTCCTTCGTGGCTTCGAGGATGAAGGTGTAGGGCCCGGGCGTGCCCAGCTTCAGCAGCCGGTACTGCCGGTTGTCGACCCGCGCGAAGCGGGCGAGTTCGCTCAGGTCGCGGCACAGCAGCGTGAGGTGGTGCTTCTCGTCGACGCCGCGGATGCGGCGCAGCCGCTCGATGGCGTCCTTGTCGTCGAGGTGGCACACCAGCGCGTAGCTGCTGTCGGTGGGCACCGCCGCGATGCCGCCGTCGTGCAGGATCTGCGCGGCCTGCTTCAGCAGCCGCGGCTGCGGGTGCGTAGGGTGGACTTCGAAGTACTGGGACACCGCGCCATTGTCAGGCCAGCTTGTCAGGCCAGCCCCGGCGGGCTGAACCTCAGGCGTCGGTGGACAGCGCCTCGTGCGTGTGCACCGGCAGGCTCAGCCGCCCGTCGGCCCCGGGCAGCGCCTGGATGCGCAGGCGCGGCGCCTGCGACCGCACGCTGCCGAAGATGGTGGCAAAGGCCACGTCGGCGGCGTCGCGCCCGGTGCCCAGCCGCACGAACCCCATCGGAATGGCGGTGCCCGAGGGATCGAAGATGTACCAGCGGTCGCCGAGCCAGGCCTCGACGTAGGCGTGGAAGTCGGTCGGGCCGAGGGCCGGATCGGCGCCGTAGTCGATGCCGGTGGCCAGCCGCGCGGGGATGTTGACGGCGCGGCACAAGGCGATCATCACGTGCGCGAAGTCTCGGCACACGCCGACGGTGTCGAGCAGGGTGTCGACGGCCGAGGTGGCCGAGTTCGAGGTGTTCGGGGTGAAGCTGATGCGCTGCTGCACCCATAGGCAGATGGCCTGCACGCGGCCATAGCCCTGCGGCTGCTGGCCGAACTCGCGCATCGCCAGCCGGTGCAGCCGGTCGCTCTGGCAGTAGCGGCTCGGGTAGAGGTAGCCCAGCACGCCGGCCGGCACACGCGCCACGGGCACCTCGCCGATCTGGTCAGGCAGGGCCCGGTGGTGCGCCAGTTCCACCGTGGCGCCGTACGACACCTGCAGCGGCCCGGCTTGCGCGCTCAGGCGCAGGTAGCGGTTGTGGGTCGACGGATCGGTCTCTACGCGCCAGGGCACGGCCTGGCTGATCTGCAGGTCTTCGCCCAGCAGATGTTGGCGCTCGGTCAGCGCGGCGTGGATGTTGAAGATGAAGTCGCAGCCGGGCTGCAGGACTTCGTAGTCGAGCTCGATGGAGATCTGCAGGCGGGTCTGGTGCATGGGCAGGGCGCAAAAAGCGCCTGATCGTGCCGCCGCCCGCCGTGGAAGTCGGTGCGCTGGCGCACCCTCGGAGCTAGCCCGGATATTTCACCAGCAGCAGGTCGGCGGCCTCGTGCCGAAGCGCGTTTTCATAGGTATCTGACGCCAATGAAAACCGAGGACCGCCGATGCCAAAGTGTACCGATGAGGCTGTCGAGTTTGGACGTGTCGGGC
>JADCGQ010000038.1 GCA_020248945.1 Rubrivivax sp.
ACCGACGGCGGGGTGGTGCTGCTCAGGCAGGTTGACAAACGGCTGGGTCTGAGCCGTGCGGCTGCACGTGCGGTGGGCGATTCGCGGCGTGCCGCCAGCGTCGAGCACGGCATGCGGGAGCTGCTGGCGCAGCGCATCTACGGGCTGTGCTGTGGCTGGCAGGACGTGACCGACCACCACACTTGCGGCATGACCTGGTCTGGCAGACAGCCGTGGGCCGGGACCGCAGCCTGGGCAGCGCCCCTACGCTGAGCAGGCTGGAGAACGCGGCTGGCGCGCGCCAAGCCTGGGCGTTGCACGGCGTACTGTTGGACCAGTTCGTGGCCAGCCGCAAGGCGGCGCCGGCAGAGTTGGTGCTGGACGTGGACGCCACGCACGTGCCGCTGCACGGGCAGCAGGAGCGAGCGCACTTCAACGCGCACTACGACAACCACTGCTACCTGCCGCTGTACGTGTTCTGTGGCCAGGACATGCTCGCGTTCGTGCTGCGCCCGAGCTGGCGTGACCCGGCCAGCATCGTCAGCGCGGTGCTCAAGCTGCTGGCGCGACGCCTGCGACAAGCGTGGCCGAGGGTGCGGCTGGTCGTGCGCGGCGACAGCGGCTTCAGCCGAGCGAAGGTGCTGCGCCGCTTGGAAGCCTGGGGCATCGACTACGTGCTGGGCGTGCAGAAGAACCCGGTGCTGGAGTGGAACTGCGCACTGGCCGCGCGTGCCGTGGCCGAGCGTCATGCCGCCAACGGCGCCAAGGAGCGCCTGATCGGCGAGTTCAGCTCCAGCCTGAGCGGCGACGCCAGCGAGCTGTACGAGCGGCTGTGCTGCGCCCGCGGCGAGGCCGAGAACCGCATCAAGGAGGCGCAGCTGGATCTGTTCGGCCGCCGCGCCAGTTGCCACCGCTGCGCGGCCAACCAGATGCGGCGGCTGCTGGCGGCCCTGGCCTACACGCTCATGATCAACCTCAGGCGGCTGGCCTTGGTGGGCACCGAACTGCAGCAAGCCTGCACGGTCACGATCCGCACGCGGCTGCTCAAGATCGGCGCCGCGGTGCTGCGCAACACGCGCCGCGTGAGGCGGATGCTGGCCAGCCAGCATCCGCTGCGCCAGGTGTTCGAAGTGGCCGCCGCGCGACTGGCTCCCGTCCCGTAGACGTCCATCCAGTGCCTGGCCCGCGCGTTGACCCCAACCAGGCCCGCAGCCCAAGCCGGGGAAGGGGTCAACATGCCCGCCGGCCGCCCATCACGCACTCAAGCTCGCCGAAGGGCCCCGGCCGCGCCGCTCAGGGCCACGATCCGTGCCTCAGACCCGCGCCGGAGTCATCCAGTACGTCGCTCGTGAAAGATCCAGGCTAGGGGTAGCGGCTAGAACTGCGTTGACCCCTGCTCCTGGCCTTCATAGGATGCGACAGCCCGGCTGACTTGCCACTTGTGCGCCAGCGCAGGTGGATCGCTCGGCAACCACTCACCAGGAGCGACCGTGCTGAACATCAAGAACCACCTGCTCGAGGGTGACAAGGTCACCCAGCGCAACACGCCCAACCGCGGCGGCAAGTTCGCGCCGCAGTACCTGGTCTTCCACTACACCGCCGGCAGCTCGGCCAAGAGCTCGGCCGACTGGCTCTGCAACCCGGCGGCCAAGGCGTCGGCGCACCTCGTGCTGGGGCGCGAGGGCGAGATCATCCAGCTCGCCCCGCTCAACGTCGTCACCTGGCACGCCGGCATCAGCCACTGGGCCGGCCTCACGGGCATGAACAACCATTCCATCGGCATCGAGATGGACAACGCGGGCGTGCTCAAGAACCTGGGCGACCGCTACGAGTCCGCCTTCGGCAAGGTCTACCCGCGCAACGAGGTCGTGCTGGCGCGGCACCGTCACGGCACCACCGAACAAGCCTGGCACGCCTACACCGAGGCGCAGATCAGCCGCGCCTTCGAACTGGCCGAGTTGCTGTTCTCGCACTACGGCCTGAAGGAAGTGCTCGGGCACGAAGACATCGCCCGCGGCCGCAAGAGCGATCCCGGCCCCGCCTTCCCGCTGGGCTCGGTGGCCTCCCGCGTGGCCGGGCGCATGGAAGACGACTTCCCGCGCTACACCGTCATTGCGGCCTCGCTCAACATCCGCAGCGGCCCCGACGCCGCGGCCGCGACGGTGGCCCCGGCCCTCAAGCGCGGCACCGAGGTGGCGCTGCTCGAAGCCGGCGAACGCTGGAGCCGCGTCGAGGTGGTGGGCAAGGGCGACATCGAAGGCTGGGTCTTCAACGCCCATCTGCAGGCCGTGCCGGTGGCGCCTCCGCCGTCGGCGCGCAGTCGGAGCAAGGCGCGCAGCAAGGGGCGCTGAACGCCCGCGCGGCGTCTGGCGCCCCCCGGTTCTCGGGGAGCGGGTGGCGCACGCGCATCGATTACGGGTTTACGCGAGGGTGTGCCGGCCCAAGGCCATGGGACGCTGGCCGGGAACCGTTGATCCAGGAACATGCCTGGAAGGCGATACACCCGGGAGGAAATCGATGATCCGTTCTGCTACCCCGCTGCGCCATCTGCTGGCCGCTGTGACGCTGGCCCTTTGTCTGCCCGCCGCGCAGGCCTCGACGGCCGCCTACGACAAGATGCTGGCCGATGGCCTCACCGAAGAGGGCATCTTCGCGCGCATCGTCATCCGCGACGACGTCGGCCTCGCTGGCGCCGCCAGCTTTGCCGCCAACCCGGCCTTCGCCGGCGTAGTGGGCCTGGGCTTCAGCGGCGGCCAGTACTGCAGCGGCGTGCTCATTGCGCCGACCACCGTGTTGTCGGCGCGCCATTGCGGCCCGCTCGCAGGCGAGTTCGTGCGCTTCGGCACCAGCTACTCGAGCCCGACCTTCAGCTCCAACATCCAATCGGTGTTCTTCCCCGGAGGCGGCACCGACGCGTCGCCCTTGCTCAACGGCGGCGACCTGGCCATCCTGACGCTGGCGACGGCCGTGCCGAGCAGCATCGCCACGCCCTACCTGTTGTCCGACGCCACCACCACGCTCACCGGCTTCACGATAGCCACCGTCGGCTACGGCCAACGGGGCATCGGCAGCACCGGGGCCACTGGCTCCGACGGCATCCGCCGCGGCGGGACGAACGTGCTCGACCGCTACGGCGCGGCCGTCAACACCAGCTCGACGATCGCCGGCACGTCGAACATCTTCTCCACCGACTTTGACAACCCCTTTGGCACGAGCAACACGCTGGGCTGGCTCGGCAGCCAGACCACCGCCACGTCGATCGAGGCCACCACGGCCCGCGGCGACAGCGGCGGCCCGCTGTTCGTCGACAACGCCGGCCAGTGGACGCTCGTGGGCGTGCTGAGCGGCGGCACCACGAGCAACAGCGTCTACGGCGACATCTCGTGGTGGACGGGCGTGGCACCGTTCCGCGCGCAGATCGAAGCGGCCGGTGGTGTGTTCACGACGGTAGTGCCCGAGCCGGGCACGTACGGCTTGATGTTGGTGGGGCTGGTTCTCGTCGGCGCGCGGCTTCGCAGCCAGGCAAAGGCCTGACCCGACGAGCGCCCGGCGCGCGTCGGCCGGGCGCAGGCTCGCCAGCCCTCGGGCCGCTTGTAGGTCGACTCCCCTGATCCCACAGGGAGTTGACAAACGAACCCAAACGCATACGATCGCATTCATCCACTTCGATGAGCGAACGCAGCGTGGTTTCGAACAGCCTGACGATGGAGCCGCTGTCGGCGCGCATCCCGAGCGACCTCTACCTGTGGCTGGCACAGCTCCAGGTCGAGGGCGCCACGACCAACAGCGACAAGCTGCGTGTGTTGCTTGGGCAGCTCAAGCGCCAGCATGAGGGCGCGGTCGACTACGTCGTCGCGCACGCCTGGGCGCGCGAGCTGACCGGCCGCCTGCGCGACGCCCTCGTGCGCGTCGAGGGCGTCAGCGGCATGCACAGCGACGTGCTCGCGGCGCTGCTGGAGCACACGACGACCACGCTGGCCCTCGTCATCAGCCAGCTTCCCGCCAACGAGGCCGAGGCAGCCCGGCTGGAAGACACCTTGGTCAAGCGCAGCTTCGCCCTCTTCGAGGCGCTGATGCGCCAGGCCACCACCACCAGCGCCGCGGCCTACGATCCCGCGGTCGTCCGCCGGCACATCAGCGGCGTGCTGGAGCTGTCCCGTACCGTGAACCCCCAAACCACTGGAGCCTGAGATGGCAGACACCCTGAAGACCCGCGTGGGTCGCGTCATCGCGGGCAGCGTGCATGCGCTGCTCGACAAGATCGAGGACCAGGCCCCCGAGGCCATGATGGAGCAGTCCATCCGCGAGGCCGATTCCGTCATCGACGAGGTGCGCCATGAACTCGGGATGCTGAGCGCCAACCGACATCTGTCGCAGCAGCAGCACGCCAGCCTGAACGGCCAGCACTCGAAGCTGGCGGCCCAGATCGACGAGGCGCTGAACCAGGGCCGGGAAGACCTGATGCGCGCCGCCGTGGCCCGGCAGCTCGACATCGAAGCGCAACTGCCCGTGCTCGAGACGACCCTCGGCGAGCAGACCCGCCAGGAGACCGAGCTGCAGGGCTACGTCGCCGCGCTGCTGGCCAAGAAGCGCGAGATGGAAACGGCGCTCACCGAGTTCCGCAAGAGCCGCGCCGCGGCGGCCGCTGCCACCGGCGGCGGTGGTGGCCTGGCGCCGAACACGGCCGAGCACAAGATGGACAAGGTCACCGGCGCCTTCGACCGCCTGTACGAGCGCCAGACCGGCCTGTCGGGCACGGCGCGCGGCACCACGCTGCAGCAGGCGGCGCAGTTGAAGGAGCTCGACGACATGGTCCGCGACAACAAGATCGCCGAGCGCCTGGCGCAGCTGAAGGCAGGCAAGGCCGGCAAGCCGTGAGCCTGTTCACCGCGCCTGAGACGCTGCCCTTCGGCGTCGGCTTCGGTCTCATCGTCGGCATCGCCTTGTTCGAGGGCCTGGGCATGCTGTTGTCGATGAGCCCGAGCAACCTGATCGACGACTGGCTGCCCGACGTCAGCGGCGACGGCGCGCTCGACCGCGTGCTCGGCTGGCTGCACGTGGGCCGCGTGCCGGCGCTGGTGCTGCTGCTGCTGTTCCTCACGGGCTACGTGTTGTTCGGCTACGGCCTGCAGATGGTGTCGCACGGCCTGTTCGGCGGCTACCTGCCGGCGTGGATGGCGGGCCTGCTGGCGGTGCCCTCGGGCATGGCCACCGTGCGCGGGCTGGGCTCGCTCATCGCGCACATCGTGCCGCGCGACGAGACCAGCGCCGTCAGCGAGCAAAGCCTGGTCGGCCGCGTCGGTGTGGTCACGGCCGGCGCGGCGCGCCGCGGGCTGGCGGCGCAAGCGCGTGTGCGCGATGCACTGGGTCGCTCGCACTACCTGATGGTCGAGCCCGACATCGACGACGAAGTGTTCGAGGAAGGCGCCCAGGTGCTCATCGTGCGCAAGGCCGGCGCGTTCTACCGCTGCATCGCCAATCCGCATCCAGGCCTCATGTAGGCCCCGACTTCATGCCAACACAACCGAGGGAGATGGGAAAGTGGCACAACTGATCGAGATCGTCGTGCTGGTGGGCATCGGCCTGGTGGCCTTGCTGACCGTCGGCATCGTTTTCGCGCGCCTTTACAAGCGCAGCACCAAGGAGACCGCCTTCGTGCGCACCGGCCTGGGCGGCCAGAAGGTCATCATGGACGGCGGTGCCATCGTGCTGCCGATCTTCCACGAGCGGGTGCTCGTGAACATGAACACGCTCAAGCTCGAGGTGCTGCGGCGCGAGCGCGAGAGCCTGATCACCAAGGACCGCATGCGCGTCGACGTGACCGCGGCGTTCTTCGTGCGCGTCAAGCAGACTGAAGAGGCCGTGAGCATTGCCGCCCAGACGCTGGGCGCGCGCACCATGAGCCCGGACGAGCTGAAGGCCCTTGTGGAAGACAAGTTCGTCGACTCGCTGCGCGCCACCGCCGCCACGATGACGATCCAGGAGCTGCAGGACAAGCGCCGCGACTTCGTGCAGGCCGTGCAGAACGCCGTGGCCGAAGACCTCGAGAAGAACGGCCTCGAACTCGAATCGGTGTCGCTGACCAGCCTGGACCAGACCGACAAGCAGTTCTTCAACCCCAACAACGCCTTCGACGCCGAGGGCCTGACGCGCCTGACCGAGCAGACCGAGGCGCGGCGCAAGCAACGCAACGACGTCGAGCAGGACACCGAAGTGCAGGTGCGCACCAAGAACCTCGATGCCACGCGCAAGAAGCTCGAGATCGAGAAGGACCAGGAGTTCGCCTCGCTGTCGCAGAAGCGCGAGGTCGAGGTCACCCGTGCCGAGCAGGCGGCGCTGATCGCCTCTCAGCAGGCCGAACGCAACCGCGAGGCCGAGGCCGCCAAGATCGAAGCCGAGCGCCAGGTGAGCCAGAAGCGCATCGAGGCCGACCGCGAGATCAAGGCCGCCGAGATCGAGAAGAACCTCGTCATCCAGACGCGCGAGATCGAGCTCGAGCGCAAGACCGAAACGCAGCGCGCCGAGCAGCGCAAGCAGGTCGAGATCGCACGCCAGGAGATGCAGATCGCCATCGCCAACAAGTCGCGCGAGCAAAGTGATGCCGACGCCGCCGCCAATCTGGCGCGTGCCGAGGCCGTGAAGGCGGAGGAGACCGTGAACACGGCCCGCCAGGTGGCCGTGGCCGAGCGCGACAAGGCCATCCAGCTCATCGAGGCCGCGAAAGACGCCGAGCAGAACGCCATCGCGGTGAAGGTGGCCGCCTCGGCCGAGAAGGAGGCCGCACTCGACCGCGCCGAGGCCATCACCATCGAGGCCAAGGCCCGCCAGGCCGCGGCCCTGGCCGAGGCCGAGGGCAAGAAGGCCATCAACGAGGCCCTCAACACGCTGTCGGCAGCCCAGATCGACCTGCAGGTGCGCTCGCTGCTGCTGCAGCAGTTGCCCGAGATCCTGGAGAAGGCGGTCAAGCCGATGGAGAAGATCGACTCGATCCGGATCGTTCAGGTCAGCGGCATGCCGGGTGCCGCCAACGCGCCCGGCGCCGGCGGCAGCGGCCCAGGCGGCGCCACCTTTCCGGAACAGGTGATGAACTCGGCGCTGCAGTATCAGCTGGCCAAGCCCATCGTCGACGCGGTGATGAAGGACGCGGGACTGTCGAACGAGGGCATCACCGGCGTGGCGCAGGCCTTGTCCGGGATGATGGCCAAGCCGGGAAGCTGACGGCCACCGGCCGCCCGATGCCGCGCGCTCAGCGCGCCGCGCGCCGCCGCGCCAGCAGCACGGCCATGCCCGCACCCAGCATCAGCAGGCTCGCCGGCTCGGGCACCGGGTTGGCGACGAACGACACCGTGACGCCGTCCAGCCACGGCGCCACGGCGCCGCCGAACTCGACGCTGTAGCCGAGCATCGACGAGCCGGCCGGATAGGACTCGATCACGGTGTCGGGGTAGACATCCATGTACAGCGTGTAGGCCGTGTTGGCCGCCAGGATGGTGCTGGGCAATGCCGTGGACAGGTCTTCGATGGCGATGCCTTGGGTGGTTCGCACGGGCAGATACTGCCCAAAGCCGAAGTCAGGGCCAAACCCGCCGGCGTAGAGCAGACCACGGTAGAAGTTGCGGGCCGCGTAGGTGGCCGTCGAGCCGCCGCTGACGACCTCCTTGCCGTTGTAGCTGACGACGATGTCGGTCAGTTGCACCGGCGCGGCACCCGTGGTCACCGTGAAGAAGGCTGCTACCTGGAATGCGAAGTCGTTGGCCGTGCCGCTGAACTGCGCTGTGACATCACCGCGCAGGTTGAAGCTGTACGCGTTGCCTACCACGGTGTAGGAGTGGCTGACGTTGGATTGATAGGTCCCGGCGGTACCGCCGCTGAAGCCGCCCCCTCCCGACGATGAGTCGCCGGAGATGGTGAGGGTCTGCGCCGAGGCGGCGCTGGAGACAAGGAGGACGGCAAGGGCGGCAAGGGTCTTCATGGTCGGCTCCGTGAGGTGGTGCGGACCACAGCGGCGGATGGCGCGGCGCTGCGCGTGGAGTGTTCTGCCGTCTCCCATCGAACCGAAACCCCCGCCGGGGGGAGCCCGGGTGCGTTTTTGCCGCACTCCCCCCCGAATCAGTGCGCCTCGTCCCAGTTGGCGCCCACGCCCACCTCGGCCACCAGCGGCACCTTCAGTTGCGCCACGCCGGCCATCAGCGCCGGGATGGCCTCGCGCGCCCAGGCCAGTTCGGCCTCGGGCACCTCGAGCACGAGTTCGTCGTGCACCTGCATCACCATGCGCGTGGCGCGCTGCTGCGCATCGAGCGCGCGCTGCACGGCGATCATCGCCAGCTTGATGAGATCGGCCGCCGTGCCCTGCATCGGCGCGTTGATGGCCTGGCGCTCGGCGCCGCTGCGGCGCGGGCCGTTGCCGCTGTTGATCTCGGGCAGCCACAGGCGGCGGCCGAACACGGTTTCCACAAAGCCCTTGTCCTTGGCCTTCAGGCGCGTCTCGTCCATGTAGCGCTTCACACCCGCGAAGCGCGCGAAGTAGCGGTCGATGAAGTCCTTGGCCGCCTTCTGCTCGATGCCCAGCTGCGCCGCCAGGCCGAAGGCACCCATGCCGTAGATGAGGCCGAAGTTGATGGTCTTGGCGTAACGCCTCTGTTCCGATGACACCTCGTCGACCGGCGTGCCGAAGACCTCGCTCGCGGTGGCCTTGTGGATGTCGAGGCCGCGCTCGAAGGCGCGCAGCAGCGCCGGGTCTTCGCTGATGTGCGCCATGATGCGCAGCTCGATCTGCGAGTAGTCGGCGCTCAGCAGCACGTGCCCCGGCGGCGCGACGAAGGCCTCGCGCACGCGGCGGCCTTCTGCCGTGCGGATGGGGATGTTCTGCAGGTTGGGGTCGTTGCTGGCGAGCCGCCCCGTCACGGCCACCGCCTGCGCGTAGGTGGTGTGCACGCGGCCGGTGGCCGGGTTCACCATCAGCGGCAGCTTGTCGGTGTAGGTGCCCTTCAGCTTGGACAGGCTGCGCGCTTCGAGGATCTTCGCCGGCAGCGGGTAATCCGCCGCCAGTTCCTGCAGCACGTCTTCGTCGGTGCTCGGTGCGCCGGTGGCCGTCTTCTTCTTCACCGGCAGGCCGAGCTTGCCGAAGAGGATCTCGCCGATCTGCTTGGGGCTGCCCATGTTGAACGGCTGCCCGGCCAGCCCGTGCGCCTCCTGCTCGAGCGTGACGAGGCGCTGGCCGAGTTCGGTGCTCTGGCGCGCCAGCACGGCCGAGTCGATCAGCACACCGTGGCGCTCGATGCGACCGAGCACGGCGCTCGTGGGCATCTCGATCTGCTCGTACACGAAGGTGAGGCCGGCGTCGGCCTGCACCCGCGGCAGCAGCACGCCGCCGAGCTGCAGCGCCATCTCGCTGTCTTCGCCCGAGTAGGTGGTGGCACGCTCGATGTCCACCTGCGCGAACGGGATCTGGTTCACGCCCTTGCCACACAGCGCTTCGTAGCTCAGGCCGCGGCGGCCCATGTGCCGCTCGGCCAGCGCCTCCAGGCCGTGTTTCATGTGGGCCTCGAGCACGTAGCTCTGCAGCAGCGTGTCGTGGCGGTAGCCCTGCACCGCAATGCCGGCGTTCATCAGCACGTGCCAGTCGTACTTGACGTTCTGGCCGAGCTTGGCGTGCGCGGCGCTCTCCAACCAGGGCTTCAGCTTGGCCAGCACCTCGGCCGCGGGCAGCTGCTCGGGCGCGCCCGGGTAGTCGTGCGCCAGCGGCACGTAGGCGGCGCGGCCGGGCTCCACCGCAAAGCTGATGCCGACGATGCGTGCCACCATGGCATCGAGGCTGTCGGTCTCGGTGTCCAGCGCCACCAGTTCGGCGGCCATCAGGCGCTCGAGCCAGGCGTCCAGGCGCTCCCAGGTGGTGATGGTTTCGTATTCGCGGGCCAGAGCAACGGCGGGTGCGGCCGGTGGCGCATCGGCCTCGGCCGGGGTGGCCGCAGGCACCGCGACCGACGTGCTGCGGCCCAACGACTCCTCCAGCTCGCGCTTCCAGCTGCGGAAACCGAAGCGCGTGTAGAAGTCGAGCAGGCGCTCGCGGTCCACCTCGCGCAGCGCCAGCGCGTCGAGCGAAGGCCAGCCGGGCACCTGGCCGGCGAGATCGCAGTCGGTCACCACCGTCACCAGCTTGCGGCCGGTGGGCAGCCAGTCGAGCGCCTTGCGCAGGTTCTCGCCGGCCACGCCCTTGATGCTGGCCGCAGCAGCCATGACGGCGTCGAGGCTGCCGTGCTCGGCGATCCACTTCGCGGCCGTCTTCGGGCCTACCTTCTCGACACCGGGCACGTTGTCGACGGTGTCGCCCATCAGCGTGAGGTAGTCGACGATGCGCCCGGGCGGCACGCCGAACTTGGCCAGCACCCCGGCTTCATCCAGCAACTCGGGCGGCTTGCTCATGGTGTTGATCAGGCTGACCTGCGGCGTGACGAGTTGCGCCAGGTCCTTGTCGCCGGTGGAGATGAGCACGCGGTGGCCCTCGGCGCTGCCGGCGCGGGCCAGCGTGCCGATGGCGTCGTCGGCCTCGATGCCCGGCGGCACCAGCACCGGCCAGCCCAGCAGGCGCACGGCCTCGTGGATGGGCTCGATCTGCGTGCGCAGGTCGTCGGGCATCGGCGCGCGCTGGGCCTTGTACTCGGGGTACCAGGCGTCGCGGAAGGTGGGGCCGGGCGCATCGAACACGCACGCCGCGTGCGCGGCGGGGTAGCGCTCGCGCATCCAGGTCATCATGGCCAGCATGCCGTGAATGGCGCCCGTGGGGAAGCCGTCGGGCGAGCGCAGGTCCGGCATCGCGTGGTACGCGCGGTAAAGGTAGCTGGAGCCGTCCACCAGCAGCAGCAGGCCGGGGCCGGCCGGGGTCGGGGCCGTCGGACTCGTCGGGTTCATCGGTATGCAGGGGTATCCGAAGGGTTGATCGGGGGCATTGTGGCCCGCGGGCGGTCGGTAGAATCCCGCGGATGTTCTCCATCCCGACGACCCTGCGTGCCCTGGCACTGGCTGCACTCGTGGGCGCCACGCTGCCGGCCTTGGGCCAGCCCGCCCCCGCGCCGGCTGCGGCAGCCTCTGCGCCAGCGCACAAGGCCAAGCCGCAGGCCGAGCGACCGCACATCACCGTGATCGAGGACGACGGCGCTCGCATCGAAGAACACCGTGTGCGCGGCACCGTCACCCGGGTCGTGGTGCAGAGCAAGGTCGGCGGCGCGCCGGCCTACGAGATCCAGGTCGCCCCGCCGGGCCGCGAGTCCATGAGCGACCGCGGCAGCACCGGCAAGCGCACCTGGTCGCTGCTGCGCTTCTAGAGCCCGCCCCTCGATGGCGGTCTATACCGAAGTCTCGTTCGCCGAGGCCGATGCACTGGTGCAGCGCCTGGGCCTGGGCGCGCTGACCGAGCTGCAGGGCATCACCAGCGGCATCGAGAACACCAACTACTACGCCACCACGGCCCGTGGCCAGTGGGTGCTGACGCTGTTCGAGCGCCTGGCCCCCACCGAGCTGCCCTATTACCTGGCGCTGATGCAGCACCTGGCCGCCCGGGGCATTCCGGTGCCGGCGCCGCAGCCGGGAGCCGACGGCAGCCTGGTGCATGCGGTGGCCGGCAAGCCGGCCTCGGTCGTGTCGCGCCTGCCAGGCGGGCACCGACTGGCACCGGGCGCGAGCCACTGCGTGCAGGTCGGGCGCATGCTGGCGCGCATGCACGTGGCAGGGCAGTCGCTGCCGATGCAGCAGCCGCACCTGCGCGGCCTGGCCTGGTGGGCCGAGACGGCACCGGTGGTGCTGCCGCACCTGCAGCCGGCGCAGGCCTCGCTGCTGGTCGACGAGCTCGCCTTCCAGCAGGCCCTGGCCGACTCGGCTGCCGGGCAGGCCTTGCCCAAGGGACCGATCCACGCCGACCTGTTCCGCGACAACGTGATGTTCGATGACACCGCCGGGCCCGACACGCTCTGCGGCTTCTTCGACTTCTATTTCGCCGGCACCGACTGGCTGCTGTTCGACGTGGCCGTGTGCCTGAACGACTGGTGCTGCGACCTGGCCAGCGGCGCACTCGACGAGGACCGCGCCACCGCCTTCGTGGCCGCCTACCGCGCCGAACGCGAGTTCACCCACGGCGAGATCCGCGCCCTGCCCGCGCTGCTGCGCGCCGCGGCACTGCGCTTCTGGATCAGCCGCCTGTGGGACTGGCACCTGCCGCGCAGCGCCGCGCTGCTGGCGCCGAAGGACCCGACGCACTTCGAGCGCGTGCTGCGCCACCGCATCGCCAGCCCCTGGCACCCGCAACCCTGAAGCCCCGCTGACCCCATGCCGCTCGTTCTGAAGTCCGTGGAGGCCAACCGCGGCTCGCGCTGGATCGGCGACGCCTGGCGCGTGTTCATGAAGCGGCCACTGGGCTTCATGGGCCTGTTCGGCGTGTTCCTGTTCGCCGCGCTGCTCGTCAGTCTGGTGCCGCTGCTCGGGCCGGTGGTGCAGATGATGTCGCTGCCGCTGCTGGGCCTGGGCTTCATGATCGCCGCGCAGTCGGCGCTGCTCGACGGGCAGGTGCACCCGCGCTGCTTCATCGAGCCGCTGCGCACCGACGCCACGCGTCGCCGCGCGCTGCTGACGCTGTGTGCGATGTACGGCGCGGCCTTGCTGGTGATCCTGGCTGTCGGCGACAGCCTCTCCAGTGGTGCCTGGGGCCGGCTGCAGGACGCCATGGCCCAGGGCACGGCGGGGCGGCTGGAGGTCGACACCATCCTGGCCGAACCCGGCGTCGGCACCGGCGCGATGTGGGTGCTGCTGGCCGGCACGGTGCTGACGGTGCCCTTCTGGCACGCACCGGCCCTCGTGCACTGGGGCGGCCAGACCGTGGGCCAGGCGCTGTTCTCCAGCACGCTGGCGGTGTGGCGGGCCAAGGGCGCCTTTGCCGTCTACCTGCTGGGCTGGTTCGGCAGCGTGGTGCTGTTTGCGCTGGGCAGCGCCTTGCTGCTGGGCCTGCTGGGGCTGCCGCAGTGGGCCGGGCTGGTGGGTGTCCCAGCGGGCCTCGTGTTCTCGGCGGTGTTCTACGTGTCGCTGCTGTTCACCTTCAACGACAGCTTCGGCGGCTCGCCGGTGCAGGCGCTGGCCGCCGAGACGAACCCGCCGCCGCCGACGGATCAGGCCTGAGCGGCTCTCGAAGGCCGCCCGCGCCCCCACAGCGCGAGTGCGGCCACCCCCAGCAGGGCTGGCAGCAGCGGATCTGGCGTGCCAGGCACCCAGGCCACGCTGCAGCCACCCGAGGCCTCTTGCCCTGAGGTCGGCGCCGGGCTCGGCGCAGGGGCAGGCGCAGGTGCCGGGGCCGGAGTGGGTGCGACGGGTGCAGGCGGCGGCGCCGTGGGTGGCGGGGCCGCACCCGGCAGCGCCCGCACCACCAGTTCACGGCTGCCCGCATGGCTGCCATCGGTGCGCCACTGCAGCAAGGCCTCCGACTGCCCGGCCGACGGCGCCGTGGCGGCGATCAGCAGCGTGCAGCCCGTGCCCGGCGCCAGCACCCGGCCGGCCGCGCAGCCGCCGGGCTCGATGCGAAACGAGGCGCGGCCCGGCCCGGTGATGGCGGGCACACCCAGGGTCAAGGGCGAGTTGCCGGCGTTGTGCAGGGGCAGCGAGACGCTGGCGCTGGTGGTCGGCAGCGCCTGCAGCAGCACCGGGGCGCCGGGCGTGGCGTCGCGCCACTGCGCCGCGCCCAACGCGGCCGAGCTCACCGTGGCCGCCACACCCACGGGCCTGATGGCCGAGGACTCCGCCGTGCCCGAGTCGCCCCAGACCAGGGCCGCCTGCAGCCGGCCCTCGGCCCCCGCCACCAGGCCCACCCACGCCGTGCATTCGCCGCCCGGCGGCAGTGCGCCAGGGCAGTCGTGGACGAGGCTGAGGCCCTCCGCGCCGCCGGGCACCAGGCTGCGCAGCCGGGGCGACACCGGCAGCAGCCCCGCACCCCGGTTGCGCAGCCGCACGGGCTGCGGCGCGGCCGCGGCACCCGGCGCGACGCGGCCGAACTCCAGGTTCCAGGGCCAGATCAGCTCGGTCGCCGTGCCCTCGGCCTGCGACAGCACCTGCGCCAGCCAGGCCGACAGGTCGGCCTTGTCGGCGGGCGACAGCAGATCCGACAGGTAGCCCATGGCCGCGGCCTTGCGCAACGCCACGTCGATGGCTGCCGGGCCTTGCGCGGCGTTGAGCAGGCGGTTGCGGTCCTGGCCGGCGTCGGGGCCGTGGCATTCGACACACGAGGCCTCGCCCGCAGGCAGCCCCAGGTACAGGCGCGCGCCACGCGCCGCGTCTTGGGCCTGGGCAGGGCCCAGTGCGGTGAAGGCCGCCAGCAGCGCCCAGGCCGATCGATGACAGAACATGCGCCGAATGGCACCGCACTTGTGCGGCAGGGCGATGACAAGGCCCTGGCGGGCGCACTGTGTCAGTCCACCGGCGTGAGCTTGGCGATGGCCAGCGCCAGCCACTTGGCGCCGTGGCGACCGAAGTGGACATGCGCCCGGGCGTCGGCGCCGCGGCCCTCGAGCACCGAGATCACGCCCTCGCCGAACTTGCCGTGGAACACCGTCTGGCCGACACGCCAGCCGCCTTCAGCGGCTGGCAGCGGCGGCGTCGGTGGCGGCGCCCAGGCCTCGCGTGGCGCAGGCGCCGGTGCCCGTGCAGGCGCCACACGCCCGGCACCGACGATGCCGCCCAGGCCGCTGCCACGCTGCCAGGCCTGCTGGTACTCCCGCGCATAGCCCGAACCGAAGCCCTGCTGGCGCGGCGTGAGCCACTTCAGCGAGCCCTCGGGCAGCTCGTCGAAGAAGCGGCTCTTGACGTTGTAGCGCGTCTGCCCGTGCAGCAGCCGCGTCTGGCTGAAGCTCAGGTACAGCCGCCGGCGCGCCCGCGTGATGGCCACGTACATCAGCCGCCGTTCTTCCTCGACGCCGTCGGCATCGGACAGGCTCTGCTCGTGCGGGAACAGGCCCTCCTCGATGCCGGTGATGAACACGGCGTCGAACTCCAGGCCCTTGGCGCTGTGCACCGTCATCAGCTGGATGGCGTCCTGCCCGGCCTGGGCCTGGTTGTCGCCGGCCTCCAGGCTGGCATGGGTGAGAAACGCCGCCAGCGGCGACAGGATCTCGCCGGTGTCGGCATCGGGTGCGGTCTCTGTAGCCAAAAACGCGCCGGCCTGCTCATCGACCGGCAGCGCCACGGCGTCCTTGCCGAAGCCCTCTTGCGTGACGAAGCTTTCGGCCGCGTTGACCAGTTCCTCGAGGTTCTCGAGCCGGTCTTCGCCTTCCTTGTCGTGCTTGTAGAAGAAGCGCAGGCCGCTGGCTTCGAGCATGTGGTCGATGATCTCGCGCAGCGTGAGGCCGCGCGTCTGTTCGCGCAACTGGTCGATCAGCTGCACGAAGGCGACGAGCTTCTTGCCCGCCGCGCCGTCGACGCCGCCCACGCTCTGCGCCAGGCTGCGGCCGCTGGCGCGCGCCACGTCCTGCAGCAACTCGACGCTGCGCGCGCCTATGCCGCGCGCCGGAAAGTTGACGACACGCAGGAAGCTCGTGTCATCGTTGGCGTTCTCCAGCAGGCGCAGGTAGGCGAGCGCATGCTTGACCTCGGCACGCTCGAAGAAGCGCAGGCCGCCGTACACGCGGTAAGGCATGCCGGCGTTGAACAAGGCGCTTTCCAGCACCCGGCTTTGCGCATTGCTGCGGTAGAGCAGCGCGATCTCGCTGCGCGCGGTGCCGGCGCGGTGCAGGCTGCCGATCTCCTCGAGCAGCCACTGCGCCTCGGCGTAGTCGCTCGGTGCCTCGTGCACGCGCACCGGCTCGCCGGCGCCGGCATCGGTGCGCAGGTTCTTGCCCAGGCGCGCGCTGTTGTGCGCGATCAGCTCGTTGGCCGAATCGAGGATGTGGCCCGAGCTGCGGTAGTTCTGCTCCAGCTTCACGACACGCTCGACGCGGTACTCGCGCTCGAAGTCGGCCATGTTGCCCACGCGCGCACCGCGGAAGGCGTAGATGCTCTGGTCGTCGTCGCCCACCGCGAACACGCCCTGCCCCCCGCGGCCGTCAGGCCGCACTTGGGCGTTCTCCGGCGGCGCGAACATCTTCAGCCACGCGTACTGCAGCCGGTTGGTGTCCTGGAACTCGTCGACGAGCACGTGCGCGAAGCGGTGCTGGTAGTGCTCGCGCAGCGCGTCGTTGTCGCGCATCAGCTCGTAGCTGCGCAGCATCAGCTCGGCGAAGTCGACCACGCCTTCCTTGGCGCACTGCAGCTCGTAGGCCTCGTACACCTGCACCAGCTTGCGCGTGTGCTCGTCGCGCGCGTCCACCTGCGGCGGCCGATGGCCTTCTTCCTTCTGGCCGGCGATGAACCAGGTCACCTGCTTCGGAACAAAGCGCTCCTCGTCCAGGTTCATGGCCTTGATCACGCGCTTGACAGCGCTGAGCTGGTCGCCGCTGTCCAGGATCTGAAAGCCCTGCGGCAGGCCGGCGAGCTTCCAGTGCGCGCGCAGGAAGCGGTTGCACAGGCCGTGGAAGGTGCCGATCCACATGCCGCGCACGGCCACCGGCAGCATGGCCCCGAGCCGCGTGAGCATCTCCTTGGCGGCCTTGTTCGTGAAGGTCACGGCCAGGATGCCGCCCGGCGAGGCCTGCCCGGTGTTCAGCAGCCAGGCGATGCGCGTCGTGAGCACGCGCGTCTTGCCCGAGCCGGCACCGGCGAGGATGAGCGAAGGCACGCGGGGCAGCGTCACGGCCGCGAGCTGCTCGGGGTTGAGGCCCCGCAGCAGCTTCGCCTCGGGGCCACCCGGGCCTTCAGCGGCGCTAGGGGTGTCGGTCAACTCCGGCGGCTCGCTGTCATGCATGCCGCGGATTCTAGGGACCGGGGCTAGATGTCTGTGCTCGGCATTGTCTCGACGTCGATGTCGAGCGTGTGCAGGTCAAAACGTGTCATCGGCGCTGCTTCGCGGGCCACGTTGCCGCTGACGCGGCGTTCGCGAAGCCAATGGCGCAGCTGCGCCGGCTGCAGAGGCCGGCTGAGCAGGTAGCCCTGCATCTCGTCACAGCCCATGCCGCGCAGGCATTCGGCCTGTTCGACCGTCTCGACCTTCTCGGCCACCACGTGCATGTGCAGGCTGTGACCCATGGCGACGATGGCCGTGGCGATGGCGCGGTCCTCGGGGTCGTCGGGCAGCTCGGCGACGAAGCTGCCGTCGATCTTGAGCGTGTCGATGTCGAAGCGCTTGAGGTAGCTGAGCGACGAGTAGCCGGTGCCGAAGTCGTCCATCGCCACGCGCACGCCCATCTCGGCCAGCGCGGCCAGCGTGATGCGCGTGGCCTCATGGTCTTCCATCAGCAGGCCTTCGGTGAGCTCGATCTCCATGCAGGTCGGCTCGAAGCCGGTTTCCGACAGCGTCTCGGCAATGATGCGGGCGAGCTGCGGCTGGCGGAACTGCCGCGCCGACAGGTTGACGGCCAGCGTCAGGCGCGGAAAGCCCTCGCGTCGCAGAGCCGCCATCTCCATGCAGGCCGTGCGCAGCGCCCAGTTGCCCACCTGCAGGATCAGGCCGCTGTCCTCGAGCACGCGGATGAAGCGGTCGGGCGGCACCGCGCCGCGGCCCGGCGGGTGCCAGCGCAGCAGCGCCTCGACACCCGTGACGCGGCCGTCGTCCAGCCGCGCCTTGGGCTGGTAGCACAGCGCGAACTCGGCGCGCTCGACGGCGCGGCGCAGCTCGCTTTCCATCTTCAGGCGCGCCGCCACCTCGAGCGTGAGTTCGTCGCTGTAGAAGGCGTAGATGCCCTTGCCCATGTACTTGGCGCGGTACATGGCGCTGTCGGCGTGGCGCACGAGGCCGTCGAGGTCGGTGTCCTCGCTCGGGTACATCGCAATGCCGATGCTGGTGCCCACGTGCAGCTGGTGCTCGTGCAGCTGCACCGGCTCGTCCATGGCGTCGAGGATGCGCCGCGCCAGCACCACCGCCGACTCGGCGCTGGCCAGGTTCTCGGCGATCACCGTGAACTCGTCGCCGCCCAGGCGCGACACGGTGAAGGCGGCGTGCTCGCGCGCCGTGTCGCGCCGCACCAGCGTGTCGACCTCGCGCACGCAGGCCTGCAGCCGCACCGCCACCTGGCGCAGCAGCTCGTCGCCGAGGCCGTGGCCCAGCGTGTCGTTGATGACCTTGAAGTTGTCGAGATCCAGGAACATCAGCGCCATCGGCGCCCCGCTGCGCCGCGCGCGGGCCATGGCCTGGCCGAGGCGATCGCGGAACAACGTGCGGTTGGGCAGGCCGGTGAGGCCGTCGTAGTTGGCCAGATCCGACAGACGCTGCTGGTTCAGCCGGCGGTCGGTGATGTCGCGCATCACCAGCACGCGGGCCGGCCGGCCGTCGAGCGGGGTGTCGCTCACGGTCAGCTCGACCGGGAACTCGGTGCCGTCGCGGCGCTGGGCCTGGGTTTCCCACTGGCCCACGGGCAGACCGCCGTCGGCCGGGCCGGCGTTGAAGTCGACGAGCGGCGTGATCCAGTCCTCGACCGGATGGCCGCAGACCTCGTCCGGCGCCGCCGCCAGCAGAGCCGCCGCCACCGGGCTGCACAGGCGCACGCGGCCGCTGCCGTCGCACAGCAGCAGACCCGAAGCCGAGTGTTCGAAGAGGTGCAGCAGCAGCAGGGCCTGCGGCCCCACCTCGGCGGGTGCCGCGGCCCGGCCCAGAGGCGAGAGCTCGGAGGTCGTGAGATCCTCACGCCCTGGCGCGGGCGGCGGTGTCGCGGAACGGCGCAGCCAGTGCGCGATCGACGTGAGCCAGGGTGTCATCGTCGGGTCTTCGGCCGACGGGTCGCCGACTTGAGGCCCGGCAGCGCTCGCTACACTGCCGGCCCGCACCCGCACACTGCCCAACCGCCCCATGGAGATCTTCGACTACGACAACATCCTGCTGCTGCCACGCAAGTGCCGTGTCGACAGCCGCAGCGAATGCGACGCGTCGGTGGAGTTCGGCGGCCGCCGTTTCGCGCTGCCGGTGGTGCCGAGCAACATGAAGACCGTGCTCGACGAGTCGATCGCCGAATACCTGGCGCGCAGCGGCCACTTCTACGTGATGCACCGCTTCGACCTCGACAACCTCGCGTTCGCGCGGCGCATGCGCGACGCGGGGCTGTACGTGTCGATCAGTTCGGGCGTCAAGCCGGCGGACTTTGCCGTGGTCGACCGCCTTGCGGCCGAGGGCGTGGGTGCCGACTACATCACGATCGACATCGCGCACGGCCACGCCGACAGCGTGAAGCGCACCATCGAGCACATCAAGGCGAAGCTGCCGCAGGCCTTCGTCATCGCCGGCAACGTGGCCACGCCCGAGGCCGTGATCGACCTCGAGAACTGGGGCGCCGATGCCACCAAGGTGGGCGTGGGCCCGGGCAAGGTGTGCATCACCAAGCTCAAGACGGGCTTCGGCACCGGCGGCTGGCAGCTCAGCGCGCTGAAGTGGTGCAGCCGCGTGGCCACCAAGCCCATCATTGCCGACGGCGGCATCCGCCACCACGGCGACATCGCCAAGAGCGTGCGCTTCGGCGCCGCCATGGTGATGGTGGGCAGCCTGTTCGCCGGCCACGAGGAGAGCCCGGGCGCCACGGTCGAGGTCGACGGCAAGCTCTTCAAGGAGTACTACGGCTCGGCCTCGGACTTCAACAAGGGCGAGTACAAGCACGTCGAAGGCAAGCGCATCCTCGAGCCGATCAAGGGCCGCCTGGCCGACACGCTGCGCGAGATGCGCGAAGACCTGCAGAGCAGCATCAGCTACTCGGGCGGCACGCGGCTGCAAGACCTGAAGAAGGTGAACTACGTCGTGCTGGGTGGCGAGAACGCCGGCGAGCACCTGTTCATGTAGTCGGCGGCAGCTCGGCCGCCAGGAGCCGGATGCGCTGGCCGGCCACCTGCACCCGCTGGCCGGCGCGGATCTTGGCGCCACGGCGGGTGTCGACCTGGCCATCGACCCGCACCTCTCCCGCCGTGATGAGCTGCTTGGCCGCGCCGCCGCTGTCCGCCAGGCCGGTGGCCTTGAGCAGCGCGTCGAGGGTGATGAACTCGCCGCGCAGCGTGAAGTGAATGTCGTCCATGCGTGGGGCCGCTCAGCGCGGGATCATGTCCTGGCGCTCGTCGCTCGGGCGCGAGCCCAGGGCGCGGCGGGCGGTGGCCGACAGCGGCCGTGCCACCCCGGCCGCCAGGGCCGGGCAGGCCTGGCCGTCGGCACGGGCCAGGGCCGCGCCGTACAAGGCATCGGCGGGGTCGCTCATCGGCGAGCGGAAGTCCTCGGCCACGGCGCAGGTGGGCGCGAAGCCGTCCCAGTAGCGGCCCTCGCCACGTTCGTTGACGCTCTCGAAGTTGGTGATGCTCCAGCTGCGCGAGCAGACCTGCGTCGGCACGAAGCCCACCGGCTTGCCGCAGGTGGCCTCGCCGATCATCTCCACCGTCACGCCGACGCCGCGCAGGCCGTTGACGACCTGCTCTGCCGCCGAGCAGGTGCGCCGGCCAACCAGGACCAGCACGCGCGTGGGCGCAATGCGCGCGATCCCGAAGTCGAAGGCGAAGGACTGATTGCGCGAGCTGCGCTCGGGGCTGTGGCGCAGCGTGGCGTAGGTGCGCCCAGCGAACGTCTCGCCCACCAGGTGCGAGGCCAGCCGTTCGCCGGTGGATACGAGCCCGCCGCCGTTGTAGCGCAGGTCGAGCACCACCTCCTGCACGCCCTCGGCGCGGAAGCGCGAAAACGCGGTGTCCATGCCGGGCAACGCCTGCGAGATCATGTCCTTCACCATCACGTAGCCGAGCTTGCGGCCGCCCGCCGTGGTGACGACCTTCGTGCCCTGCACCGGGGCCAGCGTGAACACGGCCGCGCGCAGCGTGACGCTGCGTTCCACACCGCCGCGCAGCAGCTGCATCGTCAGCACATCACCCTCGTTGGTGGCGGTGAGCGCCGCAAAGTCGTCGGCCGCGATGATGTCGCTGGCCGCGCGGCCGTTGAGCGCCAGCACCTGGTCGCCGCGCACGACGCCTTGCAATGCCGCAGGCGAAGCGGGCTCGACATAGCGCACGAAGAGCGGCCGCGTGCCGTCGCGTTCGAGCTCGAGGCCGGCCACCGACACGCCGTAGCCCATGGTGGCGCCCTCGCCATAGAAGCGCTGGAACGACTCCGTGCTCGACCAGCCGCTCCAGCGGTCACTCGGGAACGGCGGGCTGCTGCCGTCGTAGAGCCGGGCCTTGAAGAACAGGTCGAGGTCGGTGAAGCCGGCCGGATCGGGCCGCGGCGCCTGCAGCGCCCAGAAGTAGGCATCGTCGAGGTAGCGCACGAGCCAGCTCTTCTGCTCCTCGACCGAGCAGCCGGTGGGCGGGGGCACGGTGGTGGTGTTGCCACCCCCGCCGTCGCCGCCGCAGGCCGCCATCAGGGCGGCGGCCAGCAGCGGCAGGCTCAGTCGGCGCAGACGTTTCATCGCGAGTTCTCTCAACGTTCGACCCGGTGCGCGGTGGCACCCGTGAAGTGGGCTGCCCGAGGGCCGCCCTTGCAGGCCCGACACCTACAATCAGGCCCTCCCCGCGCATTGTGGCTGCCCACGCGGGCGATGCATCGGGCGCCCCCCTGCACCGCCGGCGTCGCTGGCGGTTCGCGCCCCTTTCTCGCGCCCTCCTGACGCCGTTGCTGCCACCCATGACCGAGCTCGCCAAGTCCTTCGAACCCGCCGCCATCGA
The DNA here is from genome assembly GCA_020248945.1 of Rubrivivax sp. Taxonomy (GTDB): domain Bacteria; phylum Pseudomonadota; class Gammaproteobacteria; order Burkholderiales; family Burkholderiaceae_C; genus Rubrivivax. The sequence goes on from JADCGQ010000038.1 coordinate 21,715, forward strand.
GGCCCTGTGGGGCCCGCGCTGGGCCGGCACCGGCACCTTCGCGCCCACGCTCGACGCCACCCGGCCCTCGTTCTGCATCCAGCTGCCGCCGCCCAACGTGACGGGCACGCTGCACATGGGCCACGCGTTCAACCAGACGATCATGGACGCGCTGACGCGTTACCACCGCATGCGCGGCCACAACACGCTGTGGGTGCCGGGCACTGATCATGCCGGCATCGCCACGCAGATCGTCGTGGAGCGCCAGCTGCAGGAGGCGGGCCTGAGCCGCCACGACCTGGGCCGCAAGAACTTCGTCGCCCAGGTCTGGGACTGGAAGGCCAGCAGCGGCGCCACCATCACGAACCAGATGCGCCGCCTGGGCGACAGCGTCGACTGGAGCCGCGAGTACTTCACGATGGACGAGTCGCTCTCGGCCGTCGTCACCGAAACCTTCGTGCGGCTGCACGAAGAAGGCCTCATCTACCGCGGCCAGCGGCTGGTGAGCTGGGACCCGCAGCTCAAGAGCGCCGTCTCCGACCTCGAAGTCGAAAGCGAAGAGGAAGACGGCTTCCTCTGGCACATCGCCTACCCCTTGTCTGACGGCAGCGGCCAGCTCGTGGTGGCCACCACGCGCCCCGAGACCATGCTCGGCGACACCGCGGTGATGGTGCACCCGGAAGACGAGCGTTATGCCGCGATGGTGGGCAAGACGGTGACGCTGCCGCTGGTGGGCCGGCAGATCCCGGTGATCGCCGACGCCTACGTCGACCGCGCCTTCGGCACCGGCGTCGTGAAGGTCACGCCCGCACACGACGCCAACGACTACGCCGTCGGCCAGCGCCACGGGCTGCCGATGATCGGCGTGCTCGACCTCGACGCCAAGGTCAACGCCCACGCGCCCGAGGCCTACCGCGGCCTCGACCGCTTCGTTGCGCGAAAGAAGATCGTCGCCGACCTCGAGGCCCTGGGCCTGCTCGTCGAGACCAAGAAGCACAAGCTGCAGGTGCCGCGCTGCGCGCGCACCGGGCAGGTGGTGGAGCCGATGCTCACCGACCAGTGGTTCGTGGCCGTCGAGAAGCCCGGCCTGAACCCTGATGGCACGCCGGGCCTGAGCATCGGCGAGAAGGCCCGCCGCGCCGTGGCCAGCGGCGAGGTGCGCTTCGTGCCCGGCGAGTGGGTCAACACCTACAACCACTGGATGGGCAACCTGCAGGACTGGTGCATCAGCCGCCAGCTCTGGTGGGGCCACCAGATCCCGGCCTGGTACGGCACCGGCGGCGAGGTGTTCGTGGCGCGCTCCGAGGCCGAGGCGCGCGAGCGCGCGGCCGCCGCCGGCTACACGGGTGAGCTCACCCGCGACGAAGACGTTCTCGACACCTGGTACTCGTCGGCGCTGGTGCCGTTTTCGTCGCTGGGCTGGCCGAAGCAGACGAAGGAGCTCGATCTCTTCCTGCCCAGCACGGTGCTGGTCACCGGCTTCGACATCATCTTCTTCTGGGTCGCCCGGATGATCATGATGACGACGCACTTCACCGGCCAGGTGCCGTTCCGCGACGTCTACATCCACGGCCTCGTGCGCGACGCGCAAGGCCAGAAGATGAGCAAGAGCGAAGGCAACGTGCTCGACCCGGTCGACCTGATCGACGGCATCGCGCTGGAGCCGCTGCTGGCCAAGCGCACGACCGGCCTGCGCAAGCCCGAGACGGCGCCACGCGTGCGCAAGCAGACGGCGGCCGAGTTCCCCGACGGCATTCCGGCTTTCGGCGCCGACGCGCTGCGCCTGACGATGGCCAGCTACGCCACGCTCGGCCGCAACATCAACTTCGACGCCAAGCGCTGCGAGGGTTACCGCAACTTCTGCAACAAGCTCTGGAACGCGACGAAGTTCGTGCTGATGAACTGCGAGGGGCAGGACTGCGGCCTGGCCGAGCACACGAAGGCCGAGTGCGCGCCGGCCGTGTTCGATGCCGCGGGGGACATCACCACGCCGGCCGGCCCCTTCCACGGCTACATGCGCTTTTCGCCGGCCGACCGCTGGATCAGCGGCGAGCTGCAGCGCGTCGAAGACGCCGTGGCACGCGGCTTTGCCGACTACCGGCTCGACACCGTGGCCGGCGCCATCTACTCCTTCGTGTGGGACGAGTACTGCGACTGGTACCTCGAGATCGCCAAGGTGCAGCTGGCGGAGGCCAAGAAGGCCAGCGATGAAAGCACGGCGCGCGCCACGCGCCGCACGCTGATCCGCACGCTGGAAACCGTGCTGCGCCTGCTGCACCCGCTGGCGCCCTTCATCACCGCCGAGCTGTGGGAGGCCGTGGCACCGGTGGCCGGGCGCAAGGCGGGGCTCGAGTCGGTGGTGACCACGCCCTACCCGCAGGCCCAGCTGAACAAGGTGGATGCCAGGGCCGATGCCTGGGTGGCTCAGCTCAAGGGCGTGGCCGCCGAGGTGCGCCGCCTGCGCAGCGAGATGGGCCTGGCGCCCGGCGAGCGCGTGCCGCTGCTCACGCTGGGCGAAGACGGCTTCATCAAGGCCGCCGCGCCGCTGCTCACGGCGCTGGCTCGGCTGGCCGAGGTGCGCGTGCTGGCCGACGAGGCCGCGTTTGCCGCCGCCACGCAGGCCGCGCCGGTGGCCGTGCACGGCGGGCTGCGGCTGGCGCTGCACGTCGAGATCGACGTCGCTGCCGAGCAGGCGCGCCTGGACAAGGAGATCGCCCGCCTGAAGGGCGAAGTCACCAAGGCCGGCGCCAAGCTGGGCAACGACAGCTTCGTCGCGCGTGCGCCGGCCGCCGTGGTGGCGCAGGAACGTGCACGACTGGCCGAGTTCGAGGCAGCCGTCACGCGCCTGGAGGACCAGCGCGCCCGCCTGGGCTGACAGAATCGCCGCCCATCCCCGCAGCGCAGCAGCCCGCATCATGCCCATCCGCAAGGCGATCTTTCCCGTGGCCGGCCTCGGCACCCGCTTCCTGCCCGCCACCAAGGCGCAGCCGAAAGAGATGCTGCCGGTGGTCGACAAGCCGCTGATCCAGTACGCCGTCGAAGAGGCCTACGCCGCCGGCGTGCGCGAGATGATCTTCGTCACCGGCCGCCACAAGCGCCCGATCGAAGACCACTTCGACATGACCTTCGAGCTCGAGGTCGCGCTCGAGCAGGCCGGCAAGAAGGAGCTGCTCGAGGTGGTGCGGGGCGTGAAGCCCGACGACATGGAGTGCATCTACGTGCGCCAGGCGCAGGCCCTCGGTCTGGGCCACGCCGTGCTGTGCGGCCAGCGCCTGGTGGGCAACGAGGCCTTCGCGGTGCTGCTGGCCGACGACCTGATGGTGCACGACAAGCCGGTGCTGGCGCAGATGGTGGAGCAATACGACGAGTGGCGCGCCAGCATCATCGCCGTGCAGGAAGTGCCGGCCGAACACACGCGGCGCTACGGCATCGTCGCCGGCACCGAGGTGAACTCGCGCCTGGTCGATGTCAACCGCATCGTCGAGAAGCCGGCGCCCGAGGTGGCACCTTCACGGCTGGGCGTGGCTGGGCGCTACATCCTGACGCCGGGCGTGTTCCATGAGATCGAGACGCAGCCGCGTGGCGTGGGTGGTGAGATCCAACTCACCGACGGCATTGCGTCGTTGCTGCGGCGCGAAAAGGTGTTCGCCTTCCGCTACGAAGGCCGGCGCTACGACTGCGGCAGCAAGGAAGGCTTCCTCGAGGCCAATGTGGAACTGGCCCTGGCACACCCGCAACTGGGACCGGGCTTCCGTGAGTTCCTGAAGGGCCTGGCGCTGTAGCGCAGCGCCCGCGGCGGCTTCAGCGCCGCCGCAGCACGTGCGTGTACTCGGGGCCCTGCGTGCCCTGCTCCACCAGATCGTTGCCGGTCTGGCGCGCAAACGCCTGGAAGTCGCGCACCGAACCCGCGTCGGTGGAGATCACCTTCAGCAGTTCGCCGCTCACCATGTCGGCAAGCGCCTTCTTGGCTTTGAGGATGGGCAGCGGGCAGTTCAGCCCCCGGGTGTCGAGTTCGCGGTTCACGTCCATGGCGGGTGCGATTCTAGGTGCGTGGCGGAAACTCGATGAAGCGGGGTTCATGCCCTTGCGCACGCAGCCAGTCGGCCAGCGCGTAGCCCGTGCCGGCCGGCCAGCAGCGCACATCGGCCGGCGCGAACAGCTTGTACTCGGCCAGTTCGGGGCTCAGGCGAACCTCGCCACGGGCCTGAACGTGGAAGGCGATGATCACCTGGTTCATGCGCTGGAAGTCGTACACGCCGATCAGCGTCACACGCTCGGCCACCAGCGCGGTCTCTTCGAGCACCTCGCGTGCGATGCCGGCCTCGGCGGTTTCGCCGGCCTCCATGAAACCGGTGATGAGCGCGAACATGCGGCCGCTCCAGGCGGCGTTGCGCGCCAGCAGGATCTGCCCGTCGCGGTCGGTGCACTCCACCACCGCGGCCAGCACCGGCGTCGGGTTGTTCCAGTGCGTCCAGCCGCAGGCCGGGCAGCGCAGGCGGGTCTTGGCGCCGCCGTCTTCATCGGCCACGATGGGCGCCAGCGGCGTGCCGCAGGCGAGGCAGAAGCGCGGTTCGAACGCCATCGTCAGGCGGGGAACACGCCGGTCGAGAGGTAGCGGTCGCCGCGGTCGCAGACGATGAACACGATCACCGCACCCGGCTCGCGCTTGGCGATCTGCAGCGCCACCCAGCAGGCACCCGCCGCGGAGATGCCGGCAAACAAGCCTTCCTCGCGCGCCATGCGGCGAGCCATGTCCTCGGCATCGGCCTGGCTCACGAGCACCAGCTCGTCGACATGGCTCGCGTCGTAGATCTTCGGCAGATAGGCCTCGGGCCACTTGCGAATGCCCGGGATGCGGCTGCCCTCGCTGGGCTGCGCGCCGACGATGCGCACCGCCGGGTTCATGCGCTTGAGGTACCGCGACACGCCGGTGATGGTGCCCGTGGTGCCCATGGCGCTGACGAAGTGCGTCACGCGGCCGGCAGTGTCGGCCCAGATCTCGGGGCCGGTGGTCTCTTCGTGCACGCGCGGGTTGTCGGCATTGGCGAACTGGTCGAGCACGCGGCCCTTGCCGTCCTTCTGCATCTGCTCGGCCAGATCACGTGCGTACTCCATGCCGCCGCCCTTGGGCGTGAGGATGAGTTCGGCGCCGAAGGCCTTCATGGTCTGCGCGCGTTCGATCGACAGGTCCTCCGGCATGATCAGCACCATGCGGTAGCCACGGATCGCCGCGGCCATGGCCAGCGCGATGCCGGTGTTGCCGCTGGTGGCCTCGATCAGCGTGTCGCCGGGCTTGATGTCGCCGCGCTCCTCGGCACCGCGGATCATGCTGATGGCCGGCCGGTCCTTCACCGAGCCCGCCGGGTTGTTGCCTTCGAGCTTGCCCAGCACCACCGTCTCGGCGCTGATGCCCAGCGGCCCCGGCAGGCGCTGCAATCGCACCAGCGGCGTGCCGCCGATGGCGTCTTCGAGGGTCTTCCAGTTCGGTGCGGCTGTCATGGCGCGCATTCTCGCAGCCGCTTCGTGCCCACCCCGAGGGCATGGGATGTGCGTGTGATAATCGCGCCGCTTCGGCCACCAGCGCCGTCAAAGCGCCCGCGTGACGAAATCGGTAGACGTAGCGGATTCAAAATCCGCCGCCGCAAGGCGTGCCAGTTCGAGTCTGGCCGCGGGCACCACTCCTACGCAGGCCCGCCCCCTCCATGCCGCCGCTGTCACCCACCACCCGCAACGTGATGATCGTCTGCGCGGTGGCGTTCCTGCTGTCGATGTTCGCGCCGCTGATGCGCTGGCTGGCCCTGTGGCCGCTGGGCTCGGGCCTGTTCATGCCGTGGCAGCTGCTCAGCTACACGCTGCTGCACGGCGATCTGGCGCACCTGCTGTTCAACATGCTGGGCCTGTGGATGTTCGGCTCCGAGCTCGAACGGCTCTGGGGCGTGCGCCGCTACCTGCAGTTCATGGCCGGCGCCGGCGTGGCGGCCGCCGTGACGCAACTGCTGGTGACGGCGCTGATGGGCAGCGCGGCGCCTACGGTGGGCGCCTCGGGTGTGCTGTTCGGCCTGCTGATGGCTTACGCGCTGAGCTTTCCGCGGCGCCAGTTCGATCTGGTCGGCTTCCTGCCCGTGGTGCTGCTGCTGATGCCGTCGCAGATCCTCAACATCGCCGGCATGGTGTTGTTCTTCGTGCTGTTCACCAACCGCCAGGCAGTGCCGATTCCGCCGGTGTTCGTGCCGGCGATGACGCTGGTGGCCATCTACGGCGCGCTCGAGCTCTTCCTGGGGCTCTTCGTGCGCAGTGGGGGCATCGCGCACTTCGCCCACTTGGGCGGGCTGCTGGGCGGCTGGCTGATGATGGCCTGGTGGCGCAACCGCTTCCGCGCCGATGCGCGCCGCGGGCGGCGCTAAGTGCGCGCCAAGGGCTTCAATCCAGGCCGTCGGCCACCGTCGGGTGGCGCAGCACGAAGCGCAGATCGCTCTTGAGCCGCTGATTGCCGATGCGGCGCGACTCGCTCATGAAGCTCAGCGTCATCGGCGACAAGCTCGCAGCCGCCTCGGCACGGCTCAGCCGCGGCACCGGCGGCAAGCCCGAAAGCCGTGCCACCAGATCGAGGTAGTCGCCCATCTTCAGCTCGGTGTCGTCGACGACGTTGATCACGCGCTGCGGCCGTGCCCGCACCAGCGCGGCCACGCAGGCCCGGGCCAGATCGTCGGCGTGGATGTGGTTGGTGTAGACGTCGTCTTCGGCACGCAGCGCCGGCATGCCGCGGCGCACACGTTCGCGCGGGTCGCCGCCTTCGCGGTTGCTGGCGTAGATGCCGGGGATGCGCAGGATGGCGGTGTCCACGCCACCGGCGCGACCGCGCAGGCGCACGCGGGTCTCGGCGTCGACGCGGCGCCAGGCGCGCTCGGTGGTGGGCGCGGGCATCGTGGTCTCGTCGATGCGCGCGCCCTGGCAATCGCCGTACACGCCAGTGGTGCTGGCGTAGACGAAGCGGCGCACGCGCCCGCCGCGCGCCAGCGCTGCCAGCAAGGCCGCGGTGCGGGGGTCTTGCCGGCCGTGGTTGGGCGGCGGGGCGAGGTGCAGCACCGCGTCGGCCAGGCCCGCCAAGCGGCCCAGCGTGGCGGGCTCGTCCAGGTTGCCGAGCAGCGGCATCGCGCCGGCCGCGCGCAGCAGAGGCGCGCGCGCGGGCGACGAGCTGAGCGCGAACACCTGCCAGCGCCCGCGCAGCAGCGGCAGCACGCGCAGGCCGACATCGCCGCAGCCCACGATCAGCAGGGACGGGCGGCAGAAGCGGCGAGGCAGGTTCATGTGGCGAAGCGCGGCAAGGCGTCCAAGGTGACGGGCACAATTCCACCATGAGCTTCAAGATCACCCTCGAGCCCTCGGGCAAGCAGTTCGACGTCGCCGCCGACGAGGCCATCCTGTCCGCCGCCATTCGCCAGGGCGTGGGCCTGCCCTACGGCTGCCGCGACGGCGCCTGCGGCTCGTGCAAGAGCCGCCTCGTGGCCGGCGAGGTGAAACACGGCCCGCACCAGCTGAAGGCCTTGCCGATGGCCGAGGCCGAGCAGGGCTTCATCCTCACCTGCTGCGCCGTGCCGCAGACCGACTGCACCGTGCTGGCGCGCAGCGTGCCGGGTGCCGGCGAGTACCCGGTGCTGAAGCTGCCCACGCGCGTGATCAGCATCACCCGGCCGGCGGCCGACGTGGCGGTGCTGAAGCTGCAGCTGCCGGCGAACCAGAACCTGCAGTACCGCGCCGGCCAGTACGTGGAGTTCATCCTGCGCGACGGTGCGCGCCGCAGCTACAGCATGGCCAACGCGCCGCACCTGGTGGGCAGCCCGCCGGCCATCGAGCTGCACCTGCGGCACATGCCGGGCGGCAAGTTCTCCGACCACGTGTTCAGCGCGCTGAAGGAGAAGGACATCCTGCGCATGGAAGGCCCCTTCGGCAGCTTCTTCCTGCGCGAGGAGTCCGACAAGCCCATCGTGCTGCTGGCCAGCGGCACGGGCTTCGCGCCGATCAAGGCGCTGATCCAGCAGCTGCAGCTCAAGGGCTCGCCACGCCCGGCCGTGCTGTACTGGGGCGCGCGCCGCCGCGCCGACCTGTACGAGCACGAGTGGTGCGTGCAGGCCGCCGCCGAGATGCCCCACCTGCGCTACGTGCCGGTGCTCTCGGAGCCCACGGCCGACTGCGCCTGGGACGGGCGCACGGGCTTCGTGCACCAGGCCGTGATGGCCGACTGGCCCGACCTTTCGGGCCATCAGGTCTACGCCTGCGGCGCGCCGGTGATGGTGGAATCGGCCCAGCGCGACTTCGTGGCGCGCTGCGGCCTGCCCGAGGCGGAGTTCTTCGCCGACAGCTTCACCTCCGAGGCCGACAAGCACGGCGCCCAGGGCTGAGGGCTCCCGCGCGCCAGCGGCATCCGGGTCAACCCTCCCCCCCCACGTTCCGGGGGTAAGGCTGCGGCCGAGGGCTGCAGCCCCGCTAGAGTGCGGGGCATTCCAATCCGAGGAGTCCTGTTCCATGCGCGCCAAACATCCGCCAGTTCGCCACCTCGCAGTGGCCTGTGCCCTGGCCCTGCTCAGCAGCGGCCCCGCCCTGGCCCGCCAGATGGCGACCTGGGAAGGCCTCGGCGGCTGGACCGCCGTGTCCGAAATCGTCGGCCAGACCTCTACCGCCACCATCGCAGGCGGCGGCAACCCGCTGTACATCCCGCCCGTGCCCGCCTACAGCGGCGCCGTCGGGCTGCGCATGGACTACGGCGCGGCCGGTGCCTTCGTCTGCTCGGGCAGCCTGATCGGCCCGATGACGATCCTTACCGCCGCGCACTGCGTGAGCGATGGCACCAGTGCGCGCCCGAACTCGGTCACCGCGTACTTCTACAACGGTACCTCCGATCCCTCGGTGTACGCGGGCGGCCCTGAGGTCACCACGATCAGCGTCGCCAGCATCTTCGTCAACCCCGCCTACAGCGGCGTGGTGGTCGACCAGAACGACATCGCGGTGCTGAACCTGACGCTGGCGGCGCCGGCCTTCGCACCGGTCTACGGGCTGTCGGGCCTGACCGACCTGACCAGCGTGGACCACATCATCGCCGGCTACGGCGTGCGTTCCGACACCGGCGGCAGCATCGGCTCCAATCTCGGCACCGGGCGGCTGCGCTATGCCGGCAACCGCTTCGATTTCCGCTTCGGCGACGCCGATTTCCAGGGCTACTTCGACGGCGCCTTCGGCCCGCAGGCCATCGACCACGTCTGGATCTCCGACTTCGACAACGGCACCGCCTTCCGCGACGGCTCGTGCAACCTCCCGGTCTTCGAAGCCGCGAACGCGCCAGCCATCTTCGGCAACCCGGTGTTCACGTCGGGCAAGTACTGCAACACCGGCATCGGCGCCTTCGAGGGCATCGGCGGCGGCGGCGACTCGGGCTCGGGCTACTTCGTCGACGGCCAGATCGCCGCAGTTCACTCGTTCGCACTGTGGCTCCGCGAAGACGAGTCGCAGAACCGCTTCGGCCAGCTCAAGGGCGCGGTGCCGGTGTACCAGCACCTGGACTTCATCAATGCCTCGATGGTGCCCGAGCCCAGCACCTGGGCCCTGATGCTGGGCGGTGCCGGCATGCTGGCCGGCTGGGCGCGCCGGCAGCGGCGCGCGGCCGCCGACTGAGAGCGCGGCACCGGGCGGCGCCGTCGGAGGCGTCAACGGGCTGATGCTGCGGTTCGTGCCACCGGCCCTCCTGGGCCGGCGGGTTGCGCTTTACGGGCATGCGCCGATACACTCGCGGGCGCCACTTCCGGCCTGACACCGCCTCCGCGCACGAGCCCGTCCCATGGCTTTCAACCGCCGCAGCAAGAACATCACCGAAGGCGTCGCCCGCGCGCCCAACCGCTCCATGTACTACGGCATGGGCTACACCGAGGGCGACTTCGGCAAGCCCATGATCGGCGTGGCCAACGGCCACAGCACGATCACGCCGTGCAACAGCGGTCTGCAGAAGCTGGCCGATGCGGCGATGGCCGAGCTCAAGGCCATCGGCGCGAACCCGCAGATCTTCGGCACGCCCACCATCAGCGACGGCATGGCCATGGGCACCGAGGGCATGAAGTACAGCCTGGTGTCGCGCGAGGTCATCGCCGACTGCATCGAAACCTGCGTCGGCGGCCAGTGGATGGACGGTGTGCTCACCATCGGCGGCTGCGACAAGAACATGCCGGGCGCCATGATGGGGATGATCCGCGCCAACGTGCCGGGTATCTTCGTCTACGGCGGCACCATCCTGCCGGGCCGCTACAAGGGGCAGGACCTCAACCTCGTCAGCGTCTTCGAGGCCGTGGGCCAGTTCAGCGCCGGCAAGATGAGCGAGGAAGACTTCTGCGAGATCGAGAAGCGCGCCATCCCCGGCAGCGGCAGCTGCGGCGGGATGTACACCGCCAACACCATGAGCTCGGCCTTCGAGGCACTGGGCCTGAGCATCCCCGGCTCGTCGACGCTGGCCAACGTCGAAGACCCGATCGTCGAATACACCCGCGAGGCCGCGCGCACGCTGTACCGCGCCGTGCAGGCCGACCTGAAGCCGCGCGACATCGTCACCAAGAAGGCGATCGAAAACGCCGTGGCCGTGATCATGGCCACGGGCGGCAGCACGAACGCGGTGCTGCACTTCCTGGCCATCGCGCACTGCGCCGAGGTCGACTGGACCATCGACGACTTCGAGCGCATGCGCCGCAAGATCCCAGTGCTGTGCGACCTCAAGCCCAGCGGCCGCAACCTGGCCATCGATCTGCACCGTGCCGGCGGCATTCCGGCCGTGATGAAGGAACTGCTCGACGCCGGGCTGCTGAACGGCGACTGCATCACCATCACCGGCAAGACGGTGGCTGAGAACCTGGCCGGCCTGCCGCCGCTGCGCACCGACCAGGACGTGATCCGCCCGGTGAGCAACCCGATCTACGCCGAAGGCCACCTGGCCATCCTGAAGGGCAACCTCAGCCCCGAGGGCGCGGTGGCCAAGATCACGGGCCTGAAGAACCCCGTCATCACCGGCCCGGCGCGCGTGTTCGAAGACGAGCAGAGCGCGCTCGAGGCCATCATGGCCGGGCGCATCAAGGCCGGTGACGTGATGGTGCTGCGCTACCTGGGCCCCAAGGGCGGCCCGGGCATGCCGGAGATGCTGGCCCCCACCGGCGCGCTCATCGGCCAGGGCCTGGGCGAGAGCGTGGGCCTCATCACCGACGGCCGCTTCTCGGGCGGCACCTGGGGCATGGTGGTGGGCCACGTGGCGCCCGAGGCCTACGCCGGCGGCGTGATCGCGCTGGTGAGGGAAGGCGACTCCATCACCATCGATGCGCTGCAGTTGCTGCTGCAACTGCACGTGGACAACGCCGAACTGGCCCGCCGCCGCGCCGCCTGGCAGCAGCCGGCGCCGCGCTACACCCGGGGCGTGCTGGCGAAGTTCGCCAAGAGCGCCGCCAGCGCGAGCCGCGGCGCGGTGCTCGACGGCGACTGAGGCTTGCCCGGGCCGCTGGCGGGCGGCACGTTGGGACGGGCACCGGGCGACGCAAGTTAGCGGGCCTCTCCTCCGTTCGGGCTGAGCCTGTCGAAGCCCTCTCCTCCGTTCGGGCTGAGCTTGTCGAAGCCCGGTGGCGCACCAGCGCCCCCACTCGACGCACCGCGCCAGCAAAGGGCTGCGCGGGCGGGGGCTGCGGCGTGAGTTGAAGCGGTCGGCCCTGCGGGCCGACTGCCCTACGCTGCTCGACTTGAGGGCGCACGGCAAAACTCGCTACGCGGGCTGCGCCCGCTGCGCTCGAACAGTTGGCGTGAGTCAGTTCACGAAGCGCGCTAGAGCGCGCCGCCCTCAAGCCTGCGCGCCGCCGCGCTTGCAGGCGCGTCGGCCCTCGCCAGGCGAAGAACAGTCCTCAGTACTGTTCTTCGTCCAGGCTCTGGCTCGGCGCTTCAAGATCACGCCGCAGCCCCCACCCGCACAGCCCTTTGCAACCACCGGGGTTGGCTCTCGGACCGAACACCTGAGTGGTGGATGAGCGGCAGGCGGTGCACGGTGCGACGCGCGATGCTGAAGACAGGGCTTCGACAGGCTCAGCCCGAACGGAGGGGGGGTGAGCGGATGTAGGTTGAACGGCCACTCCGAGCCGACAGCGTGAGCCCGGCCGGCGGCGAAGTCGGCCTCTGCGCCGCCCCGGTCAGAGCCGCGGCTCGCGCCGCTGCTCGATGTCGGACTGCGCCACCACCTTGGGCGCAGCGTCGCGGCCGGCGTGGGTGGGGTCGGCCGACACCTCGCGGGCCTTGATCTCGGCGTGTTTGGTGGCCAGGCGGTCGCGGCGCTTGCCGCCAACCTTCAGGCCGAGCGCTTCCATCTGCCGGTCGCGGCGCTCGACCTTGCGCTTTTCCATTTTGTCCATGGCCTTGCGCTTGGTCCAGCCCGAGCCGTCGGCGAACTCCCACCACAGCACGGCCAGGCCGAAGGGCACCGCCACCCACCACCACGACAGATCGGCCATGAAACCGACTTCCGCCAGCTTCAGTGCGATCAGCAACACCCCGATGATGACGAGCGGCATGGCAGAGGCCTCCTGCGTTGCACTGTAGCGCAGCCCCTGGCGCCGGCCCGCAGCGCGCGAGCCGGCGTCCAGTGGCTCAAGCAACGGCTACTTCTGCGCCGCAGCCCAGATCGCGTCGGTGGTGGCGCCGACGGGCTTCTTGGTGATGACGGGATCGCTCTTGCCCGTCATCAGCGTGGCCACGGTGCGGTCGAAGGCCTTGGAGTCGAGCCGGCCCAGCGTGCCACCGGCCACCAGCTTGGCCACCTCGCCCATCATGCGGGCCTGGTGCTTTTCGGTCTGCGCGCCCGAGGCGTCGTTCTTCAGCACGATCTTCACGGCCTCGGCCTGGTTCTTCACCGCGTAGTCCCAGCCCTTGAGCGAGGCCTTCACGAACTTGGCCAGCGCCGCGGCCTTCTTCGGGTCGGCCAGCGTCTTCTCGAGCGTGTACAGGCCGTCTTCCAGCGTGGCCACGCCCTGGTCTTCGTACTTGAAGACGGTCAGCGCCTCGGGCTTCATGCCGGCATCGATGAGCTGCCAGTACTCGTTGTAGGTCATGGTGCTGATGCAGGCGGCCTGCTTCTGCAGCAGCGGGTCGACGTTGAAGCCCTGCTTGAGCACCTTCACGCCGCCGGCGCTGCCGTCGGTCTTGAGGCCGAGCTTGTCCATCCAGCTCATGAACGGGTACTCGTTGCCGAAGAACCAGACGCCCAGCGTCTTGCCCTTGAAGTCGGCCGGGGTCTTGACGCCGCTGTCGTTGCGGCAGGTGAGCTGCATGCCCGAGCGCTGGTACACCTGCGCGATGTTCACCAGCGGCACGCCTTTCTCGCGCGTGGCCAGGGCCGAGGGCATCCAGTCGACCACGACGTCGGCACCGCCACCGGCGATCACCTGGCTGGGGTTGATGTCGGGGCCACCGGCCTTGATGGTGACGTCGAGGCCGACGTCCTTGTAGAAGCCCTTGTCCTTGGCCACGTAGTAGCCGGCGAACTGGGCCTGGGTGACCCACTTCAGCTGCAGCGTGAGCTTTTCCTGCGCCTGGGCGCCGAACGAAAGCGCCAGCAGCGCAGCGGCCATGGCCACGGTCTTGATCGAGGTCTTGTTCATCACGGGTTCTCTCTCCTGGGTTGAAGGGACGGGACGGGACGGGTCACTTGCGGAAACTGGGGTGCCAGAACGTCAGGCTTCGCTCGAGCAGCGCCACGAGGCCGTAGAAGGCCGAGCCGGCCAGCGCGGCGATGGTGATGGCGGCCCACACCACGTCGACGTTCATGCGCGCCACCTCGGCACTGATGCGGAAGCCCAGGCCGACGATGGGCGAGCCGAAGAACTCGGCCACGATGGCGGCGATGAGCGCGAGCGTGGAGTTGATCTTCAGCGCATTGAAGATGAACGGCAAGGCCCCCGGCAGCCGCAGCTTGGCCAGCGTGGCGGTGTGGCCGGCGGCGTAGGTGCGCATCAGGTCGCGGTGCATGGCGTCCACCGTGGCCAGGCCGGCCAGCGTGTTGACGAGCATCGGGAAGAAGGTGACGACGGCGGCCACCGCTGCCTTGCTCTGCCAGTCGAAGCCGAACCACATCACCATGATGGGCGCGATGCCGACGATGGGCACGGCGCTCGCCAGGTTGGCCAGCGGCAGCAGGCCGCGCTTGAGCAGGCCGAAGCGGTCGGCCGCCAGAGCCACCGCGAAGCCGCTGCCGCAGCCCACCAGGTAGCCGGCCAGCACGCCGGTGCCCGTCTGCAGGAAGTCGGGCCACAGCACGTGCCAGCGCTCGCCCAGCGCGGCGGCCACTTCGCTGGGGGCGGGCAGCAGGATGCTGGGCACGTCCCAGGCCACGACGATGAACTCCCACAGGCCGATGACGCCCACGCCCAGCAGGCCCGGCGCCAGCCACTCGCGCCCGCGGCCGGGTGGCAGCGCGGCCAGCCAGCTCAAGGCGAACCACAGCGCCGTGAGCAGCGCGAGCAACAGCGCGAGGTTCATGCGCGCCCGCCCATGAAGCGCATCGTCACGCGTTCGGCCAGCCCCACCGCGGCCACCAACGCCACGCCCAGCAAGGCGGCCATGAACAGCGCCGACCAGATCTGGATCGTCTGCCCGAAGTACGAGCCCGACAGCAGCCGTGCCCCGAGCCCGGCCTGCGCGCCGGTGGGCAGTTCGCCGACGATGGCGCCCACCAGACTGGTGGCGATGGCCACCTTGGCGCTGGCAAACAGGAAGGGCAGCGCGGCCGGCAGCCGCAGCTTCCACAGCGTCTGCGGCGCGCTGGCGCTGTAGGTGCGCATCAGGTCGCGCTGCAGCGGGTCGGGGCTGCGCAGGCCCTTGACCATGCCGATGGCCACCGGAAAGAAGCACAGGTACATCGAGATCACCGCCTTGCTCATCAGCGGCGGGTAGCCCATGCTGCCGAGCACCACCACCACCATCGGCGCGATGGCCAGGATCGGAATGGTCTGCGACGCGATGATCCACGGCAGCAGCCCGCGGTCGAGCACCACGCTGTGCACCACGCCGATGGCCAGCAGCACGCCCAGCGTCATGCCGAGCGCGAAGCCCAGCAAGGTGGCGGTGAGCGTGACACCCGCGTGGTGCACCAGGCTGCGCGGGCTGTCGATCTCGGTCTCGAACACCGAGACCCACCAGTTCTGGGCCACCTGGTGCGGCGCCGGCAGCACCGGGCGCTCCATCGCCCAGGCGCCTTGGGCCAGTTGCTGCCAACCCCAGGGCTCACCGAGGCCGTCGAGCCGCTCGCTCACCTGCGGCGCGTTCAGCGCCACGGCGCCGCCGTACCAGGCAACCAGGATCAGGGCCACCACCAGCAGCACCGGCCCCGCGTGGTGCCACAGGCCCGCGAGCGGCCCGGGCGCACGAGGAGTCGGCAGCGCTGCCGCGGCGTCAGTCATAGCTGTGCCCGGCGCGCAAGGCCTCGCGCACGCGGTGCGCAACGGCCGCGAACTCGGGGCTGTCGCGCACATCGAGCTTGCGCGGCCACGGAATCGGGTTGTCGATGATCTCGAGGATGCGGCCCGGCCGCGGGCTCATCACGACGATGCGGTTGGCGAGGAACACCGCCTCGCTGATGCTGTGCGTGACGAAGACCACCGTCTTGCCGGTGCGTTCCCACAGCCGCAGCAGCTGCTCGTTGAGGTGATCGCGCGTGATCTCGTCGAGCGCGCCGAAGGGCTCGTCCATCAGCAGCAGCGCCGGCTCCAGCGCCAGCGCGCGCGCGATCGACACGCGCTGCTGCATGCCACCCGACAGCTGCCACGGGTACTTGCGCTCGAAGCCTTCCAGCCCCACCAGCGCGAGCTGCTTCAGTGCGCGCTCGCGGCGCGCTGCGGCGGGCACGCCGACGATCTCCAGCGGCAGCATCACGTTCTTCAGCACGTTGCGCCAGGGGTACAGCGCCGCGGCCTGGAACACATAGCCGTAGGCCCGCGCCAGCCGCGCCTGTTCGGCCGACACGCCGTTGACGAGCATCGTGCCTGCCGTGGGCCGTTCCAGATCGGCGATCACGCGCATCAAGGTCGTCTTGCCGCAGCCCGAAGGGCCGATGAAGGACACGAACTCGCCGCGCGCGATCGTGAGGTTCACGTCCGAGAGCGCCGTCACTGGTGTGTCGGCGGTCTGGAACACCAGCGACAGATCCTTCGCGACGACCGCGTGCTGCGCCTGGGCGGCCACGGGCGCCAACTGTTCCACGGACTCCCGCATCAAGATGCCACACCCGCGCGCTCGAGCATCGCGTGCAGCAGCACGTTGCAGCCGGCGGTGATGTGCTCGGGCTGCGCATCCTCGATCTCGTTGTGGCTGATGCCGTCCTTGCAGGGGATGAAGATCATCCCGGCCGGCACCAGCTTGGCCATGTACAGGGCGTCGTGGCCGGCGCCGGACACCGCTTCCATGTGGCTGTAGCCCAGCGCCTGGGTGGCGCGCGCCACTGCGTCCACGCAGTCGGCATGGAACTCCGTGGCCGGGAACGAAGTGACCAGCTTGATGTCGATGGGCAGGCCGCTCTCGGCGCTGAGCCTCGCGGCCACACCGCGGATGTCGGCGTCCATCTGGTCGCAAAGCGCCTCGCTGGCGTTGCGCAGGTCGATGCTGAACTTGACGTTGCCCGGGATCACGTTGCGGCTGTTCGGGAACACCTGCACCATGCCCACGGTGCCGCGCCCGTGCGGGGGATGGCGGTGCGCGCAGGCCACCACCTCCTGCATCAGCTTCGTCGCCACCTGCAGCGCATCCTTGCGCAGGGCCATCGGCGTGGGGCCGGCGTGGGCTTCCATGCCGGTGACGACGCAGTCGTACCAGCGCACGCCCAGCACGCCAGTGACGACACCGATGGTCTTGCCGTGGTCCTCGAGCACCGGGCCCTGTTCGATGTGGGTCTCGAAGTAGGCGCCGATGGGGTGGGCGCCGGGCTCTTCGGCACCCAGGTAGCCGATGCGCTCGAGCTCGTCCTTCACCGACTTGCCCTCGGTGTCGGTGGCGGCGTAGGCGTGCTCCAGCGTGAAGGCCTTGGCGAAGACACCCGAGCCCATCATCACCGGCACGAAACGCGAGCCTTCTTCGTTGGTCCAGAAGGCCACCTCGATGGGGGCTTCGGTCTCGATGCCGTGGTCGTTGAGCGTGCGCACCACCTCCAGGCCCGCCAGCACGCCGTAGTTGCCGTCGAACTTGCCACCGGTGGGCTGGGTGTCGATGTGGCTGCCGGTCATGATGGGCGGCAGGCTGTTGTTGCGCCCGGCCCGGCGCATGAAGCCGTTGCCGATCTGGTCGATGGTGACCGTCATGCCCGCCTCGCGCGCCCAGCGCGTGACGAGATCGCGGCCCTGCTTGTCGAGCTCGCTAAGCGCCAGGCGGCACACGCCGCCCTTCGGCGTGGCGCCGATGGCGGCCAGCTCCATCAGGGCGCTCCACAGGCGCGGGCCGTCGATGCGCAGCGCGCTGGGCGAGGTCTTCATGTCCATGGGGTGTCTCCTTCAGCGCGCCACGGCCGTCGGTGCGTGCGCGGCCGTGCGCAGTGCGGCGGCCTCGAACTGGGGGCCGAAAGCCGGGCGCTTGACGTACTGGCCGTGGCCCGCGGTGGCGCGCAGGTCGCCGTTGGCGTAGACCAGCGCACCGCGGCTGAGCGTGTGCGTGGCCAGGCCCTTGACCTGCCGGCCCTCGAAGATATTGAAGTCGACCTTGCTGCGCTGCGTCTTGACCGACAGCGTCTTGGTGGCGGCCGGGTCCCACAGCACGATGTCGGCATCGGCGCCTTCGGCGATCACGCCCTTGCGGCCGGCCAGGTTGAAGATGCGCGCGCAGTTGCCCGAGGTGATGGCCACGAACTCGCTCGGCGTCAGGCGCCCGGTGCCGACGCCGGCGTCCCAGATCACCGACATGCGCTCCTCGACGCCACCGCAGCCGTTGGGGATCTGCGTGAAGCTGTCCTTGCCCGCCGCCTTCTGCGGCGCGCAGAACACGCAGTGGTCGGTGGCGGTGGTGTGCAGCTGGCCGCTCTGCAGGCCGCGCCACAGCATCTCTTGATGGCCCTTGGGGCGGAACGGCGGGCTCATCACGTAGGCCGCCGCGGTGGCGAAGTCGGGGTGGCGGTAGACGCTGTCGTCGATCACCAGATGCCCGGCCAGCACCTCGCCGTAGACCCGCTGGCCGCGGGCGCGAGCGCGGGCGATGGCTTCGGCGGCTTCGATGCAGCTGACGTGCACGATGTAGATCGGCACGCCCAGCACGTCGGCGATGGCGATGGCGCGGTTGGCGGCCTCGCCCTCCACCATCGGCGGGCGGCTCAGCGGGTGGCCCTCGGGGCCGGTGATGCCCATCTTCAGCACCTCTTGCTGCAGCAGGTACACGAGCTCGCCGTTTTCGGCGTGCACGGTGGGCATGGCGCCGAGTTCCAGCGCCCGCTTGAAGCTGTTCACCAGCGTCTCGTCGTCGCACATGATGGCGTTCTTGTAGGCCATGAAGTGCTTGAAGCTGTTGACGCCCTCTTCCTGCACGAGCCGGCCCATGTCGGCGTGCACGCCCTCGCTCCACCAGGTGACGGCGACGTGGAAGCCGTAGTCGGCCGCGCTCTTTTCAGACCAGCCGCGCCACATGCGGAACGCGTCCATCAGTGGCTGCTGCGGATCGGGGATGACGAAGTCGATGATGCTGGTGGTGCCGCCGGCCAGGCCGGCGGCCGTGCCGCTGAAGAAATCGTCGGCGGCCACGGTGCCCATGAAGGGCAGCTGCATGTGGGTGTGCGGGTCGATGCCGCCGGGCATGACGTACTGGCCCGAGGCGTCGAGCGTCTGCGTGCCGGCCGGTGCCTGCGTGGCAGCGGCGGCACCGAGGGCGGCCACCTTGCCGTCGACACACAGCACATCGGCCTTGAACTCGCGGTCGGTGTTCACCACCGTACCGCCGCGGATGAGGATGGCGGGGCTGGTCATGCGGAGGCCTCCTTTGGGTTCATAACGCGAATGGTGCGACGGTACAGCGCCCGCTCAGGCGCGGCCCACGGGGTTGTTCGGATGCTGCGTCCACGGCAGATGGCCGGCCTGCACCGGCTGGCGCGTGCGCGTGTCCATCTCGCCCGGCGGCAGCGGGCGCATCGTGATGCACTGCGGCACCGGGCAGACGTTGACGCACAGGTTGCAGCCCACGCACTCGTCTTCCTTGATCTCGAAGTGGCGCTTGCCGTCCTTGCTGGCGGTGATGGCCTGGTGCGAGGTGTCTTCGCAGGCGATGTGGCAGCGGCCGCACTGGATGCACAGGCTCTGGTCGATGACCGCCTTCTCGGTGTAGGCCAGGTTCAGGTGCTGCCAGTCGGTGACGGTGGGCAGCGCCATCCCGCGGAAGGCCTCGATGGTGGCGTAGCCTTTTTCGTCCATGTAGTTCGACAGGCCGTCGATCATGTCCTGCACGATCTTGAAGCCGTAGAC
The DNA here is from genome assembly GCA_020248945.1 of Rubrivivax sp. Lineage (GTDB taxonomy): Bacteria > Pseudomonadota > Gammaproteobacteria > Burkholderiales > Burkholderiaceae_C > Rubrivivax. Next base: position 41,178 of record JADCGQ010000038.1, read on the forward strand.
CATGGCGGCGGTGCACACCTGCACGTTGCCGCAGCCCAGGGCCAGGTACTCGGCCGCGTCGCGCCAGCTGCCGATGCCACCGATGCCGCTGATGGGCAGCCCACGCGTGGCGGCGTCGCGCCCGATCTCGGCCACCATGTTCAGCGCGATGGGCTTCACCGCCGGGCCGCAGTAGCCGCCGTGCGAGCCCATGCCGCCGATGGCGGGGCTCATGGTCATGCGGTCGAGGTCCACGCCCATGATGGAGCTCACGGTGTTGATCAGGCTCACCGCGTCGGCACCGCCGGCCTTGGCTGCGCGCGCCGGGTGGCGGATGTCGGTGATGTTGGGCGTGAGCTTCACGATCACCGGCAGCCTGCTCGCCTGCTTGCACCAGGCCGTGACCATCTGGATGTACTCGGGCACCTGCCCCACGGCCGAGCCCATGCCGCGCTCGCTCATGCCGTGCGGGCAGCCGAAGTTGAGCTCCACGCCGTCGGCGCCGGTGTCTTCGACCATCGGCAGCACGGCTTTCCAGGCGCGCTCTTCGCACGGCACCATCAGGCTGACGACGAGCGCCCGGTCGGGCCACAGGCGCTTGACCTCGCGGATCTCGGCCAGGTTCACCTGCAGCGGCCGGTCGGTGATGAGCTCGATGTTGTTGAAGCCGAGCACTCGGCCGTCGATGCCGCGCAAGGCCCCGTAGCGAGGGCCGCTGACGTTGACGATCGGCGGGCCGTCTTCGCCCAGCGTCTTCCAGACGACACCGCCCCAGCCGGCCTCGAAGGCGCGGTGCACGTTGTAGGCCTTGTCGGTGGGCGGTGCGCTGGCCAGCCAGAACGGGTTGGGGCTCTTGATGCCGACGAATTCAGAGCGCAGGTCAGCCATGTCGGGACTCCGGTGCTGCAGGTTGCTGTCGCAGGGCGGCGTCGATCGAGCGTGCCGCCACCTTGCCGTGCTCCACGGCCTCGACCGTGAGATCGCGTCCGCCGGCGCAGCAGTCGCCACCCGCCCACACGCCGGGCAGGCTGGTGCGGCCCTCGCCGTCGGTGGCGATGCGGCCCTGCTCCAGCCGAAAGGCCGCGCCGACGGGTGCGGCGACGAAGGTCTGCCCGATCGCGCGCAGCACCCGGTCGGCGTGCAGCACGAAGGTCTCGCCGGTGGGCACCAGCTTGCCGCCATCGAGCCGGGTGGCCGCGAAGCGCACGCCCGTCACCTGCCCGCCTTCGGCCAGCACCGCCTCGGGCGCGGCCCAGTAGCGGATCGAGACGCCGTGGGTCTGCGCCCAGGCCCGCTCGTGCGCCGACGCCGGCATGGCCTCGGCGCCCCGGCGGTAGGCGATGGTCACGGTCTCGGCACCCAGCAGCTTGGACTGCACCGCGGCGTCCACCGCCGTCATGCCGCCGCCGATCACCAGAACGTGCCGGCCGACCGGTACCGCCGACAGGTCACTCGCCTGCCGCAGTTCGGCAATGAAGTCCACCGCATCGGCCAGGCCCGCGGCGGCCTCGGCGCCCGGCTCGGGAATGCCCAGCGTGTTGACGCCGGCCAGCCCCAGGCCCAGGAACACCGCGTCGAAGTCGGCGCGCAGGCTCTCCAGCGTGATCGCATCGCCCAGCGCCACGCCGGTGCGCAGCTCGATGCCACCGATCGACAGCAGCCAGTCGAGCTCGGCCTGCGCGAAGTCGCCGGTGGCCTTGTACGAGGCGATGCCGTATTCGTTGAGCCCCCCGCCCTTGGCGCGGGCCTCGAAGACCACCACGTCGTGCCCGGCCCGCGCCAGGCCGTGTGCGCAGGCCAGGCCGGCCGGGCCGGCACCCACCACGGCCACGCGGCGGCCGGTGGGCTCGGCCCGGGTGAAGAGCGGCGCGCCCGGCTTCGCGAACAGCGCGTCGGTGGCGTGGCGCTGCAGCAGGCCGATCTCGACCGGCTTGTCTTCCAGCGTGTGGCGCACGCAGGCGTCTTCGCACAACACCTCGGTCGGGCACACGCGCGCGCACATGCCGCCCAGCGGGTTGGCCTCGAGGATGGCCGAGGCCGCCCCGCGCAGGTTGCCCTGGGCGATGCGGGCGATGAACGACGGGATGTCGATGCCCGTGGGGCAGGCCGTGACGCAGGGCGCGTCGTGGCAGTAGTGGCAGCGCTCGGCCTGCACGAGCGCCTGCGCGGGCGTCAACGGCGGCTTGGCGGCGGCGATGTCGCTCGCGATCGCCTCGTGGGTTCGGCGCCCCGGCATGGTGTTCTCCTGGTGGTCAGGTGGCACGGCCTTCGCAGAAGCGAGAACCGGGCCAGAATACTCACCAAGTGGTAAAAATCAGCCCATTCGGACTTACCCGCCTCCGTCCTTGAGCATGCCGAGCCCGCTCGACACCCCCCCGCGCAGTGACCGCCGGCTCGACAAGGAACGCAGCATCCTGCGCGAGGCCGAGGCGCAGTTCGCCCGCTTCGGCCTCGAGGGCGCCACGCTCGAGGGCATCGGCGCCGCGCTCGGCATGAGCCGGCACGCGCTGCTGTACTACTACCCGAGCAAGGAACTGCTGTACCGACGTGTGCTCGACGACGTGCTGTCGCACTGGCTCGGTGGCATGGGCGAACTGGCGCGCGCCAGCGATCCGCAAGCTGGCCTGGCCGCGTACATCGCCGCCAAGCTCAGGTGTTCGCAGGAGCGGCCCGATGGATCGCGCGTGTTCACCAAGGAGGTGATCGCCGGTGCACCGCACTACAGCGAGGCGATCACCACGCAGGTGCGGCCGGTGCTCGAGGCCGACGTGCAGGCCTTCGAGCGCTGGGCGCGCTCAGGCCGGGTGCGCCGGGCCGACTTCCGGCACCTGATCTTCATGATCTGGGCCATGACGCAGGCCTACGCCGACCACGCGCGCCAGTTTTCGCTGCTTCTGGGCAAGCCCCACCTGGACGGCGAAGACTTCGCCGCGGCGCAGGAGGTGATCTTCCGCATGGCCTGGGGCGCGGTGGCACCCCAGGCTTGAATCGCCCCGGCCTCGATCAGTTGGCCTGGCCCAACTGATCCAGGATCGCGGGATTTTCCAGCGTGCTGGTGTCCTGCGTGATGGCCTCGCCCTTGGCGATGCTGCGCAGCAGCCGGCGCATGATCTTGCCGCTGCGCGTCTTGGGCAGGTTGTCACCAAAGCGGATGTCCTTGGGCTTGGCGATCGGGCCGATCTCCTTGGCCACCCAGTTGCGCAGTTCGGCGGCGATCTTCTTGGCCTCGTCGCCGGTGGGGCGCGAGCGCTTCAGCACCACGAAGGCGCAGATGGCCTCGCCGGTGGTGTCGTCGGGGCGGCCCACCACGGCGGCCTCGGCCACGAGTTCGGTGCAGCTCACCAGCGCCGACTCGATCTCCATCGTGCCCATGCGGTGGCCCGAGACGTTGAGCACGTCGTCGATACGGCCGGTGATGGTGAAGTAGCCGGTGTCCTTGTCGCGGATGGCACCGTCGCCAGCCAGGTAGTAGCCCTTGAGCTCCGGCGGGTAGTAGCTCTTCTTGAAGCGCTCCGGATCGCCGTAGATCGTGCGGATCATGCTCGGCCAGGGCTTCTTGATGACGAGGATGCCGCCGGCACCGTTGGGCACGTCGGCCCCGGTCTCGTCGACGATGGCCGCGGTGATGCCCGGGAAGGGCAGCGTGCACGAGCCCGGCACCATCGGCGTGGCGCCCGGCAGCGGCGTGATCACGTGGCCGCCGGTCTCGGTCTGCCAGAAGGTGTCGACGATCGGGCAGCGGCCGCCGCCGATGTTCTGGTAGTACCACTCCCAGGCCGCCGGGTTGATGGGCTCGCCCACCGAGCCCAGGATGCGCAGGCTGGAGAGATCGCTCTTGCGCGGGTGCACGGCTTCGTTGGTCTCGGCGGCCTTGATCAGGCTGCGGATGGCGGTGGGCGCGGTATAGAAGATCGTGACCTTGTGCTTCTCGATCATCTTCCAGAAGCGGTCGGCGGCCGGGTAGGTGGGCACGCCCTCGAACACGATCTCGGTGCCCCCCAGCGCCAGCGGGCCGTAGGTGATGTAGCTGTGGCCCGTGACCCAGCCGATGTCGGCCGTGCACCAGAACACGTCGTCGGGCTTCAGGTCGAAGGTCCAGGCGGTGGTGAGCGCCGCATGCAGCAGGTAGCCGCCGGTGCTGTGCTGCACGCCCTTGGGCTTGCCGGTGGAGCCGCTGGTGTACAGCAGGAACAGCGGGTGCTCGGCGCTCACCCACTCGGGCTCGCAGGCCTCGGGCTGGGCGGCCATTTCCTCGTGCAGCCAGAGGTCGCGGCCGGCCTTCCAGCCGATGTGGCCGCCGGTGCGCTTGTAGACGATGACGTTGCGGATGCCTTCGGTACCGGGCATCGCCAGCGCCTCGTCGACGATGGCCTTCAGCGGCAGGTGCTTGCCGCCGCGGGCCTGCTCGTCGGCGGTGATCACCATCACGGCGCCGGCGTCCTCGATGCGGTCGCGCAGGCTCTGGGCGCTGAAGCCGCCGAACACCACCGAGTGCGTGGCGCCGATGCGGGCGCAGGCCTGCATGGCGGCCACGCCTTCGACGCTCATGGACATGTAGATGACGACGCGGTCGCCCTTCTTCACGCCGCGCGCCTTCAGCACGTTGGCGAACTGGCCCACCTTGGCCAGCAGCTGGCGGTAGGTGACCTTGGTGACGCTGCCGTCGTCGGCTTCGAAGATGAGGGCGACCTTGTCGCCCAGGCCGCGCTCGACGTTGCGGTCGAGGCAGTTGTACGAGACGTTGAGCGTGCCGTCCTCGAACCACTTGAAGAAGGGTGCGTTGGATTCGTCGAGCACCTTGGTGAACGGCGTCTTCCAGCTCAGGAACTCGCGCGCCAGGCGGGCCCAGTAGCCTTCGTAGTCGGCCTCGGCCTCGTCGCACAGCGCCTGGTAGGCGGCCATGCCCGACACACGGGCGGCGGCCACCAGGGCGGCCGGCGGCTGGTGGGTCTTGAGCTCGGTGGCAGCGGTGTCGCTCATCTCTTGTCTCCGTGGGAACGTGCTGAAGTTGGTATGGGCCCGATCAGGTGCGAATGCTGAGAACAGGCTCTGACAAGGTGCTGACGAACCCCGAACCTACAATTTGATCGGTTCGGGTTGACCCCGACACGACGAGTAAACCCTGCCCGAACACCCTTTTCCGGGCGGTTCGCCTGCCTCCGGTTCGCGAACTGAATGACCCACGGAGACGCGATGACCACCACCATCAAGGCCGCCGACCTCATCGACAGTGTCGCCGCCGCGCTGCAGTACATCAGCTACTACCACCCCACCGACTACATCGCCCACCTGGCGCGCGCCTACGAACGCGAGCAAAGCGCCGCGGCCAAGGACGCCATCGCGCAGATCCTGACCAACAGCCGCCTGTGCGCCGAAGGCCGGCGGCCGATCTGCCAGGACACCGGCATCGTCAACGTGTTCCTGAAGATCGGCATGGACGTGCGCTGGGAGGGCTTCACCGGCAGCATCGAGGACGCCGTGAACGCCGGCGTGCGCAAGGGCTACCTGAACCCCGACAACGTGCTGCGCGCCAGCGTGCTGGACGACCCCATCTTCGCGCGCAAGAACACCAAGGACAACACACCCGCCGTGGTGCAGATGGAGGTGGTGCCGGGCGACACGCTCGACGTCATCGTCGCCGCCAAGGGCGGCGGCAGCGAGAACAAGAGCAAGGTCACCATGCTCAACCCCAGCGACGACATCGTCGAGTGGGTGCTCAAGACCGTGCCCACCATGGGCGCCGGCTGGTGCCCGCCGGGCATGCTGGGCATCGGCGTGGGCGGCACGGCCGAGAAGGCGGCGCTGCTGGCCAAGCAGTCGCTGATGGAAGACATCGACATGTACGAGCTCCTGGCGCGCGGCCCGGCCAACAAGCTCGAGGAGATGCGCATCGAGCTGTACGAGAAGGTCAACGCTTTGGGCATCGGCGCGCAGGGCCTGGGCGGCCTGACCACCGTGCTCGACGTGAAGATCAAGACCTTCCCCACGCACGCCGCGAGCAAGCCGATCGCCATGATCCCGAACTGCGCCGCCACGCGCCACGCGCACTTCGTGATGGACGGCTCCGGCCCCGTGTACCTGGATCCGCCGAGCCTGGACCTCTGGCCCGACGTGCACTGGGCGCCCGACTACAACAAGAGCCGCAAGGTCGACCTGAACACGCTCACGCCGGCGCAGGTGGCGAGCTGGAAGCCGGGCGACACGCTGCTGCTCAGCGGCAAGCTGCTCACCGGCCGCGACGCCGCGCACAAGCGCATCCAGGACATGCTGGCCAAGGGCGAGAAGCTGCCGGTGGACTTCACGAACCGCGTCATCTACTACGTCGGCCCGGTGGACCCGGTGCGCGACGAGGTCGTGGGCCCCGCCGGCCCCACCACCGCCACGCGCATGGACAAGTTCACCCGCATGATGCTCGAGCAGACCGGCCTCATCGCCATGGTCGGCAAGGCCGAGCGCGGGCCGGTGGCCATCGAGGCCATCAAGGACGCCAAGAGCGCCTACCTGATGGCCGTGGGCGGTGCCGCCTACCTGGTGAGCAAGGCCATCAAGGGCGCCAAGGTGGTGGGCTTCGCCGACCTGGGCATGGAAGCCATCTACGAGTTCGACGTGGTCGACATGCCGGTGACGGTGGCGGTGGACTCGGGCGGCACCAGCGCCCACGTCACCGGCCCGCGCGAGTGGCAGGAGAGGATCTCGCAGGGGCGGCTCGGCAGGATCCCGGTGACGGCGGCCTAGCCCGGATATTTCATGAGCGTTGTACTGGATGCGTTTGCGACGCCGATCTGCAGGCTTTTTGAGCCCACGGGCGCAGTAATGAGGCGATTGCTGCGCAGGGTGCAGGCGACGGGGCGAGCATGGCCGTATTTGCCC
>JADCGQ010000039.1 GCA_020248945.1 Rubrivivax sp.
CCACCATCGCGTCCTCGCTGGCCTGCGCCAGCGCCGTCTTCGGCGGCTCATTGGCTTCACCCATAGGGTGAGTGTGCCAAACAGCCTCAACCCCGCGCCAGCGTTGAAGAAAACCGCCGTGGCCCAGGTTCAACTGCAGGACTTAGGTTCACCGCCCAACCCACCACAGGAGACCCGCCATGGACATCACCTTCAACCCCGCCGCCCGCTGGAGTGAACTGACGGCCTGGTTCCTGGGCCGCCCGGCGGCCGTGGCCACGGCGGCACCGGCCGTGCGCCGTGACCGCAGCCTGAGCCTGGCCTCGCCCGAGCGCCACATCAGCGCCGGCAGCACGCTGCGGGTGGAGCAGCCGCTGGGCACCGAGCTCGTGTGCCTCGAAGGCACGCTGTGGGTCACGCACGACGGCGAGGAACACGACCACATCGTGGTGGCCGGCAAGCCCTACGTGGCCCGCCACGGCAGCACGATGCTCGTGCACGCGATGAGCAAGTCGCGCTGCCTCGTCATCGCGCCGCGCGACTGAGGGGCTCGCCCCGGCCGCGCCGGGGCCAGGCCCGGGCCCATCAGGCCTGGGCGGCGCGGGCTTCGAGGTCGGCCTTCAGGCCCGGGTCGAGCTGCAGGCGGCGCGCCAGTTCATCGAGGTAGGCACGCTCCATCGTGGTGGTCTCGTCCACCACCAGCAGGCTGGCCAGGTAGACCTCGGCCGCCATCTCCGGCGAGGTGACACCCGCCGCCACATCACCCGGCTCCACCGGCTTGGCCAGCTCGGCGTCGAACCAGGCGCGCGTCTCGGCATCGGCGTTCAGGCGCGCCATCTCGCCGTGCAGCAGCTCGCGCTCGCGCGCATCGAGGTGGCCGTCGCTCTTGGCGGCGGCGATCATGGCCTTGAGCATGGCCTGGGCGTGCAGTTCCATCTGCGGCGCCGGCAGCGCGGCAAAGCTGCTTGGCGCCATCGGCGGCGGCGGCACGTAGGCGCGGGTCGGCATGGGCTGCACGGGCTGCGGCTGCTGCTGCTTGGCCTGGTGGTCCTGGTAGAGCTTCCAGGCCAGCGCGCCCACGGCGGCCACGCTGCCGTACTTGAGCGCCTTGCCGCCCATGCCACGGCCGCGCTTGCTGCCCAGCAGCAGGCCGAGCGCGCCGCCGGCGGCACCGCCGACGAGGTACTTGCCGAGGTCGCCGCCACGGCCCTGGCCGTGCGCGCCGCCGCCGGTGGGCGCAGAGCCGCTGCCCAGGATCTGGTTGAGAAGGGACTGGATGTTCATCGTGGGCTCCGGTGCAGGCCAGGAAATCGAAGAACGGGACTGTAGCCAGCGGCGCCATCGCACCGTGCGGCGTGAGGCTTCCGCCGCGCGGGTGCCCCGTTCAGCCCAGCGCCGCCACCACCTCGGGCGGCGCCTGCACCAGCTCGATCAGCACGCCCTCGCCGCCGAGCGGGAACTCGTGATTGCCCTTGGGGTGGATGAAGCAGATGTCGTGGCCGGCCGCACCCTTGCGGATGCCGCCGGGCGCGAAGCGCACGCCGTGCGCCGTCATCCACTGCACGGCGGCGGGCAGGTCGTCGACCCACAGGCCCACGTGGTTGAGCGGCGTGGTGTGCACCGCCGGCTTCCTGTCGGGGTCCAGCGGCTGCATCAGGTCGACCTCCACCGCCGTGGGGCCGCGGCCGAGCTCGCAGATGTCCTCGTCGACGTTCTCGCGCTCGCTGACGAAGGTGCTCTTGACGCGCAGGCCCAGCATGTCGACCCACAGCGACTTCAGGCGCTGCTTGTCGGGGCCGCCGATGGCGACTTGCTGGATGCCGAGGATGCGGAAAGGCTTGGTGTCACTCATGATGAAAGTCAGGCCGGTTGCAGCACCGCGAGCGGCACCGTGTGTTCGTGCAGCACCTGGTTGGCCTCGCCACGCAGCGACAGCGTCAGCTCGGCCGCCGCGAAGTCGAACTCGACCAGGCCGTAGTGGCGCTCGCGCACCAAAGGGCCCACGCGGTTGGGGCCGGGCTCGTCGGCCGTGGCCCAGGGGTGGGTGACGCCGCTGGAGGTCATCTCCCACAGCGGGTAGCCCGCGTCGGCCCCGGGGTGGTAGTACAGGCCGCCGATGTGGCGGTCGCCCGAGACCAGCACCACGCCGCGCGCGCCACTGGCACGCACGCTGCGGAAGAAGCGCTCGCGCTCCAGCGGCAGGTTGCCCCAGCGCTCGAAGCCGTGGCCTTCGGCCAGCAGCTGGATGCTGCTCACCACCACGTGGCCATCGGCCGGCTCGCGCAGGCGCTGCTCGAGCCAGGCCCATTGCGCGGCGCCGAGCATCGTCTTGGCCGGGTCGGCGTCGGGCAGGTAGCGCTCCTTGCCGCGCGCGCCGCGTTGATCGGTGGGCTTGAGGGCGCTGCGCCACCAGCGCGTGTCGAGCACGATCAGCTGCACGCGGCGAGCGCCCTGCTGCAGCAGCTGCGCGTGGTGCAGGCCTTCGCGCGAGCGGCGCTCGTCGGCGGCGGGCACTCCCCAGAACTCGAGGAAGGCGTCCTTGCTGGCCTGGCGGTGCACGAAGTCGGCGCCGCCGTCGTTGAGGCCGTAGTCGTGGTCGTCCCAGATCGCGCTGTGCGGGATGCGCTCGCGCAGCTGGCGGAAGCTGTCGACACGCGCCTGCAGGGCGTAGGCGGCGCGCAGCTCCTGGATGTCGAAAGGCTGCTTGCTGGCGTAGACGTTGTCGCCCGCAAAGACCATGTGCTCCGGCGCCTCGGCCCGCACCGCGTCCCAGATCGGCTGCGGCTTGGTCTGGTCGCAGCAGGAGGCCACCGCGATGCGCAGCCGGCCCGCCGATGCCGCACCCGTTGCCGGGGCCTGGGCCGGGCGTGCGCACCCTGCCAGCGTGGCACCCGCGGCAGCCACGCCCAGCAGCGCGCGGCGGCGCGGCGAATCGGGCGCGTTCACTGGAAGCTCAGGATGGGCTGGTCGACGGCCAGGCTCTCGCCCTTCTTGGCCATCAACTCGCCCACCGTGCCGTCTTGCGTGGCGATGAGGATGTTCTCCATCTTCATGGCCTCGATCACCGCCAGCCGCTCGCCGGCCAGCACCTTCTGGCCCGGCTGCACGGCCAGCTCCACCAGCAGGCCAGGCATCGGCGAGAGCAGGTACCTGCTCAGGTCGGGTGGCGCCTTGTGCGGCATCAGCTTGAAGAGCTCGGCGGCGCGCGGCAGCAGCACCAGCGTGTCGATCTGCGTGCCGTCGTGCGCCACGCGGATGGCCAGCGGGTTCTTGGCGCCGCCGCGCTCCACCTGCGCGGTGAAGGGCCGGCCGTTGCAGCTGCCCTGCATCAGCAGGCTGCCCAGCGGGCTGTGGCTGCGGATGGCGTAGGCGCGCTCGCCCACGTGCACGGTGGCCTCGCCCGAGCGGGCATCGAAGCTGTCGATGCGCACCGGGTGGTGCTGGTGCGCGCCTTCCTTGCCGAGCACCACCACCACCAGATCGGGCAGGTTCTTCACGCCGTGGCCGTCGAGCTGGCCGCTGATGCCGGCCGAGCGTTCGCGCGCCTTGCGCCGCACGAAGGCGGCCAGCGCCACCAGCAGCAGCGGGTCGGCATGCGGCACGTCGGCGGCCGAGAAGCCCTTGGCGTAGTGCTCGGCGATGAAGCCGGTGGTGAACTCGCCCGAGACGAACAACGGGTGCGCCAGCAGCGCCGCCTGGAACGGGATGTTGCTGCTGATGCCGCGGATGACGAAGCCGTTGAGGGCCTCGCGCATCTTGGCGATGGCGTCGAGGCGGTCGCTGCCGTGCACGATGAGCTTGGCGATCATCGAGTCGTAGTACATCGGGATCTCGCCACCCTCGGCCACGCCGGTGTCGACGCGCACGCCCAGCCGCTCGGGTGATGCAGCCTCCATCGTGGTGGCCGGTGGCACGAAGCGCACGAGCCGCCCGGTGCTGGGCAGGAAGCCGCGGAACGGGTCTTCGGCGTTGATGCGGCACTCGATGGCCCAGCCCTGGCGCGGGATGTCGGCCTGCGCGAAGGGCAGCGCCTCGCCGGCGGCCACGCGGATCATCAGCTCCACCAGATCAAGCCCCGTGATGCACTCGGTGACCGGGTGCTCCACCTGCAGCCGCGTGTTCATCTCCAGGAAGTAGAAGCTCTGGTCCTTGCCGACCACGAACTCCACCGTGCCGGCGCTCTGGTACTTCACGGCCTTGGCAAGCGCCACGGCGTGCGCGCCCATGGCCTGGCGCGTGGCGTCGCTGATGAAGGGCGACGGCGCTTCTTCGATGACCTTCTGGTGCCGGCGCTGGATGCTGCACTCGCGCTCGTGCAGGTAGACCACGTGGCCGTGGCCGTCGCCCAGCACCTGGATCTCGATGTGGCGCGGGCTCTCGACGAACTTCTCGATGAAGACGCGGTCGTCGCCGAAGCTGTTGCGGGCCTCGTTGCGGCAGGAGCTGAAACCCTCGAAGGCTTCCTTGTCGTTGAAGGCCACACGCAGGCCCTTGCCGCCGCCGCCGGCACTGGCCTTGATCATCACCGGGTAGCCGATGCCACGCGCGATCTCGACCGCGCGCTCGGGGGTTTCGATGGCGTCGTTCCAGCCCGGGATGGTGCTGACGCCGGCTTCCATCGCCAGCTTCTTCGAGGCGATCTTGTCGCCCATCGCCGCGATGCTGTAGTGCTTGGGGCCGATGAAGACGAGGCCTTCTTCCTCGACGCGGCGCGCGAAGTCTTCGTTCTCGCTCAGGAAGCCGTAGCCGGGGTGGATGGCCTGCGCACCGGTGGCCTTGGCCGCGGCGATGATCTTGTCGGCCACCAGGTAGCTCTCGCGGCTGGGCGCCGGGCCCAGCAGCACGGCCTCGTCGGCCAGCTCCACGTGCCGTGCGTCCTTGTCGGCTTCGGAGTACACCGCGACGGTCGCGATGCCCATCTTCTTGGCCGTCTTGATGACGCGGCAGGCGATCTCTCCGCGGTTGGCGATCAGGATCTTCTTGAACATCGTCGCTCCAGGTTCGTCACGGGCGGCGCGCGGCCGGCCCGTTGGTCACACGTTCGATCAGGTCCACCGGGCCGCTGCCCAGGCGCAGGCTCAGCCACGCGGCCAGGCGCTCGCGGTCGGCCCGTTTCAGCGGCCGTGCCACGTCGAGCACCACCACGACCACCGGCTTGCTCGCCGGCGCCGAGGCCGGCGCTGCCGGGGCCTCGGCCGCGATGCGGCGCCCTTGGGCCAGCGTCGCGGCACGCACATCGGGCTGCTGCGCCTGCAGCTCGGCCAGCACCGCCGGCGCCAGCGCCGCGGACTGCGCGTCGCGGCGCGCCAGGTCATCGAGCCGGGCCTGCAGGCGGCTGCGCGCCTCTTCGCTGGCGGCCAGACGTTCGCTCAGCAGTTGCGTCACGTCGCGCCGCACATCGGCCTGCAGCTGCTCGCGCAATTGCCCCAGGTCGACGTCATCGCCACCGGCGCGCCGCACCTGCAGCACGACACCGGCCAGGCCGTGCTGCGCCAGCAGCAGCGGCGTCTGCTCGCGCAATTGCGTTTCGGCCGCGGCGCCCACCACGGTGACGCTGATCTCGCGCCGGGCCCGGTCGACCGACTGGCCCACGATGGCGTAGCCGGGCTCGAGCTCCAGCTTGCGCAGCAGCGTCTGCGCGCTGGCCACGAACACCTCCTGCTGCACGAAGCGCCAGCCCAGCCACACGCTGGGCACCAGCACCACGATCAGGCCCACGGTGATGAAGGCGCGGTGGCGCGCCCGCACGCCCGGGTCGACATCGGCCACCGGCGGCAACTTCACGAGCTTGGACACCGCCAGCGTGCTGGCCGCGATGAACACGCCGTTGATCAGGAACAGGTAGAAGGCGCCGGCGAACATGTCCCAGCGCCCATTGGCCAGGCCGAAGCCCGCGGTGCACAGCGGCGGCATCAGCGCGGTGGCGATGGCCACCCCCGGCACCACGTTGCTGATGCTGCGCCGCGTGAGCGCCACCATGCCGGCGGCGCCGCCGAAGGCCGCGATCAACACGTCCCACAGCGTGGGCGTGGTGCGGGCCAGCAGCTCGCTGCCTGGCACGTCGAGCGGGCTGAGCGTGAAATAGATCATCGACGTGATCAGGCTCAAGCCCGTGAAGGTGCCGAGGTTGCGCGCGCTCTGCCGGATCAAGCTGAAGTCGTTGACGGCCGCTGCGTAACCCAGACCCACGATCGGGCCCATCAACGGCGAGATCAACATCGCGCCGATGATCACCGCGGTGGAGTTGACGTTCAGCCCCACCGACGCCACGAGGATGGCGAAGATCAGCACCCACAGGTTGGTGCCGGCGAAACGCACGCCGTTGCGCACGTTGTCGTCGATCGCCTCGGGCTCGTCCTGATCCTCGCGCAGATCGAAGAGCTTGCGGATGCCGCGGTTCATGGCGCTGCCGGAAGTGGGCTCAGAGCGGGATGTTGCCGTGCTTGCGCCACGGGTTCTCGAGCTTCTTGTCCTTGAGCATGGCCAAGGAGCGGCAGATGCGCTTGCGCGTCTCGTGCGGCTGGATCACGTCGTCGATGAAGCCGCGTGCGCCGGCCACAAAGGGGTTGGCGAAGCGCGCCTTGTACTCGGCCTCGCGCGCGGCGAGCTTGGCGGGATCCTTCTTCTCTTCGCGGAAGATGATCTCCACCGCGCCCTTGGCCCCCATCACCGCGATCTCGGCGTTGGGCCAGGCGAAGTTGACATCCCCGCGCAGGTGCTTGCTGGCCATCACGTCGTACGCGCCGCCGTAGGCCTTGCGCGTGATGACGGTGATCTTGGGCACCGTGGCCTCGGCGTAGGCATACAGCAGCTTGGCCCCGTGCTTGATGATGCCGCCGTACTCCTGGCTCGTGCCGGGCATGAAGCCGGGCACGTCGACGAAGGTGATCACGGGGATGCTGAAGGCGTCGCAGAACCGCACGAAGCGCGCCGCCTTGATGCTGCTCTTGATGTCCAGGCAGCCGGCCAGCACCAGCGGGTTGTTGGCGACGATGCCCACCGTGCGCCCGGCCATGCGGGCCATGCCGATGACGATGTTCTTGGCGTACTCGGGCTGCAGTTCGAAGAAGTCGCCGTCGTCCACGGTCTTGAGGATCAGCTCCTTGATGTCGTAGGGCTTGTTCGGGTTCTCGGGCACCAGCGTGTCGAGGCTGTGGTCCAGCCGCTCGGGCGCGTCGCCGCTGGGCCGCACGGGCACGCCGTCCTTGTTGTTGAGCGGCAGGTAGTTGAAGAAGCGGCGCAGCATCAAGAGCGCCTCGACATCGTTGTCGAAGGCGAGGTCGGCCACGCCGCTTTTTCCCGTGTGCGTGGAGGCGCCACCGAGCTCTTCGGCCGTGACCTCCTCGTGCGTCACGGTCTTCACGACCTCGGGGCCGGTGACGAACATGTAGGAGCTGTCCTTCACCATGAAGATGAAGTCGGTCATGGCCGGCGAGTACACCGCTCCACCGGCACACGGGCCCATGATCAGGCTGATCTGCGGGATCACGCCCGAGGCCATCACGTTGCGCTGGAAGACCTCGGCATAACCGCCGAGTGAGGCCACCCCTTCCTGAATGCGCGCGCCGCCACTGTCGTTGAGGCCGATGACCGGGGCGCCCACCTTCATGGCCTGGTCCATCACCTTGCAGATCTTCTCGGCGTGCGCCTCGCTGAGGGCGCCGCCGAAGACGGTGAAGTCCTGGCTGAAGACAAACACGAGGCGCCCGTTGATCATGCCGTAGCCGGTGACGACGCCGTCGCCGGGCACCTTCTGATCCTGCATGCCGAAGTCGGTGCAGCGGTGCTCGACGAACATGTCCCATTCCTCGAAGCTGCCTTCGTCGAGCAGCAACTCGAGCCGTTCGCGCGCGGTGAGCTTGCCCTTGGCGTGCTGGGCGGCGATGCGCTTGTCGCCGCCGCCCAGGCGCGCTGCGGCGCGCATCTGTTCGAGCCGTTGATGGATGTCTTGCATGGTGCGCGTCCTTGCGGGTCTTGGCTTTCAGTTGAACAGGTCCAGCAGCCGCCGCGCGGCCACCGAGGCGGCCAGGCGGCCGGCCTTCACGTCGTCGGCGGCGGCGGCCAGCACCGCGGCCACGGCGGGGTGGGCGCGGAAGCGCTGGCGCAGGCCGGCCTCGATGCGCTCCCACATCCAGGCCTCGTTCTGGCGCGTGCGGCGCTCGTCGAAGCGGCCGGCCTCGCGCTGGCGCGTGGCAAAGCGCTTCACGGCGGCCCAGAAGGCCTCGATGCCGGCGGACTGACTTTTCGGATGAAGGGCGCTGAGTTGCAGCACCTCGGTGCCTGCATGGGCGTGCGGGCCCAGGTAGCGCAGCGCGCTGGTGATCTGGGCGCGGGCGCGGGTGGCGGCGGCTTCGTCGAGATCGGCCTTGTTGATGACGACGAGGTCGGCCAACTCCATCACGCCTTTCTTGATGGCCTGCAGGTCGTCGCCCGCGTTGGGCAGCTGCAGCAGCACGAAGCAGTCGGTCATGCCGGCCACGGCGGTTTCGCTCTGGCCGACGCCGACGGTTTCGACGATGACGATGTCGTGGCCGGCAGCCTCGCAGGCGAGCAGTGCTTCGCGGGTCTTTTCGGCCACGCCACCGAGTGTGCCGCTGCTGGGGCTGGGGCGGATGAAGGCGCGCTCGTGGACGGAGAGCTGCTCCATGCGCGTCTTGTCGCCGAGGATGCTGCCGCCGCCCAGGCTGCTGCTGGGGTCGACGGCCAGCACGGCGACGCGGTGGCCTTGCTGCACGAGAAAGAGGCCGAGGGCTTCGATGAAAGTGCTCTTGCCGACGCCGGGCACGCCGGACAGGCCGATGCGCAGGCTGCGGCCGGTGTGGGGCAGCAGGGTGGTGAGCAGGGTGTCGGCTTCGGCGCGGTGCTGGGGCTTGGTGCTCTCGAGCAGCGTGATGGCCTTGGCGAGGGCGCGGCGTTGCGCGGGGCTGGGGGGGCCGAGCAGCGTGCGGGCGAGGGCTTCGACAGGCTCAGCCCGAACGGGGGTGGCATGCGGGGCAGGCGCTTCGACAGGCTCAGCGCGAACGGATTTCTCCCCCGTCCGCGCATCTCCACCCTCCGTTCGGGTTGCACCCACCTCCGTTCGGGCTGAGCTTGTCGAAGCCCCACCCTCCGTTCGGGCTGAGCCTGTCGAAGCCCTCGCCAATTGCTTGAGCCTCTCCCAATTCCCCGCAACCAACGCCTCCTTCTTCGCCCGACTCCAACCCTTGATGCGCATCTCCGCCGCCAGTGCCTCTGCCCGTGTGGCGGTCTCCTGGTGCCACACCAGGCTCACCGGTCGCCGCTTGTGCGTATATCCCGGCAGCTCACCCGCCTCGTGCTGCGCCACGCGGCGGGCGAGCTCGTCGGTGTGGCCGACGTAGAAGGTGCCGTCGGCGCACTGGAGCAGGTAGACGTGGAACGGGCGCATGGGGAGATCCGGTACCGGGGCTTCGACAGGCTCAGCCCGAACGGCGCAGAGGGTCAGGCTGCCAGCGCGGCCTTGATCTGCTCGAGCACGTCCTTCGCGCTCACCGGGATCGGCGTGCCCGGGCCGTAGATGCCCTTCACGCCAGCGTCGTACAGGAAGTCGTAGTCCTGCTGCGGGATCACGCCGCCGACGAAGACGATGATGTCGTCGGCGCCCTGCGCCTTCAGCGCCGCGATGATGGCCGGCACCAGCGTCTTGTGCCCCGCCGCCAGTGTGCTCACGCCCACCGCGTGCACGTCGTTCTCGATGGCCTGCCGCGCGCACTCCTCGGGCGTCTGGAACAGCGGGCCAATGTCGACGTCGTAGCCCAGGTCCGCGAATGCCGTGGCCACCACCTTGGCGCCGCGGTCGTGGCCGTCCTGGCCGAGCTTGGCGATCATCACGCGCGGGCGGCGGCCGTGCTCGCCGGCAAAGGCAGCAATCTCGCCCTGCAGCTTGGCCCAGCCTTCGGCGCTGTCGTAGGCAGCGGCGTACACGCCGGTCACCTTCTGGATGTCGGCGCGGTGGCGGCCGAACACGGTTTCGAGCGCATCGCTCACCTCCCCCACGGTGCAGCGCGCACGCATCGCATCGATGCTGAGCGCCAGCAGGTTGCCCTGGCCGCTCTGCGCAGCGTCGGTGAGCGCGGCCAGGCAGGCCTGGACCTTGGCGCCATCCCGCGTGGCGCGGATCTTCGCCAGCAAGGCGATCTGCCCTTCGCGCACGCGCACGTTGTCGACTTCCCGCACCTCGATCGGATCGGTCGTCTTCGGCTTGTACTTGTTGACACCGACGATGACGTCGGCGCCCGAATCGATGCGCGCCTGCTTTTCGGCCGCACTGGCCTCGATGCGCAGCTTGGCCCAGCCGGAGTCGACCGCCTTCGTCATGCCGCCGAGAGCGTCGACTTCCTCGATGATGCTCCAGGCCTTGTCGGCCATCTCCTGCGTGAGCTTTTCCATCAGGTAGCTGCCGGCCCAGGGGTCGACGACGTTCGTGATGTGCGTCTCTTCCTGCAGGATGAGCTGCGTGTTGCGCGCGATGCGGGCCGAGAACTCCGTGGGCAGCGCAATGGCCTCGTCGAAGCTGTTGGTGTGCAGGCTCTGCGTGCCGCCGAACACCGCAGCCATGGCCTCCACCGTGGTGCGCACGATGTTGTTGTACGGGTCCTGCTCGGTGAGGCTCCAGCCGCTGGTCTGGCAGTGCGTTCGCAGCATCAGGCTCTTGGGCTTCTTCGCGCCGAAGCCCTTCATGATGCGGCACCACAGGAGGCGCGCCGCTCGCATCTTGGCGATCTCGAGATAGAAGTTCATCCCGATGGCCCAGAAGAAGCTCAGGCGGCCGGCGAACTCGTCGACGTCCAGGCCGCGCGCCACCGCCGTCTTCACGTACTCCTTGCCGTCGGCCAGCGTGAAGGCCAGTTCCAGCGCCTGGTTGGCGCCGGCCTCCTGCATGTGATAGCCGCTGATGCTGATGGAGTTGAACTTCGGCATGTTGCGTGCCGTGTACTCGATGATGTCCGCCACGATCCGCATCGAAGGCTCGGGCGGGTAGATGTACGTGTTGCGGACCATGAACTCCTTGAGGATGTCGTTCTGGATGGTGCCGCTCAGCTGCTCGGGCTTCACGCCCTGTTCCTCGGCCGCCACCACGTAGCCGGCCAGCACCGGGAGCACGGCGCCGTTCATCGTCATGCTCACGCTCACCTGATCGAGCGGGATGCCGTCGAACAGGATCAACATGTCCTCGACGCTGTCGATGGCCACGCCGGCCTTGCCGACATCGCCCACCACACGCGGGTGGTCGCTGTCGTAGCCGCGGTGCGTGGCCAGGTCGAAGGCCACGCTCACGCCCTGCCCGCCGGCGGCCAGCGCCTGGCGGTAGAAGCGGTTGCTGTCTTCGGCGGTGGAAAAGCCCGCGTACTGGCGGATCGTCCACGGCCGCACCGCGTACATCGTGGCCTGCGGGCCGCGCACGTAGGGCTCGAAGCCGGGCAGCGTGTCGGCGTGCGGCAGGCCCTGCACGTCGGCCGCGGTGTACAGCGGCTTGACCACCAGCCCTTCGGGCGTGACCCAGTTCAGCGCCTCGACATCACCGCCCGGGGCGCTCTTGGCCGCCGCCTTGCGCCAGGCCTCGAGCTCGGCGGCAGCGGGTGTTCCGGGGCGTTGCTCGGCTGAAGACATGCAGGACTCGCTGGCAAGAGACAGAGCCCTGATTATCCATAATTATGAATTGCAGCAGCCTGACGACGGGCTGGCCGCCGTGTGCCGGCGCGCCAGGTTCAGGCGGTCGCGGGCACCGTCGCCGGCCCGGAGGAGTCGACCAGCCGACGCAAGGGCGCCACGTCCAGCAACTGCACCAGCGTGCGCTCGGCTCTCGCCTCGGCGCCGGTTCCCGATTCGAGCACCCGCACAACGGCACGCAGCCAAGGCGCCGACTGGCGCAGCGCGGCGGGCATCTCCTGCACGTCGGCGGCCGGGATGTCGAGCACGGCGTTGACGTCATCCACCATCAGCCCGAAACCGGCGCGGCCGGGGTCGGCCGGATCGGCCAGCACCAGCACGAGGCCGTCGCCCTCGCGCGCAGGTTGTTCGGCACCCAGCAGGCGGCGGGCGCACAGCACCGGCAGCATGGCGCCACCGGCCGACGCCGCGGCCACCAGACCCACCACGAACCCGGGGCCGCGCTGCAGGCGGACGAGGCCCTCGGCGCCGCAGGCCTCACGCACCTGCAGGCTCGGCAACGCGTAGCGCGAGGGGCCCACCTGGAACAGGGCCAGCTCCTGGCAGCCCTCGCGGCTGCCGCTGCGCGACGCCACCTGCAGCACCTGATCGAACAGCGCACGCCGGCGGCGCTCCACGCGGCCCAGCCGCAGCAGCACCACGGCGCGCACGCCGTTGTTATAGCCGTCATCGCGCTTGAACTCGCGGTAGCCGCGCGCCAGGGCCACGCTTTGCGCGTGGTGCGAGTCTTCGTGCTCGGCGAGTTCGGCGTTCAGCGCCACCGGCCAGCGGTCGCCGCCCGCCGCACCACGGCGCCAGGACGGTTCGGTGCACGCCAGCATGCGGCCTTGGGCGTCGACGAATGCGGCCACGCCTTCGCGACTGCCCAGCACGTCGGCCAGCATGGCGCTGAACTCGCGCTCGGCATGGAAGACGATGGCGATACCCCCGACGGCACGGCCGCCCTGCGGGTGCACGATGCGCGCCAGGTACACGTACGAGGCCTCGCCGTCGCTGAAGCGCGTGGCCTCGTAACCGCTCACGGCGTAGCGCTGGCTGTCGCTCAGGGCCAGAGTCTGGCGGCACCACTCTTGCTCGATGGGCTGGCCCAGCAGCGTGGCCTCGTCTTCGGGCAGCGAGCTCGCGCGCACGATGCCGGCCTCGTCGAACACCACCAGGCGCCGGTAGACGGTGTAGAGGGCATGGATCTCGCGAAGCGTGCGCGCCATCGCCTCGGCCGAGCCGGGCAGCTCCGGCTGCGCCAGGCCTTCGCGCAGCGCCGGGGACAAGGCCCACCAGCGGCAGTCGTTGGCACGTTCGTAGAGGTTTCGGTCCATCAGTTCCGCCGCCAGGCGGGCGATCTCTTGCGCCTGCCGGCAGGTGCGAGCCAGCGCGGTGCGGTAGAGATCGTGGATGGCGCTGCCGACACGGTCGCGCATACGGGCGCCGGCCAGCGTCACCTGGTGCAGCACGGCCTTCAGGGCGGCGGTGCCCGCTCGGTCGGTGCCGGCCTCGTTTTCGGCCATCAGGCGGCCGCTCCAGACCACACGCCTGAGGCTTCGGTTGATGGCCTCGACCTCGCCGCGGATGCTGCGCATTTCGTCGTTGCGCAACGTCACTGCGGCCTTGGCCTCCAGGCCACGCTGCGAGGGGAAGGCCACCAGCAGCGACACCATGGCCTGCGCATGCCAGCCCGGGCCCGGGTACCCCTGGTAGGGCCGTGCCGGGCAGCGCATGGCCAGGTACTCGCGGCCGGCAAAGGTGGTGAGGCGCACCGCGCCGGGCTCCACGGGCCGCAGGCTGGCGCCGGCCGGCACGTGGCTGTCGTCGTTGCTCAGCACGACGCGGCCCTGGTCGTCGATCAGCACGAGGGCAATCTCCGTGCGTGCGCCGGCCATGCCCTCGAAGATGCGCTTCATCTCGTCGGCAAAGCGAAAGCGCAGCACCAGCACGCCAGCCGCGCCGCCGCGGCCACTGTCGATGCGGTGGGCATACAGCAGGGCCGGTGCGTCGTCTGCGCCCAAGCTGCTGCGGCCATGGTATTCGACGTAGCCACCACGGGCCAGTGCCTGGCCCACGAAGGGATCGGTGCAGCGAAGGCCCGCCGGCGCGTCCTCGTCCAGGCGGGCCAGCACCTCGCCATCGGGCGCCAGCACGATCACGTCGTCGTAGACGCTGTACTTGGCGCGGTACTCGCGCAGCCGCGCCAGCAACGCCGCGCGTCCGCCCGCGCGGGCAGCGGCATCGAGCAGGCAGAAGTCGCGCAGCACGGCGTCGGTGGCCAGGAAGCCGACATCGGCCGTGCGCTCGAACAGGTTGCGCACCAGGATGTCGATGGTGCATTGGCCGGCTTCGCCGAGCTCGTCGCCCAGGGCGCCGATATTCTCGCGCGCCAGCGCGCCCACCAGGCGGCGCTGCAGCGAGCCAAAGCGCAGCCGCGTGGCCGACAGCGTGGGCAGCAGCGACTCCGCGCGCACCGGGCAGCCGATGGCCGAGCTGGCCTCGATCAGGCTCCAGGTCAGCGTCTGCTCGTGCAGGTCCCGCTCGGCCGACAGCACATGGCGCATGTGCGGCAACAGGTCTTCGACGTCGTGTTCGTTCATCAGGTGCCTCCAAGAGCGGGCGTTGCAGCTCGGCAAGCCAGGCGCGGGCCCCTGGCGGACCCGCGGTTCTTGCAGGGCAAGGCTACGGCCCCGTCATCGGTGAAAAGCACCGAGAAGCGGGCCCGGGCGCCGGCATCTCCGCGCTTCGGTGCAGAATAATTATGAATTTCCGCGCCCTGACCCCAGCCCGTCCCGGACCCCGTCGCCGATGAACGCCCCCGCGCCGCTGAGCCCCCGCGCCCTGTACCAGGACGTGGCCGAGCGCCTGCGCCAGCAGATCTTTGCGCGCCAGCTCGAGCCCGGCAGCTGGATCGACGAGCTCAAGCTCTGCGCCGAGCTGGGCATCAGCCGCACGCCGCTGCGCGAGGCGCTCAAGGTGCTGGCCGCCGAAGGCCTGGTGACGATGAAAGTGCGGCGCGGCGCCTACGTCACCGAGGTCTCGCGTGACGACGTGCGGCAGGTCTACCACGTGCTGGCGCTGCTGGAGAGCGACGCCGCCGCGCAGGTGGCCGCACACGCCGACGACAGCGCCCGCGCCGAGCTGCGCGCGCTGCACGAGCAGCTCGAGAGCCAACTCCGCGACCGCGACGCCTTCTTCGCCACCAACGAGCGCTTTCACCTGGCGCTGTTGCGGCTGGCGGGCAACCGCTGGGCCGAGCAGGTGGCGCTGGACCTGCGCAAGGTGATGAAGCTCAACCGCCACCACTCGCTGTTCAAGCGCGGGCGGCTGGCAGAGAGCCTGGCCGAGCACCGCGAGCTGATGGCGGCCATCGTGGGCGGCGATGCCGAGGCGGCGGCGCGCTTGATGCGCGAGCACTTCAGCCACGGTTTGGCGGCGGCCGAGCAATCGGGCTGAACCTGCAAAGCCGCCGCGCGCGGCGCACGCAGACCAACGCGATTCAGACCTCGAGCAAGCGACGCAGGGCCTGCTCCCGGATGCCGAAGTAGCGCTGCAATTCGTCGGCCTCGGCCAGTGCTGCGGCGCGTTCGGCCGGCGCCTCGGCCGCTTTTTTCACCGCCAGGATCATCTTGTTCTTGCGCGTGTGTTCCAGCGCCACGAACTCGAACACCTGGGTCTCGTAGCCGTTGGCCTGCAGCAGCAGCGCGCGCAGCGTGTCAGTGAGCATCTCGGCCTGCTGCTCGGCGTGGATGCCGTGCTGGAACACGCTCCTCAACGGACCCGGGCTGAGCAGCTGCGGGCGCAGCTGCTTGTGACAGCAGGGCGAGCAGACGATCAGCTGCGCGCCCGCGCGGATGCCGCGGTGGATGGCCGCGTCGGTGGCGGTGTCGCAGGCGTGCAGCGCGATCATCACGTCGAAGCGCTCGGGCGCCGCGGCGACGTCGCCGACATCGCCCTGCACCATCGCCAGGCCCTGCAGCCCCAGGCCCTGGACGATGCGGTTGCCCTCGGCCACGAGGTCGGCGCGCTGCTCGATGCCGCGCACATCGAGCGTCAGGCCCTGGCGGCGCAGCCAGTCGTGCAGCGCAAAGGTCAGGTAGGCGCGGCCGGCGCCGAAGTCGAGCACGCGCAGCGGCTCGGCGCCTGGCTGCAGCAGCGGCGTGCGTGCCAGCGCCTGCGAGACGATCTCGACGAAACGGTTGATCTGCTTCCACTTGCGGGCCATCGCCGGCACCGGCTGGCCCTCGGGCGTGGTGAGGCCGAGTGCCGCCAGGTAGGGGCTGTCGGCCTCGAGCGGGCGCTGCTTGGCGCGGTCGTGCGCCAGCGCGAGCGCGTCGGCCGCGGTGGCGGTGATCGGCTTCACCGACAGATGCCCGCTGCCGCGCTTGCCAAAGCGCAGCTCGGCCTCGGTGTCGCTGCCGCTGAAGTGGGCGTGGCGGAAACGCCGGCCCAGCCAGCTGGCGATGAGCGCGAGGCCCTCATCGGGCGCGTGGTTGTGGGTGAGGTCCTTGGTGGCGTGGCGGCTGACGAAGCTGAGCACCGGGCCGCCGCGCAGCTGCACCGGACGCACCGTCACGCGCTGCAGGTCAGCCTCGGCGCCGGCAGCCGGGCGCAGGCCCGAGAGCACCAGCTTGAGCCAGCCGCCCTGGCGCTGCTGCTGGCGCAGCAGCTCGATGAAGCGCTCGCGCGCGGGGTCGTCAGCAGGTGTCGGCTCGTTCACGGCGGCATTGTCGCGCCGGGCAATCACAATCCGCGGCCATGCCACCCAGCGCCTTCGACACCGCCCGCCTGGCCTTCGAGGCCGGCCTGGCCGCCCAGCAGGCCGGCCGGCTGGACGAGGCGGCCGCGCACTACCGCGCTTCGCTGGCGGCCCTGCCCGGCCGGCCGTCCACGCTCACGAACCTGGGCGCCACGCTGCTGGCGCAGGGCCACGCCGGCGAGGCCCTGGCGCTGCTGCAGCAGGCCACCGAGGCCGCTCCCACGCACGCCGAGGCCTGGGCCCACCTCGGCGAGGCGTGGCTGGCCCACTCGCAACCGGCCCAGGCTCTGCAGGCCTACACACGGCTGCTCACCCTGCCCGCGATCGGCTCCGCCGCACAGCCTCGCGCGGCCTTGCGCCAGGCCGAGTGCCTGGCCCGCCTGGGCCGGCTCGAAGAAGCCGCCGTCGCGGCCGACGCACTGGTGCAGCGCCACGCCGATTGGGGCGAGGCCTGGCTGCTGGCCGGATCGCTGCGCAAGGACCTGGGCCGCTTCGAGGCCGCTGCTGAGGCGCTGCAGCAGGCGCAGTCGCTGGGCGAGAACGCGGACCAGGCCGCCTACGCGGGCTGGCTGCTGGCCGGCCTGCGCGGTGCCCACGACGCCGAGGCACCGCCGCTGCCACCGCCCGGCTATGTGGAGGCGCTGTTCGATGGCTACGCGGCCGACTTCGACCGCCACCTCGACGAGCTCGAATACAGCGCCCCCGAGTTGCTGCTCGGCGGCCTTGTGGGCCGCCGCTACGCGCGCGCGCTCGACCTCGGCTGCGGCACCGGCCTCGTGGGCCGCGTCGTGCGGCCGCTGGTCGACCGGCTCGAGGGTCTCGATGTCTCAGCGGCCATGCTCGAGCGCGCCCGCGCCACCGGCGCCTACGACGGGCTGCACCAGGCCGAGCTGCTGGCGCATCTGCAGCAGCAGGCCGCCGGCAGCGTCGATCTTGTGCTGGCGGCCGATGTCTTCATCTACGTCGGCGTGCTGGATGCGGTGTTCGCCGCCGTGCGGCGTGTGCTGGCGCCCGGCGGGGTGTTTGCGTTCAGCATCGAAGAAGCCCCTTCGGGCATCGACTTCGAACTGCGCGCTACCGCGCGCTACGCCCACTCGGCGCGCCACCTGGGCGAGCTGGCGGCGCGCCACGGGCTTGTGGCGCATGCGCGCGAGGCGCGCGCGACGCTGCGGCTGGAGCAGCGGCAGCCGGTGGCGGGCCTGGTGATGTGGCTGGCGCCTGCGCCGGGGCACTTCGACAGGCTCAGTGCGAACGGGTTCTCCTGAGCCTCTGCGGGCTCGGCACGAACGGGTTCGCTGAGCCCCGGTGGGCTCAGCCGCTCACTCCACCTCGCCGCCGAAGCGCTTGATCAGGTTGTCGATGTACTTCTCGACCAGGCCCTCGAACTCGTTCTTCACCACCGGCACCACCACCATCTTCATCAGCCCCGGCAGCGGTGTGTCCACGGTGCCGGCGATCTTGAGCTCGAGCGCGGTGCCCTTCTTGGCCTTGCTGATCTTCCAGCTGCCGCCCACGAGTGCGTTGCCCACGCCCTTGACAGGCGTCCAGATCACGCTGCCCTTCTTGCGGTCGGACACGTACTTGCTGGCGTAGACGGTCTGGATGTTCACCTGCGCGGTGCCAACCTTTTCCATCTCCCAGCGGTAGACGCCGCCGCCCTGGTCGACCAGCTGGTCGACCTTCGGGAAGTGGCTCACCGAAGTGGGCACGTCGGACAGCACGTCGAAGACCTCGTCGAACGCGGCCTTCACGGTGAACTCGTAGCCCAGGTCGATCTCGACGCTCACGGCCATGGTGTTGCTCCTGCAGTCATGGATGGATTCAAAAGTCGGGCTCGCCGGCCCAGGGCAGCATCATCGACAGCCACAGCAGCTTCTCGAACTCGGGCTCGAAGCGGTCGATGATCTGCTGCGGCGCGGGGCAGAGTTTCTCGTCGGTGATGAGGCCGAACTGCACGCCGCCGCCATAGCTGAGGATGGACACGCCGACGCCCACATCACCCGAGGCCGGCACCCAGAACATGGTCTGGCGCAACGTGCTGCCGCACAACTTGAGCGGCGTACCGGGGCCGGGCACATTGGTGATCACGGCGGTGGTCTTCTTCGAGAACAGGCCGAGCACGGCGTCCTGCACCGGCTTCACGAACAAGCCCGTGACGCTGAGGATGGCAAAGGCCAGCAGCGGCTGGTAGCTGCCCTTCATCTCGGCCATGCGGCGGTGCACGGCATACACGCGCTCGATGGGGTTGCCGATGCCCACCGGCAGCACCAGCGGCGCCAGCCCGAAGCGGTTGCCCAGCTGCCAGGCCTTGTCGAGCGGGCGCAGGTTCACCGGCACCATGGCGCGGATCTCCTTGCCGGCCGGGTCCTGCCCCTGATCGGCCAGCCAGCCGCCGATGGCGCCGGCGGCACAGGCCAGCAGCACGTCGTTGACGGTGCAGCCCAGGCCCTTGCCGACCGACTTGACCGCCTCGAGCGGCATCGGCTCGCTCCAGGCCACGACCTTGCGCCCGCTCGGCTTGCCCTTGAGCAGCGTCGGCGAGTCATCGGCCATCAGCGCCAGCGCCGCCACGTCCTGCGCCACCTGCAGGCCGCTCCTGGCCATGCCGACGCTGGACAGCAGCGGCTGCGTCGGATGGGCCAACGCCTCCATCGACTTGCCCACCCCGTTGCCATACATCCCGATGGCCTTGATGGTGAGGTCGGTCAGCGGCTTGAGCACGGCGTCGGCGAGCCAGTCGTGCTCGGCGTCGTCCTCGACCGCTGCCTTGCGGCGGCGCCTCGGCGGGTCGCTGCCACCGTCGGTGATGCTCAGCATCACGCTGGTCAGCGCAATCCCGTCGCCGATGCAGTGGTGGATGCGCGCCAGCATCGCGCTGCCGCCTTCGTAGTGTTCGATCAGGTGGAACTGCCAGAGCGGGCGCTGGTGATCGAACGGCGTGGTCGCCAGTTCGCCGCAGTGGCGTTGCAGCGCCTGACGCTCGCTCTCGCCGGGCTGGCGCTGCAGCCGCAGCGGCAGCACGTGGTTCTCGATGTCGAAAGCCTCGTCGTCCACCCAGCTGGCGCCCATCGCGTCGACCACGGCCTTCTGGCGGAAGCGGTCGTACTGCAGCAGCTTGCTGGCAATGCGCTCGCGCAGCGCGGCCAGCGTGATGGCCGGCGTCAAGAGCCAGACGCCGACGATCATCATCAGGTTGACGTCGTTGTCCATGCGCAGCCAGGCGGTGTCCACGCGCGACATGCGTTCGGAACGCAGGCCGGCGGGGGGGCTGGTCTGCGGCGTGCTGGCGACGCCGTTCATCGGGTTTCTCCTCGGCTGCGGGTGCCTGGCTCGGCCCCAGGGTGGCGGACGATGCTGTGTAGCATGGCCGTCGTCAAGACCAGACTCTCCCGGGTGCCCCCATGGCCAATCTCAAAGCCACGTTCGAAGCCGCCGTCGTCGCCAGCAAGCAGTTGCCGGAAAAGCCCGACAACATGACGCTGCTGAAGATCTACTCGCTGTACAAGCAGGCCACCGAGGGCGACGTCGAGGGCAAGCGCCCCGGCTTCACCGACATGGTGGGCCGCGCCAAGTACGACGCCTGGGCCGCCGTGAAGGGCACCAGCGCCGATGACGCGATGCAGCAGTACGTGGACCTGATCGAGTCGCTGAAGTAGTTCTTACTTCAGCGCCAGCGCTTTTTCGATGGCGGCGGTGATGGTGCCGCTGGTCGGCCCCGTCATGCTGCCGAAGTGCGCTACTGCCTTGCCGTCGCGGCCGACGAGGTACTTGTTGAAGTTCCAGCTCGGCTGCTGGCCGGTGGCGGCGGCGAGTTGCTTGAAGATCGGCTGCGCGTCGGCGCCGCGCACCGGCCCGGTGGCGAACATCGGGAACTTCACGCCGTAGGTGTTGAAGCAGACCTCGGCGGTCTTCTTCGCGTCCTTGTCTTCCTGCTTGAAGTCGCCGCTCGGGAAGCCCATCACGACGAGGCCGCGTGCGGCGTACTTCGCGTTCAGCGCCTCCAGGCCCTCGAACTGCGAGGTGAAGCCGCAGTAGCTGGCGGTGTTCACGACCAGCAGCACCTTGCCGGCGTACTGGCACAGGTTCTGCGGCTTGTCGTCCTGCAGGCGGGCAGCGGTGTGGTTGAGCAGCGGCGGGCAGGCGGCAGAAGTAGTCGTGCCCTGCGCGCGCGCCGGCGACAGCGCGGAGAGGGCCACGACGGCGAGCAGTGTCCAGGCGGCGCCGGCACCCAGGGCGGAAACGGATTTCATCCCGCCAATCATGCCCGCCCCTGGCATCACCCGCGCGCCACTGGGGATTGCGGCGCCGGGAGGCCGGACTCGAGCTCGGCACGCCGGCGGCGGATCTCGGCCAGCATGACCGAGTGCGGCACCCAGCGAGTAGCCACCAACGACTCGGCCGCCGCCAGCGCCGCGGCGGCCTCGGTCGGGTAGCCGCGCGCGGCGAACAGTTCACCTTCGGTGAGCCGCACCAGGGCCTGGATGTCAGGGGGCAGTTGGGGGCAGGCCGCGATCATGGCCTGCAGATCGTGCAGTCCCGCGTCGGCCTGCCCTGCGGCCAGCTGCACCTGGGCGCGGCGCAGACCGTGGCGGGCGGCGTCGAAGGCGAACAGCGCGCTCGGGCGGCACGCCTCGAGAGCCGCCCAGGCATCGGCGATCCGGTGGCTGCGCGCCAGGGCCACTGCCAGCATCTCGCGCGCGTAAGTGGTGCGGGCGTGGTCGTCACCGGCCGCAGCCACCAGCACCGTCACGGCCTCGGCGAGCACCACCGCCGCGTCGTCATCGCGCCGCAGCTTCAACAGGCAGCCACCGACCATGGTCAGCTCCAGTCCCGTGCTGCGCGACACTGCGCCGTAGCAGGCGCGGCTGACCGCGACCGACTGCTCGAAGGCCTGGAGCGCCGCCATCTCGTCGCCGAGCGACACCAGCGCGTTGCCCAGGAGGTTCCAGGACGTGGCCACGCGTTGGTGCCTTGCGCCCAGCAGCGCGGCCCAGTCGCCGGGCATGTCGCGCAGCACGGCCAGCGCCTCGGCCGCAAAGCCTTCTCGCACACGGGCAAGCGCCAGGGCCTCGCGGGCTGCCAGCATCGGCGCCGGGCGCGGCCGGCGCGCGCCGTGCAGGGCCTCGGCCGCAGCCAGCGCCTCAACGGCCTCGGCGCTGGATGGGCGGCCGGTGGTCATGCGCACGTTGACGCGCTCCGACAGCGCGGCCAGGCGCGCCACCGCGCCTTCGCGCCCGGGCAGCTGCGCCGCTGCCGCGACCGCCCGCTCGGCCGCCTCCACCGCCTCGTCGCCGCGGCCACCGTCGAGCAGCGCGAGCGCCTCCAGCCTGCAGGCCAACGCGTGCTCAGCGGCGCGCTCGGGACTGGTTCGGGTACGCCTGCTGATGGGCTGGATCAGCGCCAGCGCGGCATCGACCTGCTGGCGCGCGATCAGCGCTTCAGCCTCGTGCAACCGTGCACGCTGGGCCAGCGCGCTGTCGGGCCCGAGCGAGCGCACCGCCTCATCGGCGGTGGCGCGCAGCAGCTCGTGGGCAGGCTCGACTTGGCCGAGACCGAGCAGAGCGCGGCCGACGGCCGTGCGCATCTCGGTGGCGGCTTCGATGTCGCCGCCGAGCTCAGCCTCGATCTCGCCGCGCGCACGCTGCAGCAGTTCCAGCGCGGTCGTCGCGGCGCCTGCGCCGGCTTCTGGGTCTGCGCCTTCGAGCAGCGACAGTGCAAAGCGCTTGGCGCGTTCGGCCCGTTCCGCCTGCCGCTCGGCCTGGCGCAGCGCCTCGCGCGCGGCCGCGGCCTCCTGGCGCGCGCGGTCGCGCTGCCACCAGGCGAGGGCGAAACCGCCGGCCAACGCCAGCGCCACCGCGGCCTGCGCAAACGCGCCGCCGAGCAGCGCCAGTGCAACACCGGCGGCGAGCCCGAGCGGCACGCGCCGGCGCCAGGCTCGATGGCGCCAACGGCGCCAGCGGTTGTCGCGCCGGGCCGCCACCGGCTCGCCACGACGCAGCCGCCCCAGCTCCTGCGCCAGTGCGTCGACGTTGGCATGGCGCCTCGCCGGGTCGGACTGCAGCGCCTGCGCCAGCACCGCGTCAGCATCACCGCGCAGCGCCCGGCGCAGCACCGGGTCGCTGGCCACCTCGCTGGCACGGGGCGGCTCGTCGCCATCGGCCTCGCCCCCGGCAGGCAACGCGGGACGACAGCCGGCCAACAGCTCGAAAGCGACGACGCCGAGGCTGTAGACGTCGCTGGCAGTCGTCAGCCGTTCGCCACGCCGCTGCTCCGGGCTGGCGTAGTCGGGCGTCAGGCCACGGCCGAGCAGCGTGCTGACGGCGCCGGCCTCGGTGCCCTCCGCCTCCACGAGGCGCGCAACGCCGAAGTCCAGCAGGCGCACCTGGCCTTCGGGCGTGACGAGGATGTTGGCCGGCTTGAGGTCGCCGTGGACGACCAATCGGCCGTGTGCGTAGGCCACCGCGGCGCAGACCTGCTCGAGCAGGGCCAACCGCTGGTCGAGCGACAAGCCCAGGGTCGTGGCGTGGCGGTCCAGCGGCTGGCCCTGGACCACCTCGATCGCCAGCCAGGGCCGCCCGGCCTCGTCGACGCCAGCGTCATAAAGGCGCGCTATGTGCGGATGCTCGAGTGTCGCCAGCAGATCGCGCTCGCGCGCCAGACGCCGCGCCAAGTCATCGGCCCAGGTCAAGCGCGGCAGCTTCAGCGCCACCTGCCGCTTCAGTGCGCCGTCCGCGCGCTCGGCCAGGAAGACCTGCCCCATGCCGCCACGTCCGAGTTCGCGCAGCAGCCGCCAGGGCCCGACGCGAGCACCGGGTGCCGGCGCGTCGACGCCGGGCGCCGCTACCGGCAGTGGTGGCAGCGTGCGCAGGAAGTCGCCGGTCTCGACCTCGCCACCCGCCTGCAGCAACCGCGCGAGGGTGTCACGCAGCGCGGCGTGTTCGGGCGGCAGCCCGCTCAGCCATCCTGCACGCTGGGCCGGCTCGAGCTCAAGCGCCTCGTCGAGCAGGCGACTCAGGCGCGGCCAGTCGTCGGCCAGTTCCTGCAGCGGCTTCATGGCGGCAAGGCCCGCGCGGCCGCAACCCCTGCGACAGCTTGGCGATGCCGAAATCCAGCAGCAGGGCCACCCGCGCGCGAAGCGGCAGCACGCGGGCGTCGCAGAGCCGGGCGATGTTCGGGTGCTCCAGCGTCGCCAGGATGTCGCGTTCTCGTGCCATTCACTCGGCCAGCCAGACGCTGCCCGTGCCGCCGCGCCCGAGCTCGCGGATCAGCTCTCGGGTCCCGATGGGGTCGGCGGAGGCCAGGTCGCCGGCAGGGAGGCAGAGCCGGCAGCGACCTTACAGCGTCGAGCAACCAGCTGATCTCGTGACAGTCGGCACCCAGATCAGCCCGCGACGACGGCGCAGACGGCGAACCGGGTGCAGGACGGAGCATCTTGAAGTCCCTAACGTCGTGCCGGCCCGGATCCGGACATCAGCTCTTCAGCGCGTGCGCCAGCAGCAGCCGCGCCTTCTCCCAGTCGCGGCGCACGGTGCGGTCGGTGACGCCCAGCGCCTCGGCGATCTCGGCATCGGTGAGGCCGACGAAGTAGCGCATCTCCACCACCTGCGCCAGCCGCGGCTCCAGGCGCGCCAGCTCGTCGAGCGCACGGTCGATGTCGAGCAGCTCCTCGTGCGGCTGAGCCAGGCCCTCGGCGATGAAGGTGTCCAGCGTCACGTGCTCGGCTCCGCCGCCGCGGCGCTCGCGGCCGGCGGCGCGCACGGCGTCGACGATGATGGACCGCATCACGTGCGACGCGTAGGCCAGGAAGTGCCCGCGGTCGGCAGGCGCCAGGCTGCCCGCCCCCAGGAAGCGCAGGTAGCACTCGTGCAGCAGCACCGTGGTCTCCATGCCGGCGCCCCGCTGGTGCCCCGACAGCCGCGCATGCGCCAGGCGGCGCAGCTCGGGGTAGAGGCGCTCGAACAGCTCGTCGAAGGCCAGCCGGTCGCCGTCACGGGCACGGGCCAGCAGCGTGGTGATCTCGGACATGGGTGCCGCGGAAGTGTGGGCGGGATCGTAGCCAACGCGCGCCCATGTCGACCGCAAGCTTTGCACCTGACTGTGGACATCGGAGGACATCGGCCTTTCGGGGGATGCCGCCCATGTCCGCCACGGCGAGCCGGCGGCGTACTGATGAACGAGGGCCACCGCTTCCGCAGCCCCATCAGGAGGAACCATGCACCGCTTCCCTTCCCGTCATCTTGTTGTCATGTCCGGCCTCGCCACCGCCTTGCTGATGGCGGCCTGCAGCGACGGCTCCCTCGCCCTCGACGACAGCGTCGAAGCCGGCCGCGCGCGCCCGCTGGCCGTGGCGCCGCCGACCGCGTACCCCACGGCGCCGCTGCTCGACGACCAAGGCTACCTGCATCCCGCGTCGCCGCAGGCGCTGCCGGCCGACACCGGTGCACGCACACGCGGCGGGCTGTATGCCACGCCCTCGCAGGCGGCCCAGCTGGAAGACGCGCTCGGCGTGATGGCCATCCCGGTGAACGTGGAGCCCGGGTCCGATGCTGCCAGCGCGGTCGACCTGGCGACGCTGGTCGTCTTCGGCCTGCAGGCGGCACACGACCTGACGCCCGACGCCCCGGTGCTGGTGCGCTCGTCCGACCTGCGCCTGGCCGCCGCCACCGTGAACCGGCTCGCGGAGAACGGCTTCACGCGCGTGTTCCTCGTCAACCACGAACCCGTTGGCGGGCTGCGGTGATCCCGCTGGACGACACCACCGCCAGCAACGGCCGGCCGCTGCACGCGCCGCGGCCGGCGCTGCTGCGGCGCGAGCACTACCTGCTGGCGCTGACCTGGGCCTTCACCTTCTTCAGCTCGGTGCGGGTGCTGTCCTACCTGCCCACGCTGTGGCTCATCGTCGAGCAGCAGAACTCCAGCCAGCACTCGCTGCTGACCTGGCTTGCTTGGCTCGGTGCCAACCTCACGATGGCGGGCTGGCTGCACGAGCACAACGGTCGCCGCTTCAACCGCGCCGTGTGGGTGAACCTGGCCAACGCCACGATGTGCACGCTGACCGCGGCGGTGATCGTCTTCTACCGCTTCGCCCCCGGCGCAACGCCATGAACAACGACCTTCTGGGCTGGCTGGCGGCGCTGGCCACGCTGGGCTGCTTCGCCTCGCACGACATGCTGCGGCTGCGCATCCTGGCCCTGGTGGCCAACGCCGCCTTCGTGGCCTACGGCGCGCAGACTGGCCTGCTGCCGGTGCTGGTGCTGCACCTGGTGCTGGCACCGGTCAACGCCTGGCGGCTGTGGCAGCTGCTGCGGCTCAGCGCGCCGTCTTCTTCGCCGCCTTCCCGGCCTTGGCCGGCACGGCCAACAGAGCGTCAAGGTTCTTCGTGATCTCGCCCTCGATGGTCTTGGAGAACGCGCCGAGCAGGAAGCCGAGCTGCGCCTCGAGGTCGAAGTGGTCGGCGGCCACGATCAGCCGGCCGTTGACGCCGCTGCGCGTGAACTCCACCGTGTCGCTGGTCTCGCCCTCGATGACGGTGCACTCCATGTCGAACTTGGCCTCGGCCTGTTCGGCCCATTGCCAGGCCACTTCGCGGGCACGCGTGAGGCCGAGCGAGTGGTCGCGGTGGATCTTGATGTCGGACACGGGGTGAAGCTCCGTCGTTGGAAAGTGGGTCAAGGTGGCGCGCCGACGCGGGCGCGCCGCTCGGCCCGCGGCAGCGGGGCCAGTGCGCGCACCTCGTCGTGGAAGCGGCCGAAGTCGCGGCCGGCCTGCTCGAACAGGCGCTCGAAGCCGGGCACAAAGTCGTTGTAAGCGCCCATCACCGCGAACGACGCATTGTTGGCGCGCGCGAACCAGCCGTCGTAACCGGCAAAACCCGCCAGCGGGCTGGTGGGGTTGGCCTTCACGGCCTCGTAGTCGGCGCGCATGCGCTGCATCAGCGCTGCCTTGGCCACGCGCTTGGCTTCGATGGGCTGGGCGCTGCGGTACAGCGCCTCGAGTTCGCCGCGCCAGCGCAGCGTGAACTCGCGGAAGGCCCGGCTTCGCCGCTGGCGCTGCGCGTCGGCGTCGCGCGCCTCGGGCGTGGAGAAGCGCTCCATCCAGAGGCGGCCGCCGATGCGCTCCACCGCGGTGGCGTAGCTCTCGTTGAAGGTGGTGTCGTCGTCGACGTAGACGACCTGGTGCGTGAGCTCGTGGAAGATCAGCCGCGCCAGATCGGCCTCGCTGCCGTTCACGAAGGTGTTGAGCAGCGGGTCGCCGCCCATCCACTCGAGCTTGCCCAGCGTGCTGTAGGCCGGCACGCAGTAGACCATGACTTCGTAGCCCTGTGCCCGAAGCTCGGCCGCCAGCGCATCGGCCCGGGCCTGTGAGTAGTAGCCGCGGTAGCCGACGCAGCCCACCACCGGAAAGCACCAGGTCTTCAGCGTCAGCGCCAGCTCGGGCGCGGCCACCACGTTCCAGACCACGGCGTTGCGGCCCAGGTCGGCATAGCGGCGATAGCTCGGGCCCTCGGGCAGCTTCAGTTCGGCCACGGCGAAGTCGCGCATGCGCTGGCTCAGCACCAGGCGCTCGCGCAGCGGCTCGGGCGTGGCCGGGTCTGCAATGACCTCGGGCACCGGGCGCGCGCGCTGCATCAGGTCCATGTGGCCGTTCACGGCCTGGGCGTAGTAGCCCACGGTGCTGCAACCGCCCAGCCCCGCCGCCAAGGCGGCGGCCAGCAGCGTGCCGGCCAGGCCCCACCTCATGGCGCGTCTCCAGCGTTCAGCAGGGTTCGACCTCGACGAGGCAGTCATAGAAGGCCGGCGCGCGGCCGATGTCGGTGAGACGCTGGTGCGTCAGCTCGTTGACGTTGGTGCCGCCGAGGCCCATCTTGCGCCACCAGATGCCCAGGCCGTTGACGACGCCGGGCCGCGCGGCGCCGTTCAGATCGGCCTTGCAGAGGTACTCGCCACGGTCGTTGAACACACGCACCGTCGCGCCCTGCGCAATGCCGCGCGCGGCGGCGTCGGCCGGGTGCATCTCCAGCCGCGGTTCCTTTTCGGCCGCGCGCAGGCTGTCGACGTTGGCGAAGCTGCTGTTCATGAAATGGCGCGCCGGCGGCGAGATCATCGCCAGCGGGTAGCGCGCCGCCAGCTCGGGCGCCGAGGCCACGCTCTCGTAGTTGGGCACGTGGTCGGGCACGCCCAGGCCGGGCGCGTCGACCACCACCTTGCCGCTGGGCGTGGCAAAGCCGCCGTCGGCAAACGGCGCTTCGGGCAGCTTCAGGCGCGTCCAGCCGCGGGCCTGCAGCTCGGCCAGGTCCACGTGCTCGGGGTCGAAGGCCTGCAGCGCCATCAACTCGTCGCTGTCGGCAAAACACGGCTCGGTGTAGCCCATGCGCGCGGCCAGCGCGCGGAAGATCTCGGCGTTGCTGCGGGCCTGCCCGACAGGCGGCACGGCCGGCCGGTTGAGCATGGCGTAGGTGTGGCCGTAGGTGGTGTGCGCGTCCCAGTGCTCCAGCTGCGTGGTGGCGGGCAGCACGATGTCGGCATGGTCGGCGGTGTCGGTGAGGAAGTGCTCGAGCACCACGGTGAAGAGGTCTTCGCGCGCGAAGCCGCGGCTGACCTTGCCGCTGTCGGGCGCCACCGCCACCGGGTTGCTGTTGTAGACGACGACGGCCTCGATCTTCGGGCCGAAGTCGCCGCCGCCGGGGTGCAGCAGCGCGTCGCCGATGGTGCTCATGTTGACGGTGCGCGGGCGGCGCGGGCCGAGCAGGTCGGGCCGCTGGAGCCAGACGTCGCGGCGCGCGGCGCGGAAAGCCCCGCTGGCGCTCAGCAGCAGGCCGCCGGCCGGGTGGCGCCAGGCGCCGATGAGGCAAGGCAGCATCGCCACCAGCCGCACCGCATTGCCGCCGCCGCGCACGCGCTGCATGCCGTAGTTCAGGCGAATGGCCGCGGGCTTGGTGGTGGCGTAGTCACGCGCCAGGCCGCGCACCTCGTCGGCGGTGATGCCGCAGACCGCGGCCGTGCGCTCGGGCGTCCAGGCCAGCGCCTTGTCGCGCAGCTTCTCCCAGCCGTCCATGTGGCGGGCGATGTAGTCGTGGTCGAGCGCGTCAGCGCGGATCAGCTCATGCATCAGGCCCAGCGCCAGCGCGCCGTCGGTGCCGGGCAGGATGGCGATGTGCTGGTGGCACTTCTCGGCCGTTTCGGTGCGCCGCGGGTCGATGCAGATCAGCTTGGCGCCGGCGCGCTTGGCCTGCTGCGCAAAGCTCCAGAAGTGCACGCTGCTGGTGATTGGGTTGCTGCCCCAGATGAGGATGAGCTTGCTGTCGACGAACTGCTCGACCCGCATGCCCAGCTTGCCGCCGTAGGTGGCGGCCAGCGCCTCGCCGCCGGCATTGGCGCAGATGGTGCGGTCCAGCAGGCTGGCACCCAGGCGGTGGAAGAAACGCGCCGCCATGCCGTCGCCCTGCACCAGGCCCATGGTGCCGGCGTAGCTGTAGGGCAGCACGGCCTCGGGGTTGCGCGCGGCGATGGCGCCCAGCCGCTTGGCGATGGTGTCCAGGGCCTCGTCCCACGTGATGGGTTCGAAGCGCCCCTCCCCCTTGCGGCCGAGGCGCTTGAGCGGCGTCAGCACGCGACCGGCGTGGTAGGTGCGCTCGGCATAACGGCTGACCTTGGTGCAGAGCACGCCGTGTGTCGGCGGGTGATCGGGGTCACCGACCACCCGCACCACGCGCTCGGCGCCGGGTGCGCCCTGCACCGTGACGTGCAGCGCGCAGGTGTCGGGGCAGTCGTGCGGGCACACGGCCTGCACGGTGCGGGTCGGGGTGGCGATGTCCTGCATGCGCGGCATGGTGCCACAGCCCCGTGCCCCACGCCGTGACGCGGCCGCCGGCGTGACGCCCGCGTCACGCCCCCCTGGCTACGCTGGTGCCATGCCTGCCAGAACCGCCCCTAGAGCCGCCCCTAGAACCGCCCTCGCCCTCTGGTGCCTCTGCGCCAGCACGCTGGCCACCAGCGCCGCCGCCACCGGCCAGCCCGTGCCCGGGCCCGGGCTCAGCCCCATCGTCACCTGGGATCCCGAGCTCGTCTACGGCGGCGTGGCCCGCCCGGCCACCGTGCGGCCGATGACCCCGGCCGAGCTGAAGCTGTCGCGCGAGCGGGCGGAGGTCTTCTTCCAGGCACTGAAGGCCGTGCCCGTGTTCGCGCAGCCGCTGCGCCACACCACCTTCATGACCAGCTGGGCCCACCTCGCGCGCGGGCCGGTGCTGTCGCAGAAGTTCGTCGTCTACTGGGGCGACCCGCGTGACACCCGTCGGCGTGCCGACGGCGCCTACTACGGCGCCATGGGCGGCGCGCTGGAGCTGCTGTTCATCGACACCAACCGCGTGCCGCTGGCCGACAAGCTGGGCTCCGAAGGCCGCCAGGACTTCGACCGCCGCATCGAGGAAGGCGGCGTGCCCGTGGTGCTGTACGCCGAGCCCACGGTGCACGCCCGCGCCGGCGGCGGCGCGGTCTATGGCCAGTGGTTCATCGCCATGCGCGACGGCAGCCCGGCCCTGGCGCCCGTGCCGCTGGCCCTGCTGCTGGAGCTGGACATCGCGCAGCTGAAGAAACGCGCCGCCGACAGCGAGCGCGGCTTCGCCAACAGCCTGCGCGAGCTGGAGGCCTCGATGACGCCCGAAGCCGCCGCCACGCGCCGCGCCCGGCGCCAGGCCGCCTGGGCCCGCGAGACCAAGGACCCCGACGCCATGACCCGCCGCCTGGACGCCGCCGAACGCACCGACCAGAGCGACTACGAGCGCCAGAAGGCGCGCCTGACGCCGCCGCCCGTGCCCGACCCGCGAAGCCCGCACTGGAGCGCGAAGCTGGCGCTGCAGGCCCTCGAACAGAAGCTGGCCGCCCTCGGCCCCGCGGGCCGCGAGGCGCCCGCTTGCGGCGCGTTCGACCCGGCCTTCGAGCCCGGGCTCAACATGCGCTGGCATGCCGTGGGCGCCGACGCGCCGGCCGACTGCCAGCCCATGGTGCGGCTGCGCGCCGACCTGCTGGCACCCGGCAAGCCCGAGGAGGTGCGCGTGCTGGCCGCCTGGCTGCGCGACGCGCAATGCGGCAAGAACTGGGACCGCCCGCCCCAGGACAACGTCTGCAGCCGCATCACCACCACCTTGCGCGACATGGACTGGGCCGCCGTGCGGCGCAGCTTCGGCTGGAAGGACACGCCGTGACGCGCAGCGCAGAGCCCGTCTCGCGGCGCCAGATGCTGGTGGCCACGCTGCCGCTGGCCTTGCTGCCAGCCGCCAGCCGTGCCCAACTGGCGCCCGCCACGCTGCCCGCCGGGGGCGCCCGCATGGTGCTGCCCCCAGGCTTTGCGCTGCTGGACGGCCGCAACCCGCAGGTCTACGGTGCCACGCTCAAGCCCGAGCCGCGCGCCCACCACGCCGCGCGGATCTTCGTCTACGCCCCTGTGGCGCGGCCGGCCGGCAGCGCCGGCTTCACGGCGCTGTTCGAACGCGAGTGGCGCACCGAGTTCGGCAGCCTCGACCTGGGCGACACCGTCGCCCACTACCGCGGCCGCCTGCCCGGCGGCCTGGCCTGCTGCTACATGGGTCGCTTCTTCGAACGCCCCGGCGGCGCGATGTACGCCGTGATGTACCTGCTGGACCTGGGCGATCGTGCCCAGCTGGTGGCGGCCACCGTGGCGCCCGGCTGGGACGGCGTGAACTTTCCTGCTGCTGTTGCAGACCACGGCCTGCGCTCGCTGGCGCAGCAACTCTTCCCGCTGCTGGACAACCTGCGCGCCGCCGACGGCCGCACGCCAGCCGCGCAGCCGCTGTTCAGCCGCGACGAGGTGCTGGGCCGCTGGGCGCACCGCAGCGGCAGTGTCGGCGGCAGCTTCGTCGACGCCCACACCGGCGGCTCGCTGGGCACGGCCGTGCGCGGCGCCGACAGCAGCCTGGTGCTGGGCGACGACGGCCGCTACGAAGACCGCATCGCCCTGTTCGCCCACAACCCCGGCGCCGGCACGAGCCTGGGCCCGCAGTCGCAGCAGCAGGCCGGCGGCTGGTCGTTCGACGGCGAGGTCATCACGCTGCAGCCCGACCGGCCCACCGGCCTGGACAACCGCCGCCGCGTGGCCGGCGTCGGACGGCAGGCCGATGGCCGCCGCGTGCTGATCCTGCTCAACCCCGAAGGCGGCAGCTTCAAGCCGCTGTCCTGGGTGCCGGTGTGGGACGGCCACACCGGCGTGATGCGCTGGTACCACGAGGCCCGCTGAGGGCCGAACCAAGGAAACAGACCATGAGAAAGCACTGCGCACGGGCCGGCCTGCTGGCCGCGGTGATCGCCCTGGCGGGCTGCGGCGGCGGCGGCAGCGCGGAGGCACCGACCTCCGGCTCTTCACCGGGCACGACACCGGTCACGCCCTACACGCTGCAGCCCACCGGCGCGCCGCTCGCGGTGACGGTGGCGCTGGACAGCGCGCGCGCCGTGGTTCAGGACGTGCCGCTGACCGGCGGCACCCTCACCGCCACCGGTGCCGACGGCAGTGTCTACACGCTCCGCATTCCGGCCAACGCGCTGGTGGCGGCCACGCGCATCACGCTCACGCCGGTGGCGCAGGTGTCGAACCTGCCACTGGGCGAAACCGCCCGCACCGGCCTGGGCGTGCAGATGGAGCCCAGCGGCCTGCAGTTCGTCAACCCGGCCACGCTCACCATCACGCCGGCCGCGGCCTCGGCGGTGCCGCTGGCGCGCCAGCTCTTCGTGCAGTGGGAGGGCAGCGGCCAGAAGCTGGCGCTGGCCGCGCCCAACCCGCGCAGCGCCGACATCGAGCTCAGCGTGATGCACTTCAGCGGCATGGGCGTGGTGCGCAGCAAAGGCCTGGACGCCGACATCGAGCCCGTGCGACAGCGCATCGGCGGCGATGCCGAGCGCCGCATCCAGAGTGCCACCGCCGAAGCCCTGCACCGAGAACGCCAGGCCCAGCTGCTGGGCACCGACGCCGGCGCGGCCGGGCTGCAGGCGCAGCTGACCCGCCTCTTCAACGAGTTCCGCCAGCAGGTGGTGCTGCCACGCATCGCGGCGGCCCCGAGCAGCTGCGCCGCCGCCCGGCTGGCGCTGACCACGGTGATCGGCGTCGAACGCCAGCGCCAGCTGCTGGGGCTGGACAGCGACAGCAGCTTCGACAGCGAGACCGCGGGCCTGATGGCCGTGGCCGCCGAGGTCTGCATGAAGGAGGAGTTCGAGATCTGCCGCGACGAGCACGTGCTCTCGCGCATCATCCCGGCGCGCCTGGGCCTGGAGCGGCAGGCGCAGCTGCTGGGTCTGGACGAAGGCGCCTTCAGCAGCACCGACCGCTACGTCATCGGCTGCCTGAAGTTCGAGCTCGACTTCTTCTCCACCGCCGGGGTGCGCAGCGCCGACTTCGACACCGATGAAGGCGTGCAGGCGCTGAGGGTGCGGCTGCAATGGGACCCGGCCCGGCTCGCGATCACCGCCGCCAGCGTGCCGCTGCAGTCGACGGTCTTCGACGTGCGCTCCAAGCGCAGCTGCATCGCGGCTGTGAACGCCACACGCATCGGCAGCAGCTTCGACGTGGACGAGTTCGGCTTCACGCTGAACGGCGAGGACGTGCAGGACTTCCAGCTGGAGTTCGGCGCCGGCCTCACGGGCAGCTTCTTCCAGGCGCGCGACACCTGCAGCAGCCCGCCGCAGACATCGCCGCTGCAGCTTCTGCTCAACCACGGCACAGCCTACGGGCCGGCGCGCGTGGCCACGGCCACCACGCCCACCGAAGCCTGGACGGTGACGGGCTGGACCGTGCAGCGCGCCACCGTGCTGGCCACCAAGAGCGAACGCGTGACCTACCAGTTCGACGCACGAACCTCGCTGTACTACGACGACCGCTGGGAACTGCGCCACGCGCCCGGGCTGTGAGCAGCCGCCCGCGCCGCGCCAGAGGCGCCCTGACCCACGCTCCGAGCCCGATGCCCGATCATTCCCCCATGCACACGCCACCCAGCCCGGCGCACCCGTTGCGCCTGCAGCTGCACGCCGACATCGGCGTGCACGGGCCCGCGGGCCTGCTGCTGCCGCTGCGCGGTGCGGCGGCCGGCCTGGCGGCGCTGGTGGCGCTGGAACCGGGCGTCAGCCGCGAGCGGGCCGCCGCGCTGCTGTGGCCCGAAGACCAGGCACCGCGCCAGAGTCTGCGCCAGCAGTTGCTGCGCTTTCGCCGCGCGCTCGGGCAGCCGCTGGTCGAAGGCGAGAGTTCGCTGCACCTGGCCGACGGCGTGGTGCGGGTGCCGGGCCCGCCGGGCCTGGAGCTGCTGCCCGGCCACGGCGCCGCGGCCGACACCAGCGACAGCGAGTTCGCCGCCTGGCTGGCCCGGCAGCGCCATGCCGAGCGGCAGGCCCAGCGCGAGCCGTTGCTGGCGGCGCTGCAGGCCGCCGAGGCCGCCGGCGCGCTGGACGACGCTCTGCAGCATGCACAGGCGCTCGGCGCCTTGGCGGGCCTGGCCGGCCTGGCCGACGAAGCCACGCAGGCGCGGCTGATGCGCCTGCACTACCTGCGTGGCGAATCCGACCTGGGCCTGGACGTCTACCGCCGCCTGGTGGCGGCATTGACTGCCAGCGGCGGTGCCCCCACGGCCGACACGCGCGCGCTGGCCGATGCGCTGGCCCGCGGCCGCGCGGTGGCGGTCAACGGCGGCAGCATGCCGGTGCTGCCCGTCACGCTGCAGCGGCCGCCAAGCCTGGTGGGGCGCGAACGCGAGCATGCCGCCGCACTGCGCGCCTGGGCCGATGGCGCCGCGGTGCTGCTGGA
This sequence comes from Rubrivivax sp., assembly GCA_020248945.1. Classification (GTDB taxonomy): domain Bacteria; phylum Pseudomonadota; class Gammaproteobacteria; order Burkholderiales; family Burkholderiaceae_C; genus Rubrivivax. The sequence continues at coordinate 34,205 of JADCGQ010000039.1, forward strand.
AGGCGAAGCCGGCCTGGGCAAGAGCCGCCTGCTGGCCGAACTGACTGCCGAGAAGACGGGCCTGCTCGCCGGCGCCGGGCGCCCCGGCGACAGCGGCACGCCCTACGCCACGCTCGAACGCCTGCTGCGCGCGCTCGCGCCCTACCCCGCCTTGTTTGCCGACCCGCCTCGCCCGGGCGCGGTGCCTGCGCGGCTGAACGCGCTGCTGGCCGAACGCGGCGTGCACACGCTGGTGCTCGACGACCTGCACTTCGCCGACGACGCCACGCTGGAGCTGCTGGCGGGCCTGGCGGCCGAGACCGGCCCGGTGCAGCGCTGGCTGTTCGCGCAGCGCCCGGCCGAGATCTCGCCCACGGCGCAGGCGCTGCGCGACGGGCTGATCGAACAAGGGCGGCTGCAGCGCATTGCGCTCGCGCCGCTGGACCTGGGCGCGACACGCCAGCTGGTCGACGGCCTGGGCGTGGCCGGGCTGGATGCCGAGGGCGTGTGCGACGCGCTGCAGCGCCACACCGGCGGCAACCCGCTGTTCCTGCTCGAGACCCTGAAGCAGGGCCTGCTCGACGGCAGCCTGGCGCGCGGCGCGCTGCCGCGGCCCGGCAGCGTGGGCGCACTCATCGAGCGCCGGCTGCAGCGCCTGAGCGAACGCGCGCTGGCCCTGGCCCGCGTGGCCGCGGTGGCCGGCGTGGACTTCCGCATCGAACTGGCCGAAGAGGCCATGGGCCTGCGCGCCGTCGAACTGGCCAGCGCCTGGGAAGAGCTGCAGCAGGCCCAGGTGCTGCGCGACGAAGCCTTCGCGCACGACCTGGTGGCCGACGCCGTGCTGCGCGGCCTGCCCGCAGCCGTGGCGCGGCGCGTGCATGCCCAGTGCGCGGCCTGGCTGCAGGCCCACGACGGCGAACCGGCGCGTGTGGCACGGCACTGGCACGGCGCCGGCCGGCCGCTGGAGGCCGCGCGCGCCTTTGCGCAGGCCGCGCTGCGCGCCCGCGCCGCCGCGCGCCAGGCCGAAGAAGCCGAGCTGCACGGCCACGCCGCAACAGCCTACGGCGAAGCGGGCCTGGGCGACGAGCGCTTCGAGGCGCTGGCCGCGCGCGTGAACGCGCTCATCGGCGCCAGCGCCGACACCGCCGCGCTGGCCGAGGCGCGTGCGCTGGCCGGCCACGCCCACGACGACACCCAGCGCGTGCGCGCCGCGCGCGTGCTGACCGACCTGCTGGGCCAGCGCGGCCCCTTCGACGAGGCCCTGGCCGTGGGCCGCGAAGGTATCGCGCTGGCGCGCCGCATCGGGGCGCAGGCCGAGCTGGTGCGCCTGTGCGCGCTGACGGCCGGCAACCTGTGCAAGATCGGCGCCGCCGACGAGGCCTACACGCTGATGCTGCCGCTGCGCGACTGGGTGCAGGCCGAGGCCGACGACAACCTGCGCTTCATCTGGCACGGCTACTGGGCCGCCACCCTGGGCCACATCGGCCGCCTGTGCGAGGGCGTCGCGGCCTACGACACCGCCATCGCCGCGGCCCAGCGCACCCACGACCGCCCCGGCCACAGCATGGCGCTGATGAACCAGTGCGTGGTGCTGCGCACGATGGGCGCGCTCGAGCGCGCCTGCGAGGCCTCGCGCCGCGGCCTGGCGCTGATGTCCGACGAACCCGGCAACGCCCACCACGGCCTGGGCCGGCTGATGCACGCCCGCAACCAGGCCGAGACCGGCGACTTCGCCGCGGCCCTGCTGGCGCTGGAGGCCCTGATGCCGCAGTTCGAGGCCATGGGCACGCCGTTCTGGGTGTGGGCCGCGCGCGGCACGCTGGCGCGGCTGTGGCAGCACCTGGGCCAGCACGCGCGCGCGCTGCAGGCGCTGCAGCAGCCGCCAGCCGAAGGCCTGCCGGCCTGGATGCACGCCGGGCTGCAGTGGGTGGCGCTGGAAGTGGCGCAATGGCGCGAACAGCGTGTCGAAGCCGCACCGGTGCAGCAGGCGCTGGCGCTGCTGGACGGCGACGCCAACCGCCGCACCGGCAACCGCGTGCGCGGGCTGCGCTTCGAGGCGCCGGCCGCCGTGCTGGAGCAGGCTGCGGCCCTGGGCGCACTGGCACGGCAGCACGAGCAGTTCGGCGTGCTCGCCGCCCTGCAGCTGCACGAAACGCGCGCCGCCTTGGCCGTGGGCGACGGCGCCCGCGCGCAGCAGGCCGCGTTGGCCCTGACGGCCCTGCTCGACGACGGTTATGCGCCCGAGTTCACCTACCTGCCCGAGGCCTGGCTGGTGGCGGCCGAGGCCTTCGAGCACGTCGGTGAGCACGCCGCGGCCCGGCGTGCGCGCGCCACCGGCGTGGCCTGGGTGCAGGCGCAGGCGCTGCCGCGCGTGCCGGCGCCCTTCATCGATTCCTTCCTGCAGCGCAACCCGGTGAACCGGCGGCTGCTGGCGCAGGCGGCGGGTTCGGCCGCGCGCTGATCTAGCCGCGGCGCACGCTCGCCTGAAGCCGCGCCGCCAGGGCCAGCAGCGCCGCGTTCACCGGGTTCTGGCGCGACCAGCCGTCGTGGAAGACGGCGTCGAGGTGATCTGCCGCGATGTGCTCGACGAACGCCAGACCCTCGTGCACGGCCTGCCGCGCCTGGGCGTCGTCGCCCACGGCCTGCGCCGTCTGCGCCAGCGTGAGCCACACCTCGGCCGGCGTCATCTCCAGCGGCTGCACGGCCAGCAGCCAGTCGGCCGCGCGTTCGGCGGCGCGGTGGGCACGTGCGCTGTCGCCCAGCGCCAGGCACACCTGCGCCAGCCGCACCTGCAGCGGCAGCGCCGCGCCCGCGCTGGCCGCCAGCGTCGGCGCAGCCACCTCGGCTTCGAGCAAGGACAAGGCCTCGGCGGGCGGCAGCGCCTGGGCCTGCACCAGACGCACGCGGCGCAGGGTGCGGCGATCACCGCCCGCGCTGCAGGCGCGCTCCACCGCAGCCAGCAGTTCGCGGGCCTGCGCCGGCTGCTGCAGCGCCAGGGCCAGCCGCGCGCGCACCAGGTGCACCACCGACACCTGGCTCGTGGGCAAGGCCGCCGCCTCGTCGAGCGCCTCGCGCGCCAGGTTCACGCGGCCCAGCTGCAGCCACAGCGCCGCCTGCTGGCGCAGCAGGTCTTCCTGGCGATGATGCTGCTGGCCCTGGCCGAGCTCGCGCGCCCGCTCCAGGTGCGCCAGCGCCTCGCGGAAACGGCACAGGTTGCGCGCACTGGCGCCCAGGCTGATCGCCAGCATCAGCTCCACCAGCCCGCCACTGCCCGCCACGGCGCGCGCCGCGGCCAGGCGCTGCTCGTAGGCCAGTTGCACCTGGCCGCGTTCTTCGAGCGAGATCGACAGGTTGTTCAGCACGCGGGCGCGCGTCGTGGGGTCGGTCTGGCGCTCGGCGGCCTCCTGCAGGCAGCCGGCGGCCTCGAGGTGCAGGTCCATGTCCTGCAGCGTCAGGCCGAGGTTGTTCAACACCGGCGGCAGTTGCAGGGCCAGCTCGGGTTCGACGGCCGGTCCGGCCGCCCGCATCAGTGCCAGCGCCTGCTGCAACGACAGGCGCGACGCCGGGAGCGCACCCTGCCGCCGGTGCAGCACGCCCTGCAGGTTGAGCAGCGCCACGCGGGGCACCAGTGGCGCGTCCGTACCCATCAGGTCCAGGCCCGCGCGGGTCTGCTCGGAGGCGGCGGCCAGGTCGCCGCGGTCGAGGGCGTGTTCGGCGCGTTGCTTGTGCACCAGCGCCTGCTGCAGGGGTGTGCGCGCCATGCGTCGCAGGCGGTCGATGGCCGGGGCCAGCGCCGCACCGGTGGTCTGGGTGCGCAGCGCGCTGGCGGCGGCGGTGGCGGCGTCGAATGCGGCGTCGTGCTGGCCGGCGACTTCGTGCAGGTCGGCCAGCTGCAGCCACAGCCGGGCCGATTCGTTCACGTCGTAGGCCTGCGCCGCCGCCTCGGCGGCCTGCTGCAGGTAGGGCCCGGCGCGCGCCGGCTGCGCCGCCGCCAGCCAGTGCCGAGCCAGCGTGGCAGGCGGCGCGTTGCCACGCGCCTGAAGGCGCTGCGCGAGCTCGCCGTGCAGGTGCCGGGCAATGGGCGCCGGCACCGAATCGCGCGCGGCCTCGAACACCAGGTCGTGCGCAAAGGCCTGCTCGCGCAGCACGCCAGCGGCCTCGAGCTCGGCCCAGGCGTCGGCCAGGGCCAGCGGTGGTGTCTGCAGCACGTCGCTGGCCAGCGCGATGTCGAAATCGGTGCCGGCCAGTGCCGCGCAGCGGGCCAGCGCCAGCGCGGGCGCCGACAGCTGCGCCAGCCGGCGCTCGATGAGCCGGGTCACCGACGCCGGCCGCGCCAACTGCTCGCCGGGGCCCACGCCCTGCTTCAGCGTCTCGAGCACGAACATCGGGTTGCCGCCGGTGCGCCGCCGCAGCTGCGGTGCCAGGCGCGCACCGTCCAGGCCTGGCAGGCCGAGCGAGTCCACCAGCTCGGCCAGTGCCGCTTCGTCCAGCGGCGACAGCGCCACGGCATGCAGGCGCAGCGCGTCTTGCAGGGCGTCGTGCAGTTGGTGCAGCGCGCCGCCGGGCTCGGCCGGGCGATAGCCCAGGGCCCAGACCGGGCCGCCGGGCGCGGCGGGTTCGCCGAGCAGGCCCTGCAGCAGCTGCAGGCTGGCGCCGTCGGCGAAGTGCAGGTCGTCCAGCGCCACCTGCACGAGGCCGGGCTGCACCTGCAGCCACTGCTGCACCGCCTGCTGCAACTGCACACGGCTGGCCGGCCAGCTGGGCGTGGGGGCGGACAAGGCCGCCAGCGCCGAACGCGGGGCCTCGTCCAGGCCGGCGGGCGCCACCGGCACCGCGCGCACCAGCCGCGCCAGCGTCGACCACGGCACGCTGGCATCGCCGGGCCGCGCCGCGACGTGCAGGCTGGTGCCGCTGCCCGGGGCCAGGTGCTGCAGCAGCCGCGTCTTGCCCATGCCGGCCTCGGCGACCAGGGCCACGACCTTGCCCTGCGCCCAGGCCGAGCGCGCCGCGGCCAGTTCAGGCTCGCGACCCACCAGGCGCGGCGGCCGCAGCAGCGCGGCGGGCAGCGCGGCCGGGCCGGCACCGGGCGCGGGCACCGGGGCCCGGGCCGGCAGACCCGCGCCCGCCGCGGGCGCCGCGCCGTCCCCGGCCTGCAAGAGCTGGCGCAAGGCCTGCGTCTGGGCGTCGGGCGCCACGTCGAGCGTGCGGCGCAGCAGTTGCTCGCAGCGTGTGTACGAAGCCCGCGCCGCGGCGCGGTCGCCGAGCAGGTAGTGCAGGCGGATGACGGCGCGGTGCGCGGCCTCCAGCTCGGGGTCGGCGAGCAGGTTCTCCTGCGCGATGCGCAAGGCCTGGTCGAGCTCACCAGCGGCCTCAGCCTGCTGCAGCCGCGCGGCCTGGCGGGCGCGGCGCTGGCCGGCGCGGCGCTCGCGTTCGCCGGCCAGCCAGTCGGCCAGTTCGCCGCCGGCCGGGGCCTTCAGGCCGTGCAGCAGGGTGTCGGCGCCATCGAGATCGTGGCGCACCCCCTCGGCCAGCGCCAGCACGGTGGGGCCGGCGGCCACGTCCACGCCCAGGCTTTGCCGCAGGTTGTACAGGCGCTGGCGCAGCGCGGCCCGCGCGGCGGGGGCTTCGGAGTCGGGCCACAGCAGTTCGGCCAGGCGGGCGCGTGGCGTGGCGCCCTGCAGCGCCAGCCAGGCCAGCAGCAGGGCGTCGACGGCCATCAAGGGCACGGCGCGGTCCTGCACCCGGGCGGCGGCCTGGGCCTTCAACTGCAGCTCGATGTCGACCATGGGCACGAGCTTAGTGCGCGTGGCGTCACGGCAGCGTCAAGCGGGGCAGGCGCGTAAACTGGCCCGACCCTGTTTGCCCGCGCCACACCATGAACCTGCTCGAACCCATCCTGGCCGACGTGGCCGAGATCACGCGCATCCGGCGCGACATCCATGCCCACCCCGAGCTGTGCTTTCAAGAAGAACGCACGGCGGACGTCATCGCCAAGGCGCTCACCGACTGGGGCATCCCCATCCACCGCGGCCTGGGCAAGACCGGCGTCGTGGGCATCGTCAAGAACGGCAGCAGCAGCCGCGCCGTGGGCCTGCGCGCCGACATCGACGCGCTGCCGATGACCGAGCACAACACCTTCGCGCACGCCAGCACCCACCCCGGCAAGATGCACGCCTGCGGCCACGACGGCCACACGGCCATGCTGCTGGCGGCGGCCAAGCACCTGGCCAAGCACCGCCATTTCGACGGCACCGTCTACCTGATCTTCCAGCCCGCCGAAGAAGGCGGCGGCGGCGCGCGCGAGATGATCCGCGACGGCCTGTTCGAGAAGTTCCCGATGGAGGCCGTGTTCGGTGCCCACAACTGGCCCGGCATGCCGGTGGGCATGGTGGGCCTGAACCCGGGCGCGATGATGGCCTCGAGCAACGGCTTCAAGGCCGTGATCCGCGGCAAGGGCAGCCACGCGGCGCTGCCGCACCTGGGTGTCGACCCGGTGCTCATCGCCTGCCAGATGGTGATGGCCTGGCAGACCATCCTGACGCGCAACAAGAAGCCCATCGACCCGGGCGTCATCAGCGCCACGATGATCCACACCGGCGAGGCCATCAACGTGGTGCCCGACTCGGCCGAGATCCGCGGCACCGTGCGCACCTTCAGCATCGAGACGCTCGACCTCATCGAGACCCGCATGCGCGAAGTGGCCCACGGCCTGGCCGCCACCTTTGGCGCCACCTGCGACTTCGAGTTCACGCGCGTGTACCCGCCCACCGTGAACCACGCCGCCGAGACCGAGTTCGTGCGCAAGACACTCGCCAAGGTGGTGGGCGAGGCCCAGGTCGTGCCCTTCGAGCCGACCATGGGCGCCGAGGACTTCAGCTTCTTCCTGCAGGAAAAGCCCGGCTGCTACTTCACCTTCGGCAACGGCGACGGCACGCACCGCGAGGGTGGCCACGGCCTCGGCCCCTGCATGCTGCACAACCCGAGCTACGACTTCAACGACGAGCTCATCCCGGTGGGTGCCAGCTGCTGGGTGAAGCTGGCCGAAGACTGGCTGGCGCCGAAGTGAGCGCGGCCTTGCAGGCCGACCGCTTCTTCGCCCAGAGCTACGCCGAGGCGCGAGCCAAGTTCGGGGCCGCCTGCCAGGCCGCGGGCCTGGCGGTGCAGAGCCACGAGCACCCGCTGAAGGGCCGCGACGGCGAGACGCTGGCCATGGACGTGGCCCTGGCTGGCGCCCCCGACGCGCAACGCCTGCTGCTCGTGAGCAGCGCCTGCCACGGCGTGGAGGGCTACTGCGGCTCGGGCGTGCAGGGCGCACTGCTGGCCGATGCCGGCTTTGCGGCCGCGGCGCAGGCCGCCGGCGTGGCGGTGCTCTACATCCATGCGCTGAACCCCTACGGATTCTCGTGGTGGCGGCGCGTCACGAACGAAAACGTCGACCTCAACCGCAACTGGCACGACTTCTCCCGGCCCCTGCCGGCCAACCCGGCCTACGACGCCATCGCCGAGGCGCTGGTGCCGGCGCAGTGGCCGCCGTCGGCACAGAACGAGCAGCGCCTGGCCGCCCTCGTGGCCGAGCGCGGCCCGAAGGCGCTGCAGGCAGCCATCACCGGCGGCCAGTACGCGCATCCGCAAGGCCTGTTCTTCGGGGGCCAGGCGCCGACCTGGAGCCAGCAGACCCTGCGCCAGGCGCTGCGCGAGCACGGCCGGCGGGCCCGGCAGATCGCCTGGATCGACCTGCACACCGGCCTCGGCCCGAGCGGCCATGGCGAGCTGATCTTCGCCTGCCGCGACGACGCCGCCGCACTGGCGCGCGCCCGCGCCTGGTGGGGTGCCGATGTCACCTCCATCTACGACGGCTCGTCCAGCAGTGCGCTGCTCACCGGCCTGATGTGGAACGGCGTCTACGAAGAGTGCCCGCAGGCCGAGTACACCGGCATCGCGCTGGAGTACGGCACCGAGCCGATGGAGGAGGTGATCGCCTGCCTGCGTGCCGAACAGTGGCTGGAGCTGCACCCCGAGGCCGATGCGGCCACCCGCAGTGCGATCAAGAAGCGCTTCCGCGATGCGTTCTACACCGACACGCCGGCGTGGAAGCAGGCCATCGTCGAGCAGGGCCTCGGCGCCGCCCGCCGGGCTGTGGCCGGCCTGGCGGCTTGATCAGGGTGTACCGAGGAACAGGTAGGCGTTGAGCGCTCCCCCGCTGGCGCGCCCGAGCCCCACGTACACCGAGCCCAGCGGCGTCTCGCCCCCCAGGTACAGCGCCGCGCCGCGCAGCAGCCCGCCGCGCTTTTGCACCGTGTAGGGCTCGCCCACGCGGCCGGCCTCGAGCGCCAGGCCCAGGCGCATGTCGCCGCGCAGGCCCAGCGGCAGGCGGCCGATGATGCGTTCGGCCCGCAGGTGGCCATAGGCGACGTCGTCGCCGATCAGCTGCCCGGCCGCGAACCCCGTGAGGTTGAGGAAGCCGCCCAGGCGCGGCGCCTCCGACAAGGGCAGCAGGCCGCTGGTCGACGCCGTCCAGCTGCTGCGGCCGGCCAGCACCCAGTCGCCCCACGGCGCCGCGGCTCGGGCCTCGACGTGCACTCGGCGCCAGCCGCTGCGCTCGTCGGCCCGCCACTGGGCCTGCAGTGCCCAGCCGCTGCGCGGGAAGTACAGGCGGTCGAGCCGGTCGAGTTCGAAAGCCAGCAACCAGCCGCCCTGCACCGGCTCGGGCAAGTTGCGGAACAGGTCGATGCCGGTCTCCAGCGAGCGCTGGACCTCGCCGATCCAGCCGGCCGCGCGCACCTGGCCCAGGCGCACGAGGTTCAGGCCCACGCCCAGCTCCAGCCGCGAACGCGCGCTGCGGTACTCGGCGATGCGCTGCTCGGCCAGGAAGTAGTCGCTGCGCTCGCGCCGGTACTCGGCCAGCGCGTCGACGAAGGTGCGCTGCGCCGGGTCGAGCGGCTGCACGAACTCGGCCTGCGCCCCGGTGACGTCACCCAACTCGCCCGACAGCAACAGCTCGCCGCCCAGCGCATTGAGCCAGGTGCGCTGCAGCGCCGCACGCAGCTGGTAGCGCGAGCCCTGGTTCAGCGTGCTCTGCAGTTGCAGGCCCAGGCGCAGGTAGTCCGGGCCCCAGGCCTTTTCCACCGGCAGCAGGCGCAGCACGCTGCGGCCGTCTTCGCGCCGCACGGTGTAGTCCAGGCGCTCGAAGTGGCCGTCACCGTAGGCGCGCTCGAGGTCGACGGCCAGCGCCTCGATGTCCAGCGATGCCCCGGTGCGCTGGCGCACGTGGCGCAGCAGCAGCTCCGGCGCCACGCGCTGGAGCTCGGCCACCTCGATGGCGTCGACACGCGGCACGTCGCGCTCGGTGACGCTGGCGCCCCGCCGCCAGGCGGCGTAGGCACGCTCGTCGAGCGACAGCGCTGCCAGCGCCGGCTCGTGCTCGCGCATCGCGGCGCGGCCGCGTGCGGCGGCGTCGTCGTGGCGGGCGAAGTCGGCTGCGGTGATGTCGCCCAGGTCGGGCCGGATCAGCACATCGCGCGGCGTCAGCAGCGCCAGCGACGCGCCGACGTTCTGCTCGGTCAGCAGCGCCACCATCTGCGCCGTGATGCTCAGCAGCCCGGCGATCGACTCCGCCGGCAGCGGCGGCGAGCCCACGTTGACGGCGATCACCACATCGGCCTGGCAGCGTTCGCGCAGCTCGCGCACCGGCAGGTTGTCGACCAGGCCGCCATCGACCAGCTTGCGCCCGCGCCACGACCACGGTGCCAGCAGCCCCGGCACCGCCATGCTCGCGCGCATGGCTTCGGTGAGCGGGCCGTCGCGCATGACGATGCGCTCGCCAGTGCCGATGTCGGTGGCGATGATCGACAGCGGCAACGGCAGCTTCTCGATCTGCGGCTCGCCGGTCTCCGACCGCACCAGCGCGTTGAGGAAGAACTTGATGCGCTGGCCCTGCACCAGCGCCGGCGGCGTGACGGCGCTGCCGTCGACGAAGCCCGTCTCGCTGCCGGGCAGGAAGCGCTGGCGCAGGCGGCGCGCGCGCAGGTCGAGGTCGGCGTCGCCGGCTCCGTCGAGGAACATGCCGTTCCAGTCGGCGCGTGACATGGCCTCGCGCATCTCGGCCGGGCTGCGGCCGGCCACCCAGGCACCGGCCACGAGCGCACCCATGCTGGTGCCGGCCACGCAGTGCACCGGCACGCGCAGGCGTTCGAGTTCCTCGAGCACGCCGATGTGCGCGGCGCCGCGCGCACCGCCGCCGCCGAGCACGAGGCCGATGCGCGGCCCAGGCGAAGGCGGTGCCTGAGCCGCCGCCGACGTGGCCAGCCCGAGCAGCAGCAGCGCCGCCGCCAGCCGCCTCACTGCATGAAGCCGATGGGCGCGCGGCGGCCGCCGCTGCCGGGCAGGTCCGCCGAGTCGATGGCGTCGCGGCCGGCCAGCCGCGCGTTGCCGAAGGCCGTCATCCAGGCGCGGCGCATCTCGCGCGGGGCCATCGCGGCCAGGCCTTCGAGCACGGCCTCGGAGGGCTGCTCGTCGAAGCGGCGGCCCCAGTCGTGCGCGCCGCGGATCTGCCGGTACAGGCGCAGCGCGATGGCCCGTGCAGCGTCGGCATCCGGGGCCTCGACCTCGAACACGTTCATGCGGTTCAGGATGGGCTCGGGAATGGCACGCTCGTCGTTGGCGGTGGCGACCCAGATCACCTGGCTGGCGTCGATGGCGATCTCCGCGAACTCGTCGGTGAAGGCGCCCGCGGTGTCGTGCTCGAGCAGGCTGTACAGCGCGCCCAGCGGATCGTAGGCGTGCTCGGCGCGCGCCTTGTCGATCTCGTCGACCACCATCACCGGGTTGGCATAGGCGCCGTCGACCAGCGTCTCGAACACCTTGCCCGGCCGCGCGCCCTTCCACTGGCTGCTGGCGCCCGACAGCACCCAGCCGGCGGTGAGGCTGCTCATGCTGATGAAGCCCAGGCCGGTGCCCAGCAACTGCGCCACCTCGCGTGCAAAGTGCGTCTTGCCGATGCCGGGCGGGCCGAGCAGCAGCATCGGCGTCAGCTCCAGCGCGTCGCGGCTGTCCTGGCACAGCGCCAGCTGGCGCCGCACGTCGTCGAGCACCTCGTGGAAGTTGGGCAGCTCGTCGTAGAGGTGCTCCATCGCCGGCAAGCCACCGGGCTTGACCTGGAAGCGCTCGCCGCCCTTTTCGAGCATGCGCTCGTAGGTGGCGCGCAGGCTCTCGTGTTCGCGCGGCGGCAGCTTGTCCAGGCGCTTCTCGACGTCATCGAGTCGGTACACCGAGCGCATGCGCGCGATCGGCAGGGCCGACGGCCCCGGACCACAGGTCGACAAGCCCCTTGAACCCTCGGCACCCATGCGCGCACTCCTTGAAGTTGCAGCTCGCTCGATGACAGTAAGGCACGAGACTGCCACAACCGGCCGCTGGAACAAGCCCGCAGACCCGGTGCAAATGCAGGTTCCGGACCGCGCTGTGGTGCGCTGTTCACAACGCAGCCGCGCGGCAGCACTCGCCGCGCCAGGCTGCCAGCGGCGCACCGCTCCGTCACCGGCATCGGCGCTTCATGACGGTGGCGCTGCCGCTCGTCGCAAGGCCTGCGCGCGGTGCGGGCGCCGCTTCTACAGTGGCCTCCGTGGCCTGCACTCTTCCTGACGCGCATCCTCGGGCGCGGTGGGCCACGTCCTCCTGAGCCTGGCGTGACCAGGCTTGTGGCCTCGGCGGGATCCCTCCCTGCCGGGGCCTCTTTTTTACCTCAGCGCCGCGCGGGCAGGGTCAGCGTGGCCGTCGTGCCGACGCCGGGTGCGCTCGTGAGCTCCAGCGTGCCGCCCAGCGTCTCGGCGAGCTGGCGCGAGATCACGAGGCCGAGGCCGCTGCCTGTGACGGCGCCAGCGTCCTGGCCGAGCCGCTCGAAGGGCTGGAACAGGCGCTGCAGCTGGGCCTCGGTCATGCCGGGCCCGTCGTCGCGTACGGTCAGCACCAGCCGCTCGCCAACGGCCTGACAGGCCAGCTCGACGTGGCCACCACGGCGGCCGTACTTGATGGCGTTGCTGCCCAGGTTGAGCAGGATCTGGCGCAGGCCGCGCTCGTCGCTGTCGATGGCGAGCGCGGGATCGGCATTGACCGTCAGCGCCAGGCCCGCGGTGCGCGCCAGCGGCGAAAGCATCTGCGCCACGGCCTCGAGCTGCGGCCGCACCAGCAAGCGTGCCCAGTGGGGTTCGAGCCGGCCTTGTTCGAGCCGCTGCAGCTCGAGCAGGTCGTCGACCAGGGCCAGCATGTGGCGGCCGGCCTGCACCACGTGCCCGAGGTAGGCGGCCTGGTGCGGCACCCGCGCCAGCTCGGCCCGCAGCAGCTCGCCGAAGCCGAGGATGGCGTTGAGCGGCGTGCGCAGCTCATGGCTCACGCGCGACAGGAAGGCGCGCTGCCGGCGGCCTGACTCTTCGGCCACGGCACGGGCCTCACGCTCGCGCTGCAGTTCGCGGGCCGGGGTCACGTCGACCACGCAGCCCACGTGCAAGTCCTCCGCGGCCGCGGCGCCGCGTGGCATCGGCCGCGCCTGCGCCCACACCGTGCGCTCGGGGGCGTCGGCCGTGGCGCCGATTCGGAACTCGATCTCGAACACGGCGGCGCCCTCGGCGTAGCGACGCCAGCCCTCGGCCACCGCCGGCAGGTCGTCGGCATGCACCGAGTTGGCCCAGCCCAGGCCCAGGGCCCCGGCGGCCGACAGCGACAGCAGCACGCGCCACGCCGGGTTGGCGTAGCTCACCCGGCCTTGCGCGTCGGCCACGAAGATGCCGATCGGCGCCGCCTCGGCCAGGTCGCTGAATCGGCGCTCAGCCTCGCGCGTGTCGGTCACGTCGCGGATCACCGCCAAGGTGCGGCCTTCGCTCATCGGGACGTAGCGCGACTCGAACCAACGCCGGGCACCGCCGGCGACCTCGAGCTCGTATTGATGTCGCTGGGGTTGCCCCGTGCGATGGGCCTCACGTCCCAGGCCCATCAGGGTGTTGGCCAGGTCGGCATCGACGGTTTCGTCAATGCGCTTGCCCAGCTTGTCGCTCCAGGGCGCCGACAGCCCTGGATGTGCCGGATCGCTCACCTGCAGATAACGGAAGTCCGCGTCGTACACCATCCACAGGTCGGGAATCGCGGCCACCAGCGCGGCCAGCTGCTCGCGCGAATCGGCCAGCGCTTGCGTGTCCCTCCGTGCCGCGGTGATGTCCTGCTGCGCACCCTGCACGCCGACGACACGCCCGGCCTCGTCACGCACCGCCTCGCCCACCACGCGCACCCAGCGGTGCGTGCCGCGGGCGCCGACGAACGGCACTTCCAGGTCCATGGGCTCGCCCTGCGCGATGCAACGCTGCAGGGCGGCTTCGATCTGCTGCGCCGCATCGCCGGGGTAGTAGCACAGGCCATCGGCAACGGCGCCGCGCGTGCCCGGAGCCACTTCGTGCAGCGCGCAGATCTCGTCGGACCAGGTGGTGAGGCCGCTCGCCAGGTCGACCGACCAGCCACCGATGTGCGCCATGCGGCCGGCCACCTGCTGCAGCTCGCGCGAGCGCTGCTGCTCGCGCGCCAGCTGCTCGCGCCGGCCGGCGTCGACGACGGTGACGAGCCGGGCCGGCCGGCCCTGCCACTGCACCGTGACCCCCCGCCAGTCGGCCGTCAGTTCCTGGCCATGCTGCGTGCGCTCGCGCCACACGGGCTGCTGCTGCAGGCTGGCCGGCAGGGCGGCCATGAAGGCGTGGGCCCGCGGCACCTCGTCAGGCACCAGCAGGTCGTCGCGGCTGAGCTGCAGGAACTGCGCCCTCGTGCAGCCGTAGCGCTGCAGGGCCGCCTCGTTGCACCACTGCAGGCGCAGCGTGCCGAGGTCGAACAGCCAGTGCGCCAGCGGATGCCTTTCGAGCCAGGGCTCGGGCACGAAGGCCGACTCCATCAGGAGGGGTTGCACGGGCGGTGGGGCAGTCATGGGCGGATGAGGAGAACCTGTTCGGTGCTATCGGACATCCACGTCCCGACAATTGGCACGCCATGTCGGCTCCGCACTACAAGGCACGGCCCCCGCGGAAAGCGCCACGCCGGCCCCGCGCCCGCGGCTCGGCGGCGGCGCCCAGGGCGGCCAGTTGCGTGCCGGCGTGGGCGTGCGTGATGGCCAGGCCCAGCGCGTCGGCGGCATCGGGGCCGGGCAGGCCGGGCAGCTGGAGCAGGCGCTGCACCATGGCCTGGATCTGCGCCTTCGCGGCCAGGCCATGGCCGACCACCGCCTTCTTCATCTGCAGCGCGGTGTACTCGGCCACCGGCAGCCCGGCTGTCACCAGCGCCGCCAATGCCGCGCCGCGAGCCTGGCCGAGCAGCAGCGTGCTCTGCGGGTTGACGTTGACGAACACGATCTCCACCGCGGCACAGGCCGGCCCGTAGTGGCGCACGACCTCGCTGACGCCCTCGACGATGATCTTCAGCCGCGCCGGCAGGTCGCCGCGCGGGGCCTCGGCCGTGGCGATCACGCCGCTGGCCACGTAGTGCAGCCGCGGGCCGTCGACCTCGATGAGACCAAAGCCGGTCCGCTGCAGGCCGGGATCGATACCAAGGATGCGCATCGGACCGGCTTCAGTGAAGGCTCATGCCGGCGCAGCCGGCGTGAAGGCGCGGCAGCGCCGGGCCGGAACCAAAGCCGGTCCGCTGCAGGCCAGGATCGATGCCGAGAATCCTCACGGCACCATCTCGACGAAATCGCGCCCGCGCCAGCGCGGCGCGACATCAAGCGGCCGCCGCGGAGCCGGCTTTGCCGGGCCGCTGGCGGCGCCCCCCTGGGGGGGAGCGACGCAGTCGCTCCGGGGGGGGGTCATACCAGGTACCAGCGCACGAAGTGGAAGAACACGGGCGCCGCGAAGCAAAGCGGCGCCACGCGGTCGAGCAGGCCCACCGCACCGGTGACCGAGCTGCGGTTGCCCCAGTAGCGAACGCCGGCGTCCTTCTTGAGCGCCCGCATCACGAGCTCGCCCAGCGAGCCGCAGCCGGCCGCCACCAGCGCCATCGTCGCGGCCTGCCAGGGGCCCGTGGGCGTGATCCAGAAGAGGGCCGCGCCCACCAGCGCCGCGGCCACGAGGCCCACGCCGAGCGCGCGCCACGAGAAGCTGCGGTCGATCTGCCGCGCCACCGGGCGGCGGCGCAGGTGGCGGCTGGCGATCTCCTGCGCCAGCTGGGCCGCCGCCGTGACCATGACCAGAAAGAACAGCAGGAAGGCCCCGCGCCCGGCGTAGCCCGGCAGGTCCAGCAGCAGCAGCGCCGGCGCGTGGCTCAGCCCGTAGACGCAGACCATGATGCCCCACTGGATCTTGGCGTTGCGCTCGAGAAAGCGCTCCGGGTCGCCGGCCAGCGCACCGGCCACCGGGATGGCCAGGAACACATACACCGGCACGAACACCGTGAACAGGTCGAAGGCGCGCGTGCCCACCAGCACGTACTGCAGCGGCAGCGCCACGAAAAAGGCCAGGATCAGGCTGCGGTGGTCGCCGCGGCGCGTGTGCACCAGCGTGATGAACTCGCGCAGCGCGAGGAACGAAAACGCGCCAAAGGCCAGCGTGGCGCCGAGCGGGCCGCTCACCCAGGCAGCCCAGAACAGCAGCGTGCCCAGCCACAGCGCGCGCAGGTCGCGCCGCAGGCCGCGGCGGCGCTCCAGCCGGCGCAGCCGCGCCTCGTCGGGCTCGGTGCCGCCGTCGCGCGACGTGAGGGTGACGATGACCGCGCTCACCCCCACCAGCACGCCGAACAGCACCACGAAGAGCAGGCCGACCTGCTGGTCGGGGCTCAGGCTGCGCAGCGCGGCCAGGTCGTCAATCATGCTTGGGCCCCATCCAGCGCGGCCTTCAGCCGCCGGCCCGGCCGGGCCGCTGCGCCAGCACGGCGTCGCGGGCGCGCTTGAGGAAGGCCCGCTTGTCCTCGCCCTCGCCCAGTTGCAGCGGCGCACCGAAGGTCACCGTGCACAGCACCGGCACCGGCACCACTTCGCCCTTGGGCATGACGCGTTGCACGTTGTCGATCCACGCCGGCACCAGCCGCACGCCCGGAAACTGCTGCGCCAGGTGATAGAGGCCGCTCTTGAAGGGCATCGGATCACCCTTGGCGCTGCGCGTGCCCTCCGGAAAGATCACCAGCGAATCCCCCTGCTGCAGCGCCTCGACCAGGGGTTCGAGCGGGTCCTGGTCGGGGTTGGCCGAACGCGATCGTTCCACGTACACGGCATGGAACACCTCGGTCGTGAGCCAGCGCCGGAACGGGCTGCCGGCCCAGTAGTCGCGCGCCGCGATCGGCCTTGTGTGCACGCGCAGCTCGTGCGGCAGCGCGGCCCAGATCAGCACCCAGTCGAGGTGACTCTGGTGGTTGGCGAAGTAGATGCGCTGCTCGGCCATCGGCGGACAGCCCTTCCAGTGGCCTTGCGCGCCAGTGACCAGGCGAGCAATGAACGCGAGCAAGACACCGGTGACCGAGGCGAGCGACATGGCGCAATGCTAGGCCACGCGCCAAGTGCGGCAGTGGCGGTAGCGCGCACGCCCATCGCCTCATGACGGTTTGATGACGATCTGCTCCAAGGAAGTTGTGATGAGCGCCACATCGGACTTGCTTCACTCGTGGCAAAGGCCGGTCGATCCGCCGATCATGCCGATGCACAACATGAGCTCAACGCGTGTCATTCCCTTCGCCCCGCCGGCCGCGCCGCGGGTTCGCGACCTGATCGAGGCACGCCAGCTGGTGCCGCACTTTCAGCCGATCATCGATCTGACCGATGGTGCCGTGCACGCACACGAGGCTCTTGTTCGCACGCCCCAGGGCTGCGCCTGGCCGAACCCCGACGCCCTGTTTGCCGCCGCGCGCGAGCAGGGCGAGACCGAGGCGCTCGAAGTGGAGTGCATCCGGCTGGCGCTGTCGCAATGGCAGGGCCTCTCGACCCCGGGCCGCCTGTTCCTGAACATCAGCGCCACGACCCTGATGAAGGTGCTGGCGCAGATGGACATCGAGCGCATCCTGGCCGTGGCTTCCAAGGGCCGGCTGCGCGGCTCGGACATCGTCGTCGAGCTCACCGAGCACGAGCACGTCAAGGACTTCGACACGCTGCTGTCGTCGGTGCGGCGGCTGCGTCGTCACAGCATCGCCGTGGCGCTCGACGACTTCGGCGACGGCCGCTCGAGCCTGCGTCTGTGGTCCGAGCTGAAGCCGGAGATCGTCAAGATCGACAAGTACTTCACCCACGAACTGCCGTCGCGGCCCGAGAAGGTGCAGACGCTGCGCGCGCTGATGCAGATCTCGCAGACCCTGGGTGCCTCGCTGGTGGCTGAAGGCGTCGAAACCGCCGAGGAACTGCGCCTGCTGCGAGACCTGGGCATTCCGTTCGGCCAGGGCTGGCTGCTCGGCAGGCCTGCGGCCCAGCCGGTGCCTTCAACGCTGCCGCAGGCGCAGGAGGTCATCCGCAGCAAGGAGCTGGCGGTGATCCCCGAAAGACGCCGTTCAACCCAGCAACGGGCCACGCCCTGGACGATGCTGGAAGAAGTGCCGGCGCTGCCGCCCGCAACCACCAACGAGCAGCTCTTCGCGCGCTTCAGTGCCGACGAGAGCTTGTTCGCGCTGGCCATCGTCGACCCCGAGCAGCGGCCGCTGGGCCTGGTGAGCCGGCAGGCCTTCATCGCCCGTTATGCCAAGCCCTACTTCCCCGAGCTGTTCGGCCGCAAGTCCTGCCTGCTGTTCGCGAACCAGATCCCGCGGACCGTGGACCTGCATGCCGACATCGATGCGCTGACCGAGGTGCTCACCAGCGAGGACCAGCGCTACCTCACCGAAGGCTTCGTCATCACCGAGCTGGGCCGCTACAGGGGGCTCGGCAGCGGCGAAAAACTCGTGCGCCGCGTCACCGAGGCCCGCATCGAGGCCGCCCGGCACGCCAACCCGCTGACGCTGCTGCCCGGCAACATCCCGCTCACGCAGCACATCGAGCGGCTGCTCGCTTCGGGCCGCGAGTTCGTGGCCTGCTACGGCGACCTGAACCAGTTCAAGCCCTTCAACGACATCTACGGCTACTGGCGCGGCGACGAGATGATCCTGCTGGCGGCGCGTTGCTTCACGGCGCACGCCGAGCCCACGCGCGACTTCCTCGGCCACGTCGGCGGCGACGACTTCGTCGTGCTGTTCCAGAGCCACGACTGGGAGGCGCGCTGCGAGGCAGTGGTGCGTGAGTTCAATGAGCAGGCCCGCGCGCTCTACGACGACCCGGCGCGCGAGGCCGGCGGTGTGATGGCCGAAGACCGCCACGGCACGCTGCGCTTCCATGCGCTCGTGACCCTGTCCATCGGCGCTTGCCGAGTGAACGCCAACACCCGGGCCACGGCGGAACAGGTGGCGTCTTGTGCGGCCGGCGCCAAGCACAAGGCCAAGCAGGCGCAGGTGGCGCTCTATCCCAGCCAGCTCCTCATGGATTGAGCACGCCGGCTGCCGGGCCCAGGCTGGGCCCCGGGGCTGGGCTAATGCCGGAAGTGGCGGGTGCCGGTGAAGACCATCGCGATGCCGCGCTCGTCGGCTGCGGCGATGACCTCGTCGTCGCGCACGCTGCCACCGGGCTGGATGACGCAGGCCGCGCCCTCGTCGATGACGACATCCAGGCCGTCGCGGAACGGGAAGAAAGCATCGCTGGCCACCGCCGAGCCGGCCAGCTGCAAGCCCGCGGCGCCGGCCTTGATGCGCGCGATGCGGGCGCTGTCGAGCCGGCTCATCTGGCCGGCGCCCACGCCCAGCGTCATGCCACCGGCACAGAAGACGATGGCGTTGCTCTTCACGAACTTGGCCACCTTCCAGGCGAACATCAGGTCGTCCATCTGCTGCGGTGTCGGTGTCTTCTTCGTCACCACGCGCAGTTCGGCCACGCCGACGTTCTTGTTGTCGGGCGTCTGCAGCAAAAGGCCACCGCCGATGCGCTTGCTGTCGACGACGTTGGCGCCGCTGCCGGCGGGCACCTCGAGCACGCGCAGGTTCTGCTTCGGCGCCAGCACCGCCGCGGCCTCGGGCGTGACGGCCGGCGCGATGAGGACCTCGACGAACTGCTTGTTGTCGCCGATCTGCCGCGCCGTGGCTTCGTCGAGCGGGCGGTTGAAGGCGATGATGCCGCCGAAGGCCGAGGTGGGGTCGGTCTGCCAGGCCTTCTGGTAGGCCTCGGTGAGCGTGGCACCGACGGCCACGCCGCAAGGGTTGGCGTGCTTGACGATCACGCAGGCCGGCGCCTCGAAGCTGCGCACGCACTCCCAGGCCGCGTCGGCGTCGGCGATGTTGTTGTAGCTCAGCGCCTTGCCCTGCAGCTGCCGGTACGCCGCCAGCGTGCCGGCAGGAGGCACGGCCTCGCGGTAGAAGGCGGCCGACTGGTGCGGGTTCTCGCCGTAGCGCATGTCCTGCGCCTTGACGAACTGCGCTGTCCAAACGCTCGGGAAGGGGTCGCGCGCCGGCACGTCGTGGCCGGCGTCCTCGGCGCCCGGCGCCACGGCGCCCAGGTAGTTGGCGATCATGCCGTCGTAGGCCGCGGTGTGCGCGAACACCTTCTTGGCCAGCCGGAAGCGCGTGCTGCGCTGCACGCCGCCGGCGGCGAGCTCGGCCAGCACCTGGGGGTAGTCGGCCGGGTCGATGACCACGGCCACGCCGTCCCAGTTCTTGGCCGCGGCGCGCAGCATGGCCGGGCCGCCGATGTCGATGTTCTCGATGGCGTCGTCGAGCGTGCAGTCGGCGCGCGCGGTGGCCTGCGCGAAGGGGTAGAGGTTCACGACCAGCAGGTCGATGGTGCCGATGCCGTGCTGCTGCAGCGCCGCCATGTGCGCCGGCACGTCGCGCCGCGCCAGCAGGCCGCCGTGGATGCGCGGATGCAGCGTCTTCACGCGGCCGTCGAGCATCTCGGGCGAGCCGGTCACCTCGGCCACCTCGGTGACAGCCAGGCCGGCGTCGGCGAGCAGGCGCGCCGTGCCGCCGGTGGAGAGCAGGCGCACGCCTTGCGCGGACAGTGCGCGGGCAAGGTCGACGATGCCGGTCTTGTCCGACACCGAGAGCAGGGCGGTCTTCATGGCTTGATGAGCTTGTGGTCGAGCAGCTTGCGCCGCAGCGTGTTGCGATTGATGCCGAGCCAGTCGGCGGCCTTGCTCTGGTTGCCTTCGGCGTGGCGCATCACCACGTCGAGCAGCGGCTTCTCGGCCGCGGCGATGAAGAGGGGGTGCAGGTCGCCGGGCTCGGCGCCCCGCAGGTCCTTGAAGTACTGCTCGACGCTGGCGCGCACGCTGTCGTCGATGGCTTTGCGGCTCATGCTGCGAGGGCCTCGGTGTCGTGGTCGTGTGCCTGATCGTTCGCGGCCGCCATCACCGGCAGCGGCAGGCGTTCGTGCGTGGCGGCGAGTGCGTCGAAGAAGGTGGCCAGCGCCTCAAGCTGCGCGCGCGCCTCGTCGAGCACGTTGATGCGCTGGCGCAGGGCCTCGCCACCGGGCAGGCCGCGCACGGCCCAGCCGATGTGCTTGCGGGCGCTGCGCACGCCGGTGAACTCGCCATACAGCGCGAGATGGTCGTCCAGATGCTCCAGCAGCCAGCCGCGCACCTCGGCCACCGTGGGCGGCAGGCGGTGCGTGCCGTGCGCCAGGAAGTGCGCGATGTCGCCGAAGATCCACGGCCGCCCCTGCGCCGCGCGGCCGATCATCACGGCATCGCAGCCCGTGGCGCGCAGCACCTCGGCGGCGCGCTCGGGGCTCGTGATGTCGCCGTTGGCCACCACCGGGATGCGCAGCTCGGCCTTGATGGCCGCCACCGTGTCGTGCTCGGCCGCGCCGCCGTAGCCCTGCTCGCGCGTGCGGCCGTGCACGGTGAGCATCGCGATGCCGGCCTCCTGTGCGGCCCGCGCCAGCAGCGGCGCGTTCTTCACCGCAGCGCACCAGCCCGTGCGCATCTTCAGCGTCACCGGCACGTTGCGCGGTGCGCAGGCGGCCACCACCGCGTCGACGATGGCCAGCGCCAGCCGCTCGTTCTGCATCAGCGCCGAGCCGGCCCACACCTTGCACACCTTCTTGGCCGGGCAGCCCATGTTGATGTCGATGATCTGCGCGCCGCGGTCGATGTTGTAGAGCGCCGCCTCGGCCATCTCGGCCGGGTCGACACCGGCGATCTGCACCGCGATGGGCCCGGGCTCGCCGGCGTGGTCGGCGCGGCGCGAGGTCTTCAGCGTGTGCCAGAGCTCGCGCTTGCTGGTCACCATCTCGCTCACCGCATGGCCGGCGCCGAGGGCGCGGCACAGCATGCGGAAGGGCCGGTCCGTGACGCCGGCCATGGGGGCGACGAACAGGTTGTTCGGCAGGGTGAACGCGCCGAGGCGCAGGGGTTTCAGCACGTCGGACTGCTTAAAAATGAGGCGCGAGTATACGTGCGTCTACCGAGCACCCTGGCCCAGGAACCCCGCGCGGATCCGGCTCTGCCGGGCCGTCGCGGGGCTGCCCCCTCGCGGGGTAGCGAGCGCTAGCGAGCTGGGGGGCTCAACGTTCCGCGATCGGCTTCACGTCGCGCACTGGCGAGCCGACGAACAGCTGCCGCGGACGGCCGATCTTGTACTCGGCGTCGCCGATCATCTCGTTGAGCTGCGCGATCCAGCCCACCGTGCGCGCCAGCGCGAAGATGGCGGTGAACAGGCTCACCGGGATGCCGAGCGCGCGCTGCACGATGCCCGAGTAGAAGTCGACGTTCGGGTACAGCTTGCGGCTGACGAAGTAGTCGTCCTCGAGCGCGATCTTCTCCAGCGCCATCGCCAGCTTGAACAGCGGGTCATTCTGCAGACCGAGTTCCTGCAGCACCTCGTGGCAGGTCTCGCGCATCAGCTTGGCGCGCGGGTCGTAGTTCTTGTAGACGCGGTGACCGAAGCCCATCAGCTTGACGCTGGAGTTCTTGTCCTTCACCTGCTTGATGAACTCGCCGATCTTCTCGACGCCACCGTTGCGCTGGATGTCTTCGAGCATGTTGAGTGCCGCCTCGTTGGCGCCGCCGTGCGCCGGGCCCCACAGGCAGGCCACGCCGGCCGCAATGGCCGCGAACGGGTTGGTGCCCGAGCTGCCGCAAAGCCGCACGGTGGAGGTGCTGGCGTTCTGCTCGTGGTCGGCATGCAGGATGAAGATGCGGTCGAGCGCGCGCACCAGCACCGGGTTGGGCACGTACTCCTCGCAGGGCGTGGCGAACATCATGCGCATGAAGTTCGCGCTGTAGCTGAGGTCGTTCTTCGGGTAGATGAAGGGCTGGCCAACGCCGTATTTGTAGGCCATGGCCACCAGCGTGGGCATCTTGGCGATCAGCCGGTGCGCGGCGATCGTGCGGTGCTGGGCGTTATGGATGTCGGTGCTGTCGTGATAGAAGGCAGACAGCGCACCCACCAGGCCCGTCATCACGGCCATCGGGTGGGCATCGCGGCGGAAGCCGCGCAGGAAGAACTGCATCTGCTCGTTGACCATCGTGTGGTACGTGATGGTCTTGACGAAGCTGTCGCGCTCGGCCTGCTGGGGCAACTCGCCATTGAGCAGCAGGTAGCAGACCTCGAGGAAGTCGCAGTTCGTGGCCAGCTGGTCGATCGGGTAGCCGCGGTACAGCAGCTCGCCCTTGTCACCGTCGATGTAGGTGATGGTGCTGTTGCAGGAGGCGGTGCTCAGGAAGCCGGGGTCGTAAGTGAACTTGCCGGTCTGTGCGTACAGCTTGCGGATGTCGATGACGTCCGGACCGATCGAGCCCTTGTAGAGGGGCAGCTCCATGCTGGGGCTGCCGTCGCTGAACGAAAGCGTGGCTTTCACGTCGGAGGGGGTCATCGCTGGGGCCTTTCTTCAGAGGGTGTGCTTGGCGGGTACCGGGATGGGCGACTGGCGCAGCTGCACCAGCACCTCGCGGACTTCGGGCAGGTCGATCTCGCCGGCCAGCGGCACGCGGCCGAGCAGCAGGTCGAGAAGGTCGTTGTCGGTCAGGTCCATCAGGGTCATCAACCCCGCGGCCTGCCTTGTCGTGATCGTCTCCTCGTGGTGGCGGAAGAAACGCTCGATGAAGAGGTCGTTCTCGAGCAGGCCGCGCCGGCAGCGCCAGCGCAGCTTGCTGAGAGACCGTTCGTCGAGGCGCTCTTCCATCGCGGGGTCAGACAGCCCGGCGGACCATCAGCTCCTTGATCTTGCCGATGGCCTTCGTCGGGTTCAGGCCCTTGGGGCAGACATCGACGCAGTTCATGATGGTGTGGCAGCGGAACAGGCGGTACGGGTCCTCGAGGTTGTCGAGTCGCTCAGCAGTGGCCTGGTCGCGGCTGTCGGCAATGAAGCGGTAGGCCTGCAGCAGGCCAGCCGGGCCGACGAACTTGTCAGGGTTCCACCAGAAGCTCGGACAGCTGGTGGAGCAGCTGGCGCACAGGATGCACTCGTACAGGCCGTTGAGCTCGTCGCGCTCCTCGGGGCTCTGCAGGCGCTCCTTCTCGGGCGGCGGCGTGTCGTTCACCAGGTAGGGCTTGATGCTGTTGTACTGCTTGAAGAACAGCGTCATGTCGACGATGAGGTCGCGGATCACCGGCAGGCCCGGCAGCGGCTTGAGCACGATGGTGCCGCCGGGCAGCGTGCGCATGTTGGTCAGGCACGCGAGGCCGTTCTTGCCGTTGATGTTCATGGCGTCGGAGCCGCACACGCCTTCGCGGCACGAGCGGCGGAACGACAGCGTCGGGTCCTGCGCCTTGAGCTTCATCAGCGCGTCGAGCAGCATGCGCTCGGTGCCGTCGAGTTCGACGGTGTAGGTCTGCATGCGCGGCTTCTCGTCCTGGTCGGGATCGAAGCGGTAGATCTGGAAGGTGCGTTGCGTCATGGTGCTACTGCTCGGTCATCAGAAGGTCCGTACCTTGGGCGGCACGGAATCCACGGTCAGCGGCTTCAGGTTCACCGGCTTGTAGGACAGGCGGTTGCCCTCGCTGTACCAGAGCGTGTGCTTCATCCACTCGGCGTCGTTGCGGCCGAGCGGGAACTGCGGGTCGTCGGCGCCGCGCTCGTAGTCCTTCACCGTGTGGGCGCCGCGGCACTCGTGGCGCGCGGCGGCGCTGGTCATCGTGGCCTGTGCGGCCTCGATCAGGTTTTCGACTTCCAGCGCCTCGATGCGCGCCGTGTTGAAGACCTTGCTCTTGTCCTTCAGGCCGATGGCGGCCACGCGCTCGCGCATGGCGTTGATCTTGCTCACGCCCTCGTCCATGCTGGCCTGGGTGCGGAAGACGGCGGCGTGCTGCTGCATGGTCGAGCGGATGTCGCCAGCGACGTCTTGCGCGTACTCGCCGCTGGTGGCGCCATCGAGGCGCGCCAGGCGCGACAGCGCCAGGTCCGCCGCATCGGCCGGCAGCGGCTTGTGCGACTTGTCGGCCGTCTTGAAGCTGTTGACGATGTGGTCGCCCGAGGCCTTGCCGAACACCAGCAGGTCGAGCAGCGAGTTCGTGCCCAGCCGGTTCGCGCCGTGCACGCTGACGCACGAGCACTCGCCCACCGCGTACAGGCCGTTGACCACGTCGTTGTGGATGCCGTTGCGCGGGATGACGACCTGGCCGTTGATGTTGGTCGGGATGCCGCCCATCTGGTAGTGGATCGTCGGCACCACGGGGATGGGTTCCTTGATGATGTCGACGTTGGCGAAGTTGTGGCCGATCTCGAACACGCTCGGCAGCCGCTTCAGGATGGTGTCGCCACCCAGGTGCGTCATGTAGAGGTTGATGTAGTCCTTGTTCGGGCCGCAGCCGCGGCCTTCCTTGATTTCCTGGTCCATGCAGCGGCTGATGAAGTCGCGCGGGGCCAGGTCCTTCAGCGTGGGCGCGTAGCGCTCCATGAAGCGCTCGCCTGCTGAGTTGCGCAGGATGGCGCCTTCGCCGCGGCAGCCTTCGGTCAGCAGCACGCCGGCGTTGTGCACGCCGGTGGGGTGGAACTGCCAGAACTCCATGTCTTCGAGCGGAATGCCGGCACGCGCCGCCATGCCCAGGCCGTCGCCCGTGTTGATGAAGGCGTTGGTGCTGGCAGCGTAGATGCGGCCCGCGCCGCCCGTGGCCAGCAGCGTGACCTTGGCCTGCAGCACGTGCACCTCGCCGGTCTCCATCTCGAGCGCGGTGACGCCGAGCACGTCGCCGTCGGCGTCGGTGATGAGGTCCAGCGCCATCCACTCGACGAAGAAGTTGGTGCGCGCCGCCACGTTCTGCTGGTACAGCGTGTGCAGCATGGCGTGGCCGGTGCGGTCGGCCGCGGCGCAGGCGCGCTGCACGGGCTTTTCGCCGTAGTTGGCGGTGTGGCCGCCGAAGGGGCGCTGGTAGATGGTGCCGTCGGGGTTGCGGTCGAAGGGCATGCCCATGTGCTCGAGCTCATAGACCACGCGGCCCGCCTCGCGGCACATGAACTCGATGGCGTCCTGGTCGCCGAGCCAGTCGGAGCCCTTGACGGTGTCGTAGAAGTGGTAGTGCCAGTTGTCCTCGGCCATGTTGCCGAGCGAGGCACCGATGCCGCCCTGCGCCGCCACGGTGTGGCTGCGCGTCGGGAACACCTTGGACAGCACCGCCACGTTCAGGCCGGCGCGTGCCAGCTGCAACGAGGCCCGCATGCCGGAGCCACCGGCCCCGACGATGACGACGTCGAACTTGCGCTTGGGAAGATTTGCCAGGGACACGGTTTACAGCCTCCAGAGCACTTGAATGGCCCAGCCGATGCAGGCCACCAGCCAGACGATGGTCAGCACCTGCAGCGTCAGGCGCACGGCGACGGGCTTGACGTAGTCCATCCAGATGTCGCGCACGCCGACCCAGGCATGCCAACCCAGGGCCACGAACACCACCAGCGTGAGCGCCTTCATCCACTGCGCGCTGAAGATCGCAGCCCAGCGGTCGTAGCCCAGCTCGCCACCGAACAGCACCTGTGCCAGCAGCACGATGGTGAACAGCGCCATCAGCACCGCCGTGACACGCTGGCTGAGCCAGTCGCGCATGCCGTAGTGCGCGCCGACGACGACGCGCTTGCTTCCGTAATTGACTGCCATGGAATGCCTCTTTTGCGCGCTCAGAAGAGCCCGAACAGCTTGGCGCCCAGCGCCGCGGTGAGCAGCAGGCTCAGGGCCAGCGTGACCACGGCCGACTGCCGGCCCCAGTCCTTGGTGACGCTGTGCGTGGCGTCCATCCAGAGGTGGCGCACGCCGGCGATGAAGTGGTGCAGGTAGGCCCAGATCAGCGCCAGCACCACCAGCTTCACCAGGAAGGCCGGCACGAAGCCGATGCCGGCCACGAAGGCGCTGCGGAAGACCTCGAAGCTGATCTCCGAGCTGACGCTCATGTCGAACAGCCAGATGATCAGTGGCAACAGCCCGAACATCAGCGCGCCGCTGGCGCGGTGCAGGATCGACACGACGCCGGCCAGCGGCAGGCGGTACTTCACCGCGTCGATCAGCTTCATGGTGCCGGGTCTCGTGACCGGTCTTTGTCGTGTCATCTCAGCCATGGGGGGGTACTTCGTGGGTGTAACGCGGGGAAACCCGGTTGAGTCTATTGCAAGCTCGCTGGCTTACACCGGGCTGGAAAGTGGCAAACAGGTGTCGATTCGGCCTTCACATCAGCGTGTTGCGGTAGTGATGGGCCTGGGTCAGGTAGAAGCCGCGGCGCAGTTCGACGGGCTTGTCGCCGTAGGTGTAGGACAGCCGCTCCACCGACAGCAGCGGCGTGCCCGGCGCCGTGCCCAGCAGGGCGGCCTCGTCGGCGCCGGCGGCCACGGCACGCAGCTTTTCCTCGGCGCGCACCATGTGCACCGCGAACTCGGCCTCGAACAGGCGGTACAGCGGGCCGCGCCAGCTTTCCATGCGCTCGAGCGTGAGGCCCTTGAAGGGCGTGCCGGGCAGCCAGAGGTCGTCGAGCACCACCGGCTGCGCCGGGCCGCCGGCGGCCGATTCATCGGGGGCCAGCAGCAGCCGGCGCACCTGCACCGCCGTCTCGCCGGCACGCAGTTCCAGCGCGCGGGCCACGTCGGCCGGCGCGCGCAGGCGGCGACAGTCGAGCAGCCGGCGCTGCAGCGGGGCCTGCGTGCCGCTGTCGGGCACCAGGCGCAAGAAGCGGTACTGCGTGCTCTGCTCGGCGTGCGTGGCGACGAAAGTGCCCTTGCCCTGGCGGCGCACCAGCAGGTTGTCGGCCGCCATCTCGTCGATGGCCTTGCGCACCGTGCCCTGGCTGACGCGGAAGCGCGCCGCCAGCTCGGTTTCGCTCGGGATGGCCTGGCCGGGCAGCCACTCACCGCCTTGCAGGCCCTGCACCAGCAGCGACTTGATCTGCTGGTACAGCGGGCTGAATGACGGCGTGAGAGACGACGTGGCAGCGTTCATGGAACGCGCATTGTGCCCTGTTGTCTTGCATAAGACATAAGAGTGAAGTCAGGTCCGCACGCCTAGAATCCGGGCCCTTCCCTGCTTGACCTACCTGCCTGAGGAGCCCCCACCATGACCACCAAGAAGCCCGTGCGCGTGGCCGTCACCGGCGCGGCCGGCCAGATCGGCTACGCCCTGCTGTTCCGCATCGCCAGCGGCGAGATGCTCGGCAAGGACCAGCCCGTCATCCTGCAGCTGCTCGAGGTGCCCGTGGAGGGCCCGCAGAAGGCGCTGAAGGGCGTGATGATGGAACTGGAAGACTGCGCCTTTCCGCTGCTGCACGGCATGGAAGCCCACGGCGACCCGATGACCGCCTTCAAGGACACCGACTACGCGCTGCTCGTCGGCAGCATGCCGCGCAAGGCCGGCATGGAGCGTGCTGAGCTGCTCAGCATCAACGGCAAGATCTTCATCGGCCAGGGCCAGGCGCTCAACGCCGTCGCCAGCCGCGACGTGAAGGTGCTGGTGGTCGGCAACCCGGCCAACACCAATGCCTGGATCGCGATGAAGAGCGCGCCCGACCTCAAGCGCGAGAACTTCACCGCCATGCTTCGCCTGGACCACAACCGTGCGCTCAGCCAGCTGGCCGCCAAGACGGGCAAGCCGGTGGCATCGATCCAGAAGCTGGGTGTGTGGGGCAACCACAGCCCGACGATGTACGCCGACTACCGCTTCGCCACCATCGACGGCGCCAGCGTCAAGGACATGATCAACGATCACGCCTGGAACAAGGACGTGTTCCTGCCCACCGTGGGCAAGCGCGGCGCCGCCATCATCGAAGCGCGCGGCCTGAGCTCGGCCGCCAGCGCTGCCAACGCCGCCATCGACCACATGCGCGACTGGGCGCTGGGCACCCACGGCGGCTGGGTGACCATGGGCATCCCGAGCAACGGCGAGTACGGCATCCCGAAGGACGTGATGTTCGGCTACCCCGTCACTTGCGAAGACGGGCAGTACAAGATCGTCGAAGGCCTGCCCATCGACGAGTTCAGCCAGGGCTGCATCGACAAGACGCTGGCCGAGCTGATCGGCGAGCAGGACGGCGTGAAGCACCTGCTCTGACGCGGCGGCGACGCGGGACGCCGCGGTAACCTCGGGGCCAGCCCCCAAGGTCTGCCCCCATGCCGCTGCACCCCCGCGACGCCCTGTTCGACCCCGAAGCCCTCGCCGTGCCGGCCCTGCCGGTGTGCGACCACTACGCCGGCGTCGAGCCGCGCATGACGAAGAGCCTGCAGTTGCAGGCCGAGCTCGGCCCGGTGTTCGATGTCACGCTCGACAACGAAGACGGCGCCCCGGTAGGCCGCGAGGTCGAGCACGCGCGGCTCATCGCCAGCTTGCTGGGCGGGCCGCTCAACCGCTACGGCCGCGTCGGCGTGCGGCTGCTGCCGGTGTCGCACCCGGCCTTCGCCGAGGTGGCCGGCATCGTGCTCGGCGCCGCCCAGCGCCCGGCCTACCTGATGATCCCGAAGCCGCGCGGCGTGGCCTGCATCGACGCCGCTGCGCGCACCGTCGACCGCCTCGGCGGTGCCGACGTGCCGCTGCACGCGCTGGTCGAGACCCACGGCGCA
Organism: Rubrivivax sp.; assembly: GCA_020248945.1. Taxonomy (GTDB): domain Bacteria; phylum Pseudomonadota; class Gammaproteobacteria; order Burkholderiales; family Burkholderiaceae_C; genus Rubrivivax. The sequence continues at coordinate 63,165 of JADCGQ010000039.1, forward strand.
CTGGCCGGGGTGGCGGCGCTGGCCGCGCACTCGCGCATCCAGAGCCTGAGCTTCGGGCTGATGGACTTCGTCTCGGCGCACCGCGGCGCCATCCCGCAGTGGGCGATGAGCGCCGAGGGCCAGTTCGAGCACCCGCTGGTGGTGCGCGCCAAGCTCGAGATCGCCGCCGCCTGCCACGCCCACGGCAAGGTGCCGGCGCACGGCGTCGTCACCGAGTTCAAGGACAGCGCCGCGCTGGCCGAGGCGGCGCGCAAGGCCGTCGAGCTGCTGGGCTGCACGCGCATGTGGAGCATCCATCCATCCCAGGTGCGCACCATCGTGGCCGCCTTCGCGCCGGCGGCGGCCGAGGTGGCGCAGGCGGTGGCCATCCTGCAGGCGGCCGAAGCGGCCGACTGGGCGCCCATCCGTTACCAGCACGGTCACCACGACGGCCAGGCCGATATCCTGCACGACCGCGCCAGCTACCGCTACTTCTGGCAGGTGCTGCAGCGTGCCGAGCGCACCCGGCTCGCCGGCGCCGCAGGCCTGCCGGAAGCGGTGCGCAAGGCCTGGTTCGACACCGGCGCCGGCTGACACCGGCCTGACCCGGCAGGGATGTCGTCCGCCGCGGCAGGGTTGATGCTGCACTGCCGCACGAGCCGGGGCTCAAGTCGGCACACTGCGCGCCGATATCCGATCCACCCATTCCTCATCTCGACGAAAGTTCCGTTCATGACCACGCTGTTTCTGGCTCTCGTTCCGCTGGTGTTTGCCGCCGGATTTCTGACCTGGACCATGATCATGGGCGCCCGCGAACAGTCCAAGGCCGACGCCTGGGCCGCCGAGTGGGCCGACAAGCACCACGGCACGCACTGAGCAGGCGCACTGACGGGCGCCACGGCCCGAGCCTTTCGACAGAGCCCGCCTCGTGCGGGCTTTGTCGTTTCTGGGACCCCACGTGAGAAATGCCAAGCATCGAGGGCACTTCTGGCTCGAGAACCGGCGCGCGAAACCGAAAACCATTGCAGGTGCAGGCCCCTGGTCCGGGGCTGGCGCTGCCCATGTTGGCCCCATTTCTGCCTGAGGTTTTCCGCCATGACCGTAGCTCGACCTGCCGCCCTCGACGGCACCGCATCGAGAATCACCCGCGATCGAGGCTTCTTCTCCTATCACGGCCTTTGGGCCCCCGGTGTGCGCCTGTTCCGCCGCCTCGGCTTCGGCTCCAAGGCCACGCTGGTGTCGCTGTGTTTCCTGGTGCCGCTGCTGCTGGTGATGACGGTCTGGCTGCGCGATGTGCGCGCCGCCATGGACTTCTCGAATGCCGAACGCGTGGGCGTGGCCATGGTCGAGAAGCTCGCCCCCCTGCAGGGCGAGTTGCTGGAGCAACGCCGGCAGGCACTGGCCGCCGCTGCCAAGGGGCAGCCCGCGCCGGCGGCCGGCCCGGGGCTTGCCGACAAACTGCGGCAGGCCGAGGCCGGCCTGCTGGGCCACCGCTTCGGCACCTCGGCGGCCTGGACCGCCTTGAACCAGGCGCTGGCCGCGGCCGCCGCGGCGGCACCGAGTGCGGAGAGCCAGTACGCGGCCCAGGGCCAGGTGCTGCAGGCTTACACCAACCTCGTGCTGCAGGTCAGTGACGGCTCCAACCTCACGCTGGACCCCGACGTCTACACCTACTACCTGATGGACGCGGCACTGTTCCGGCTGCCGCGCCTGATCGACGAGTTCGATCGCAAGCGCGCCGTGGCCGTGGCCATGGGCAGCGGCTCGACCAGCGACTTGCACCGGGGAGAACTCACGCGCGCAAGCGCCATCGATGAGCTGTTCTTCGGCGATCTGGCCGGCTCGCTGACCAAGTCGGACGGTGTGGTGCCCGGCCTGCTCGCGAGCCTGGGCCTGGACCGCATCACGAAGATGCAGGACACCTTCGACAGCCACGTCGAGGCGCTGAAGGACCCGGCCGCCATTGACGCCAGTGCCCGCGAGCTGACCGCCCAGCTGCTGGCGCTGCAGACCGCGGTGCTCAAACGCCTGGACGAGGGCCTCGAGGAGCGCGTGGACAGCATGGAGTCGCGCCTGATGATGGTGGCCACGGTGCTGGCCTTGGGCCTGGCTGGCGGCGGCTACCTGTTCTGGTGCTTTTATCTGGTGATGCGCGGCGGCCTGAAGGAGGTCGAACGCCACCTGCGGGCGATGACGGCAGGCGACCTGACGACGCACCCCGAGCCCTGGGGGGCCGACGAGGCCGCGGCGCTGATGCTGGAACTGCGCGCCACGCAACAGGCCTTGCGCAGCATCGTGCAGGACGTGCGCGCCAGCAGCGCCGAGATCCTGCACGCCAGCACCGAGATCGCCGAAGGCGCGATGGACCTGTCCAGCCGCACCGAACGCACCGCCTCCAACCTGGAGCAGACGGCTGCGTCGATGGAAGAGATCTCGGGCACCGTGAAGGCCACCGCCGAGCACGCCGACGAGGCCGCGCGCATCGCCCACGCCAACTCGAAGGTGGCGCACGAAGGCCGCAACGCCATGTCGCAGGTGGTCAAGACCATGGGCGACATCGCCGGCTCGTCGTCGCGCATCGGCGAGATCATCGGCACCATCGACGGCATCGCCTTCCAGACCAACATCCTGGCGCTGAACGCCGCCGTCGAGGCGGCACGGGCCGGCGAGCAGGGCCGCGGCTTCGCGGTCGTGGCCTCCGAGGTGCGCGCCCTGGCGCAGCGCAGCGCGCAAGCCGCGCGCGAGATCAAGCAGCTCGTGCAGGAGAGCATCGAACGTGCCGAAGGCGGCAGCAAGGTCGTCGCCAACGCGCAGCAGACCATCAGCAGCATCGTCGAGAGCACGCAGCGGGTCGGCCAGCTCATCGGCGACATCGCCACCGGCGCGCGCGAACAAGCCACTGGCGTGCAGCAGGTCGGCCAGGCCGCGCAGGAGCTCGACGGCACGACACAGCAGAACGCCGCCCTGGTGGAGCAGACCGCGGCCTCGGCCGGGGCGCTGAAGCAGCGTGCGGTGCAGCTGTCGGACCGCGTGGCGCGGTTCAAGCTGCCTGAACTCGCCTGAGCCCTCCGCCCCGGCGACGCAGGGCCGACAGCGGCTCGGGTAGGCTCGCGGCTTTGCCGTGGCCTGCCCGACGTGACTGCCCCTGCCCTCCACACTCGCCGGCGCACCGCCGGCCCCTTGTTCGCCAGCCTGCTGCTCGCCGCCGCGGCCTTGCTCGCCGCACCGGCGGCCTGGGCGCAGACGCTGAAGCTGCGTGTGATCGGCACCACCGATCTGCACATGCACCTGCTGGCCTGGGACTACTACCAGGACCGGGCCGTCATCGAGTACGGCTTCGCGCGCGCCGCCACGCTGATCGACACCGCGCGCAGCGAAGCCCGCAACCACCTGCTCGTCGACAACGGCGACCTGATCCAGGGCAGCCCGCTCGGTGACGTCGTGGCCCGCGTGCGGCCGCTGGCCGCGGGGCAGACGCACCCGGCCGTCGAGCTGCTGAACCGTTTCAACTACGACGCCGCCGCGCTGGGCAACCACGAGTTCAACTACGGCCTGGACTTCCTGCGCCGTGCCTATGCCGGCGCGCGGTTTCCGGTGCTGGCGGCCAATGTCGTGGAGGCCGCCGGCGAGCGCCGCGGCCAGCCGGCGTTCCAGCCGCATGCGCTGCTGGAGCGCCGCGTCATCGACGAGGCCGGCACGCCGCAGACGCTGAAGATCGGCGTCATCGGCGTCGTGCCGCCGCCGATCATGCTTTGGGACCGCCAGCACCTGGCCGGCCGCGTCGAGGTGCTCGACATCGTCGACACGGTGCGCCGCAGCGTGTCGCAGCTGCGCTCCCAGGGCGCTGATGTCGTGGTGGTGCTGGCGCACTCGGGCCTCGGTGCCGCGAAGCCCGAGCCGATGGCCGAAAACGCCGTCGCCGGCATCGCGCAGATTCCCGGCGTGGACGCCATCGTCTTCGGCCACTCGCACGGCGAGTTCCCCGGCCCGGCCTTCGCGCGCCAGGCCGGTGTCGACCTGGCGCTGGGCACCCTGCACGGCGTGCCGGCGGCCATGGCCGGCTCGTGGGGCAGCCACATCGCCGTCATCGACCTCGTGCTCGAGCGCCAGGCCGGCGCCGACGGCCCGCGCTGGCTGCGCCGCGACGGCCGCGCCCACCTGCGCCCCGTGGCCGACCGCGCCACACGGCGCGCGCTGGTGGAGCCGCACCCGGGCGTGGGCGAGTGGGTGCGCAGCGCCCACGAGGCCACGCTGCAGTGGGTGCGCGCCGAGGTGGCGCGCACGGCCGACCCCATCCACAGTTTCTTCGCCCAGGTGGCCGACGACCCCAGCGTGCAGCTCGTGTCGCAGGCGCAGCTGGCCTATGCCGCGCGGCTTTTGAAGGGCACGCCGCACGAGAAGCTGCCGCTGCTGTCGGCCGCCGCGCCGTTCAAGAGCGGTGGCCGCGGCGGCGCCGCCAACTACACCGACATCGCGCCCGGGCCGGTGGCGGTGCGCAACGTGGCCGACCTGTACATCTACCCCAACACCGTGCAGGTGGTGAAGCTCACCGGCGCGCAGGTGCGCGAGTGGCTCGAGATGAGCGCGCAGGCCTTCAACCGCATCGAGCCGGCCGCCTCGGGCGGTGCGCCCGAGCAGAACCTGCTGAACCCGGGCTTCCCGAGCTACAACTTCGACACCATCGACGGCCTCAGCTACCGCATCGACGTCACGCAGCCTTCGCGTTATGACCGCGCTGGCAAGCTGGTGGCGCCCGAGGCCCGCCGCATCGTCGACCTGCGCTTCCAGGGCCGGCCCATCGACGAGGCCGCCGAGTTCGCGGTGGTGACGAACAACTACCGCGCTTCGGGCGGCGGCGCGTTCCCGGCGCTCGACGGCCAGAACATCATCCTGCAGGCGCCCGACGAAAACCGCGAGGCGCTGCTGCAGTACCTGCAGGCCGCCGGCACGGTGCGGCCGGCGGTCGACCGCAATTGGTCGCTCGTGCCGGTGCCAGGGGTGAAGCTGCGCTTCCAGTCCTCGGCCAAGGGCATCGCCCACCTGGCCGCGGTGCCGCAAGTGAAGCTGGTGCGCGACGAGGGCAACGGCTTCGCCACCTACGAGATCGCGCCTTGAGCGTGGACATGAGGCGGCATTTGGGGCTGGACGCCCGCCGCTCGCGCGGCATCATCGTCATCGGCACGCTGCTGGTCGTCGGCGGCGTGCTCGTGCTGGGCGCGCTGCTGTTGGCGCTGATGCTGGCCTGGTACTCGTTCGACCTGCCCGATCTCGACAAGGCCACCGAGTACCGCCCGCGGCAGCACCTGGTGGTACTGGCCGGCGACGGCCCCGAGATCGCGCAGTTCGGCAGCGAGCGGCGCGTGTTCGTGCCCATCGGCACCATGCCGCAAACGCTGAAGGACGCCGTCGTGGCCACCGAGGACGCCGGCTTCTACGAGCACAACGGCATCAGCTGGCGCGGCGTGGCGCGCGCCGCCGTGTCCAACCTCAGCGGCGGCTCGCCGCAGGGCGCGAGCACGCTCACGCAGCAGGTGGCGCGCACCATGTTCCTGAGCACACGCCGCACGGTGGAGCGCAAGCTGAAGGAGGCGCTGATCGCGCGCCGCCTGGAAAACAAACTGACGAAGGACGAGATCCTCGAGCTCTACCTCAACCAGGTCTACGTGGGCACCCGCGCCTACGGCATGGGCGCGGCGGCCGAAACCTACTTCGGCAAGCCACTGGCGGCGCTGAACCTGGCCGAGGTGGCCATGATCGCCGGCCTGCCGCAGAACCCGATCTACGCCAACCCGTTTGCCAACGAGGCCGCGGCCGTGCGGCGCCAGCGCTGGGTGCTGCAGCGCATGCTGCGCACCGACAAGATCGACCAGGCCGCGCACGACGCCGCCTTGGCCACCAAGCTGACGTACCGCCGAACGCGCGGCCCCGACGTGCCGGCGCAGCATGTGGCCGAGATGGCGCGCCGCGCCGTCTTCGAGCAGCTGGGCGAGCGCGCCTACACCGAGGGCATCCGCGTCTTCACGAGCATCCGCGCCGACGAGCAGCGGGCCGCCCACGCCGCGCTGCGCAAGGCCCTGATCGCGCACGAACGCCGCCAGCCCTGGCGCGGCCCCGAAGACCAGGAGACGCTGCCCGCCGACGCCACCGGGGCCGAGCGCGCCGCGGGCCTGGCGCTGCGCGACCAGCGCGACGACGACGATCTGCGCGTGGGCATCGTGATGGCGGCCTCGGCGCGTGAGCTGCAGGTCAAGCTCGCCAGTGGTGACACCGTCACCGTGGCCGGCGAAGGCCTGCGCCTGGTGCGCGCGGCGCTGCAGCCGCAGGCCCCGGCGGCGCTGGCGGTGAAGCGCGGCGCGGTGCTGCGCCTGCAGGCCACGCCGGCGCCCAAGGGCGCCGTCAGCTGGAGCGTGGTGCAGTGGCCCGAGGCCGACGGCGCCTACGTCTCGCTCGACCCCGCCACCGGCCGCGTGCGCGCGCTGGTGGGCGGCTTCAGCTTCAGCCGCGGCCCCTTCAACCGCGCCACGCAGGCGCGGCGGCAACCGGGCTCGAGCTTCAAGCCGTTTCTGTACGCCACCGCCTTTGAGCACGGCGTGATGCCCGAGACCCTGGTCGACGACCTGCCGCTGCGCACCGACGACGGCGGCATACCCAACTGGAACCCCGGTAACAGCGACGGCAAGTTCGATGGCCCCATGAGCGTGCGTGACGGCCTGGTGCGCAGCAAGAACCTGGTGAGCATCCGCATCCTGCAGCGCATCGGCCTGCCGGCGGCGCGCGAGGGCATCGCACGCTTCGGCTTCGACATGAAGCGCCAGCCGGTCGACCTGACGCTGGCCCTGGGCACCGGCAGCGTCACGCCGATGGAGATGGCGGCGGCCTATGGCGTGTTCGCCAATGGCGGCCATCGTGTCACGCCGGTGCTCATCGAGCGCATCGTGGCGGCCGATGGCAAGGTCTTGTTCGAAGCGCCACCGGCGGCGGCGCTGGACGAGGCCACGCGCGTGGTGCCACCGAGCACGGTGTTCCTGGCGAACTCGCTGATGCGCGACGTCACGGCGCGCGGCACGGCGGCGCGCGCGCAGGCCACGCTGCAGCGGCCCGATCTCTACGGCAAGACCGGCACCACCAACGACGCGGTCGACGCCTGGTTCGGCGGCTGGGCACCGGGCGTGGTGGGCGTGGCCTGGATCGGCCACGACGAGCCGAAGAGCCTGGGCGAACGCGAAAGCGGCGGCGGCCTGGCGCTGCCGGTGTGGATCGAGGCCATGGCGCGCGCGCTGCGCGGCGTGCCGGTGCAGGGCCAGGAGCCGCCCGAGAGCGTGGTCTCGGTGGGCAACGACTGGCGCCTGTTCGAGTACGCCGGCGGCGGCTTCATCGGCGCCATCGGCAGCGTGGCCGAGGCCACCACGCCGGCGGCCGCGGCGTCGGCGCCGGCACAGGCCGCCAGCCGCTGAGCCGCGCGCGGGCTGCTCAGGGCAACTCGGGCGCGATCTGCGTGGCGTAGTCGGAGAGCTGGTCGAGCAGGTCCTGCGCGCGCTCGTCGCCGCGCTCCAGCGCGGCATCGAACAGCGCATCCACCCGCTCCTGGAAGGCCGCCGCGCTGAGGGTGCCCTGCCCGCCCACCAACCGGGCCACGCAGTGCGCCTGCCAGCGCGCACGCTCCTCGTCGGCCAGCGTCTCGGGCCAGTTGCGGGCGCGCCAGCGGAACAGCAGCTCTTCCAGCCGCCCGTCGGCAAAGGCGACGCGGCCGCCTTGCACGCGCTCGGCCAGCGCCTGCGGCGGCAGCGTGCGCAGACGGTTCAGCGCGCGGCGGTCTTCGTCGCCGACGAAACCGCCGTACAGGTCTTCATCGACATCGGGCGCGGCCTCGGCGGGCCGGGCATACACCTCGCGCCAGCGCGGCGCCACCGCCTCGGCGGCCTGCGCGGCGCGCAAGGCGTGGCGCTCGATGAGCGCGCGGTCGATGCCCCAGCGCGCCTCGGCCGGGCCCAGCACCGCGAGGTTGCCGATGACGACGGGGCTCTTGTTGACGTGGATGGTCTTGATCGGCAAGCGCGCCTCGCCTTCGGGCAGGGCGTCGGCGCGCGAAAAGAGGCGGCGGCGCAGCGTCTCGGCGTCGAGCCCTTCGAGCTCGGCGGGGTCGTGCGCCAGATCCCAGACGATGAGCTCGTTCTTGTTCGTGGGGTGCGGCGCCAGCGGCCACACCACCGCCAGGCAGCCGCGCTCCACACCGTAGCGGCCCGACAGGTGCACGAAGGGCCGGCCCTGGCCGATTTCGGCCCACACCGCGTCTTTCTTGCGCAGCTTCAGGCAGAAGTCCCACAGGCGCGGCTGCGCGGCCTTCACCAGGCGCGCCAGCGCCACGGTGGCGCGCACGTCGGCCAGCGCGTCGTGCGCCTGGCCGTGTTCGATGCCGTTGGCGCGCGTGAGGTCCTCGAGCTTGAACGAGGGCCGGCCCTTCAGCTCGCCACTGTGGTGCCTGGGCCAGGCCATGCCCTCGGGGCGCAGCGACCAGCAGGTGCGCAGCACGTCGAGCAGGTCCCAGCGGCCGCAGCCGTTCTGCCACTCGCGCGCATACGGGTCGAGCAGGTTGCGCCAGAACAGGAAGCGCGTGACCTCGTCGTCGAAGCGGATGCTGTTGTAGCCGACGCCGATGCTGCCGTCGCGCGCCAGCGCGGCCTCGATGCGCGTGGCGAACTCGGCCTCGGGCACGCCGTGGGCCAGTGCGTGCTGCGGCGTGATGCCGGTCAGCAGCACCGCCTCGGGCTCGGGCAGGCTGTCGGGCGCGGGGCGGCAGTACAGCTGCAGCGGCTCGCCGATCTCGTTGAGATCGAGGTCCGTGCGCAGCCCCGCGAACTGCACCGGGCGGTCACGGCGCGGGTTGACGCCGAAGGTCTCGTAGTCGTGCCAGAAGAAGGTTTGCGCGATGGCCATGCGACACGATAGCGGCTCCGGCCGCGTTGCGACGGGCCGATGAGAGACCTGACCCCGCTCCCCCGCATGGTTCGGCATCGCACCGACGGCGCCGACCCCGCGTGCCCCAATTGCGAAGGCGGCGGATCGGCGCAGAGCTTCACGAGAGGGGCAAGGCGATGACATCCCTCGTGGACACCGTGGTCTATCGAGATGGCAAGCGGATCGGCGAGACCGCCGTCGCCGACATCGGCACGGCCATGAAGCAGGCCGGCACCTTCGTGTGGCTCGGACTGCATGACCCGGACGACGCCGTGCTGCGAGAGATCCAGCAGACCTTCGGCCTGCATGAACTGGCCATCGAGGACGCGCACCACGCCCACCAGCGCCCCAAGATCGAGGCCTACAGCGACTCGCTGTTCATCGTGCTGAAGACGGCCCAGCTGCAAGACAGTCGCGTGGTCTACGGCGAGACCCACCTCTTCGTCGGAACCCGATTCCTGGTGTCGGTGCGCCACGGCGCGTCATCGAGCTTCGCGCAGGTGCTGCAGCACTGCGAAGACGCCACCCCGGACCTGCCCAAGGGGCCGGCTTTTGCGCTCTACGCGATCCTGGACTTCGTGGCCGACCACTATCAGCCGGTCGTCGCCCAGTTCGAGAAGGACTTCAACGCGATCGAGTCCGACATCTTCCAGGATCGCTTCGACAGGCTCGTGGTCGCGCGGCTGTACGACCTGAAGCGCAATCTCCTCGAACTGCGCAATGCCGCCCTGCCCTTGGCGGAGATCAGCGCCGAACTGATGCGCCTGCACGAGAACTTGATCCCCAGGGAACTGCGAGCCTACTTCCGGGACATCGAGGACCATGTCTCGCGCCTGGTGGGCCTGATCGACGGCATGCGCGACATGCTGACCACGGCGATGCAGGTGAACCTGGCGCTGGTGGCCAACAACCAGAACGAAGTGGTCAAGCGCCTGGCGGGCTGGGGGGCGATCCTGGCCATCCCCACCGTCGTCTTCAGCCTGTACGGCATGAACTTCGAGTGGATGCCGGAGCTGCAGTGGAAGGCCGGCTATCCGATCACCGTGGCCTTGACCGCGCTCGGTTGCGCGTTTGTCTATCGGCGCTTGCGCCGGGCCGAGTGGGTCTAACGGCGGATGGCCAGCCACCTGCACGCAGCGACGAAAGCGGCCACCGGCCTTGCAAGGGCCATTGCCGCAGGCCTTGGCCTGCTGGCCGGCGGTTGCACCACGCTGCTGCCGAGTTCTCGAACCGAAGTCGTCTCGGTGTGGAGCAGCTTCGACGATGCCGTGAGTTCGCTGGCCACGGTGGCACCGTACCAGTCGACGCGGCAAAGCGTGCATGCACAAGGCCTCGACCCGGGCCGCTGCAGGGCTGGGGTGACCAGTCGCTGCAGATGATCCGGTAGAGACGGGTCTTGAGCGTCAGAGCCAGTACTCCCACAGGCGGCCGAACCACTCCTGCAGGTGCAAGGCCGGACTGCGGCGCTCCCAGGCCGCCAGCTCGATGGCATCGGACAAGGCCAGGTCGCGATCGAACATGGCCTGCAGCTGCTGCCCGAAGTCAGCGCCCAGCATGACGGCGTTGAGCTCGTGGTTGTGCAGGAAGCTGCGCCAGTCCAGGTTGGTGGAGCCGACGGTGGCCCACACGCCGTCTACCAGCGCCGTCTTCGAATGCAGCACGACGCCACGGCGTTCGAAGATGCGCACACCGCCCCTCAGCAGCTTCGCGTAGTGGCTGCGCCCGGCGTGGAAGACCAGCCACGAGTCGGTGTGCGCCGGCAGGATCAGGACCACGTCGACGCCGCGCGCCGCGGCAGCCAGCAGCGCATCCAGCAGCTGCGGATCGGGCGCGAAGTAGGCGTTCGTGATGCGCACGCTGGTCTCGGCACTGCCGATGGCCGACAGCAACGTGGCATAGATCAGGCTGAACGCCTCTTCGGGCGAACTGCCGATGGCACGCACCACCTGGGTTCCCATCGCCTGCAGCGGCGGGAAGTAGTCGCGTGGCGGCAGGGGCGGCCCGTGCTGGCTCTCCCACGCTGCCAGGAAGAGCTTCTGCAACTCGGCCACCACCGGGCCCTGCAGCTGCAGATCGGTGTCGCGCCAGGCCAGCGCCGCGTCGGGATCGGCCTGCCGGGCCTTGCCGAAGGAGCCGCCCGAGTAGACGCTGCTGATGTTGATGCCGCCAAGAAAGGCGATGCGGCCGTCGACGATGAGCAGCTTGCGATGGTCGCGCTGGTTCCACTGCCAGCCGTCGCGCGCCGTCAGCGGGTTGACCGGATTGAACTCGAGCACCTGCACGCCGGCCTCGCTGAGGCGCTGGAAGAAGGCCGCCGGCGTGCCGAAGGTGCCGGCACTGTCGCGCAGCAGGTTGACCTGCACGCCTTGCGCCTGCTTGGCCAGCAGGGCCTGGGCGAACTGGCGCCCGATGGCGTCGTCGTCCAGGATGTAGGTCTCCAGGTTGATGTGGTCGCGCGCCGCGGCGATGGCGCCGAGCATGGCGCGGTAGGTGGCCGGGCCGTCTTGCAGCAGGCGCACCGCGTTGCCCGTGGTCAGCGGGCTGCCGACGATGGCCTCTTCCAGCGCGAGATGGCGGCTGAAGATGTCGGTCGGCTCGCCGCCGCGCTGCAGGCGCTGCAGGATGGCGCCGCTCTGCGCGGCGGACAGCGGCCCGCCCGCGCCCTCCAGCGGCACCGGCCGCGCCGGACGGTGCGCGATGTCTGGGACGAAGCTGGGCAGGCTGCTGCAACTCAAGCCCAGCAGGCCGGTTGCGATGAGAACCAGGCCCAGCGCGAGGGCACGGCGGAACGTGAGCGCGCTCATCGGCATCCGGTGGATTCAGCCCGCGGTGAGAAGGAGCTGGCTGGTGCCGGTTGTCGGCTGTTTCGTGGTGGGCGTCTGTGCGCTGGCGGACAGCCCGGAGCGGTGCTTGCGCCGCCCTACAAGCGATGCAGTGGCGTTTCCAGTGCTCGAACCAGCGGGTGCGACGGCCCCGCCACGCGCAGAGCCAGCGTGTGCAACTCGGCCAGGCCTCGTGTGTCGCGCGGCAGCCAGCGGACGCGGCCGTCGGCCACCACCACCTTCAGCGCCGGTGCGAACAGCATGTGCGGCCAGCGCGCCATTTCGGCGCTGCGGATCTCGTCCCAGCCCACGCGGTGCGCAAAGCCCCAGCTGTCGAGAAGCTTCAGGCCCGACTCGCCCGCACGGGCCACGAAGACCGCGTACCAGAGCAACACCAGCGGCACCGCCGAGGCCAGGATCAGCGCCGGCGGCACGACGCTGAACGCATCGCCCTCGAGCCAGGCCCACACGCGACTGAGCAGCGCACCCAGCGTCAGGCTCAGCACCGTCAGGCGCCACAGCACCGGCAGCCGCGTGGGCAGGCGCAGCGGATACGCCGGCTGGGCCATGGGCCGCGCCGGCTACAGCCGCTCGACCACCGCGCTGCCGATGGAGTAGCCGGCACCGAAGGAGCAGATCACGCCGCGGTCACCGGCCTTCAGGTCGGCCTGGTGGCGGTGGAAGGCGATGATCGAACCCGCACTGGCGGTGTTGGCGTACTCGCCCAGGATCAGCGGCGCCAGATCGGTGCCCTGCGGCCCGGACAGCTCGGCGCCGACGAGCTTCTTGATGACGAGCTGGTTCATGCCCAGGTTGGCCTGGTGCAGCCAGAAGCGGCGCATCTGCGTCGGCTCCAGGCCCAGCGTGTGCAGGTGGCGCTCGATGTGCTCGGCGGCCATCGGCACGACCTCCTTGAAGACCTTGCGGCCCTCCTGCATGAAGGTCTTGTCGCGGGCGTCGGGGTCGGTGTCTTCGCAGCGGTTGATGAAGCCGGCGTTGTTGCGGATATGGTTGCTGTACTGCGTGACGAGCTGGGTGCCCAGCACGCGCCAGCGCGCCGCGCCAGAGTCGCGTTGTCTGGCGCTGTCTTCGGCCTCGATGACGAGCGCGGTGCAGACGTCGCCGAAGATGAAGTGGCAGTCACGGTCGCGCCACTCGAGGTGCGCCGAGGTGATCTCGGGGTTGACGATCAGCACGCGCGTGGCGCAGTTGTTCTTGACCGCATTCACGGCCTCCTGGATGGCGAAGGTGGCCGAGGAGCAGGCCACGTTCATGTCGAAGCCGTAGCCGCCGCAGCCGAGTGCCGACTGGATCTCGCAGGCCATCGCCGGGTAGGCGCGCTGCATGTTCGCGGCGGCACACAGCACCGCGTCGATGTCGCCCGGCTGCAGGCCCGCGGCGGCGATGGCCTTCGCACCGGCATCGACCGCGATCTCGGCCATCAGGCTGAGCGCGTCATCAGGCCGCGGCGCAAAGCGCGGCTTCATGCGCGTGGGGTCGAGCACGCCGGCTTTCTCGAGCACGTAGCGCTGGCGGATGCCCGAGGCCTTTTCGATGAATTCCACGCTCGAGTGCGTGATCGCGCTGCGCGTGCCGGCCGCGATGGCCTCGGCATGCTGCGCGTTCTGCAGGTCGGCGTAGGCATTGAACGAGGCCACGAGTTCCTCGTTCGTGATCACGTGCGGCGGCGTGAACAGGCCCGTGCCGCTGATGACGACGTTTTTCATGGCGCGCAGTGTAGGAGCGCGCCGGGCCGGCCCGAATGAGCGCCAGCCCTACTTTCGCGGCGCCTTCTTGGCCGCGGCGCTGCCGCCCAGCGCCTCGCTCATGCCCAGCAGCACGCCGCTGGCCATGGCGGCGTAGCTCTCGGCCAGCGCCTGCGCGGCCTTCATCGAGGCCGCACGCGTGCTGCGCATCGTGGCCTGCATCTGCTCGGCCATCTGCGCAAACTGCTGTGTGGCCGCCGCGGCCTGCGCACCCGAGGCGGTGCCGCCCGCCTGCATCTTCTCGAGGATGGGCGCCCAGGCGGCGGCCATCGGGTTGCCGGCGCCGTCGGCGGCCTTCTTCACGGCCGAGAACAGCCCGTCTTCCATCTTCTCGAGGTCGGACAAGGCCTTGCTCAGATGCTTGTCGCGCAGGTCGGCGCCCTGGGCGGCCAGCGTGGCCAGCGTCGTGCGCTGGGCCTCGACGGCCTTCAGCAGGGCCTCGTCCATGCCGGCCACGGCCTTGTCGAGCAGCGCCTCGGGGTCGATGCCGGCGGTGACGTTCTGGGCCACGCCGGTGCTGGCGGCATCGGCCACCTGCTTGAGCACGCCGCGGATGTTCTTCAGCGTCAGCTCGCGGCCCTGCAGCGCGGCCAGCGTGGTGTCGGTGACGGCCTTCTTCAGCTGCGCGCCCTGGCGCGTGCTGGCGTTCTGGAACATCTCGATCAGGGCGTCGGCGTCGAACATCGGCTGGGCCACGGGGCTCTCCTCGTTGTGAAATGGGCGGCGCGATGCTGGCACCGAAGGAAGTCGCGCACAAGTGCGCAGCGGTCAGGGACTCCGGCGCTCAGTGCAGCACCAGCAGCGGCAGCTTGCTGCGCGAGATGACGTTCTTGGTGTGCGAGCCGAACAGCAGCTCGCCGAACGCCCCGCGGCCGTGCGTGGCCATCACGATGAGGTCGCAGCCGGCTTCCGTCGCGACCTGGACGATCGCCTCGTCGACGCCATCGGTGCGTTCGAAGCGGCCGATGAAGGGCACGCCCTGCTCCTCGGCGCGGCTGCGAAAGCGCGCCAGCACCTCGTGCGCGTGGGCTTCGGTGCGCTGCTGGTGGCGCTCGGTGTCGCGCAGGTAGTTGCTGGGGTGGGTGCCCATGTGCGGCAGTGGCGCCAGCGGCTCGGCCACGAAGGCGGTGATGCGCGCGCCGAGCCTGGCGGCCAGCGCCAGACTGGCTTGCTGGGCGTGTTCGGAGAGCTCGGTGCCGTCGATCGGAACGAGCAGGTGCTGGAACATGGGGTGGCCTCGCGGGCTGCCTCGTGGGCAACCCTTTGCCGGGAACATCCCGGGGTTCGAAGCCACTCTAGGGCGAGTCGGCGGCTGGGGGCTTGACCGCTGTCAAGCCCTCCTCGCCGCGTTCGCGCGGGGGCGCCTTCAGCGCACCAGCTCGCCCGCGTCGAGCTCCAGCTTCACGAACAGCTCGGTGGCGGTGGCGCTGCCGCGTTCACGCTCGCGCCCGGCGCCCACGTACAGGCGCGTGCCGGCGCTGCGCCGCCAGGCGTAGGTGAGCGAGGCGGTGCTGCCGGCGTCGTCGGCGGCGGCCACGCCGGGCTCGGCGGCGCGCCAGAGCGTGCGCCGCTGCGCGATCAGGCGCAGGCTGTGGCGGGCGTCGAAGTGCCAGATCGCCAGCAGCTGCCCGGCGCTTTCGCGGTAGCGGCGCTCGCCGTCGCGCTCGAGCCAGGCCAGGTTGAAGCGGGGCTCGAGCTCCAGCGCCGCCAGCGGCCGCAGGCGGGCCATCGCGAACAGGTTGGCGCCACGCCGCACCTCGCCGGCCGGGCCCACGGCGGTGTCGGCCAGGCGGCCGACATCGGCCGACACCTCCAGCAGCGGCATCCACGGCACCGGCGTCATCACGAAGCCGACGCTCCAGTAGCGCTGCGGCAGCAGCGGCAACCCGGGCCCCAGACGCACGCGGGCCAGGCCGTACCACTCGATCCAGCCCTCGAAGTTGCGCGCGCCGGTGGCGTACACGCCGGGGCGCACGCTGTCCTCGACCAGGCTGCCGTCGCGCCGGTGCTGGGTGCGGATGAGCTCCAGCGACGCATAGACCTCGTTCAGCGGCCCGAAGCCGCCGCGCCAGCCGTGGTTGTGGAAGAACTCGGCGCGCTGCACGCCGGCCTGGTTGACGAAGCCGCTGTCGTGGCGGAAGCCCTCGCTCACGTCGTCGATCGTCAGCGCGGTCTCGCCGCGTTCGCCCTGGCGCTGCAGCTTCACGCGCAGCAGGTCGCCGTCGACGGCGGCGCCACGCCGCAGCGTGCCCGTGGCACCGGGCTGGGCATCGGTGCGCGCATGCAGCCACTGCGCACGCAGGCGCCAGCGGCCCTCGGGCAGGAAGGGCAGCGACGACAGGCCCGGCAGCGACAGGCCGAGATCGGGGCCGAGCACGGTGTTGCTGCCGCGCTCGACGCCGCCGTCGCTGTCGTAGCGGCGCGCGGCCATCAGCCAGCCGAAGGCGCTGTCGCCGTCGTCGTGGCGGGCGCGCAGGGCCAGCAGGGCACTGCCGGGTTGCTCGGCGGCATCGGTGCCGTAGGCGCCGGGCAGCAGCACGAGGCCGCCGCCGCGGTCTTTCAGCGCGAAGGCGCTGCCGGCCCAGGCGGTGCCGCGCCAGGTGGCGCGCAGGCCACCGCGCGGCGCCGTCACGCTGCGCGTGTACAGCGCCTCGGTGGGCATGCGCAGCAGGTCGTAGCTCTCGAAGAAGAAGGGCCGCTTCTCGCTCAGGAACAAGGCAAAGCGCGAGTTGCCGGCGAGTTGCGGCACGTCGAGCTCGACCTGCGAGAAGTCGGGGTTCAGCGTGCCGTCGACCACGAGCTCGGCGCGCGGGCGCCACTTCACGTCGAGGCTGGCTTCGTGGTCCTGGCGCACGCGGCCGGCGCCGTCGTCCACCCTTCGCAGCGTGAGGCCCGGCCGCACGGTGAGGAAGGCATGGTCGGCCGGCAACTGCACGCCCAGCAGCGGCTGCATGGTGGCGATGAAGCTCGGCGCGTCGCGCGGGATCAGCACCGAGCTGAAGAGGTGGAACTGCGCGCGCGGCAGGCGGCGGCCAACCATGATGCGCCAGTCCTGCCGGCCCTCGCTGAAGCGCAGGCTGGCGAAAGGGATGCGCAGCACCGCCGTCCAGCCGCCGGGGTGGCGCGCGGTGGTGGCGTCCCAGTCGAAATCAGGCGCGAAGTCCTCGCTGTCGTCGGCCGCGGTGTGCAGGCCGTCGGCGGTGCTGCCGGCGGCGTTGACGCGGAACCACTGCGCGGCACTGCGCGAGCCGACGGCATCGAGGTAGAGGACGACGAAGTCCTGCGTGCGGTTGACGCCGTCGTGGCGCACGCGGTCATCGCGGATCTGCGCCGGGGCGCTGTCGTTCGCCTCGATGCCGACCCAGATCGCCTGCTCGTCGAACAGCACGCGCACGCGTGTGGCCTCGCGCGGGGCCGCGCCGGTGTCGGGTGCCTTCTCGACGAAGTCGGTGTGCGGCGTGGCGCGCTGCCAGGCCGGGTGGCTGAGCGTGGCGTCCAGGCGCAGGCGCTCGTCGGGGCGCAGGCGTTCGGCGCTGATGGGCTGCGCGGCCCATGCCGCCGAGCCCTGGAGGACCAGGAGCGTCAGGGTCACGATGGCGCGCAGGTGGCGCAGCAGGGTGCAGCTCATGGGGCCGCGATTCTCCAGGCCGCCGATGTCGCCCGGCTCTGCCTGAAGAGCTAAGCCATGGCCAGAAACCAACAAGCCCCGGCGCCGTGAGGCACAGGGGCTTGGGTCTGCACAATCCGACGGCGCGCAGCCACCGGAGCGGAAGACGTGGTCAGTCCTTCTTCTGCATGCGGCGGCGAGCAGCGGCCGCCACGCCCAGCAGGCCCAGGCTCATCAGCGCGTAGGTGCCCGGCTCGGGCACCACGGCGATGGCCGTCATCGGGGTCGCTTCGAAGGCGTACTGCACCAGCGTGCGGTTGGTGAGGGTGGAACCGAAGGCGATCTGAGCCCAACCATAGTGCAGGCTGCCACCGCCGGCTTCATTGACGAAGCGGAAGCCGAAGAAGTTGTCCGAGCTGTTCAGCAGCCACTGCGCCGTGTTGGCCGTCGCGCCGCTGCCAAACGTGCTGGCGCCACTGACAGTTGCGCCGGGAGCCAGATTGCCGACAGTGCTGGGAGCCGACAGGACGTAGGCGCCACCCAACGGAGCGCTCGGGCTGAAGAAACCAAAGCCCGTGCCACCCCACGGGTTGATGTCCCAGCCCGGCACGGTGCTGCCTGCCGTACCGGGGGCCGGCAGGTTGTTGGCGCCGTTGACCACGTTGAGGTACAGGCCGTTGGTCGAGGCCGGAATCGCCAGATTGACGATGCCGCTGGAGACCACCTGCGCATGCGCGGCGGTGGCCGCAAAGAGGGCACCAGCACCAATGGCAAGAGCCACCGCGGTGCGGGCCGAAGAGAAGACAAACTGAGCTTGCATCGAGACTCCTGGATCGTTGGAATTGAACACGAAGCCAAGGCAGCCGAGAACTTTTGGTGTCCCCGTGCCCGCCCTGGCGAGACGAGCCCTTTCGAATGCGGACCACCATCACGCGGACGGCTCCTCCCACA
This sequence comes from Rubrivivax sp., assembly GCA_020248945.1. Classification (GTDB taxonomy): domain Bacteria; phylum Pseudomonadota; class Gammaproteobacteria; order Burkholderiales; family Burkholderiaceae_C; genus Rubrivivax. The sequence goes on from JADCGQ010000039.1 coordinate 81,245, forward strand.
CCCTGGTTGGCGGTTCCATGTCGGGTCGGCGGCATCAACCCCGCGAACGCGGGGGTGCGGGTTCAAGCAGCCCATGGGGCTCAGGCAGACCCTTAGGTGCGAACCCTGGCCGCACCTGTTGGGCGCGCTTCGTGCACGTGCAAGGTGCGCGGGCCGAAGCGGGTAAACCCGGCGTTGCCGCTGCGCTGGCCCGGGCCGGATCATCCGGTTCACACAAGGACAACGAGGAGACGACATGGCCTTGATCTCGCGCACCACCGCGCTGGTGGCGATCGCTGCCACGGCGCTGCTGGCCCTGGCGGCCCAGGCCACGAACTACAGCCTCTGGATCAACGGCCGGGGCGGCGGCGGCACGCCGGGCAACCACGCCGACTGGCGAGCCTGGGGCCCGGCCACGGTGAACGCTGGCGTCAACAAGAAGGCCGTCAACTGGGACGGCTTCAACCGCATCAGCACCACCAACGGCGGCATCCGCGACGCGCTCGACTGCTACTGCACCGGCCCCAACTGGTGCTACATCGCCGCCTACTCGGCCGGCAACCTGCAGATCGGCTATGCGCTCAGCCTGTTCGGCACGAGCCAGCGCTTCAAGAAGAACCCCACGCCCAACAGCGCCGGCCAGTGCAGCAACTCCGACGGCGGCACGCAGACGGGCTGGAACATCAAGTGGGTCAACGTCGCCGGCGGGGCTGGTGGCGGCAGCGAACTCGCCGATGCCGGCGACTGGGCCATCAGCGAGCCGCTGGTCAGCGACCTCAAGACCACCAGCGCGCGCGCCCTGTACAACCACAACACCACCACCGGCAAGTGGTTCTACATGTACGCCGGCGCCAAGGGCACGCTCTACAGCTTCGTGCTGCCGGGGCAGGACGACGAGGTCGTGGCCTACCACTCGTCGGGCGGCGTCTCGGGCAGCAGCGGCGCCAACTTCTGCAACCCGGCCGACTGGCTGTGCAACGACCTCACGCTCGGCACCGCGGCCAACCAGGGCGGCCGCGCGAAGTGGAGCTGGCACTCGGTGCAGTTCCGTGACAACAACGAGCAGTTCGACCACTACGCGCGCAACAACTGGGCCGGCATCGTCGGCCGGGTGCGCGCCGACATGGAGGCCAACGCCCGGTGAGCCCTCGTGCGGCCGCCACCGCGGCCGTCGTGGCAGTGGCGCTGGCGGCCGCGCTTGGGTGGTGGCTGGGGCCGGCCGAGGACGTGCCCGCCACCGCCTCGGCCACGTCCGCGCCGGGGCCTGCGCTGATGGCCTGGCCGCCCGCCACGGCACGTGCCGCGACGGCCAGCCTGCCGGCCGCCTCGGCGCCCCGGCCCAGCGCACCGCTGTCGCCGCTGGGCAAAGCCGAACGGCGCGCCCAGCTCGCGCTCTGGCAAGGCCGGCTCGAACGCGCGCAGGCCACGCTCGATGGCTACCGCACCTCGGCCCAGTACCCGCACGAGAGCCGGCCGATCGAAGAGCACCCCGACCAGGTGCGCCCCTTCGAGCCCATCAGCGAGGAGCGTGCGCTGCGCATGCCCGGCGGCACGGCGCCGCAGGACGTGAAGCTGCTGACGACGCAGGAGCGCGTCTTCGCCAGCGGCACCGAGTCGAGCCGCGTGACGGTGGCGCTGCAGTCGGCGCAGGGCCGGCCGCTGCCGCTGCGCGTGACGCGCGCCGTGATCCGCGAGGTCACGCCACCCGGCGCCACGGCGTCCACCGCCGAGTTCACGCCCGACGCCAACGATGCCGGCCGCGCCGGCGATGCACGGGCCGGCGACGGCGTGATCAGCGTGCTGGTGCACCCGGCCGCCCAGGGCTTTGGCGGCTTTGCGGGCACGGTGCGGCTGGAGTTGCTGCTCGAGCACGCGGGGCAGCCCGGCTTCCTGTACTTCGACCTCGTCTACAGCCCCGAGACCGCCGCCGTGTGGCTGCCCGGCGTGCGCGAGGCGGCGTCACCGGCCGGCATCGACTTCTTCGTCAAGGCCATGGTGCGCCTGCCCGGCCGCTACGTGGTGAGCGCGCGCATCGACGATGTCCAGGGCGAGCCTGTGGCACTGGCCAGCTTCAATGCCGAGGTGGGTGCCGGCGAGCAGGAGTTCCGGCTGCCGGTGTTCGGCAAGCTGCTGCGCGACACGTCACCGGCCATGCCGCTCAAGGTGCGCGACATCGAGGCCTTCCTGCTGAAGCCCGACCGCTTCCCCGACCGCGTGATGCTGCCGCGCCACGCGGGCGTGCAGCACACGAGCCGCGTGCATGCCATCGCCTCTTTCTCCAATGCCGAATGGGAAGGCGAGGAGAAGACGCGTTACCTCACCGAGCTGACCAAAGACGTCGACGAGGCCACGCGCCAGGTTCAGCGGCTGGGGCCCTGAGCGCCACCCCGGCGACGCGCCAGCCCGCCCAGCACCGCCGCCCCCGCCAGCCACATCGCCCAGGTGCCGGGCTCGGGGATCGTCGGGATCTGGCTGAACTGCACGTTGTCCAGACCGAGGTCGCCGAAGTCCTGCACCACCAGGCGCAGCGGCAGGCTCGATCGGATGGGCGTGGGCAGGTAGCTCAGCACCGTGGTCGCCGGGAAGGTGAACACGCCAGAGTCGAAGTGCACCGTACCGCCGGTGTCCACCACCTGGATGCGGCTGTTGGGGTAGCTGCTCACACTCCAGGCGCCGAGGTCGAAGCTGGTCAGCACCACGTCCCAGCCGGCGTCGGGTGTGAACTGCACGTAGCCGGGCACGTTGAAGCTGGTGTGGCCCAGCGCCGACACCAGGCCCGAGTAGCCGCCCGTGTACACCGTGAACGGTGAGCCCGATCCTGTGGGCACGAAGTCGAGCACGATGTTGGGCGTGGCGCCACCGGCCGCGCCCAGGCCGGGGCCGGCGCTGGTCACGCGGTCGCCGTAAGTCGTACCGAACTCGAAGCCGAGGTTGGTGACGCCGTCGAAGGTCAGCACGGTGGCTTGGGCGCTGCCGCCGACGGCGGCGATCGTCGCCACCAGAGCGGTGGCGATTGGACGCATGCGGCATGAAGACATGATCGATCTCCCAAGGTTGGCAAGGACGTGAGTTTGCAGAAGCCGGCGTTACGCCAGCGTGATGAACCGAACCACCCCCCGCAGTCTCGGGGTGCCAGCAGGCCCCGGTATGCTCGTGTCATGACGCGTGCTTACAACTTCAGCGCCGGCCCGGCCGCCCTTCCCGAACCCGTGCTGCGCCAGGCCGCTGCCGAGATGCTCGACTGGCGGGGCAGCGGCATGGGCGTGATGGAGATGAGCCACCGCGGCCCGGAGTTCATGTCGATCCACGCCGAGGCGCAGGCCCTGCTGCGCGAGCTGATGGGCATTCCGGCGCACTACAAGACGCTGTTCATGCAGGGCGGCGCGCTGGCACAAAACGCCATCCTGCCGATGAACCTGCTGAACGCGCGGCGCAGCGGCCGTGCCACGGCCGACTACATCGACACCGGCATCTGGAGCCAGAAGTCCATCGCCGAGGCGCGCCGCTACGGCACCGTGAACGTGGCCGCCAGCGCCGCCGGCAACGGCTACACGCGCGTGCCCGAGCGCAGCAGCTGGCAGCTCGACCCCAACGCCGCCTACGTGCACATTTGCAGCAACGAAACCATCGGCGGCCTCGAGCACGCCAGCGAGCCCGCTACCGCCGATCTGGGCTCGGTGCCGCTGGTGGCCGACATGTCCAGCAGCATCCTGAGCCGCCCGGTCGACGTGAGCCGCTACGCCTGCATCTACGGCGGCGCGCAGAAGAACATCGGCCCCGCGGGCCTGACGATCGTGATCGTGCGCGACGATCTCATCGGCCACGCCCAGCCCTGCACGCCCACCGCCTTCGACTACAAGGTGGTGGCCGACAACGACAGCATGTTCAACACGCCACCGACCTGGGCCATCTACATCGCCGGCCTGGTGTTCAAGTGGATCCGCGACACCGGCGGCGTGGCCGCGATGGGCGAGCGCAACGCCGCCAAGTCGGCGCTGCTGTACGGCGCGCTCGATGCCAGCGGCTTCTACACCGTGCCCGTGGCGCCCGGCCACCGCAGCCGCATGAACGTGGTCTTCCGCCTGCCCGACGAGCGGCTCGACGCGGCCTTTGTCAAGGGCGCGCAGGCGCGCGGCCTGGCGCAGCTGAAGGGCCACCGCTCGGTGGGCGGCATGCGGGCCTCGATCTACAACGCCATGCCGATCGAAGGCGTGCAGGCGCTGGTGGACTACCTGGGCGAGTTCCAGGCGGCGCATGGCTGATGCCGCTGGCGGCCCGCCGCGGCTCGAGTACCCGGCCGAAGGCCGCGCCACGATCACGCTGGCGCGCCCGGCGCAGCTGAACCGCCTGCACCGCGAAGACCTGCATGTGCTGCAGGCTCACTGCGCCACGCTCGCCGCCCGCGCGCAGCTGCGCGTGGTGGTGCTGCAGGCCGAGGGGCGCCTGTTCTGCGCCGGCTTCAACCTCGACGAACTCGGCAGCGGCGGCAGTGCCGCGGCCGACGACCCGCAGCTCTTCGAGCACACGGTGAATGCGCTCGAAGCCCTGCCCGTGCCGACGATCGCGCGGCTGCACGGCGGCGTGTACGGCGGCGCCACCGACTTGGCGCTGGCCTGCGACTTCCGCATCGGCAGCAACGATCTGCAGCTGCGCATGCCGGCGGCGCGCATCGGCCTGCACTACTACCCCGGCGGGCTGCGGCGCTACGTCTCGCGGCTGGGCCTGGCCGCCGCCAAGCGCCTGTTCCTGCTGGCCGAGACGGTGGCGGCCGACCGGCTGCGCGAGATCGGCTACCTCGATGCGGTGGTGGCGCCGCCCGACCTGGACGCCGAGGTCGAGCGCGTCGCGCAGGCCCTGCTGCAGGGCGCACCGCTGGCCTTGGCCGGCATGAAGCTCTCGCTCAACGAGGTGGCGCGCGGCGCCGCTGATGCGGCCGTGCTGGCCGAGCGGGTGCAGCGCTGCGCCACGAGCGCCGATCTGCAGGAAGGCCTGCAAGCGCTAGCGGCCAAGCGCGCGCCGGTGTTTCAGGGCCGCTGAAGCAGCCGCCTCGTCAGGGCAAAGGCAAATCCAGGCATTGCTGCGGGCCCTCGGGCACGGGCGGCTCGTGGCTGGCCACCAGCCAGGCCTGCTCGGCGGCCTCGGCGTGCTGCCGCAAGCGGCCTCGCAGCCAGGCCAGCGAGGCGGCATCGAGGGCGTTCAGGGGTTCGTCCAGCAGCACCACGGGCGTGCCCGCCGCCAGCGCCGCCGCCAGCCACACCTTGCGCTGGTTGCCGCTCGACAGCTGCGAGATGCGCACCGCGAGGAAGGGCGTGAGCTGCAAGCCTTGCACGGCCTCGGCCAGGGCCGCGTCCGAAAACCTCGGGTACAGCGCCGCCATGAAGGCGAAGAACTCCGGCGCGCGCAAGTGGTCGAAGGCCGGCGCGCCTGGGCCGCACCAGAACACCTGCCGACGGTAGCCCATGCCATCGGCCGCGGCGTCGATGCCGCCCGCCACGCGGCGGCCGGTGTAGGGGTCGAGCGCGCCGGCCAGCAGCTTGAGCAGCGTGCTCTTGCCGCTGCCGTTGGCGCCGCGCAGCCACGTCAGGCCGGGGTGCACATCGGCGCTCCACATCGTGAAGACGTGGCGCGCACCGTACGAGAAGCTGATGGCCTCGGCCCGCAGCAGCGGCGCGCTCAAGGCAGCACCTCGCTGGCCATGGCCACCGCCACGGCCAGCAGGAACAGCCAGCGGGCCGACTGCACCTGCGCGTCGAGCGCGGGGTGGCGCAACTCCAGCAGCGCCGCTGCAGCCAGCCACAGCCACCACGCGCCGAGCAGCGCGGCCCGCGCACCCGGCACGAGCAGGGCCACGAAGGCCGCGACAGCCAGCGCCCCGATGAGGGCCGGCGCAGCGCACAAGCCGTCGAGCCGCGCACCCCAGCCGCGCTGCGCCACGGGCAAAGGCATGCAGGCCTGCAGCACTGGCCGCAGTTCCAGCGCCGCCAGCACCCGCGCCCGCGACACCGCCACCAGCACCACCAGCGATTGCAAGGCCAGCCACCACGGCGCCCAGCCGGGCCGCCAGGCGGCGGCACCCAGCAGCATGGCGCTGGCCGCCAGCGTGAGCCCGCTGTGCCAGGCCAACCGCGGCGCGATGCCGCGGCGCATCGGCCACACGACCAGGGTCTGCCACAGCACGAAGCGGCCGCGTGGGCGGCGCGCCGTGGCGGCCTGCCGGGGCCGGGCAGACGGTGCGGCACGGCGGCCTTGCACCTGAAGCCCACCGCGCCGTCGCAGGCGCTGCAGCGCCACGCCGCCCGTCAGCGTCAAGCCCAGCGCCGCCGCGCCGGCCGCCACCACGGCCGCCTCGTGGCCCACGAGCCAGCCGGGCCGCTGCACGAGCCACACGCCCAGGCCCAGCGCCTGCAGGCCGGCCCAGGGCAGCGTGGCCAGCACGATCCACGGCAGATCGGACAGCGCGGTGTCGCGCGCCGCCAGCGGCAGCGCCCGCTCGGCCTCGCGCCAGGCCAGGGGCCAGAGGAGCTCGCGCATCGCGGCCAGCAGGGCCAGGCCGACGGCTGCGGCGCCGAGCACGGCCAGCAGCGCCAGCCCACCGCCGGCCGCCACGCCGCGCGCCAGCGGCAGCGCAGCCCAGGCCGCCACCGCCGCCAGCGTGGCCGCCGCCGTGTCCAGGCCTGCACCGGCACTGGCCACCAACGCCGCCACGAGGGCAAACACCGCCCAGCGCCCGAGCCAGCGCCGCAACGCCAGGGCGCAGGCGGCCGCGTGCACACGGCGGTAGGGCCAGCGGCCCGGGGCGCGCAACTCGGGGGTGCGTGTCATGCCGCCAGCATGCGCGCCTTCGGGCCCGGCGGGCTGCACGCCGCGGCGAACGGCGTGCCGGCCCGCATCAGCGGCAGCCGGCGCGGCCCGTCAGCGGCGTGCGATGGAGCCGCTCGATCAAAGCCGTTCGAACACCGCCGCGATGCCCTGGCCGCCACCGATGCACATCGTCACCAGCGCATAGCGCTTGTTCGCGCGGTGCAGTTCGTGCACGGCCTTGGTGGCCAGGAAGGCGCCGCTGCAGCCGATGGGGTGGCCGAGCGCGATCGCGCCGCCGTTCGGGTTGACCTTGGCCATGTCGAACTCGAGCCCACGCGCCACCGCCAGCGCCTGTGCGGCGAAGGCTTCGTTGCTCTCGATCACATCGATCTGGTCGAGCGTCAGCCCGGCCTTCTTGAGTGCCAGCTTGGTGGCCGGGATCGGGCCTTCGCCCATGATCTCGTTGGGCACGCCGGCCACGGCGTAGCTCACCAGCCGCGCCATCGGCTTGTGGCCGGCGGCGGCGGCCGTGGCGGCATCGGCCAGCACCAGGAAGGCCGCGCCGTCGTTGATGCCGCTGGCGTTGCCGGCGGTGACGCTGCCGTCCTTCTTGAAGGCCGGCTTCATCTTGGCCAGCGTCTCCAGCGTGGTGCCGGCCTTCACGTGCTCGTCGGTGTCGAAGACGACCTCGCCCTTCTTCGTCTGCTTCACGATGGGCACGATCTGGCCCTTGAAGCGGCCTTCGGCGATGGCCGCCGCCGCCTTCCGGTGCGAGTCGACGGCGAGCTGGTCCTGCTGCTCGCGCGTGAGGCCCCACTTGGTGACCAGGTTCTCGGCCGTGATGCCCATGTGGCCCACGCCAAACGGATCGGTCAGCGTGGCCACCATCGTGTCGATCATCTGCACGTGGCCCATGCGGGCGCCGCTGCGCATCTGCGGGCTCAGGTAGCCGCCGCGGCTCATGACCTCGACGCCGCCGCCGATGCCGTAGTCGCTGTCGCCGAGCAGGATGTTCTGCGCCGTGGTGACGATGGCCTGCAGCCCGCTGCTGCACAGCCGGTTGACCGACATCGCCACGCTGTCCATCGGCAGCCCGGCCTGGATGCTGGCCACGCGCGCCACGTAGGCGAAGCGGCTCTCGGTGGGGATGGTGTTGCCCACGGTGACGTAGTTGATGGCCTGAGGATCGACGCCGCTGGCCGCGACGCTGGCCTTCATCACCGTGCCGGCGAGCTCGGCCGGCTCGATGTCGGCCAGCGCGCCGGCGAAGGTGCCGATGGCGGAACGGAGGGCGGAAAGGACGACGACGTCGCGTTGGCTCATGGGGGTCTCCTGGCAGTGATGGGCGAGCGCGACACTGTACGCCGCGTGCCCTGGCGCCGGGCTGACAGCGCCCGACGGTACGGCGCTTCAGCCCACGGGCGGCACACCCAGGCCAAGCGCATGGGCGCGGTGGGCCTGCGGCCGCTGCCACAGGCCGCGGCGGAGCGGAAGATCGGTTCGAGCGAGGTCACGGTGGCGTCGTCATGCGAATCGTTCGCATCGGAGACCCCATGAAGACTTCCCGGGACTGCTGCCGTCGTCAGTGGCTGCAGGCCTGCACCAGGCGCTCCAGCGGAAGCCGCACCTTCAGCGCCGAACTGGGCACGACCGCCGCCACGCCGAACTCGGCCTGCGCGGTGTCGCGCGGCAGCGGCGTCATCAGCGGGTCGCCCTGGCGCGTCGTGAGCACGGCCACTAGGGGCGTCGCGGCGGTGTCGCCACGGCGGATGACCATGCCGAGCTCGCCACTCTTCAGCCGCACGGTGCTGCCGGGCGGATACAGGCCGAACTCCTTGACGATGGCCGCGGTGAAGACGCTCCTGGCGTCGCTGGCGAAGAACTGCCGCGCCGCATGGTCGGCGAGCTGCGCCGGGCGCACGACGCGCGCGCTGAAGCGCGCCGTGAAGACGTCGGCGCGGTTGAGCAAGAGCGCCATCTCGTGCACGTCAGTCAGGCCCCGCGGGTAGCCGCTGCCGTCGGGGACCTCGTGGTGGCGCTCGACGGCATCGATCCACATCGAGTCGGTCACGCCGGCGGTGCGCAGCAGTTCGGCGGCACGGCGCGGGTGATCTTCGATCGCCTGGCGCTGCAGCGCGGTCACCGGCGTCACCTGCGAGGCCAGGCGGTTCTGCAGCTCGGCCATCGCCAGGTTCATGGTCAGCGCCGCGCGCACCAGCTGGCGGCCGGCGGCCGGATCCCAGCCCAGGCGCCGCGAGGCCAGGTGGCCGGTGATGGCCGCGTGAATGGCACGGCGGTTGGTGTAGTTGGTCACCGGGCCCTCTTCCAGCCGCACGATCTGCAGGATGGCGAGATCGGGGTCGCGCTCGATCAGCGCCACCACCGGTTGAACCGCACGCTCCAGCGCACCCTCGAACTGCGAGTCGACCTGGGCCTTCAGCACGCGGCCCACCTGGCTGGCGCTGGCACCCCACATGCCGGGCAGTTCGTGCGGCTTGGCGTTCCTGATCTTCTCCACCACCTCGGTCACCACGTCGCGGTGGATGTACGACCCGCGGTCGAGCAGGCCCTCGAGCTGACCCTGAGAGTGGATGACCTGGCCGCGTGCGAGCAGCAGGCGCCCGTCGGCGTCGCAGATGCCAAAGGGCAGCGGCTCACCGATGCGAATGCGGGAGACCTGAGCGCTCAGGGGCTGGAAGCTGGACATCACCGCCCTTTTCGTCCGCAGCCGGGAAAGAATCAACAAGTCACCCCCCGCCCGGCACCGATAGGCGCGCATTGCGTCACGGGCCGGCCCATCGCGGGCACAAGCTGTCGAACCGCCCCGGTTCAGCCCGGGTGCGCCTGCAGCAGCTGCGCCACCGCGGCCACCGCAATCACGCCGGGCTCCTTGCCGCGCAGGCCTGGCAGCCCGATGGGGCAGAGCATACGCGCCAGCGCCTCGGGCGCCACGCCGCGCTCGGCCAGTCGGCGCTCGAACTTCGCGCGTTTGGTGGCGCTGCCGATGAGGCCGAAGAAGCCGAAGTCGCCGCGCGCCAGGATGGCCTGCGTGATGCGCAGGTCGAGATCGTGGCTGTGCGTGAGCACGAGGAAGGCGCTGCCGGGCGCGGCCTCGGCGACCTCGGCCTCGACCGGCTCGACGCAGACGCGGCGGATGTGCGGCGGCAGCTCGCCGGGCGGGAACTCGCTCTCGCGCTCGTCGATCCAGGCCACGCGGCAGGGCACGGCTTCGAGCACGCGCACGATGGCGCGGCCCACGTGGCCGGCACCGTAGAGCTGCAGGTAAAAGCACGGTTCGGGCAGCGACCAGGTGGCGGGGTCGTCGAGTGCGAGCAGCGTGTAGCGCAGGTCGAGCGCGCCGCCGCAGCACTGGCCGAGGCTGGGGCCGAGGGCCACGTGCTGATCGACGGGATGCAGGCCCGCAAGGTCTTCGACAGGCTCAGCCCGAACGGAGATTTCCGCCCACTGGGCCAACAGCGCGCGCGCCTGCTGCACCGCCTGCAGTTCCAGGTGGCCGCCGCCGATGGTGCCGAGCACGGCATCCGCCATCACCAGCATGCGCGTGCCGGTTTCGCGCGGCACCGAGCCCCGGTGCGCGGTGATGGCCACCACCACCGCCGGCACGCCGGCCGCGAAGGCGGCGTGCGCGGCGTCGCGCACCTCGTCGGCCATCGCCAAGCTCAGGCCGCGGCGGCGCGCACGGCGGCGATGGCGCGCAGCACCGCCTCGGGCGTGGCCGGCGCGTCGAGCGGCGGATCGACGCGGTGGCCGCCCACCGCCGACACGGCATCGCGGATGGCCAGCAGCGCGCTGATCGGCAGCAGCAGCGGCGGCTCGCCCACCGCCTTGCTGCGGTGGATGCTGTCGACGCGGTTGGGCGCGTCGAACAAGGCCGTGCGGAACACCGGCGGCGCGTCGTTGGCGGTCGGAATCTTGTAGGTGCTCGGCGCGTGCGTCATCAACAGGCCCGCGCGCGGCGAGCCGTCGTCGGGGTGCCACACGAGCTCTTCCATCGTCAACCAGCCCAGGCCCTGGATGAACGCGCCCTCGACCTGCCCGATGTCGAGCGCCGGGTTCAGGCTCTGGCCGGCGTCGTGCAGGATGTCGGCGGCCAGCAGGCGGTGCTCGCCGGTGAGGGTGTCCACCACCACCTCGCTGACGGCCGCGCCGTAGGCGAAGTAATGGAAGGGCCGGCCCTGCAGCGTGGCCTTGTTCCAGTGCAGGCCGGGCGTGGCGTAGAAGCCGTCGCTCCACAGCTGCACGCGGGCGAGATACGCCTGCTGCACCAGCTGCGGCCAGGGCAAGGCCGCGTGCTGGGGATGATCGGCCTTGAATCGCTCGAGCCGTTCGCGCACCGTGCGCGCGGCGGCCTGCGCGGCCTTGCCGTTGAGGTCAGACCCCGTGCTCGCCGCGGTGGCCGAGGTGTTGGCGATCTTGCTCGTGTCGGTGGCGCTGCAGCGCACGGCCTCCAGTGGCAGGCCCAGCTCGTGCGCCACCACCTGCGCCACCTTGGTGTTGAGGCCCTGGCCCATCTCGGTGCCGCCGTGGTTCACGAGCACGCTGCCGTCGGTGTACACGTGCACCAGCGCGCCGGCCTGGTTGAGGTGGGTGACGTTGAAGCTGATGCCGAACTTCAGCGGCACCAGCGCCAGGCCCTTCTTCAGCACCGGGCTCGTGGCATTGAAGGCCGCGATGGCGGCGCGGCGGGCGTCGTAGCCGCTGGTGGCCACCAACTGGGCCGTCAGCTCGGGGGCGATGTTGTCTTCGACCGTCTGGCCGTAGGGCGTGACGTTGCGCCCGCCACTTTCGGTGGAGCCGTAGAAGTTGGCCTGCCGCACCGCCAGCGCATCGAGCCCGCAGCGCCGCGCCACGCTGTCGAGCAGCATCTCGATGGCGATGGCGCCCTGCGGCCCGCCGAAGCCGCGGAAGGCGGTGTTGCTCTGCGTGTTCGTGCGGCAGCTGTAGCCGTGGATGGCCACATCAGGCAGCCAGTAGGCGTTGTCGAAGTGGCACAGGGCGCGTGTCATCACCGGGCCCGACAGGTCGGCCGAGTGGCCGGCGTTGCTGAGCATGCTGACTTGTGCGCCGAGGATGCGGCCCTCGTCGTCGTGGCCGATGTCGGCCTCGTAGACGAAGCCGTGGCGCCGGCCGGTGATCAGGAAGTCGTCGTCGCGGTCCACGCGCAGCTTCACCGGCACGCCCAGGCGTCGCGCGGCCACCGCGGCCACGCAGGCGAACAGCGCGCTCTGGCTTTCCTTGCCGCCGAAGCCGCCGCCCATGCGCCGGCACTCCACGCGCACGGCATGCGCGGCCACGCCGAGGGCGTGCGCCACCACGAGCTGCATCTCGCTCGGGTGCTGGGTCGAGCACAGCACCGTCATGCCGTGGTCGTCGGCCGGCACGGCCAGGCTGATCTGGCCCTCCAGGTAGAACTGCTCCTGGCCGCCGACGCTGAAGCGCGTGCGAAAGCGCCGGGGCGCCGCGGCGATGGCGGCGGCGGCATCGCCCCGCACCAGGTGCATCGGTGGCACCGCGTACTCGCCCGCCGCATGCGCCTGCTCGGCCGTCATCAGCGCCGGCAGCGGCCGGGCCTGGATCACCTTCGGCGCCAGCGCGGCGGCGCGGCGGGCGGCGTCGCGCGTGCGCGCCACGACCACGAAAACCGGCTGGCCGCGGTAGCGCAGCACGGTGCCGATGGCGGTGTGTGCCGCGCCGGCCTCGGCCGACGTGCCCGCGAGGATGGGGTCGTCGTGCACCAGCGGGCCGCAGTCGTTGGTGCCGGGGATGTGCTCGGCGCTGAACACCGCCACCACGCCGGGCTGGGCGCGCACGCGCTCCAGGTCGAGCGCCTCGATCAGGCCGTGGGCCAGCGGGCTCAGGCCGAGCGCGGCGTGCAGCGTGCCGGCAGGCTCGGGGATGTCGTCGGTGTAATGCGCGCGGCCGCTGACGTGCAGCGCCGCGCTGTCGTGCGGGCGGCTGCGGCCCACTTCGCCGGTGGTGGACAGCGGCAGATCGATGGGCTTGTTCATGACGCCTCCGTGGCGCTGAGCGAGCGGTCCCACACCGACACCGCTGTCGCACCGCCGGCCTCCAGCGCCGCGCGGCGGATCAGGTTGCCAGCAGCCTGCAGCCGGTAGCCGGCGCTGGCGCGCAGGTCGGACATCGGCGTGAAGTCAGTTGCCAGCGCCTTGGCTGCGGCCTCGGCGGCGGCGGCGTCGAGTGGCCGGCCGATCAGCGCGGCTTCGGCAGAGGCTGCGCGCTGCACCGTGGCTGCCATGCCGCCGAAAGCCAGGCGTGCGGCCTGCACCAGGCCGGCGGCGTCACGCGTCACGGCAATGCCGGCGCACACGGCCGAGATGTCGCAGTCGAAGCGCTTGCTGATCTTGTAGGCCCAGAGACTGTTCGCCGCCGTTGGCAAAGGCAGCTCGATGGCACGCACGAACTCGCCCGGCTCGCGCTGGTTCTTCATGTAGCCCGTGTAGAAGTTGTCGAGTGGCAGCCGCCGGATGCGGGGGCCCTTCTGCAGCACCAGCGTGGCGCCGAGTGCCATCAGCACCGGGGCCGAATCGCCGATGGGCGAGCCGTTGGCGGCATTGCCGCCCATCGTGCCGGCCTCGCGCGTGGGCCGGCCGGCGAAGCGCAGCCACAGCTCGTGCAGGCTGGGCCAACGCGCGGCCAAGGCGCCCCAGGCGGCTTCGAGCGAGGCGCCGGCACCGATCACGAGCTGGCCGTCCTGCTCGTGGATGCGCTGCAGCTCGGCCACCGCGCCGAGCCAGACGATGTCGCCCAGCGGCCGGAACTGCTTGTTCACCCACAGGCCGATGTCGGTGCTGCCGGCCAGCAGCGTGGCCGTGGGGCGGGCTTCGAGCAACGCGGCCAGCTCGTCCACCGTCTTGGGCGCAAAGAAGCCGCTGGCGGTGGCCAGCGGCGCATCGGCCTGCAGCTGGCGAAGCACTGCCACCACCGGCACCGCATCGAGCCGCGCGCCCGGCACGGCGCAGGCCCGCTCGCCGGCATCGAGGATGGGCCGGTAGCCGGTGCAACGGCAGAGGTTGCCACTCAGGTCGTCGGCGATCTCCTGCCGCGTGGGCGTGCTGCCGGCCGCGGCGTGGCGCTCGCGCGTGGCCCACAGGCTCATCACGAAGCCGGGGGTGCAAAAGCCGCACTGCGAGCCGTGGCAGTCGACCATCGCCTGCTGCACCGGGTGCAGCGGCGCACCCGGCGCGGCCAGGTCTTCCACCGTGAACAGCGCCTTGCCGTCCAGCGTGGGCAGGAACTGGATGCAGCTGTTGACGGCCTTGAGCTGCAGCTGCCCGTCGGCGCCGAGCTCGCCCAGCACCACGGTGCAGGCGCCGCAGTCGCCCTCGTTGCAGCCTTCCTTGGTGCCGGTGCAGCGCGCTTCTTCGCGCAGCCACTGCAGCACGCTGCGCGTGGGCTCGGGTGCGGCGTGCTCGACGAGGGCGCCACGGTGGAAGAAGCGGACGGGGCGGGTGTTCATGCGGTCGGGGGCTCGGCGGCTAGGACGATGAAGACTGGCCAGGGACTTACCCGCACGGTAGCAAGCACACTCCGTGCAGGTATACAACATGAAGCATAACTTTCATGCATCAGAATACATACCGATGCGACCCGGATTCGACACCATCGAGCTACACCTCATCCGGGTCCTGCACACGGTGATCCACGAACGCAGCGTTTCGCGCGCCGCCGTGCGGCTGGCCAGCACACAACCCGCCGTCAGCGCGCAGCTGCGGCGGCTGCGCCAGCTCACCGGCGATCCGCTGCTGGTGCGCGCCGGCCAGCAGATGCAGCCCACTGCCGTGGCCTTGCAATTGCTGGGCCCGGCCGAGCGCATGCTGCAAGACGCCGAGCAGCTCTTCGGCCCGCAGGGCCGCAGCCAGCGTGGCGCGCCTTTCGAGCCCGGCCGTGCCGAGGGCCTGTTCCGCCTGGCCGCCAGCGACTACCTCGACCCGCTGTTCCTGCCCCGCTTGGTGGCCCGGCTCAAGCGCGCGGCCCCCGGCATGCACCTGGAGCTGATGCCGCTGACGCAGGACTACGACTACCGCCGCCACCTCGCCGCCGGCGATGTCGACCTCGTCATCGGCAACTGGCTCGAGCCGCCCGAAGAGCTGCACCTGTCGCGGCTGGTCAGCGACGAGATCGTCTGCCTCGTGGCCGCCCACCACCCGCAGGCCGGCGGCCGCGGCTGGACGCGCGAGCGCTACCTCGAGCAGGAGCATGTGGCCCCGATGCCCTTGAGCCCAGGCGCCGTGGGGGTGATCGACGAGCATCTGCGCAATCAAGGGGCGCAGCGCCGCATCGTGGTGCGCGCCTCGCACTTCAGCCTGATCCCGCTGATGGTGGCCGACAGCCTGCTGGTGCTGACCACCGGGCGCCTGTTCTGCAGCCGCTACGTGGGCAGCCTGCCGGTGAAGATCGTGCGCTGCCCGGTGGAGATTCCGCCGCTGAGCTACTACCAGCTCTGGCACGAGCTCACGCACGCCACGCCGGCCCAGCGCTGGCTGCGCGAGCAGGTGCGCGCCGTGGCCGGCGGGCTGATGAGGCCGGCCGCATGAGCGCCACCGCTGCGCCGCTGACGGCCGTGCGCGCCATCCGCGCCGACCTGCTCGACTTCACTGCCACGCCGCCCTGGGGTGACGCCAGCGACAACCCCGGCGGCAGCGTGCGCTTCCGCCCCGACCACTGGCTGCTGATCGGCGCCGACGGCCGCATCACCGGCGTGCAGGCCGCCGCCACGTTCGAGCCCGCACCCGGCATCGAGCGCCACGACCACCTCGGCCGGCTGCTGATGCCCGGCTTCGTCGACAGCCACGTGCACAGCCCGCAGGTGCCGGTGATGGCCAGCTACGGCACCGAGCTGCTCGACTGGCTCAACAACTACACCTTCCCGAGCGAAACCGCCTGGGCCGACGCCGGGCACGCCACACGCGGCACCGAGCTGTTCCTCGACGCGCTGCTGGCCCACGGCACCACCACCGCGGCCGTCTACCCCACCGTGCACAAGGCCTCGGCCGAGGCGCTGTTTGCCGGCGCGCAGGCGCGCGGCATGCGCGTCATCGGCGGCAAGGTGCTGATGGACCGCCACGCCCCCGACGGCCTGCGCGACACGGTGGCGCAGGCCGAGCGCGACAGCATCGACCTCATCCAGCGCTGGCATGGCCGCGGCCGTTGCAGCTACGCGCTCACGGTGCGCTTCGCACCCACCAGCACGCCCGGGCAGCTGGCGATGGCCGGCGCGCTGGCCCGCGCCGACCCCACGCTGTACATGCAGACGCACGTGGCCGAGAACCGCGACGAGGTGCGCTGGGTGGCCGAGCTGTTCCCGCAGGCCCGCAGCTACCTGGCGGTGTACGACGACGCCGGCCTGCTGCACCCCCGCAGCGTGCTGGCCCACGGCATCTGGCTCGACGCCGACGACCGCGCGCGCCTGGCCGCCAGCGGCGCGCACGTGGCGCACTGCCCGACGAGCAACCTGTTTCTCGGCAGCGGCCTGTACAACTGGCGCGCGGCGCTGGGGAACGACCGCACCCCGGGCCACGCCACCAGCCTGGCCAGCGACGTGGGCGGCGGCACCAGCCTGAACCTGCTGCGCAACGCCGCCGCGGCCTACACCGTGCAGGCGCTGCAGGGCGAGCGCCTCACGGCCTGGGTGGCACTGCACGCGGCCACACGCGGCGGCGCCGAGGCATTGCACCTGGGCCACGAACTCGGCACGCTGGAGCCCGGCCTGATGGCCGACGTGGCGGTGTGGGACTGGTCGGCCGGCACCCTGGACACCGAACGCCAGCGGGTGGCCCGGGGCTTGCATGAAAGAGTCTTCGCCTGGATGACCCTGGCCGACGAACGCCACCTCGCCGCCACCTGGGTGGCCGGACAAGAACGCTACCGGAGGAGCACGACTTGAGCACCGCGCTGCGCCTTGAACTCACAGGCATCTCCAAGCAGTACCCGGCCGTGAAGGCCAACGACCGCGTCTCGCTGCGCGTCAAGCCCGGCGAGATCCACGCCGTGCTCGGAGAAAACGGCGCGGGAAAGAGCACGCTGATGAAGGTGATCTACGGCGCCGTGCAGCCCGACGAAGGCGCCATCCACTTCGACGGCCAGCCGGTGCGCGTGGCCAGCCCCGCCATGGCGCGTGCTTTGGGCATCAGCATGGTCTACCAGCACTTCAGCCTGTTCGACACGCTCACCGTGGCACAGAACGTGTGGCTGGGCCTGGACAAGAGCCTGGCGCTGCCCGAGGTGACGGCGCGCATCCGCGAGGTCGCCACCGGCTACGGCCTCGATGTCGAGCCCGAGCGGCCGGTGCACACGCTCAGCGTCGGCGAGCGCCAGCGCGTGGAGATCGTGCGCGCGCTGCTCACCAAGCCGAAGCTGCTGATCCTGGACGAGCCCACCTCGGTGCTCACGCCGCAGGCCGTCGACAAGCTCTTCGTGGTGCTGCGCCGGCTGGCCGACGAGGGCACCAGCATCCTGTACATCAGCCACAAGCTCGACGAGATCCGGGCGCTGTGCCACCACTGCACGGTGCTGCGCGGCGGCAAGGTCACCGGCGAGGTCGATCCCACGCAGGAGAGCAACGCCAGCCTGTCGCGCCTGATGATCGGCGCCGAGCCGCCGGCGCTGAAGCACGACACCCAGCACACCGCCGGGCCCGTGGCGATGGCCGTGCAGCGCCTGTCCTTGCCGACGGCCGACCCCTTCGGCGTGGCGCTCGACGGCATCGCGCTGGAGCTGCGCTCCGGCGAGATCCTCGGCATCGCCGGGGTCTCCGGCAACGGCCAGCAGGAGCTGATGGCCGCACTCTCGGGCGAAGACGTGCGCGCCCCGGCCGGCAGCATCACGCTCTTCGGCCAGGACATCGCGCGCCTCCCGCCGCAGCGGCGGCGCGCACTGGGCCTGCACTTCGTGCCCGAAGAGCGCCTGGGCCGCGGCGCCGTGCCCACGCTCAGCCTGGCCGAGAACACGCTGCTCACGCGCAGCGCCGGCATCGGCCGCGGCGGCTGGCTGGCGCCGGGCGAGGTCGCGGCGCTGGCCCGCAAGCTGATCGATCGCTTTCAGGTGAAGGCCGGCGGGCCGGGGGCGGCAGCCAGGTCGCTGTCGGGCGGCAACCTGCAGAAGTTCCTCGTCGGCCGCGAGATCGACGCCGCGCCCAAGGTGCTGATCGTCGCCCAGCCGACCTGGGGCGTCGATGTCGGCGCGGCCGCCCTCATCCGCGGCGAGCTGCTCGCGCTGCGCGACGCGGGCTGCGCGGTGCTGGTGGTGAGCGAGGAGCTCGACGAGCTGTTCGAGATCAGCGACCGGCTGGTCGTCATCGCACGCGGGCGGCTGTCGCCCGCGCTGCCGGCGGCCGAGGCCACGGTGGAGCAGATCGGCACCTGGATGTCGGGCCTGTGGGACGCCGCCACCGTCACCGCCAGCGAGGGCCGCCATGCTGAAGCTTGAAGCGCGCGCCGCGCCCTCGCAGCTGATGACGGTGGCCAGCCCGCTGCTGGCGCTGCTGCTCACGGCGCTGGTGGCCGCGCTCATCCTGGCCGGCATCGGCCAAGACCCGCTGGCCGGCCTGCGCGTGCTGTTCATCGAGCCGCTCACCGGGCGGCGCCAGATCAGCGAGGTGCTCCTGAAGGCCACGCCGCTGATCGTCATCGCGCTCGGGCTGGCGGTGTGCTACCGCGCCAACGTGTGGAACATCGGCGCCGAGGGGCAGTTCCTGCTCGGCTGCGTGGGCGCCGGTGGCATGGCCATCTGGCTCACCACCCAGGGCATCGTGCTGCCCAAGATCGTGGGCATCCCGCTCGTGCTGCTGGCCGGCATGCTGGGCGGGCTCTTGTGGGCGGCGCTGGTGGCGCTGCTGCGCGACCGCTTCAATGCCAACGAGATCCTCGTCAGCCTGATGCTGGTGTACGTGGCGCAGCAGGTCGTCAATGCGCTGGTCTTCGGCCCCTGGAAAGACCCGCAGGGTTTCAACATGCCGCAGTCGGTGGGCTTCCACGCCAGCCTGCACCTGCCACCGCTGCTCGAGCGCACGCGGCTGCACATCGGCTTCGTGATCGCCATCGTGCTGGCGCTGGTGGTGACGCTGTTCCTGTTCCGCAGCTTCCGCGGCTTTCAGCTGCAGGTGGGCGGGCTGGCGCCGGCCGCGGCGCGCTACGCGGGCTTCTCGGCGCGCTCGGCGCTGTGGACGGCACTGCTGCTGTCGGGCGCGCTGGCGGGCCTGGCCGGGGCCATGGAAGTGGCCGGGCCGACGAAGCAGGTGACGCCGTACCTGAGCACCGGCCTGGGCTTCACGGCCATCATCGTGTGCTTCGTCGGGCGACTCAACCCGCTGGGCATCGTCGCGGCGGGCGTGCTGCTGTCGCTGATGCTCATCGGCGGCGAACTCGCGCAGAGCCGCCTTGGCCTGCCCAACGCCATGGCCAGCGTGCTGCAGGGCCTGCTGCTGCTCATCCTGCTGGCCTGCGACACCTTCATCCACCAGCGGCTGCGCTGGATGCCCTCCAGAAAGTCGTCGAACAAGGCCGTGGCATGAACGAAACCGCCCTGCTCATCAACACCGCGCTGGCCAGCGGCACCACGCTGGCACTGGCCGCGCTGGGCCTGCTCATCAACGAACGCGCCGGCGTGCTGAACCTGGGGGCCGAGGGCATGATGCTCGTGGCCGCCGTGGCCGGCTTCGCGGCGGCCCTGCTCACGGGCAGCGACACGCTGGGCTTCCTGGCCGCCGCGGCGGCTGGGGCGGCGCTGGCGGCCGTGTTCGGCGTGCTGGTGATCTTTCTCAACACCAACCAGTACGCCACCGGGCTGGCGCTCAGCCTCTTCGGCTACGGCTTCTCGGCCTTCGTGGGCGTGGCCATGGTCGGCAAGAGCCTGAGCCCGCGCGAGCAGGTGGCGATTCCGGTGCTGTCCGACTTGCCCTTGGTCGGGCCGGCGCTGTTCAGCCATCACCCCATGGTTTATGTGGCGATGGCGCTGACGGCGGCGATCGCGTGGTTTTTTTACCGCACCCGCTCGGGGCTGCTGCTGCGCGCCATCGGCGAGAACCCCGAGCCGGCGCACGCGCTGGGCTACCCGGTGCGCGCCATCCGCATGGCCGCCGTGTGCGCCGGGGGTGCACTGTGCGGGCTGGCCGGGGCCTACATCTCGCTGGTCACCGCGCCGCTGTGGGTGGAGGGCCTGACCGCCGGCCGCGGCTGGATCGCACTGGCACTGACGGTGTTCGCCACCTGGCGGCCGGCACGCGCGCTGCTGGGGGCCTACCTCTTCGGCGGCGTGACGGTGCTGCAGCTCAACCTGCAGGCGCAAGGCGTGCAGATCTCGAGCCACTTGCTGACCATGCTGCCCTACGCGGCCACCATCGTGGTGCTGGCGCTGATCAGCCGCAACACGGCCTTCATCCGCCTGAACATGCCGGCTTCGCTAGGGAAACCGTTCAGGCCCGGCTCATAATTTCGTCACGATTCGCTTGTTTTCTGCCCCACCAACCCCTCCCCGTCCACCCCAGGAGAAGAAACCCGATGAACCCCATCCTCACCCGCCGCCTGTTCGGACTGGCCGGCATCACGGCAGCCGCCATGCTGGCCGGCTGCGGCAAGAAGGAAGAGGCGCCCGCACCGGCCGCCGCAGCCCCGGCTGCCGCGCCGGCACCGAAGCCCGAGCCCCTGAAGGCAGCCTGGGTCTACATCGGCCCGGTGGGTGACGCCGGCTGGACGTTTGCGCACGACCAGGGCCGCAAGGCCGTGGAAGCCGAGTTCGGCGACAAGGTCAAGACCACCTTCGTCGAGAAGGTGCCCTACGCCGACGGCGAGCGCGTGATCCGCGACCTGGCCTCGCAGGGCAACAAGATCATCTTCGCGACTTCCTTCGGCTACATGGACGCCATGCTCAAGGTGGCGGCCGAGTTCCCCGACGTGAAGTTCGAGCACGCCACCGGCTACAAGACGGCCGCGAACATGAACGTGTTCGACGCGCGCTTCTATCACGACGCCTACGTCAGCGGCGTCATTGCCGGCGGCATGACCAAGACCAACACGCTGGGCTTCGTCGCCAGCTTCCCCATCCCTGAAGTGCTGCGCAACATCAACGCCTTCACGCTGGGTGCGCAGAGCGTGAACCCGAAGATCAAGACGCGCGTGGTCTGGATCAACAGCTGGTTCGACCCCGAGAAGGAAGGTGCGGCCGCGCAGGAGCTCATCAACAAGGGCGCCGACGTGCTGCTGCAGAACACCGACTCCACCGCCGTGCTGCAGACGGCCGAGAAGAACGGCAAGTTCGCCTTCGGCTGGGACAGCGACATGAGCAGCTACGCGCCCAAGGCGCACCTGGCCAGCAACATGGTCTATTGGGGCCCGTACTACAAGAAGACCATCAAGGCGCTGATGGACGGCACCTGGAAGGGCGAGCAGCGCACGATCTGGGGCAAGCCGGAAGGCGCCAACGACGTGATCAAGATCGCCGACTTCGTGCCGGCCGAGCTCAAGGCCAAGGCCGAGGCCGCCAACGCCGGCATCAAGGCCGGCACGCTGGAGGTCTTCACCGGCCCCATCGTCGGCAGCGACGGCAAGGAACGCCTGGCCAAGGACACCAAGGCCGACCAGGCCTGGAAGGACAAGGTCGACTTCTACGTCAAGGGCGTGGAGGGCAAGATCCCGAGCGGCAAGTAAGCCGACCGTCATTTCTACCGTCAGCAGGGCGCCTTCGGGCGCCCTTTTTCATGGCCGCTCGCGCCGCGCCCCGGGTCGTGATGCAGCGCACGCTCGGGGCGCCAGCGGCCGCTACAGCAGGCGACCGTATGGCCGAGTGGTGCCGGACGGTGCAACGGAAACAGCCTGTTTCCTGGACCTAATCACATCGAAGCGGCGCTCAAGCCCCCGGATTCGATCCCGATAACCGATGGACATGAACCGGGAAGGCGGGCGCTGTTGCCTGCTGCCTGCAACCCCCGGTTCGAGCCTGAGACACAAGGATCGACCATGGCCACCCTGATTCCCAGCTTCACGAGCGCCCAGATCGCCGTCATGACCACGGCGCAGATTGCGGCCCTGACCACCGAAGACTGGGCAGCATTCAGCACGTCGCAGATCGCGGCGCTGACGCCGACGCAGATTCCGGCAATCGCCACGCTCGGGCTGCGCGTACTCAACACCTCGCAGATCTCGGCCTTCGAGCCAGCCGAGGTGGCCGCATTCAGCGGCGGCCAGGTGGCCGCGCTGGCGACACAGCAGGTGCAGGCCCTGACGAGCGCGCAGGTCGGCGCCTTCGTCTCCAGCCAGGTCGCCGCGCTCACCACCGCGCAGGTGCGGGCACTCGACACCGTCGACATCGGCGAGCTGTCCACCAGCGCCGTGGCCGCATTCGGCAGCGCGCAGATCGCCGCGCTGTCCTCGGCGCAGGTCGCGGGCTTCGAATCGCAGCAGGTGGCCGCCCTGTCCAGCAGCGCGGTGCGTGCCATCGGCGCGACGCAGATCGCCGGCCTCGGCAGCGAAGACCTGGTGGCGATGAGTTCGCAGCAGGTCGGTGCACTCACCAGCGCGCAGCTGCGCGCGCTGTCCACCGCGCAGATGCAAGGCCTCGAGGCCGCCGACCTGCCGGCGCTCGGCACGGCCGGCGTCGCAGCGCTGGGCTCGACCCAGCTCGGTGCGCTGAGCTCGGCGCAGATCCAGGGCCTGACCTCAGCCCAGATCGCCAGCCTCACGACGCTGCAGATCGCGCAGCTCGGCACCACGCAGGTCGCGGCGCTGGAGGCCAGCGACATCACGGTCATGTCCAACGCGCAGATCGCCGCGCTCTCCAGCAGCGGCGTGGCCGCGCTGTCGGGCGCCGCCGTGGCCGCGCTGTCCAACGGCCAGATCGCGTCGCTGTCCACACGCCAATTCGCATCGATCGAATCGGCCGACTTCGCCGCCCTCACCACGGCCCAGGTGGCCGGGCTGAGCACCTCGCAGATCGCCGCCATCAGCTCGCTGCAGGCCTCGGCCTTCCAGACGGCCGACCTGGCCGTGCTGACGACGGCGCAGATCCGCGCCATGAGCACCAGCGCGGTCGACGCGCTGAGCTCGGCGCAGATCGAAGGCCTGTCGAGCGCGCAGGTCGCCGCCATGTCGACCGCGCAACTGGCGCGCCTGGACGCCATCACGGCCGACCAGCTGGCCGCGCTGTCCACGGCCCAGGTGGCCTCGCTCGGCGCCGCCTATGGCTCCACCCTTTCCACCGCCGACGTGGCGGCCATGGGCACGGCGCAGCTGCGCCTGTTGTCCACCGGCGCCATCTCGGGTCTGGGCAGCGACGACATCGCCGCGCTCAGCTCCGACCAGTTCAACGCGCTGTCCACCGGGCAGCTGCGCGCCATCGCCACCGACGCGCTGGCCGGCCTGACGAGCGACGACTTCGGCGCCCTGGGCACGCAGCGCCTGCAGGCGCTGAGCAGCGCGCAGATGGCCGCGCTGACGAGCGACCAGCTCAACTCGCTGAGCACGGCGCAGGTGCGCGCGCTCACCAGCGCGCAGATCGACGGCCTCAGTGCGGCCACGCTGGACGCGCTCGACACCGAGCAGATCGCGGCGCTGTCGGCCGCGCAGATGGGCAGCCTGAGCACGGCGCAGATCGCCGGCCTCACCGCCGACATCGCGGTGCTCACCTCGACGCAGATCAACGGCCTGACCACTGCCGCGCTCGGCGCGCTGGGCACGGCGCTGCCCACCGACGACATCCTCACGCTGACGCCCGCGGTCATCGCCGGCCTCACCACCGCGCAACTCGACCTGCTCGGCACCGCCGCACTGGCCAGCCTGAGCACGGCCCAGGTGGCCGCGCTGCGCAGCGAAGCCATCGAGTCGCTGCTGGCCGCCGAAGTGGGCGCACTCACCTCGGCACAGCTGCGCGCCTTGACCGCGTCGCAGGTCAAGGCGCTGGGCACCGACGTCTCGTCCATCGACACCGACGACCTGCGCGCCATGAGCGGCACGCAGCTTGCGGCGATGACCACCGACCAGATCAACGCACTCACCGCCGGCCAGCTGGCCGCGCTGACAACGCAGCAGGTCGCCAACCTCACGGCGGCGCAGATCACGGCGCTCGGCGCCGACGTCAACGAATTCGGCACGGCGCAGTTCGCCGCCATGAACGCGGGCCAGATCGCCGCGCTGACCACGGCCCAGGTCACCGGCCTGCAGGGCGCCGACTGGGAGGCACTGAAGCCGGCGCAGATTTCGGCCATCAGCACGGCGGCCATCGCCGCGCTCGATGCCGCGGACTTCAACGCCCTCAACAGCACGCAGATCCAGGCGCTCACGGCCACGCAGCTGCGCGCCGTAGGCACCGCCGACTTCGGCAGCTGGTCGACCGACGACCTGGCGGCTCTCACGGCCACGCAGATGCGCGGCCTGTCGGTCGAGATGCTGGCCGCCGTGTCCGACGAGGTCGCGGTCTTCAACTCGGCCCAGCTCGGCGCGCTCAACACCGCGCAGCTGGCGGCCCTGACCGGCGGTGACCTCTCGGGCCTGGACGGCACGCAGATCGGCGGCACCGGCACGGCCAACATCGCCAACATGACCACCGCCGAGATCGCGGCGCTGGGCACCGACCTGATCCAGGGCCTGTCGACGGCGCAGATCCGCGCGCTCGGCACCGACGACATCGTCGCGCTCACCGACACCCAGATCGAGGCCCTGCGCGCCGCCCAGGTGGGCGCGTTCACGACCACGCAGCTGGCCGCCTTCTCGACGGCCGACCTGAACCTGCTCAGCTCGGCCCAGGCCGGTGGCCTGACGAGCGCGCAGATCGCCAGCCTGTCCACCGCCACGCTGGTGGCCCTGGGCACCGAGCAGTACTCCGGCCTGGGCTCGGCCCAGCTCGCTGGCCTGTCGACCGACCAGATGCCGGCACTGGCCACCGAGGACCTGGTGGCGCTGCGCGCCAACCAGATCGTCGGCCTGCGCACCAGCGCCATCATCGCGCTCGAAAGCGCCCAGGTCGCCGCACTCACCACCGACCAGCTCAATGCCCTGACCACGGCGCAGATCCGCGCCCTGGAAGGCAACGATCTCGCCGCCATCGCCAGCGAGCGCTTCGGCACGCTGGGCACGGCGCAGATCGCCGCGCTCACGACGGCGCAGCTCGATTCGCTCAGCAGCGCCCAGATGCTGGCCCTGGGCACGGCCCAGACCGCCGCACTCACCACGGCCCAGCTGGCCAGCCTGGGCGGCGATGAACTCGCCCGCTTCGGCACCGCCACCTTCGCCGCGCTGACCACGGCCCAGGTGGCCTCGCTCAACGCCGACCAGGCCGCGTCGCTGCAGACCGCCGACATCGCCGCACTCGGCACGGGCCAGGTGCGCGCCATCAACTCCGCGGCGCTCGCCGCCTTCAACGCCGAGCAGCTCGGCGCCTTCACCTCCGACCAGCTGCGCGCGCTCACCGTGCAGCAACTGCGCGCGGTGGAGAACGACGATCTCGCCGGCCTCACCAGCGCCGACATCGGCGTGCTGCTGACGGCCCAGTTGACCGCTCTGACGACGGCCCAGCTCAACGCGCTGAGCCCCGAACAGCTGGTGGGCCTGACGACCGAACAGGTCTCGCGCCTCACCGTGGCCCAGGTGGCCTCGCTCGAAGCCAGCCGCCTGGCCGGCCTGGGCACGCTGCAGTTCAGCGGCCTCACCTCGACCCAGGTGGCCGCGTTCAGCACCGACCAGGCCCAGGCCCTGGAAGCGGCCGACATCGCCGCCCTCGGCTCGGCCCAGGTGCGCGCGCTCGGCACCGCCCAGATCACCGCCCTCAACGGCGACCAGGTCGGCGCGCTCACCGCCGCCCAGGCCCCGGGCCTGACGACGGCCCAGCTGCGCGCCATCGACACCGACGACATCGGCTCGCTGTCCACCGCCATGCTGGCCGCGCTCAGCAGCGCCCAGCTCGCCGGCTTCAGCAGCGCGCAACTGGCCGTGATGTCGGCCGACCAGCTGGCCAAGCTGTCGACGGCGCAGATCTCGTCGCTGTCCACGGCACAGATCGCCAGCATGACGCCCGACCAGATCAACGGCCTGGGCACGGCGCAGTTCTCGCGCCTGACCACCGCCCAGGTGGCCGCGCTGACGAGCGAGCAGATCGGCTCGCTCACCGGTGACAACTTCGCCGCGCTGACGACCACGCAAGTGGCCGCGCTGCGCACCTCGCAGCTCGAGGCGCTCAGCGGCGACACGCTGCAGGCGCTGACCACGGCGCAAGCCGCCGCGCTGTCCAGCGCCCAGGTGCGCGCCATCGAGGCCGGCGACATCGGCGTGCTCGAGACGGCCGACCTGGCCGCCTTCAGCACCGCTGCCATCGCCGCGCTGCGCGATGCGCAGATCGACGCCCTCAGCGGCGACCAGCTCGCCGCGCTCGCCACCGCGCAGGTGCGCGCCCTCGGCACCGCGGGCCTGGCCCGCCTCGACGCCGACGACATCGGCTCGCTGACCACCGCCCAGGTGGCCGCCCTCTCGACGATGCAGATCGCCAGCCTGACGGGCACGCAGTTCGCGGCCTTCGGCTCCGATGACCTCGCCGCTCTCGGCACCGCTCAGATGGCGGCACTGAGCCCGACCAACCTGGGCTCGCTGTCGGCCGACGCCGTGGTGGGCTTCACCACCGCGCAGATGGCCGCGCTGACCACGGCGCAGATCGCCGCGCTGGCCAGCAGCACCATCGCGCTGCTGGAGACCGCCGACCTCGCCGCGCTCACCACTGCGCAGCTGCGGGCGCTGTCCGATGCGCAGATCGACGCGCTCGATGTCTCGCAACTCGCCGCGCTCGGCACCCACCAGGTGGCCGCGCTGTCGGTCGGCCAGCTGGCCGGCCTCACGCCCGAGCAGATGGCCGGCTTCACGACGGCGCAGTTCGCCGCCTTCGGCACGGCGCAGATCGCCGCGCTGAGCACCGCGCAGGCCGCTGCGTTCGAGACCGCCGACATCGCGGCCCTGGGCAGCGCCCAGATCGCCGCGCTCGGCACCGACCTCATCGCCGCGTTCGACGGCAGCCAGCTGGCCGCGCTGACGGCCGACCAGGCCCGTGCACTCACGGCCGCGCAGGCCGCCGCCATCGACGCCGGTGACCTGGCTGCGATGGGCACCGAAAACCTCGCTGCGCTGTCGTCGACGGCGCTGCGTGCGCTGTCCACCGCGCAGCTGGCCGCACTCGAGCCGACGCCTTTTGCGCAGCTCACCACCGATCAACTGGCCGCCCTGACGCCCGAGCAGATGGCCGGCCTGTCGGGCAGCCAGCTGGCGGCGCTGAGCAGCGTGCAGTTCCCGGTGTTCGGCACCGCGCAGCTGGCCGCGCTCACCAGCGCACAGGCCGCCGAGCTGCAGGCCGAGGACGTGGCCGCGCTGTCCACCGCGCAGCTGCGGGCCCTGGCCGGCGGCGTGATCGCCAACCTCAATGTCGAGGTGCTGCAGGACCTGGACACCGCCCAGACGGCCGCCCTCACCACCGCCCAGGTGGCCTCGCTCACGGCCGAGCAGATCGCGGCGCTGGAAACAGCCGACGTCGCCGCGCTCACGACCGCGCAGCTCGCCGCGCTGTCGAGCAGCCAGTTTGCGGCCTTCACGGCCGAGCAGCTCGAGGCCATCGGTGCCAACCGCATCGTCGGCTGGGGCACCGCCAGCATCGCCGCCATGAGCCCCGAGGCGCTGGCCGCCTTGTCGACGGCGCAGTTCGCCGCGATGTCGACGGCTCAGGTGGCCGCCATCACCGCCAACCAGGCGGCCGCGATGGAGAGCGCCGACATCGCCGCGCTGTCCGATGACCAGGCGCGTGCCCTCGGCACGAGCGTGATCGCCGCGCTGCAGCCGGCCGCGCTGGCCGCGCTCGACACCGAGGCCTTTGCCGCCCTGTCCACCGCCCAGCTGGCCGCCATCACGGTGGAGCAGATGGCCCTGATGGGCACCAGCAACCTCGCCGCCATCGCCACCACGGCGCTGACGACGCTGTCCACCGCCCAGCTCGACGCGCTCGACAGCGCGCAGCTCGGCGCGCTCACCACGCGCCAGATCGCGGCACTGACGACGCAGCAGCTCTCGTCGCTGCAGCCCGAAGACCTGGCGTCGCTCGGCACCTCGCAGTTCGCCGCGCTGACGACGGCGCAGATCGCCGCGCTCACCACCGACCAGGCCGCCGCGCTGGAGGCCGCCGACCTGGCGGTGCTGTCCGTGGCCCAGGTGCGTGCCCTCACGCCCGACCAGGTGGCGCAGCTCTCTGAAGCCGCCATCGAAGCCCTCACGACGCGCCAGGCCGGTGCCCTGACCAACAGCCAGGTCGAGCGCCTGTCCGAGGCGCAGATCGCCGCGCTCGAAACGGCCGATGTCGCCGCCCTCGGCGTGCCGCAGATCGGCGCACTCAGCAGCACGCAGCTGCAGGCGCTGGACTCCACGCAACTCGGCGCGCTCACCTCGCGCCAGCTGCAGGCCCTGTCGGCCGAGCAGCTGGACGCGCTGGCCCCCGAGATGCTGGCCACGCTGGGCACGGCCCAGTTCGCGGCGCTGACCACCATGCAGGTGGCCTCGCTCTCGGCCGCGCAGGCCGAGGCGCTGGCCAGTGCCGACGTGGCTGCGCTGTCCACCGCCCAGGTGCGCGCGCTGGCCACCGACGCCATCGCCGCGCTGAGCACCGAAGTCATCGCCGGCCTGAGCTCGGCGCAGCTGGCCGCGCTGTCGTCCGACCAGCTCGCCGCACTCGGCGCCGAGCAGCTGCAGGCCATCCAGACGCAAGACCTGGTGGCACTGGGCACGGCGCAGATCGCCGGCCTGTCGGCCGCCGCCGTCGACGCGCTGAGCACCGCGCAGCTGTCGCAACTGACGACGCGCCAGATCGCCGCCCTCACCACCGAGCAGATCGCGGTCATCGACGCCGACAAGCTGCCCACGCTGGGCACGGCGCAGTTCGCCGCGCTGACGACGGCGCAGATCGCCGCGCTCACCGCCGAGCAGGCCGCCAACCTGGCCGACGCCGACCTGGCCGCGCTGCGCACGGCGCAGATCCGCGCGCTCAGCAGCGAGGCACTCACCGCGCTGACCGGCGGCTCGATCGCCGCGCTCGAGAGCCACCAGCTCGGCGCGCTGTCGACCGAGCAGCTCGACGCACTCAGCGCGGTGCAGATCGGCGCCATCGCGTCGCAAGACATGGCCGGCTTCGGCACGCTGCAGCTGGCCTCGCTGTCCACCGAGCAGGTGGCCGCGCTCAGCAGCGCCCAGTTGCTGGCGCTGAGCACGACCCAGTTCCGCGCCTTCAGCGCCGACCAGCTGGCCGCGCTGGACGCCGGTGCGCAGGCCGCCTTCGGCACCGCGCAGTACGCCGGCATGAGCACGGCGCAGATCGCCGCGCTCACGGCCGCGCAGGCTGCCGCGCTGGGCACCGATGTCATCGCCGCACTGGGCACGGCCCAGGTGCGCGCCTTCAGCACCGACGCGCTCGCCGCCCTCGGCACCGACGCCGTGGCTGCGCTGAGCAGCACGCAAGTGGCTGCTCTGTCCACGGTGCAGATCGCCGGCCTGGGCGAAGGCACGCTGCAGGCGCTGGAGTCGCGTGACGTGGCCGTGCTGACGACGGCGCAGCTGGCGGCGCTGTCGACCGACCAACTGAACATGCTCACCAGCGTGCAGCTGGCGGCGCTGACGACGCACCAGATCGCGTCGCTGTCGGCCGACCAGATCGCCGGCCTCGAGCCCGCCGACCTGGCCGCGCTGACGACCGCGCAGTTCGCCGCCATGACGACGGCCCAGCTGGCCGGCCTCACGGTCGAGCAGGCGGCGGCGCTGCAGAGCGCCGACGTGGCCTCGCTGTCGACGACACAGCTGCAAGCCCTGACGGTGGACACCATCGGCGCGCTCGCCACCGAGGTGCTGGCCGGCCTGACCACCGCGCAGGCGCGTGCCCTGACCACGGCCCAGGTCGATGCCATCGCCATCGACTCGCTGGCCTCGCTGCAGACGGCCGACCTGGCCGCCTTCACCACCGCGCAGATCAACGCCCTCGGCGCCGACGGCCTGGCCGCGCTGACGTCGGCCCAGCTGTCGCGTCTGGGCACGGCGCAGGTGGCGGGCATCGACACCGGGCTCGTCACGGGCCTGGCGCAGGAGTCGCTCAACGCCTTCGGCACGGCCCAGTTCGCCGCCTTCACCACGGCGCAGATCGCCGCGCTCACCGACGACCAGATCACCGGCCTGGAGACGGCCGACGTGGCCGCGCTCACCAGCGTGCAGCTGCGTGCGCTGTCGGACAGCCAGATCGCCTCGCTCAGCGGCGACCAGATCGCCTCGCTGGCGACCGCGCAAGTGGCCGCACTCGGCACCGCGCAGCTCGCGGCGATGGACAACACCGACTTCATCGGCATGGGCACCGCCCAGTTCGCCGCGCTCACCACGGCGCAGATCGCCAGCCTCGCCGCCGACAAGGTGGCCGAGATGGAGACGGCCGACATCGCCGCGCTGTCCACGGCCCAGGTGCGCGCCTTCACGGTGGACACCATGCTCAACCTGAGCTCGGCGGCCATCGAGGCCCTGTCGAGCGCGCAGTTCGCGGCGCTGGGCACGGCGCAGATCGCGGCCATCGACCCGAATGCCATCGCCAACATGGCCACGGCCGACCTCGCCTCGCTGACGACGGCGCAGATCGCCGCGCTCACCGCCGAGCAGCTCGGCGCCATGAGCACGGCCCAGTTCGCTGGGCTCACGGCCGGCCAGGCCGCGGCGCTGACGGTGTCGCAGATCGAGAACCTCGCCGCCGCCAGCCTGGTGGCGCTGGACACCGAGGCCTTTGCCGCGCTCACCACCCGCCAGGTGGCCGCGCTGACCGAGGAGCAGGTGGCCGCGCTCGAAACCGCCGACATCGCCGCGCTCACCACGCGCCAGCTGCGCACGCTGGGTGAGACCCAGCTCGCCGCGCTGACCACGGCGCAAGCCGCCGCGCTGACGAGCGTGCAGGTGCAGGGCTTCTCGACGGCGCAGATCGCGCAGTTCGAAGGTGCCGACCTCGCCGCCTTCGGCACGCACCAGTTCTCACTGCTCTCGGCGGCGCAGATCGGCGCCATCACCGAGGCGCAGGCGCCGTCGCTGGAGACGGCCGACCTCGTGGCGCTGGGCACCGCGGGCATCCGCTCGCTGAACACGGCCACCATCGCCGCGCTGGAAAGCGCCGCCGTGGCTTCGCTGGCCTCGCAGCAGATCACCGCCATGACGACGGCGCAGATCGCCGCACTGGAGCCGACCGACTTTGCCGCGCTCACGACCCAGCAGGTCTCGGCGCTGAGCAGCTTCCAGGTCAGCCGCCTGACGGCCGACCAGGTGGCCGCGTTCGAGAGCGCCGACCTGCGCGTGCTGAGCGACGACCAGATCGCCGCGCTGTCCACCACCGCCATCGTCGCGCTGAGCTCGGCCTCGGTCGCCGCGCTCACCACCGACCAGGTGCAGGCGCTCACCAGCGCGCAGATCGCGGTCATGGAGGCCGACGACCTGGCTGCGATGAGCAGCGACCAGTTCGCCGTGCTGACCACCGCCCAGCTGCCGGCCATGACGGCGCTGCAGGCGGCCGCTCTGGCCAGCGACGACCTGGCCCTGCTCGGCACCGCCCAGGTGGCGGCCATCGGCACCGCGGCCTTTGCGGCGCTGGCCAGTGAAGTGATCACCTCGCTGAGCACCCAGCAGGTCGCCGGCCTGACGACGGCCCAGCTGCGTGCGCTGACGGCCGGCCAGATGGCGGCGCTCGAGTCCGCAGACCTCAACGTGCTCTCGTCGAGCCAGGTGCAGGCCTTCACGGCCGCGCAAGTCGGCTCGCTGACCACCGATCAGCTCAGCACCCTGGGCACGGCGCAGCTGACCTCGCTGACCACGACCCAGCTGCGGGCCATCGACGAGGCCGACCTCGACGCCCTCACCACCTCGCAGTGGCGTGCGCTCACGGTGACGCAGCTCACAGGCCTGTCCGCCGCCCAGGTGGCCGGCATGGAGACCGATGACTTCGGCGCGCTCAGCGGCACGCAGATCGCCAGCCTGTCCACCGCGGCCATCAACGGCCTGGGCACGGCGCTGGTGGCCGCCCTGACGACGACGCAGGTGCAGTCGCTGACGGCGGCGCAGCTCAAGGCCTTCGGCTCCGACGCCATCGCGGCGCTCGAAAGCCAGGACCTGAACGCGCTGTCGGCCGGCCAGATCGCGTCGTTCACGACCGAGCAGATCGACGCCCTGACGACCGTGCAGCTCACGGCGCTCGACGGCGCGCTGCTGTCGGCCCTGACGACCTCGCAGATCGCCGCCATCGACCCGGCCAAGCTCGCCGCACTGGGCACCGAGGAGTTCTCGGCCTTCAGCGCCGCGCAACTCGGCAAGCTCACGAACGCGCAGGTCGCGGCTCTCGAGACCGCGGACCTGGCCGTGCTGACACCGACGCAGCTGCGTGGCTTCAGCACCGAAGCCATCGCCACGCTCAGCGCCGCGCAGCTGCAGGCGCTGACCACCGCGCAGGTGGCCGGCCTGAGCACGGCGCAGATCCGCGCCATCGACAGCGCCGACCTGGCGACGATGCAGACCGAAGACCTCGCCGCGCTGACCGCATCGCAGCTGCCGGGCCTGAGCACGCAGCAGATGACGGCGCTGACGACGGCGCAGTTCACGCAGCTGCTCGATGCCCAGCTGGCCGCGCTGTCCAGCGCCCAGCTCAACGCGCTGGCCACCGACACGCTGAACGCCCTGAGCTCGGCGCAGTTCCAGGCCCTGAGCTCGGTGCAGATCGCGGGCCTTGACACGGCCCACGTCGCGGCGCTGCAGACCGAGGACCTGGCTGCGCTCTCGGTCGAGCAGGTGCGGGCCTTCGGCAGCGCTGCCATCCAGGCGCTGACGGCGGGCCAGCTGCAGGCGCTCACCACCGAGCAGGTGGCGGCGCTGAAGACGAACCAGATCGTCGCCATCGACTCCGCCGACCTGGCCGTGATGGAAACGGCCGACCTGGCCGCGTTCACGACGGCGCAGATGCGCGCGCTCACCGCCGGCCAGGCGGCCGCGCTGACGAGCGTGCAGTTCGATGCGCTGTCCACCGGCCAAGTGGCGGCCATCTCCACCGGCAGCCTCACGGCCATCGCCAGCGACACGCTGAACACGCTGTCGACGGCGCAGTTCGCCGGCCTGACGACAGCGCAGCTGCGGGCGCTCACCACGGATCAGGTGGCGGGCCTGCAGACCGACGACCTCGTCGCGCTCGGCACCTCGCAGCTGCGCTCGCTCACCACCGGCGGCATTGCGGCGCTGGGCGACAACGCCATCGAGGCGCTGACGAGCACGCAGGTCACGGCGCTGACCACGGCCCAGGTGCGGGCCATCGCCACCGGCAGCATCGACGCGCTGGAAACCGCCGATCTGGCGCTGATGAGCGTGGCCCAGGTGGCCGCCTTCACCGGCGACCAGCTCGGCGCGATGACGGCCGACCAGCTGCAGAGCCTGACGAGCCGCCAGGTGCAAGGCCTGAGCATCGGCCAGATCAGCGCGCTCTCGGGTGCCGACCTGGCCACGCTGACGACGGCGCAGTTCTCGGCGCTGACGGCCACGCAGATGG
Organism: Rubrivivax sp.; assembly: GCA_020248945.1. Lineage (GTDB taxonomy): Bacteria > Pseudomonadota > Gammaproteobacteria > Burkholderiales > Burkholderiaceae_C > Rubrivivax. Next base: position 114,608 of record JADCGQ010000039.1, read on the forward strand.
CGGCGATCAACAGCGCGCAAGCCAGCGTGCTGGAGACGGCCGACATCGCGGTGCTCACCACCGCGCAGGTGCGGGCCCTGGGCACGGCGGCCATCGCCAACCTCGGCACCGACGGCCTGCAGGCGCTCTCCACCGCGCAGGTGGCAGCGTTGACCACGGCGCAGGTGCGGGCGATCGACACCGCCGACATCGACAAGCTCGAAACCCGCGACCTGGTGGCCCTGAGCACGGCCCAGGTGGCGGCGCTGAGCACGGCGCAGTTCGGTGAACTCGCCACCGATCAGCTCGCGGTGCTGACGACGGCGCAGATCGCGGCGCTGTCGACGGCGCAGATCGCGCAGCTCACGGGTGAGGAACTCTCGGCCTTCGATGCCAACCGCATCGCGGCACTCACCACCGCGCAGGTGGCGAGCCTGACGACCGATCAGGTGACCACGCTGGCCACCGCCGACCTGGCGGCCCTGACCTCGGCGCAGGTGCGCGCACTGGCCACGGACGCCATCGTGGCGATGGACAGCAGCGACTTCGCGGCGCTCACCTCATCGCAGGTGGCGGCGCTGACGACGGCGCAGCTGGCCGTCATCGAGAGCGACGATCTCGCCGCGCTCGGCAGCACGGCGCTGCAGGCCCTGACGAGCGTGCAGGTGCAGTCGCTGAGCCTGGATGCGATCGGCGCCTTCACCACCGACCAGATCCCGCTGTTCGGCACGGCGCAGATCGCGGCGCTCACCACGGCGCAGCTGGCCACCTTCGACACCGCCGAGCTGGCAGTGCTGACGACGGCGCAGTTCGCGGCGCTGACGACGGCGCAGATCGTGTCGCTGTCCGAAGAGGCCATCACCTCGCTCGATGCCGACTACATCACCGCGCTGACCACCGCACAGGCCCGGGCGCTGACGGTGGGCCAGATCGAGGCGCTCACCACCGCGCAGGTGGTGGCCTTCGAGACGCAGGACCTGGCGGCGATGACGATGACCCAGTACAACGCCTTTGAGGGCGAGGACTGGGCGGTCATGAGCACGGCGCAGTTCGCCGCGCTGCAGGGCGTGACGCCGATCGTGCTCGACCTTGACGGCAACGGCATCACGACGCTGGCCGCCAGCGAAGGCGTGGCCTTCGACATCGACGCCACGGGCAAGCAGACGCAGACCGGCTGGGTCGGCGGCGGTGACGCCCTGCTGGTGCGCGACATCAACGGCAACGGCAGCATCGACAGCGGCAAGGAGCTGTTCGGCGGCGCCACGCAGCTGGCCAACGGGCAACGTGCCGGCGACGGCTTCCGCGCCCTGGCCGAGCTCGACAGCAACGGCGACGGCAAGGTCAACGCCTCCGACAAGGCCTTCGGCGAACTCAAGCTTTGGGCCGATGCCGACGCCGACGGCGTGACGGACGAGGGCGAGCTGAAGGGTCTGCTGGAGATGGGCGTGCTCGAGCTGAACCTCGACTTCAGCAAGGGCACCGACATGGACAACGGCAACCTGCTGGGCCTGGTGGGCAGCTACACCGGCACCGACGGCACCGACCGGGCGATGGTGGACGTGTGGTTTGCCAAGGCGGGCGGCACGCCGGCTCTGGGCGACCTGCTGGCCGAGGCCCCGGCCGAGATGCTGGGCAGCGGCGGCAGCAAGGCCGCCGCGTCGGCCGCCGGCGCGGCGGCCCCGGGCAGCCTGCGCAGCCTCGACGACGAGTGGCTGCGCAACGGCGGCACACCGCTGATCTGACGGCCCGGCCAGGCCCTGTTCGGGGCTTTGGCTGCACGGGGGCGCTCCTAGACTGGGACGCCCCCGTGCGTCTTTTTCGGGAGCACCGTTCGGGCTGAGCCTGTCGAAGCCCTCCTGTCGAAAGCCTCGGTCATGCCCAGCCCCGTCCACCTGCACCTGATCGTCTACAGCGAAGCCACGCAGGCCCTGGTCGGCCCGGGCTGGCAGGTGCTCGACAACCGCGCCAACCCGCGGCCGGACTGGTACGAGTACGGGCCGATCCGCCAGTTCCTGCAGACCGCCGCGCTCGACGAGGGCGCGTTCTACGGCTTCTTCAGCCCCAAGTTCAGCAGCAAGACGGGCCTGTCGCACGACGAGGTCGTGCAGTTCGTGCACGCCCACGAGGGCAGCGCCGACGTGATGGTGTTTTCACCCCAGCCCGACATGGGCGCGTTTTTCCTCAACGTGTTCGAGCAGGGAGAGGCCTTCGACGCCGGGCTCATCGCGGCCACCGAGGCGCTCTTGGCACACGCCGGCCGGCCGGTTTCGCTGAAGACGCTGGTCATGGACGCACGGCAGATCGTCTTCAGCAACTACTTCGTCGCGCGGCCGGCCTTCTGGCGCGAGTGGCTGGCGCTGAACGAGGCGCTGTGGGCCGTCTGTGAGGGCCAGGATGCGCGTGCTCCCGCGGCGCTGCGCGAGGCTCTCACGGCCCCGACCACCTACCGCACGGGCGACGTGGCTGCGCAGCGCAAGGTGTTCGTCATGGAACGCATGGCCTCGCTGCTGCTGGCCACGCAACCGCGCTTTCGCAGCGTGGCGCACAACCCCTTCGGCTTTGGCTGGAGCATGTCGCGTTTCCGCCAGCACCCGACCGAGGCCTACATCTCCGATGCGCTCAAGCGCGCCTGGCGCGAGCAGCCCTGGCCGCAGTACCTGCAGGCCTACGTCACGGTGCGCGAACGCTTCCAGAAGGGCGAACTGCCAGCCGCCGCAGCCTGAGCGTCAGGCTGCGCCTATCGAAGCCCTTCCCTCCGTTCGGGCTGAGCCCTTCGACAGGCTCAGCCCGAACGGCGCTGGTGACACACGAACCCCAGCAGCAGCGCCGCTGCGGCCCACAGCAGCACGGGCAGTGAATCGGCCCAGAGCGCGCCGCCCTCGCGCAGGAGCACGGCGCCGCCGCTGGCCACCAGCGCGATGCGCAGCGCCGTGGCGCCGGCCAGGCTGGACGACACCGCACCGCTGAAGCGCCCTTCGCGGCCCACGTGGCCCAGTGCCAGCGCGGCCATGAAGCCGCCCGCCATCACCCCCGCCCAGGCCACGCCGGCCACGGCCTGCGCGGCAGCCAGAACAGCCACGCTGGGCGCCAGCATCGCCACGCCCGCCGCGGTGGCCGCCAGCACGGCGGCCGCGGCCACGAGACGCAGTTCACCCCAGCGCGGCGCCAGCTTCATGGCCGGCCACAGCGCGAGGTTGAAAGCCGCCCAGAACACCGGCAGCCACAGCGGCAGGGCCCCGGCCGGCACGAAGCGCCGGTACTGGGCCGCCGCGTTGACACTGGCATGCAACTGAAAGGCCAGCGCCGCCAGCAGCGCCGCGGCCAGCAGCACGGGCGCCTGCGGCAACGCAGGGCGCGACCTGGCCGCGTCGGCAGGCCGGGGTTGCGACGGCGCCGCGCGCTCGGCGGCCGCCAGCGCCAGCGCCGCCAGCACCACGCCCACGCTGGCCAGCACGAAGGGCAGCCGGGGGTCCTGCCCCTTGAGCACCAGCGCCAACCAGGGCGCCAGTGCCGCCGCCAGCCCGAGGCCCAGCATGGCCAGCGCCACCATCGCCGGTTGCGCGGGCCGCATCGCATGGCGGCCGATCAGGTTCAGCGGCGGCGCGCGCAGCGCCGCGGACGTGGCGGTCCACAGCAGCGTGACGGCGATGAACAGCACCGGCGAGCCCTGCGGCGCCAGCCACGGCAAGGCCACGAAGGCCGCGGCCGACACCGCCGTGGCCGCCGCCAGCATCGGCCCCAGACGTGCATGCAGCGCAAGCACGCGGTCGGAGGCCACGCCGCTGGCATAGTCGGCCATCATGAACACGATCTGGTCCACCACCAGCAGCCACAGCACCAGGGATGGTGGCAGGCCGGCCTGGGCCGCGAGCGCGGGCAGGAAGACGACGTAGACCGTCCAGCTCAGCGCCAGCATCAGCTGCGCCGCGGCCACGGCCAGGCCCAGCGCACGCGGGGCGGGAACAGAGGCGTTCATCGGGGCCGAGCATAGGCCCGGCCGCGGCCCGGGGTGTCGGGCGCGTGGCGCGTCGCTCTCAGCGGGCGGCGCCCAGCGTCATCGTCCAGTAGGTGCGGTAGCTGTTGCTGGCCGTACCACTGACGCAGGCCAGCCCGATGTCGCGGAAGCGTGCGTTCAACAGGTTCGCGCAGTGGCCGGGGCTGGCCAGCCAGCCCGCCATCACGCTGTCGACGGTGGACTGCCCGGCGGCGATGTTCTCGCCCACGGTCGACCACATGTAGCCCGCAGCCGTGGCACGCTGGCCGACACTGCTGCCGCTGGAGCCCGTGTGGCTGAAGAAGTTGAGCGCCATCATGTCGTCGCTGTGCCCCAGCGAGGCCTGGGTGAGCGCGTCGTTCCAGGCCAGCGCGGGCGCCGGCGGGAACGTGCCCTGCTCGCCACACGAAGCCCCAGCCGCCCGGTAGCTGTTGACGCGCGCCAGCGCTTGCGCACGAAAGTCCGCCAAGTTGCAGGTGGCCCGGTTGCCAGCCACCCCGGGCGCAAGTGCAGGTGCCGGTGCGGCGGCAGCGGGTGCACGGGCGTCGGGTGCATCGCTGCCACCACCGCCGCCACAGGCCGACAAGGCGGCCAACAGCGAAACTGTGGCCAGGCGGGCATCCACGGGTGGGCGAGGATGGGACATGGTCATGTGACGGAGCTTGCGGCCCACGCGCGGCGCGGCGTTTCCAGTTGTGGTCGGGTGAACGGGCCTGTCACACCTGGCGACAGGCCCGCCGCGGTGGCGTGCGGTTTGCCACTGGCGGCGTTCAGATCACCGTGTGGCGCACCAGCGAGTCCATCGCCTGGGCGCGCATCAGGTTGTCCTCGATGCGGGTGGCCAGGCCCGCCTCGCGCAGCTTCTGCAGCATGCGCTGCGTGAGCGAGTGCGAGCGCCCGCCGTGCCGGCTCTGGAACAGGAAGAGCCGCTGCCCCGGGCCCACCCAGTGCAGCCGCGTCGTCATCCATTGGCCCTGCAGGAAGAGGCGGCAGCAGTCGCCGGGCTGCAGTGTGCCCACCCAGTCAGCCGGGGTGGCGCGTTCGATGCCGCCCAGGCCCTCGCCCGGGCCACCGCTGTGCCCCTGCGCCAACGCCAGCGGCACGGTGGGCAGGCCGGCGTGCAGGTCCAACGTCACTGGCAGCGGCAGCGGCGCGATGGGCTCTTCTCGCCAGAACTCTTGCGGATCTTCAGGGTGCGGCGGCGGGTCGCGCAGGATGTCGGCCAGCTCCACCAGCTCGGCATCGACACGCGGCGCCGGCAGCGACGCGCGCGCCAGACCGTCCCGCACCTGGCGCAGCAGCACGTTGCGCTGCGCCTTCGACACCCGCTGGCCCGGCTGCGCCGTGGCGCGGATCAGGTCGTCCACCACCAGCGCCGCACCCGATACCTCGGCACTGTCGGGCCCGTGCTGCTGGGCCAGCGCCACGAGCGTCAAGGTCCACGGGCCAACGAGGAAGCGCCGCATCGCGCCGCTGGTCGGCGTGCTGCGCAGCTGCTGCACGATCTGGCTGCGGAAAGCGGCCTCGAGCTCCTCGCGGTCGGCCAGGCGCTGCAGTTCGTCGACATCGTCGGCCGGCGGCTCGGCCGCGCTCTCGAGCAGGCGCGAGGCCAGCGACTGCAGCTCGTCGGCAGCCGCCAGGCAGGCCGGGCCGTCGATGCGCGGCGCGTTCTCGACCTGCTGCACCACCTCGTCGAGCGAGCGGCGCAGCACGCGCTGGTCGAGCGGGCTGAGGTCGTCGTGCACGGCGCCGCTCGCGAGCAGGCGGTCGAGCAGCTGCCACCAGGGGTGATCGGGGTCGCTCCAGAGCGCCGGGTCGGCCACGGCGACACGCTGCGCCGCCTGCTCGACCCGCTTGAGGAAGCCGCCCATCGACGGCGTGGCGTCGGCCTGTCGGCGCAGCTCGCCGAACAGGCCGCGCATCAGCTCTTCGGCCGCGCCGCGCGGCAGCGGGCCTTCGCCCGACTCGAAGCGGGACGGGGTCTCGAAGAGCTGCAGTTCACCTTCGCCGCCGTGGCCCGCAGCGGCCTCCGACGCGCCTGGTGACAGCGGCTGCGTGCGCCGGGCCCATTGCACCAGCTCGCGCATCGACTCCGCGGGTGCGCTCGGCATCGGGCCGCCGGTCAGCCCCTCCACGGCCAGCATGGCCAGGCGCGCCGTCGGCGTCGACGCACCGCCGGCCGTGGTGCGGATGCGAAACGCGGCCGGCTGCACGCCGCGGCGTTGCAGCCACTCCACCTGCGTGGCGTAGACCTGCTTCATCTGCTCGCCCACGGCCTGGCCGAGCGCGCGGAGCAGCGCCGGGCGCACGGCCGCGTCAGTCGTGATGCGGCCCACGCCCTCGCGCAGGGCGCGCGCGCAGTCGGCCGGTCGCAGCGGCACGGCAGCGGGTTCGACGGCCGGGCGGCCGAGCAGCCCGCTGCACAGCGCCGTCAGCTCCTGCAGCGCGGCCTCGGCCTCGGACTCGATGAGCTGCACGATGCGCGCCGTCTCGATCTCGTCGTCGATCTGCGATTCAGAGATCAGCGTCAGGCGCAGCGAGCGCGCCGCGGCCTTGTCGGCACCGCCATGCTCGGGCGCGCCGTCGGCCGCTGCGCCGTCGCCCGCGGCGGGCGCCATGCCGAGGCGCGCCGGGTGTTGGTCGACCTGCTCGCGCAAGGCCTGCCCCACCTGCCGCAGCAATTCCATACGGCGGTTGCGCAGCAGTTGCAGCACCACCACTGTCTGGCTGCAGTCGGCCTCGACGCGCTGGCGCTTGCTCGGTGCGTCGAGTTGCTCGACGGCCCGGTCGATGGCCACGGCGAGCCAGCCGTCCACCGCCAGCCGCACGCTGTGCGCAAAGGCCGAGAGCGATGCGGCCGGCGCACCGGACGCTGAGGCAGGGGTCTGGGCTGGGTTCAAGGAGGCTCCCGTTCGTCAGCCTTTCGGCGTGCCGGGCGGGAACTTGAGGCCGCGCCGCCGGCGGCCGGCCTCAGGCGGCCTTCTTCAGCATCGCCTCGCGCGTGCGCAGCACGCGGTCGTCGGCGATGGCGATGTCGCCGACGATGATCTCGGTGCCCAGCCCGCGCGGCCGCGCCGGGCTGGCCTTGCGCACCAGGAACATCGAGTCGTGCGCGGCCACGCTGAGGATGGGGTGGGCCGCCAGGAAGGCGTTCATCTGCGCGCGCGGCAGGAAGGCCTGGAACAGGCTGCCGTTGTCGGCCTCGCGGAAGTGGTCGCTGTTCACGGTGTCCATCAGCCGGCGGAAGAAGGCGGCGCAGGAGCGGTCGTTGAGCACGCCGCCGCCGTAGGCCTCCCAGTAGGCGCAGTGCATGTCCTCGGCGATGTAGATGCCACCGGGCTTGAGCAGCGGGAAGTAGGTGAGGAAGCTGCTGATGACGTCGTTCGTGCGGTGCGAGCCGTCGTCGACGATGATGTCGAAGGCCGGGCTGCGCGCGGCGATCTTCTGGAACGTGGCCTGTTCGTTGGCGTTGCCCACGATCACCTGCACGCGCGGGTCGGCGTACTGCAGGCCGGCGCAGCGCGGGTTGATGTCGCAGCCGGTGAGCGTGCGCGCGCGCGGGAAGTAGCGGCTCCAGATCTCCAGCGAGCCGCCGTTCTGCACGCCGATCTCCAGCAGGTCCACGGCCTCGTGCTTGAAGGGGCGGTAGGCGTCCTCGTAGACATCGAGGTAGCTGTCCCACTTGGTGCTGACCTTCTGGCCCTGCTCCTGGGCGTAGGCGGCATACAGGCCCCGCACCGAATCGCTCTTCACGTGGCGCGTGAAGTCGCGGTAGCTCGAGCTGCGGCCCTCGACATGGTCGAGGTAGTACGCGAAGTCGCCCTCGGGCTTGACCACGTGCCAGGGCTCGTGGCGCGCCACGTAGGGCGCGGGCGCGCGCATGCCGCAGATCTTGTATTCACGCAGCACACGGCGGTCGTGCAGCGCGAAGGTGGTGTCCACTGGCATCGCGATCAGGCCCTCGGGGCCGGTGGCGCGCTCCTGCGGCAGGCGTTCGTACTTGGCCACGTGCTCGCGGTAGGGCGAATCCGCCGGAATGCCCTCCGTGGCCAGGCTCAGGCCCACCTTGCCCAGCGTGGGGTGGCGCTCGAGCAGGCCGGCCAGATAGGGCAGCGTGTCGTCGGGCAGCGCGCTCAGGTCGAGGTCGGGGTCGCTCACGACGTACAGGTCGGTGGCGATGGTGTCGAGCACGCCGCTGGTCCACGGCGCCGTGTGGCCCAGGTTCTCGAGGAAGAGCACGCGGTGCGGGATCGTGCGGTACCAGGCCATCAGCGGCCGGTAGCTGCTGCCGTTGTCGAGGATGACGATCTCGGCCACGCCCGGCATGCGTTCGAGCTTTTCCACCATGCGGCGCGGCCATTCGAGCAGGTCGCGGTTGTTGATGATCACGGTCACGCGCGGCGGGGTCGGGGTCGCACTCATGGGTTCTTCTCCTTCGAGGGGCGAGTTCGGGGCGTCTTCGGTGTGGGCCTGTGGCGGCGTCACCACGTACAAGGTGTCGTCGGCCTTCAGGCCGAGGCCGGCCAGGTCGGCCTCGCCGGCTTGGCGGTCGAAGGCCGGGTCTTCGATGGGCTGGAAGCGCTCGATTCGCGCCAGGCTCTCGGGCCCGAACACGAAGGTGCCCACGAGGTAGCGGCTGCTGATGTGGAACAAGTGCGGCCGCAGGCGCATCATCGAGCTCGCCGGGATGCCGATGAGGTGTTCTTCCAGGTCGCCGGGCATCAGCTGCCCCTGTGGCCAGAACCACAGCGGCGTGCTCACCACCAGCCGCGCACGCGGGCCCAGCGCGCCCAGCAGCGTGGCCAGCAGCTCGCGCGCCTGCACCGCGGGCAGGTGCTCGATCACGTCGAACAGGCACACGAGGTCGTACTCGCGCAGCCGCTCGGCACCCAGGTCCTGCGCCAGGCCGTGCCAGACGTTGCGGTAGATGGCTTCAGCAAACAGCGGGGCGTTCAGGCAGGTGTCCTCGAAGCCGTCGATGCCATCGACATGCCAGTGCGCCGTCTCCTTGATGTGGCGCCCGAGGCGGCCCATGCCGAAGCCAATGTCCAGCACCTGGCGCGGCCGCGAGGGCTCGGCGAACACGTGCTGCACGATGCCCTTGAAGGCCACCGAGTTGCCGACGAAGCGCTCTGGGGGCGAGGGGATCTCGATGATCTGTTCGTAGTCGCGGACGATGTGTTTCATGGGGTTCAGCGCAGCCACTGCTGCACGCCACGGCCGAGTGACAACAAGCTCGCGTTGAGCTGCTGGCCGTCGGTGAGCGCATTGACGTAGCTGATGCGCAGGTTGTAGTGCTCGGCCTCGGCGCCGATGACGTCGAACAGGCTGCGGCGGCCGAGCTGCTGCCACTGCTGCAGGGTGAAGTTGCGCAGCTGCTCGCTGTCGCGCAGCACGGCGCCGACGCGGCGCGCGCGGTCGAAGCTGGTGAGCGTCTGCTCGTGCACCTCGGCCACGCGGAAGCGCCGCTGCTCCAGCAGCTCGGCGCGCTGCAGCTCGGCAGCGCGCGCGCGCTTGCGGGCAGCGTCGGTGGCGGGGCGGATGCTGCGGTCCCACAGCGGCACGTTCAGCGTCAGGCCCAGCGACCAGGTGCCCTGCTTGGTGGTGCCGATCGAGCCGCCGCTGGTGCCGGCGGCCGAGCTGGTGGCGTTCCAGCTCAGCTGCGGCCTGCCGGCCGCGGCCGTGGCCTCGGCCAGGCGCGCCGCGGCATCGGCCTGCGCGGTGAGGGCGGCGATGTCGGCCGAGCGCTCGACGTCGGCCACCAGCTCGTTCAGCTCGCCCACGCTCAGCAGCAGGCCGGCCAGGCCTTGCGTGCTGGGCAGGCCGTCGCCGACCAGCCGGCGCAGGCGGATCTCGACCTGGAGCGCCTGCGACTGCGACTGCGCCTGCGCGATCTCGGCCTGCTGCAGGCTCTTGCGCGCCTGCACCAGTTCGCTGGCGCGGCCGCGGTCGGCGCGCGTGATGGCGTCGAGCGCGTCGACCAGGCAGCTCATCTTGCGCACGTACTGGCCGTAGACCACGACGTGCTGGCGGTAGCGGCTGCGCTCCAGCGCCAGCGTCACGGTGGCCAGCGCCAGCTGCTCGCGTGCGCTCAGGTGGCCCTGCTCGGCGGCCTCGGCCAGGCGCTCGCGCCAGCTCGTCAGGCGCTCGGTGCGCTGGCCGTCCCAGATGAGCTGGCTCACGTTGATGCTGGCACGGCCTTCGGACTCGGCGTGCTGGGTGCCCAGCTCGTCGCGCCGCCCGCCGGGGCCGATGCCCAGGTTGAGCGAGGCCTTCAGGCCCGCCGCGGCGCGCGCCTGTTCGATGTCGTCCAGTGCCGCTTCGGCCAGCAGCCGCGCCGCGCCGATCTGGTTGCTGCGCGCCAGCGCCTCGCGCACCAGGGTCTGCAGCGTGGTGCGCGGATCGACGGCCGGGGCCTCGGCTTCGGCAGCGGCTGCCGCGTTGGCTTCGGCGATGCTGCTCTCGTCGAGGCAGCGCGTGGAGGTCGGTTGCGGTGCGGCCGCCTCAGGCGGCGCGGCCGGCGCCGGCCGGCTGGCACGCTGGGCCTCCGAGGCGCCGGCGGCCAGCAAGGCCAGGCCCAGCAGCAGTCGGGCAACGGTGGGGCGGGCGGCGCGAGGCATCGGCGGGACAGGCTGGCAGGGCCCACAACGGGGCGGTGCGACAGTCTCCGGCGCGCCCGCGCTGCGCGATCGGCCGATATCCGGGGCGGCGGTGGGCTACTTCGTGGGGTTCACGCCCAGCGACCACGCCACCAGCGTGAAGCTGCCGAAGGCCAGCACCGTGCTCGTCATGATGATGCGCGCCACGCGGCCGTTGTCGGCCTGGAAGCGCTCGGCCAGAAGCGACACGTTGCTGGCGCTGGGCAGCGCCGCCGCCAGCACGAGCACGAGGATCTGGAAGCTGGTGACGGGCGCACCGAGTTCGCGCGCCGTCAGCGCCAGCAGCGCCACCAGCAGCGGGTGCACGACCAGCTTCACCAGCGCCACCGGCACGTAGTCGATGGCCGGCGTGCGCCGGCCGGCGTGCTGCCCGGCGCGGTGCAGCACAGCGCCGATGGTGAACAGCGCCACCGGCGTGGCCGCGCCGGCCAGCAGATCGACCACCGCCTGGGCAGGCCCCGGCAGTTGCAGCCCGAAAAAGCCGAAGGCCGCGCCGAGCGCAATCGACCACGGCAGCGGGTTCGACAGCGCGCCCTTCAGCGCCCGCTGCGCCGCCGCACGGGCGCCGCCCCGGCCATCGGGCCCCGCTTCAGCCGCCTGCGCCAGCGCAATACACAAGGAGCTGGTGATGAACAGGTCCACCAGCAGCGTCACGACGATCGGCCCCACCGCCGCCGGCCCGAGCAGCGCCACCAGCAGCGGCACGCCCATGAAGCCGGTGTTGGGGAACACGGCCACCAGCGCGCCGAAGGCGGCGTCCTTCAGGCCGACACGTTCGTTCAGGCTGGACGCCACCACCGCGAACACGATGAGCAAGGCCGCGATCAGGTAGACCAGCAGCAGCGTCGGGTTGAGCATCTCGACGATGGGCGTGCCGGCGCCGAAGCGGAACAGCATGCACGGCAGCGAGAAGTACAGGACGAAGGCGTTGAGGCCGGGAATGGCACTTTCCGGCAGCACATGGCGGTGCGCGGCCAGGTAGCCGCAGAGCACGAGCGCGAAGAACGGAACCGTGACGGCGAGGATGGCCTGCATCGGGGTGGGAGTATCCCAGCCGCCCGACACCGCCTGCAGCCACCTTGACAGGCCATCCGTCGCCCCGAACAGGGCCTTGGTCGCAACGTCCCGCTGCGTGGGCGCAACGCCGCCTAAGCTCGCGGCAATCCTGCAGACAGCCTTGTGGTGCGATGACGACGTCTCCTTCTCTCCTTCGGCGCCTGGGCCAGGCACTCGTGCTGCTGTGGCGCGGGCTCGACCTGGCCCGGCGCGCCCTGCTCAACCTGCTGTTGCTGGCGCTGCTGGTGGCCGTGCTGTGGTGGGCGCTGCGGCCGGACGGCAGCACCATCGAGCCGAAGAGCGCACTCGTGCTCGGCCTGCAAGGCACGCTGGTCGAGCAAGCCTCGTCGGCCAGCCCGCGCCAGCGCGCCCTGGGCGCCGTGCAGGGCCAGGGCGGCGGCTCGCAGACGCGCGTGCGCGACGTGACCGCCGCGCTCGACGCCGCTGCCCAGGACGAGCGCATCACCAGCGTGCTGCTGGTGCTCGACGACTTCAGCGGCGGCAGCCTGCCGGCGCTGCGCGAGGTGGCGCAGGCCCTCGTCCGCTTCAAGGCCGCGGGCAAGCCGGTGCTGGCCTGGGGCTCGGGCTACGGCCAGCACGACCTGTTCCTGGCCGCCCACGCCACCGAGGCCTGGCTGCACCCGCAAGGCGCCCTCTGGGTCGACGGCTACGGCCGCCGCCGCACGCACTGGCGCGGCCTGCTCGACCAGGTCGGCATCGAGGCCCACGTGCTGCGCGCAGGCCGCTACAAGAACGCGATGGAGCCCTATTCGGCGCGCCAGCCCAGCCCCGAGACGATCGAGTCCGAGGGCGCGGTCTGGCAGACGCTGTGGGCCAGCTACACCGGCGCGGTCGAAAAGGCCCGCGGCCTGGAGCCCGGCAGCGTGGCCCGCGCCATCGACTCGCTGCCGCAGAGCCTGCAGGCCGAGGGCGGCGACGCGGCGCGCTGGGCGCTGAAGCAGCGCTTCGTCGATCGCCTGCTCACGCGCGACGAGCTGCGCGCCGAGATGACGAAGCGCGGCGCCGCCGACGAAGACGCCAAGACCTTCCGCCAGGTGAGCCTGGGCGCCTACCTGGCGCAGATCGAACCGCCCGCAGCCAAGGCCGGCCGTGTCGGCATCGTCGTGGCCCAGGGCGCCATCCTCGACGGCCGCGCCGGGCCGGGCACGGTGGGCGGCCTGTCGACGGCCGAGCTGGTGCGCCAGGCGCGCGAAGACGACAGCATCAAGGCCCTGGTGCTGCGCGTCGATTCCCCCGGCGGCAGCGCCTTCGGCAGCGAGCTCGTGCGGCGCGAGCTCGAGCTCACGCGCAAGGCCGGCAAGCCGGTGGTCGTGAGCATGGGCGGCCTCGCGGCCAGCGGCGGCTACTGGATCAGCATGGCCGCCGACGAGGTGATCGCCGACGAGGCCACCATCACCGGCAGCATCGGCGTCGTCGGCATGCTGCCCTCGGCGGCCACGCTGCTGGGCAAGCTCGACGTGAACACCGAGGGCGTGACGACGACCTGGCTGCGTGGCGCCGGCGACCCGCGCCGCGCCCCCGACCCGCGCTTCACGGCACTCATCCAGACGCTGATCGACGGCGGCTACACCCAGTTCGTGGCCCTGGTCGCCCAGGCCCGCGGCAAGACGGTGGCGCAGATCGAGGCCGTGGCCCAGGGGCGCGTGTGGAGCGGACGCGACGCGCTGGGCCTGGGCCTGGTCGACCGCCTGGGCGGCCTGGAAGACGCGGTCGCCGCGGCGGCCCAGCGCGCCAAGATCGAGGGCACGCCGGCGCGCCGCTACATCGAGGCGTCGCGCGGCCGGCTCGACCGGTTGCTGGACCGCTTCGGGCTGGCCTCGGTGGCGGCGTCGCTCCCGCTGACGTTCGGCACGCCCGAGAGCACGGCGCTGCAGGCCTTGTCGCCCTGGCTCGGGCCGGTGGCCGGCGAGGCTGCGGCGCTGCAGGAACTGCTGGCCTTGTCACGCACGGCCGATGGCGCGCCGGCGGCGCTGGCGCACTGCCTGTGCGAGCCGGAGTGAGAGGGCTGCCCAGCCCTTACCCGACCTAACGCCGGGTGAGGGCCGGCGGCCGGGCCAGCTCGTCGAGGCTCAGGCCGCGTTCGGCCAGCAGCGCCTCCACGGCCGCCGTCAGCGGCCCCAGGCGCTCGGCCACCGCGTCGCGCACGGTGTCGACGAAGACCTGCGTCGAGCGCTCGATCTCGATGTGCAGCGCATCGCCGACGGCCTTGTCGCCGAAGGTCGTCATGCGCAGCGTCTCGGGGATCAGCCAGACCTCGAACCAGCCACTGCCGCCCGGCTCGCGCCCGGCCTCGGCCACCGTGAGGCTGGCGCCATTGACCGCGATGTAGCCCTTGGCGAAGACGTAGCGCATCCACGGCGCCGGCACGGCCAGGCGCAGCACGTGGTTGTTCTCGGGCCGGCGCAGTTCGGACAGCGTGGCCATGAAGTCGATGTGGCCCGACAACGGGTGGCCGCCGATCTCGACGCCGTCCTTGGCGGCCCGCTCGACGTTGACACGGCCGCCTTCGCCCAGCGCGCCCAGCGTCGTGAGCGCCAGGCTCTGCTGCATCACGTCGAACTCGGCCTGGTTCGGTGCCGGCCGCGCCGTGACGGTGAGGCAGACGCCGTCCACCGCCACGCTGGCGCCGATGGCCAGGCCCTCGTCGAAGCCGGAAGGAAGCTGCAGCGTGAAGCTGCGCAGGCCCGGCCGGTCGGCCAGGCGGGCGACGCGGGCGACGCCCTGAACGATGCCGGTGAACATGGCCGGGGAGCTTACCCCAGCCTATGGCGGCGCATCAGTGGGCGGTGGCCTCGGCGGCGTCATTCCCGCGCTGCGCCAGCGGGAACAGATCCTGGATCGCGCGCAGCGCATCGAACTGCATGTGCGGGAACAGCTCGGCCAGCGCGCGCTGGGCCTCGGCCTCGCGCAGCAAGGCGTCACGCGGGCTGCCCGCGCGGCCGGCACGAGGGCGGCCCGGGGCAGACGGAACGGCGGCTTGCGACATCGGGCAACTCCTGTCAGACGGGGTGCGCGCCTTGCTGAAGACGCGGCGGCAGTGTCTTCACGCGATGTTTCATCGCGATGGCAGCCCCGTTTCAAGCGTTGCACCGGCCCTCCCGGGGCCGGCAGGGGCCGAAACCGACTCAGCCGGCCCGGGTGGCCACGGCCAGCGCGGCGACGCTGACGAGCAGCACCAGCGCAAAGGCCAGCGGCTCCAGGCGACGGCTTGCCCACGGGGGCGCCATCTCGGGGTTGTCGGTGCGAACCGACGGGGCTTGAGCGCCGGCCGCACTGGCCAGGTCGCGTGCCGGCACGCTGGCCAGGTGGCGGCGGCCTTCCAGGCCATAGGGGCGGGCGGGCGTGGCCAGCTGCAGGGATGCAGCAGCCACGGCATCGGGGTGATCCACCACGAGCGTCAGCTTCGGTTCGCGGGAGCGGGGCTGCGGCGGGGCCTTGGAGACCGGCAATCCGGCCTGCGGCACCGGCCGCGCATCGAAGGCTTGAGGCATCGTGTTCATGGAGCGGGATGCTGGGGCCGACGCGTGACACGCACATTGGCAGACATCACGAATTCGGGGTGAGGTTTTCACAAACCCGCCCCCTGTTCCGGGGGGCCTAGCATCCGGTTCATGGACCGCACCGCCACCACCCCCCTGTCCGGGTTCTCCTTGGCACAGCCGCCCGAGGGCTTCGTCGACGACCCCTACCCGGTCTATGCGCAGTTGCGTGCCACCAGCCCGGTGCACCCGCTGGCGCCGGGCAGCTGGCTGCTGACTCGCCATGCCGACGTGCTGGCCGCCTACCGCCACCCGGCGCTGATGAGCGACAAGCGCGCCGAGTTCGGGCCGCGGCTCGGGGTGGGCACGCCGATCTTCGAGCACCACACCACCAGCCTGGTGTTCAGCGATCCGCCGCGCCACACGCGCGTTCGGCGGCTGCTGATGGGAGCGCTGAACCAGCGCGCCATCGCGCGCATGGAAGCGCCGCTGGCAGCCCAGGTGCAGCAGCTGCTCGACGGGCTGGCTGCACACGACGCGCCCGACCTGATCGAGCACTTCGCGGCGCAGATCCCGGTGGAGGTGATCGGCAACCTGCTGGCCATCCCGCAGGCCGAGCGCGCGCCGCTGCGCGAGTGGTCGCTGGCCATCCTGTCGGCGCTGGAGCCGGCGCCGCCGGCCGCGGTGCTGGCGCGCGCCAACGCCGCCGTCGACGAGTTCTGTGCTGCACTGCGGCAACTGGTGGCCGAGCGCCGCCGCCAACCCGGCGACCCCGAGGCCGACGTGCTGACACGGCTGATCCAGGGCGATGCCGAAGGCGAGCTGACCGAGGCCGAGCTGCTGCACAACTGCATCTTCCTGCTCAACGCCGGCCACGAGACCACCACCAACCTCATCGGCAACGGCGTGCACGCGCTGCTGCAACACCGCTCGCAATGGCAGCGGCTGGTGGCCGAGCCGGCACTCATCGGCACGGCCATCGAGGAGCTGCTGCGCTACGAGAGCCCGCTGCAGTTGAACAACCGGCAGGCCCGCGAGCCGGTGGAGCTGGGCGGCGTGGCGATGCCCGCCGGCAGCTTCGTCACGCTGGGCATCGCCGCGGCCAACCGCGACCCGGCGGTGTTCGAGCGGCCGGACGCGCTCGACATCGGCCGCGACCCCAACCGCCACCTCGCCTTCGGCCAGGGCGCGCACGCCTGCTCGGGCATGAACGTGGCGCGGCTGGAGGGCCGCCTGGCCATCGGCGCGCTGGCCGCGCGCTACCCGCGGCTGGATCTGGCCGGCGCGCCCGAGCGCGATCGGCGCGTGCGCTTCCGCGGCTTCAAGCGATTGCCGGTGGCGCTTGGCTGAGGCCGGACTCTGAGAGGCCGTGGGCGAGCCCTTCAAGAACCTGCTGAATGCAGGCCTGGTGAACGAGGCCGCGCAACACCTGGCGCGCCATGCCGCGGGCTTCGATCGCCGCCGCTTCGTGGCCGAGGCCACGCAGGGCCTGGAGGCACTGGAGATGAAGGCGCGCGCGATGCAGATCGCCGATGCGCTGGAGGCCACGCTGCCGCCACGCTTTGCCGATGCGGCCGATGTGCTCGAGGCCGCGCTGGCCCCGGCCGAGGCCGGCGACGCGATGGCGCAGCTCAGCGGGCTGCAGGCCGGCCTGCGCGGCTGGATCCTCTGGCCCGTGGGCGAGTTCGTCGCCCGCCGTGGCCTGGCCGAGCCCGAGCGCGCACTGCAGGCGCTGCACGCGATGACGCAGCGCTTCACGGCGGAGTTCGCGATCCGGCCCTTCATCGTCGCCCACCCGGCACTGGTGTTTGACACGCTGGCGCGCTGGGCCAGCGACCCGAGCCACCATGTGCGCCGGCTGGTCAGCGAAGGCAGCCGGCCGCGCCTGCCCTGGGGGCTGCAGCTGAAGGCACTGATCCGCGACCCGAGCCCGACGCTGCCGCTGCTGCAGGCGCTGCAGGACGACCCGAGCGAGTACGTCCGCCGCAGCGTCGCCAACCACCTGAACGACATCGCCAAGGACCACCCGGCGCGCGTGGCGCAGTGGCTGCACGAGCACCTGCCCGACGCCCCTGCCGAGCGCCGCGCGCTGCTGCGCCATGCCAGCCGCACGCTCATCAAGTCAGGCGATGCCGCCGTGCTGCAGGCCTGGGGCCTGGGCCAGCCGCTGCAGGGCGAGGCGGTGTTGACGGTGACGCCGCGGCGCATCACCCTCGGCGAGGCCGTGACGCTGACCCTGCACCTGCGGTCCACCGCGGCAAGCGCCCAGCGGCTGGCGATCGACTACGTGGTGCACCACGTCAAGGCCGACGGCTCGAGCAGCGCCAAGGTCTTCAAGGGCTGGGCGCCGACCCTGCCCGCGCGCGGCGAGCTGGTGCTCGACAAGCGCCACGCGGTGCGGCCGATCACGACGCGCCGGTACTACCCGGGATGGCACCGTGTGGTGGTGCAGGTGAACGGCCAGGCGGTGGCGGAGGCTGGTTTCGAACTCGTCGTGCCCTGAGGGACGTGGGCAGCGCCGTGGCCCGAACGGCGGTGGTCGACGAACGGGCTTGGACGAGTCGGCGTGTGACGAACATCGGCAGCCGGGCGTGCTGAACCCGACGCCGTCCCGGGCCCCGCCGGCAGGGCCGCTCCGTGCGAGGAGCGCCTCCTAGAATCTGGCGCGGCTCACCTCGAGCCATCGAGGACCCCATGCGCCGTGCCGACACTGACTACCTGATCATCGGCGCTGGCGCCACGGGCCTTGCGTTTGCCGACACCCTGATCGCCGAGACCGACGCGCACGTCACGCTGGTCGATCGCCATGGCAAGCCCGGCGGGCACTGGAACGATGCCTACCCGTTCGTCACCTTGCACCAGCCGTCGGCCTTCTACGGCGTGGCGTCGATGGAGCTCGGCAGCGGACTCAAGGACCCCGTCGGCCTGAATCGCGGCATGGCCGAACTCGCCAACGGCCCCGAGGTCAGCGGCTACTTCGACCGCGTGATGAACCACCGGCTGCTGGCCAGCGGCCGCGTGAGCTACCACCCGCTCAGCAACTACCTCGGCGATGCCGAGGGTGGCGGCGAGTTCGAGTCGCTGCTGTCGGGCGAGCGCACGCGGGTCACGGTGCGCCGCAAGATCGTCGATGCCACCTTCTTCAGTCCCGACGTGCCTTCCACGCACAAGCCGACCTTCGCCGTGGGCGAGGGGGTGAAAGTCGTTCCACCGAATGCACTGCCGGGGCTGTGGCAACGGGCGCAAGGCGGTTCGATGCCGCGGCGCTTTGTCGTGCTCGGCGCCGGCAAGACGGCGATGGACACCTGCATCTGGCTGCTGCAAGCTGGCGCGCCAGCCGACGCGATCACCTGGGTCATGCCGCGCGACTCGTGGGTGGTCAACCGCCTGAGCACGCAGAACGGGCCGGAGTTCTTCAACGAGGCGGTCGGCGGGCAGGCCGACCAGATGCAGGCCATCGCCGAAGCCCGCTCGATCGACGACCTCTACCTACGGCTCGAAGCCTGTGGTGCCATGCTGCGCATCGACCGCGAGCGCATGCCGACGATGTTCCACCTGGCCACGCTCTCAGAAGCCGAGGTGGAGGTGTTGCGCCGCGTTGAAGATGTCGTCCGGCTGGGCCGCGTCACCGCGATCGATGCCGACGGCATGCAGCTGGAACAAGGCCGCGTGGCCGTCGAACCCGGCGCGCTGTTCATCGACTGCACTGCGTCGGCCGTGCGCTTCAAGCCGATGGCGCCGGTGTTCCAGCCGGGCAGGATCGTCGTGCAGTTGCTGCGGGCACCGCTCATCTCGTTCAGCGCCGCGCTGACGGCCCATGTCGAGGCGCACTTCGACGACGACGCGCACAAGAACCTGCTGTGCACCCCGGTGCCTTTCCCGCGCAACCCGGCCGAGTACCCGCGCACGGTGGCGGTCAACATGAGCAACCAGCTCCGGTGGGGCCAGGACGCTGCGCTGCGGCAGTGGATCCGCCAGTGCCGGCTCGATGCTTTCGGCAGGCTCACCAGCGGTGTCGACAAGGCCGATGCCGAGAAGCAGGCCATCCTCGCGCGCCTGAAGACCCAGGCCCAGGCGGCGGCGGCCAACCTGCCGCGGCTGATGGCCGCCGGGCTCAGTTGAAGCCGTCTGACCTCGCGTCGCAGGCCGGGTCCACCAGCACTGCGCCGCCGCTGAACACGCCGGCCGGCGTGATCGACGCGGCCAGCCACAGGCAGTCGTTCGTCTCGTAGCGCCAGTACCAGGTCTGGCCGCCCCCGTGCACGCCGTGCACCTCGCCCGGGCGGCCGAGTTCGCGCTGCAGCGCGGCGCGGTCCAGCGTGCCCACCGGCAGCGCGAACAAGGTCTCGGGCGACAACACTTGGCGCGCCTGCTGCACGCGGCCGGCGGCATCGAGGTCGATCATCCACGTCGTGCGGCCGTAGGGGCCGGTGGCATATTCCAGCCGCGAGGCGCCGCCGGGCAGCGTGTGCGTGCCGGTGGGCGTGCCCCAGGTGCGGCGTACCTCGTCGGCGGCGGTGCCCGGTGGCGGCGGCAGCTGCACGCAGCCCGCCAGCAGAACGGCCGGCAAGGCCATCCGGGGCTTGAACAAACACCTCGCCAGACGACGTGGAGACAGGGCCATGCCTAGCATTCTGCGCCTGCCGCGCGTGTCACACTGCCGCCCCCCACGTTCGACCGCGATGCGATTCATGTTCAAGGCCCTGGTCATCGAGAAAGACGACGCCGGCTACCGCGCCACGGTGAAGCCCGTCGACGAATCCGCGCTGCCCCTTGTCGAAGGCGGCGTCAGCGTCGACATCGCCTTCAGCACCGTCAACTACAAGGACGGCCTGGCGATCACCGGCAAGAGCCCGGTGGTGCGCAAGTTCCCGCTGCACGCCGGCATCGACTTCGCCGGCACCGTGAGCCAGAGCGACGATCCGCGCTTCAGGCCCGGCGACGCCGTGCTGCTCAACGGCTTCGGCGTCGGCGAAACCCACTCCGGCGGCCTGGCGCAGAAGGCGCGCGTGAAGGCCGACTGGCTGTTGCCGCTGCCCGCGGGGCTGTCGCCGCGCCAGGCCATGGCCATCGGCACCGCGGGCTACACCGCGATGCTGTGCGTGCTGGCGCTCGAGAAGCACGGTGTCACACCCGCCAGCGGCGAGGTGCTCGTCACTGGCGCCAGTGGCGGCGTGGGCTCGGTGGCGATCGCGCTGCTGTCGCGCCTGGGCTTCCGCGTCGTCGCGAGCACCGGCCGCATGGCCGAGGCCGAGTTCCTGAAGGGCCTGGGTGCCGCCGAGGTGATGGCTCGCGAGGAGCTCTCCGCACCGGGCAAGCCGCTGGCCAAGGAACGCTGGGCCGGCGTCGTCGATTCCGTCGGCAGCCACACGCTGGCCAACGCCTGCGCCGGCGTGCGCTACGGCGGCGCGGTGGCCGCCTGCGGGCTGGCGCAAGGCATGGACTTTCCGGGCAGCGTGGCGCCCTTCATCCTGCGCGGCATCACGCTCTTCGGCATCGACAGCGTGATGGCGCCGATGGCGCGCCGCAGCGAGGCCTGGGCGCGGCTGGCGCGCGATCTCGATCTCGCCAAGCTCGATGCCCTGACCACTGAGACCTCGCTCGAAGGCGCGCTGGCTGCCGGCGCCGACATCCTGACCGGCCGCGTGCGCGGGCGGCTGGTGGTGGACGTGAACCGCTGAGCCCGCGCACCCGGCCATGAAGATCGTCTGCATCGGTGGCGGCCCGGCGGGCCTGTACTTCGGGCTGCTGATGAAGCGGCTGAACCCGGCGCACGACATCACGGTGGTCGAGCGCAACCGGGCCTACGACACCTTCGGCTGGGGCGTGGTGTTCAGCGACGCCACGATGGACCACATGCGCCAGTGGGACGGCGACAGCGCCGACGCCATCGAGGCGCAGTTCGCGCACTGGGACGACATCGAGCTGCAGTTCAAAGGCCGCACCATCCGCTCGGGTGGCCACGGCTTCGTGGGCATCGGGCGCAAGAAGCTGCTGAACATCTTGCAGGCGCGCTGCGAAGCACTCGGCGTGAAGCTGGTGTTCGAGACCGAGGCCGAGGCCGACGAGGGCTACCCCGACGCCGACCTCGTGGTCGGCAGCGACGGCATCAACTCGCGCATCCGCAGCAAGTACGCCAGCGTCTTCAAGCCCGACATCGTCACAAGGCCCAACCGCTTCATCTGGCTGGGCACGAAGAAGCGCTACGAGCCCTTCACCTTCATCTTCGAGAAGACGGAGCACGGCTGGTTCCAGGCCCACGTCTACAAGTTCGACGACGAGACCAGCACCTTCATCGTCGAGAGCCCCGAAAAAGTATGGCTCGCGCACGGCCTCGACCAGGCCAGCCCCGACGACAGCATCGCCTTCTGCGAGCGCCTGTTCGCGCGCGACCTGCAAGGCGCCCAGCTGCTGAGCAACGCCCGCCACCTGCGCGGCAGCGCCTGGCTCAACTTCCAGCGCATCACCTGCGAGCAGTGGGTGCACCACAACGGCCACCAGCACGTGGTGCTGATGGGCGACGCGGTGCACACCGCCCACTTCGCCATCGGCTCGGGCACCAAGCTCGCACTCGAGGACGCCATCGAGCTGACGCGGCAGTTCCAGCTGCTCGGCGACCGCGCCGAGTGCATCCCGCAGGTGCTGCAGGCCTACCAGCAGCTCCGCCGCGTGGACGTGCTGCGCATCCAGAACGCGGCCTGGAACGCGATGGAGTGGTTCGAGGTCTGCGGCGAGCGCTACTGCGACCAGCTCGAGCCCGAGCAGTTCATGTACAGCATGCTCACGCGCAGCCAGCGCATCAGCCACGAGAACCTGCGCCTGCGCGACAAGGCCTGGCTCGACGGCTTCGAGCACTGGTTCGATGCCAAGGCCGGCCTGCAGGCCGCGGTGCGGGTGCCGCCGATGTTCACGCCCTACACCGTGCGCGGCGTGACGCTGAAGAACCGCGTCGTCGTCAGCCCGATGGCGCAGTACAGCTGCCACGACGGCGTGCCGGGCGAGTACCACCTCGTGCACCTGGGCGCGCGCGCCATGGGCGGCGCCGGCCTCGTGATGGCCGAGATGACCTGCACCAGCGCCGATGCCCGCATCACGCCCGGCTGCCCGGGCCTGTGGAACGACAGCCAGCGCAACGCCTGGAAGCGCATCGTCGACTGCGTGCACCGCGAGAGCGACGCGCGCATCGGCGTGCAGCTGGGCCATGCCGGTGCCAAGGGCAGCAGCAACGCGCCCTGGCAAGGCGCGGGTGCCGATCAGCCGCTCGACGGTGGCGGCTGGCCGCTCATCGCCGCCAGCGCCCTGCCCTACCTGCGCGGCGGCACGCTGCCGCGCGAGATGACCCGCGACGACATGGACCGCGTCATCGCCGACTTCGCCGCCGCCACGCGCCGTGCGGCAGAGGCCGGCTTCGACTGGCTCGAGCTGCACGCGGCGCACGGCTACCTGCTCTCGGGCTTCATCTCGCCGCTCACCAACCGGCGTGTTGATGACTATGGCGGCACCTTGGCCGACCGGCTGCGCTTTCCGCTCGAGGTGTTTGCCGCGGTGCGCCAGGCCTGGCCGGCCGACGCACCCATCAGCGTGCGCATCAGCGCGCACGACTGGGTGCCGGGCGGCATCACGCCGACCGATGCGGTGGAGATCGCACGCGCCTTCAAGGCCGCCGGCGCCGACATGATCGACTGCAGCTCCGGCCAGGTGAGCGCCGAGCAGAAGCCGAGCTACGGCCGCATGTACCAGGCGCCGTTTGCCGACCGCGTGCGCAACGAGGCCGGCATCGCCACCATCGCGGTGGGTGCCATCACCGAGGCCGACCACGTGAACAGCATCATCAGCGCCGGCCGCGCCGACCTGTGCGCGGTGGCGCGCCCGCACCTGGCGAACCCGGCGTGGACGCTGACGGAAGCCGCCCGCATCGGCTACACCGGCATCGGCTGGCCGCGGCAGTACCAGAGCGGCAAGCCGCAGATCGAGGCGCTGTTCCAGCGCGCGCAGCAGAGCAAGGGCTCCTGATGAACGACGCCATGAACACCCCTGCCCAAGCTCATTTGGCCGCCTTGTCCGCCGGCAACCGCGTGGCGCTGGCCGGGTACGAGGCCACCCACTTCGGCTGTCATGTCGAAGCCGGCGTGGCCACGGTCACGCTGAACCGCCCCGAGCGCAAGAACCCGCTCACCTTTGCCAGCTACGCCGAGCTGCGCGACCTGTTCCACCGCCTGCGCCACGCCAGCGACGTGCACGTGGTGCTGCTGCAGGGCGCGGGTGGCAACTTCTGCTCGGGTGGCGACGTGCACGAGATCATCGGCCCGCTGCTGCAGCTGAAGGCGCCGGAGCTGCTGATGTTCACGCGCATGACGGGCGAGCTGGTGAAGGCCATGCGCCACTGCCCGCAGCCCATCGTGGCGGCGGTGGACGGCGTCTGCGCCGGGGCTGGCGCCATCCTCGCGATGGCCTCCGATCTGCGCCTGGGCACGGCGCGCAGCAAGACGGCTTTCCTCTTCAACCGCGTGGGCCTGGCCGGCTGCGACATGGGCGCCTGCGCAATGCTGCCGCGCATCGTGGGCCAGGGCCGCGCCAGCGAGTGGCTCTACACCGGGCGTGCGCTCGGCGGCGAAGAAGCCGCGGCCTGGGGCTTCTACAACCGGCTCGTCGCACCCGAGGCGCTGGCTGACGACGCGCTGAAGCTGGCGCGCGACATCGCCGCCGGCCCGACCTTTGCCAACGGCATCACCAAGACCATGCTGCACCAGGAGTGGGACATGAGCCTCGATGCCGCCATCGAGAGCGAGGCGCAGGCGCAGGCCATCTGCATGCTCACCGAAGACTTCCGCCGCGCGTACGACGCCTTCGTCGCCAAGGGCAAGCCCGTCTTCAAGGGCGACTGATCCATGAGCCTCGCCCACCTGCACTGGCCCTTCTTCGAGCCGCGGCACCGCGAGTTCGCCGCCGCGCTGGACGCCTGGGCCGCCACCGAGGTGCGCGATCGCCACGGCGACGACGTCGATGCCATGTGCCGCACGCTCGTGCGGCAGCTGGGCGCCGCCGGCTGGCTGCGGCACGCCGTGGCGCTGACCGAGCGCGACACGCTCGACACCCGGCAGCTGTGCCTGACGCGCGAAGTGCTGGCCCGCCACAACGGCCTGGCCGATTTTGCGTTTGCAATGCAGGGCCTGGGCTCGGGCCCGCTGTCACTGGCCGGCACCACCGTGCAACGCGAGCGCTGGCTGCCGCGCGTGGCGCGGGGCGAGCTCATCACGGCCTTTGCGCTGAGCGAGCCCGAGGCCGGCTCCGACGTGGCAGCCATGCAGTGCGCCGCCCGCATCGAAGGCGACACGGCCGTGATCGACGGCGAGAAGACGTGGATCAGCAACGGCGGCATTGCCGATGTCTACGTCGTGTTCTGCCGCACGGGTGAAGCACCGGGCAGCCGCGGCATCAGCGCCTTCGTGGTGGAAGCCGGCACACCCGGCTTCGAAATCGCCGAGCGCATCGAGGTCATCGCGCCGCACCCGCTGGCGCGGCTGCGCTTCACGAACTGCCGCGTGCCGCTGGGCCACCGCATCGGCGCCGCAGGCGAGGGCTTCAAGATCGCGATGCGCACGCTGGACGTGTTCCGCACCAGCGTCGCCGCCGCGGCCCTGGGCTTTGCGCGGCGGGCGATGGAAGAGGGCCTGGCGCGCGCGAAGGCGCGGCCGATGTTCGGCCAGCAACTGGCCGACTTCCAGCTCACGCAGGCCAAGCTCGCGCAGATGGCGCTCACCATCGACAGCGCGGCGCTGCTCACCTACCGCGCCGCCTGGGAGCGTGACCAGGGAATGAACGTGACGCGCGCCGCCGCGATGGCGAAACTCGCGGCCACCGAAGGCGCGCAGCAGGTCATCGACGCGGCGGTGCAGCTGTTCGGCGGCCTGGGCGTGACGCGCGGGCAGGTCGTCGAGCAGCTCTACCGCGAGATCCGCTCGCTGCGCATCTACGAAGGCGCGACGGAAGTCCAGCAACTGATCATCGGCCGCGACCTGTTGAAGAACCCATGAAACAGATCCTGCAACCCGCGCACTGGGCGCGCCCCAAGGGCTATGCCAACGGCGTGGCCGCCACCGGCCAGCAGGTCTTCGTGGCCGGCATGATCGGCTGGGACGCCGAGTGCCGCTTCCACAGCGACGACCTCGTCGCGCAGGTGCGGCAGGCGCTTGTCAACGTGGTCGAGGTGCTGGCCGAAGCCGGCGCGAGCCCCGAGCACATCACCCGCATGACCTGGTACCTGACCGACAAGCGCGAGTACGCCGCCCGGGCGCGCGAGATCGGCGCCGTGTTCCGTGAGTTGATCGGCGAGTTCGGCATCGCGATGACGGCGGTGCAGGTGGCGGCGCTCATCGAAGACCGCGCCTTGGTCGAGATCGAGGTCACGGCCGTGGTCGGCCCGGACCCCAACCAGGTTTGATCGTTTTCTTTCGAAGGACACCACCATGGCCAAGGCTTCTTTCCACTGGGACGACCCGCTGCTGCTCGACCAGCAGCTCAGCGACGACGAACGCGCCGTGCGCGACGCCGCGGCGGCCTACTGCACCGACCGGCTGGCCACGCGCGTGCTCGAGGCCTTCCGCACCGAGACCACCGACCCGGCCATCTTCCGCGAGATGGGCGAGCTCGGCCTGCTCGGCGCCACGATCCCCGAGCAATACGGCGGCGCCGGCCTCAACTACGTCTGCTACGGGCTCGTGGCGCGCGAGGTCGAGCGCGTGGACAGCGGCTACCGCAGCATGATGAGCGTGCAGAGCTCGCTGGTGATGCTGCCGATCTTCGAGTTCGGCACCGAGGCGCAGCGCCAGAAGTACCTGCCGAAGCTGGCGCGCGGCGAGTGGATCGGCTGCTTCGGCCTGACCGAGCCCAACCACGGCTCCGACCCCGGCAGCATGGTCACCCGCGCCAAGGCCGTGCCGGGTGGCTACAGCCTCAGCGGCAGCAAGATGTGGATCAGCAACTCGCCGTTCGCCGACGTGTTCGTGGTGTGGGCGAAGGACGATGCCGGCGCCATCCGCGGCTTCATCCTCGACAAGGGCATGAAGGGCCTGAGCGCGCCGCCGATCAAGGGCAAGGTCGGCCTGCGCGCCAGCCTCACCGGCGAGATCGTCATGGACGGCGTCTTCGTGCCCGAGGAGAACGCCTTCCCCGAGGTGCGCGGCCTGAAGGGCCCGTTCACCTGCCTGAACAGCGCGCGCTACGGCATCGCCTGGGGCGCGCTCGGCGCGGCCGAGGACTGCTACGCCCGCGCCCGCCAGTACACGCTGGATCGCCAGCAATTCGGCAAGCCGCTGGCCGCCAACCAGCTGGTGCAGAAGAAGCTGGCCGACATGGCCACCGACATCAGCCTGGGCCTGCAGGGCTGCCTGCGCCTGGGCCGCATGAAGGACGAAGGCATCGCCTCGGTCGAGGCCACGAGCATCCTCAAGCGCAACAGCTGCGGCAAGGCGCTCGACATCGCCCGCACCGCGCGCGACATGATGGGCGGCAACGGCATCTCCGATGAATACGGCGTGGCGCGCCACCTCGTCAACCTCGAGGTCGTGAACACCTACGAGGGCACGCACGACATCCACGCGCTGATCCTAGGGCGCGCGATCACCGGCATCGCGGCGTTCTGAGCGAGTCGGGCGCCGCCCGACAGACGCACAGGAGCCGATGGCATTCGGCCGCGTGCGGCCTGAAGCGGGTGTAGGTTGAACGACCGCTCTGGGTTGCTATGCAAAGCTTTCCATAGTGCAGAGAGTCTTTTGGCTGGCGGGCGCGGCGTGCCAATGTCGGCCAGCGAGGCGATGCCGTCCCGCGGCCGGTAGCCAAAAGATCCCGTTGCGCTAAACCGCCG
>JADCGQ010000004.1 GCA_020248945.1 Rubrivivax sp.
ATCCGCATTCCGGTGCACATGATCGAAACCATCAATAAGATGAACCGTATCTCGCGCCAGCACCTGCAGGAATTCGGTTTCGAGCCCGATGCCAGCCTGCTCGCGCAGAAGATGGAGATCCCCGAGGACAAGATCCGCAAGATCATGAAGATCGCCAAGGAGCCGATCTCCATGGAGACGCCGATCGGCGACGACGACGACAGCCACCTGGGCGACTTCATCGAGGACACCAACAACGTGGCCCCGGTGGACGCCGCCATGCAGGCCGGCCTGCGCGACGTGGTCAAGGACATCCTCGACAGCCTCACCCCGCGCGAGGCCAAGGTGCTGCGCATGCGCTTCGGCATCGAGATGAGCACCGACCACACGCTCGAAGAGGTCGGCAAGCAGTTCGACGTGACGCGCGAGCGCATCCGCCAGATCGAGGCCAAGGCCATCCGCAAGCTCAAGCACCCGAGCCGCTCGGACAAGCTGCGGACGTACCTCGACAACCTGTGAGCGCAGCGAGCAGATGGGCCAGGGACGTGACGACGCAGTCGTCTGCGGCCGCGCAGCGGGCGCACCGCAGCTTGCGGCGCAGCCACAAGCTGCGCACCAACCTCGACAAGCTGTGAGTCGTGACGAAAGTCACGATCGCCTGGGTACACTGACGGCATGACCCGGATCGCCGATCGCACCGTGCTGTTTGCCGACTTGCGCGGCAGCACGGCGCTGTTCGAGACGCTGGGCAACGCCGAGGCCACCTCGGTGGTCACGCATGTGATCAACGCGCTCGGCGGGCCTGTCTCCAGCTACGAAGGCTTGCTCGTCAAGACGCTCGGCGACGGCCTGATGGCCGTCTTCGACGACCCGCTGCCCGCCGTGCAGGCCGCCATGCTGATGCACGACGTGCTCGAAGGCATGGTTCATCGCGGCAACGAGCGCGGTGCGTCGTCGGGCCTGCGCGCGTTGCGCCTGCAGGTGGGCCTGGCGCGCGGCGAGGTCGTCGAGATGCGGGGCGACTGCTTCGGCGACGCCGTCAACGTGGCGGCCCGGCTGCTCGACCACGCCGGCGACAACGAGACGCTGCTCACCGTCGAGGTGCTGCAGGGCCTGCCGCTCGATCTGCGCGGGCGCTTCCGCAGCCTCGACCGCCTGGTGCTGCGCGGCCGCGCCGAGCCGGTGCAGGTGCATGTGATGGGCGGCCGCCGCGGCGCCTTCGCCGACGTGCCGGTGACGCAGTTCAGCGGCGACATCAGCGGCGCCATCTCCGAGCCCGACGGACTGCGCCTGATGTGGGCCGGCACGAACAAGGTCTTCGCCAGCCTGCAGACGCCCGTCGTGCTGGGCCGCAGCCCGCAGGCCAGCTTCTGCGTCGACGACGGCCGCGTGTCGCGTTCGCACGCCCGGGTCGATTGGCACAGCGGCAGCTTCCAGGTCACCGACCTGTCGTACAACGGTACCTATGTCCGCTTTGCCGACGGCGAGATCGTCAGCCTGCGTCGTGGCAGCTGCACGTTGCATGGCAACGGCACCATCGGACTGGGCGGTTCTCCCACCGACCCCGGCTCGGCCTGCGTCGCGTTCGACGTGCTCAGGTTCGCCGACACTCAACCGCAAGTGCCGCTCGAGCTGCGCTGAAGCCCCGGAACCCTGTCATGCGCGTGCTCTACGTCGACGACGATCGCATCAATGCCCTGCTCTTCGAGGAGACGGTGCGCTTCGCCCCCGGTGTCGAGATCGAGACCGCCGGCACCGGCGCCGAAGCCCTCGATCTCGCCCAGCGCTGGCAGCCTGACCTGCTGGTCGTCGATCTGCACCTGCCCGATGCGAACGGCCTGGAACTGCTGTCGCGGCTGCGCGCAGCCGCCGGCCGGCCGGGCTTGCCGGCCTATCTGTGCACCGCCGACGATGCGCCCGAGCGGGTGCGCGAAGCCGCCGCCGTCGGCTATGTGGCCGTCTGGCCCAAGCCGGTGGAACTGGCGATGGTGATCGGGGAGCTCAAGCGCCGCAGCAGCGGGACAGCAGGCTCATGAGCGCGGTGCTGCCACACAAGGCCCGCTTCGGTCGGGCCCTGGCCGCCAACGCCTCGCAGGGGCCGGCATGAGCTTCAAGCCCGAACCCGCCTTCCGGCATGGCCAGCCGCCGCGCACCGCGGTGCTGTACGTCAACCTCGGCACCCCCGACGAACCCACGGCACCGGCGCTGCGCCGCTACCTGGCCGAGTTCCTGAGCGATCCGCGCGTCGTCGAGATCCCACGGCTGGTGTGGTGGCCGATCCTGCATGGCGTCATCCTGCGCACGCGGCCCAAGCAGTCGGCGGCCAAGTACGCCAGCGTGTGGATGCCCGAGGGCTCGCCACTGGCGGTGTGGACGGCTCGCCAGGCGGCTGCGCTGGGTCAGGCTCTCGCCGCGCGCGGCCACCACGTGCGGGTCCGCCACGCCATGCGCTACGGCAACCCGTCCATTGCCTCGGTGATGGACGAGCTGCGTGCCGAAGGCGCCACCCGCGTGCTGCTGATCCCGGCCTACCCGCAGTACGCCGCCGCCACCACCGCCAGCATCTCCGACAAGGTGCTGCAGTGGGCGACGCAGGCGCGCCGGATGCCCGAACTGCGCTTCGTGGGCGAGTACCACGACGACCCCGGCTACATCGCCGCGCTGGCCGCGCGCCTGCGCGCCCACTGGGCCGAACACGGCCGCGGCGACAAGCTCGTGCTCAGCTTCCACGGCGTGCCCGAACGCAGCCTGCATCTGGGCGATCCGTACCACTGCCAGTGCCACAAGACGGCCCGTCTGCTGGCCGAGGCGCTGGGTCTGTCGCGCGATCAGCTCGTCGTCACCTTCCAGAGCCGCTTCGGCAAGGCCAAGTGGCTGGAGCCCTACACCGAGCCCACGTTGGAGAAGCTCGCGTCCGATGGCGTCAAGCGCGTCGACGTGATGTGCCCGGGCTTCGTCGCCGACTGCCTGGAAACGCTGGAAGAGATCGCGCAAGAGGCGCGCGAGGCCTTCCTGGCCGCCGACGGCGAGCGCTTCGACTACGTGTCCTGCCTCAACGCCGAGCCAGTGTGGATCGACGCACTGGCCGCCCTGGCCGGGCGCCACCTGGGCGGGTGGGACACGAAGCAGGCGCCCGACGCGGCCGCGCTCGAAGTCCAGCGCGGCCACGCACTCGCCCTCGGCGCCAAGGACTGAACCGCCGCATCCGCCCGCCCTGGCGGGCGCCGCCAAGGGCGGCTCAGGCGTGGCGCTTTTTCAGCAGCTTCCATACCCGAGGCAGCACCAGCACGGCCAGCACCACGGCCAGCAGCGAGGCCGACATCGGCCGCTCGATGAACACGCCCCAGTGCCCCTCGCCGATGGACAGCGTGTTGCGCATCTGCGCCTCGGCCAGCGGCCCGAGGATCATGCCGACGATCACCGGCGCGGTCGGGAAGTCGTAACGCCGCATCAACACGCCCAAGAGGCCCACGCCGAGCATCAGCCACAGGTCGAACGCGCTCTGGCGCATGCCGTACACGCCGATGGTGGCAAAGATCAGGATGCCGGCGTACAGCGGCGGGCGCGGGATCTTCAGCAGCTTCACCCACAGCCCCACCAGCGGCAGGTTCAGCACCAGCAGCATCACGTTGCCGATGTACAGGCTGGCGATCAGCGCCCACACCAGCGTGCTGCTGGTCTGGAACAGCTGCGGCCCGGCATTGATGCCGTAGCCCTGCAGTGCGCTCAGCAGAATGGCTGCCGTCACGCTGGTGGGAATGCCCAGCGTCAGCAGCGGCACCAGCGTGGCCGTGACGGCCGAGTTGTTGGCTGCCTCGGGCCCGGCCACGCCTTCGATGGCGCCGGTGGTGCCGAACTCCTCCTTGTGCTTGCTGAGCTTGCGCTCGACGCCGTAGCTCAGGAAGGTGGGGATCTCGCTGCCGCCGGCCGGGATGGTGCCGAACGGAAAGCCGATGAAGGTGCCGCGCAGCCAGGCCGGCCACGAGCGGCGCCACTCGGTGCGTGTCATGTGCACGCTGCCCATGCGGTTCATCGTCGCCTGCGAGCGGCCCTCGTAAAGCGCCGTGTACAGGCACTCGCCAACCGCGAACAGGCCCACTGCCACGAGCACCACTTCAATGCCGTCCATGAACTCGGGGATGCCGCCGGTGTAGCGCACCTGCGCGGTGATCTGGTCGATGCCCACGCAGCCCACCGCCAGCCCCACGAACAGCGCCGTCAGCCCGCGCAGCGTGCTCTTGCCCAGCACCGCGCTCACGGTGGTGAAGGCCAGCAGCATCAGCATGAAGTACTCGGGCGGCCCGAGTTTGACGGCGTACTCGGCGATGTACGGCGCAAAGATCGTCACCAGCACCGTGGCGATGGTGCCGGCCACGAAGCTGCCGATGGCGGCCGTGGCCAGCGCGGCCCCGGCGCGGCCGTTCTTGGCCATCTTGAAGCCTTCGAGCGCCGTGACCATGGTGCCGGTTTCGCCCGGCGTGTTCAGCAGGATCGAGGTCGTCGAGCCGCCGTACATCGCGCCATAGTAGATGCCGGCGAAGAAGATCATGCTCGCCGTCGGCTCCACCTGCGTGGTGATGGGCAGCAGCATCGCCACCGTCACCGCGGGCCCGAGGCCGGGCAGCACGCCGATGGCCGTGCCGAGCACGCAGCCGACAAAGGCCCACAGCAGGTTGACGGGCGTGCCGGCAGTGGCGAAGCCGCCGAGCAGCTGGTTCCAGATGTCCACCTACAGCCACCCGGTGGTGGTGAGCCCGGGCAGCGAGATGCCCAGCAACTTGGTGAACAGCCAGTAGGCCGGCGCGGCGATCAGCATGCCCGTGACGGCATCGATGGCCAGGCCGCGCGAGCCGCCATGCGGCTTGCCCTCGCTGCTGCGCAGGCCGCGCACCGCCAGCATGAAGCAAGTGGTGCAGGCGATGATGAAGCCCACGCGCTCGAGCAGCAGTGCGTTGGCGGCCAGGCCGCCCACCACCCAGGCGAGCGCGCGCCAGTCACCCTGCGCAGCGCCCGAGGGCTCTTCGAGCTCGCGCCAGCCGCCGCTGGCGGCCTCCCAGATCAACATCGCGCCACAGGCCAGCAGCGACAGCGCCACGACCCAGGGCACGAAGTTGGGCCCGACGCCGGCATAGCCGGCCACGGACGAAATGCCGGTGGCGCCCCAGGCCATCAGCGCGCCCAGCAGCAGCGCGCCCGCGCCGATCAGCGCCTGGCGGCGCTGCGCTGCAGTGTCGAAGGCCATGGCGGCCTCAGATCATGCCGGCCTTGACCATGGTGACGCGCAGGCTGGCGAACTCGCGCTCGACGAAGTCCTCGAACTCCTTGCCCGTGAGCAGGGCCGAGGTCCACTGGTTCTTCTCCAACGCCTCCGTCCAGGACTTGCTCTTGGTGGCCTTGACGACCATGTCGACCAGCGCCTTGCGCTGCGCCGGCGTGATGCCGGGCGCGCCGTAGACGCCACGCCAGTTGCCGATCTCGACGTTGAAGCCCTGCTCCTTCATCGTCGGCACGTCGATGCCCTTCAGGCGCGTCGGCGAGGTCACGGCGATGGCGCGCATCTTTCCGCTCTCGATGTACTGCTGGAACTCGCTCCAGCCACTGCCGCCGACACTGACGTTGTTGCCCAGGATGGCGGCCACGGCCTCGCCACCGCCGCGGAACGGCACATAGTTGATCTTGGTGGCGTCGACACCGGTCTCGCGCGCCAGCATGGCCGCGGCGATGTGCTCGGTGGAGCCCCGCGAACCGCCGCCCCACTTGACGCTGCCAGGGTCCTTCTTGAGCGCCTCCACGACGTCCTTCATCGTCTTGAAGGGGCTGGCGGCGGGCACGACGAAGACGTTGTACTCGCTCGTCAGGCGCGCAATCGGGGTGGCCTGCGTCACGCTGACCGGCGGCTTGCCGGTGATGATGCCGCCCAGCATGACGGCGCCCATCACCATCAGCGCGTTGCCGTCGCCCTTGCTGGCGTTGACGAACTGCGCCAGGCCGATGGCGCCGGCGGCGCCTCCCTTGTTCTCGAAGCTCACGGCGCTGGCCACGCCGGCGTCTTGCAGGGCCTTGCCGAGGGCGCGGCCGGTGGTGTCCCAGCCGCCACCCGGGTTGGCCGGGATCATCATCTTCACGTTGGTCGAGGCCTGCGCCTGCAGCGAGAAGGCGCCCAGACCGGCGCCCGCGGTGGTGGCGAGCAGGGACTTCAGGAAAGTGTCGCGACGCATCGTTGTCTCCAGTGCGGTTGTGAATGCGGTTGTTGTGGGCCGATGATGTCGGCGGGCGCTGTCAAACGGCTGTCGTGCGGCCTGGGGAAAGCCCGAGGTCGGAGCACCTGCCGATAATCGGTGCGCCCATGAAGCTGCTGCTCGTCGAGGACAACACCGCCATGCAGACGACGCTGGTGCGCAGCTTCGAGCGCCGCGGTGTGCAGGTCGTGGTGTGCGGCGACGGCGCCCGCGCGCTCGACCGCTGGCGCGCGGCCGTGCCCGACGTGGTGCTGCTCGACCTCACGCTGCCCGGCCTCGACGGCCTGCAGGTGCTGGCCGCCGCGCGCGCCGAGGGGCTGGACACGCCGGTTCTCATCGTCACCGCGCGCGGCACTGTCGGCGACCGCGTGCTCGGCCTGAACACCGGTGCCGATGACTACCTCGCCAAGCCCTTCGACCTCGATGAACTCGAGGCCCGCGTGCGCGCCCTGGCGCGCCGCCGCGGCCCCGTGCGCGGGCCCGAGGCACCGGCCTACGGCGGCCTGCGCATCGACCCCGACAGCGGCGCCGTGATGCACGAGCAGCAGCCGATGGAGCTGACGGTGCGCGAGACCGCGCTGATGCGCGCGCTGCTCGCCCGGCCTGGCCAGGCCGTCACCCGCGAGCGGCTCACCGAGACGGTGTTCGCCGGCGAAGGCGCGGTGCAGGCCGACGCCATCGAGGTGGTGGTGTACCGGCTGCGCAAGAAGCTGGCTGGCAGCGCGGTGGAACTGGTCACGCTGCGCGGCCTGGGCTATCTGCTGCGGCTGGTGGAGCCGGCCGCCGATGGGCCTGGCCCCGCGGGGCCGGCTTGATCACCGCGCGCGCGCCGGCCTCGCTGCGCCGCCAGCTGCTGCTGGGCATCCTTCTGCCGGTGCTGGCGGTGGTGATGCTGAACGCGGCACTGCTGTACCGGCAGGCCCTCACCAGCGCCGACACGGCCTACGACCGCACCTTGCTGGCCAGCGCCAAGGCCATCGGCGAGCAATTGCAGCTCGATGCAGACGGCGAGCGCCCGCGCGTGATCGCCGAACTGCCCTACGCGGCGCTCGAGGCCTTCGAGGCCGACAACCGCAGCCGCATGGTCTACCGCGTCAGCGGCTTCGACGGCGAGGTGGTCTCGGGCTTCGACGACCTGCCGCCGCCGCGCGCGGCCGACCCCCGGCGCGATGCCCCACCGGTCTACGCCGCGCTGGTGCGCTTCTACGACGACCGCTACCGCGACGAACCGGTGCGCATGGCCGTGCTGCTGCAGCCGGTAGCCGGCGCGGGCGGCCAGGGCATGGCCGTCATCCAGGTGGCCGAGACGCTGGAGCTGCGGCACGCGCTGGCGCGCCAGCTGCTGCTGCAGACGCTGTGGCAGCAGGGGCTGCTGCTGGTGCTGATCGCCGGCGTGGTGCTGTGGGTGGTGCAGCGCGTCACGCGGCCGGTGCGGCGGCTGTCGCAGGCGCTGGTGGCACGCGACGAGGCCGATCTCTCGCCGCTGCCGGCCACCGACGCCCCGCACGAGCTGCGCCCCGTGGTCGACGCCACCAACGCCGTGATGGCGCGGTTGGCCCACCTGCTGGCGCACCAGAAGCGCTTCGTGCGCGACGCCTCGCACCAGTTGCGCACGCCGCTGGCGGTGCTGAAGGCGCAGGTGCAGTCGGCCCGCCGCGGCGATGTCGAGCCAATGCAGGCGCTGGCCGAGATCGATGCCACCGTGCAAGGCGCCACCGAGCTGGCCAACCAGATGCTGGCGCTGGCCAAGGTGGAGCAGTTGCGCCAGCAGGGGCTGCAGGGTGATTCACCACAAGAAGACTGGGAACCGATCGTGCGCGGCGTGGCGCTCGACCTGGCACCGCTGATCGCCGCCGGCCGCATCGACTTCGAGCTCGTCACCACCCCGGCCACGGTGCCGGCGCACGCCTGGGCACTGCGCGAGCTGACGCGCAACCTGCTGCACAACGCCATCAAGCACACGCCCGCGGGTGGCAGCCTGGTGCTGCGGCTGGCGCACGAAGGCCCTGAGGCGCTGCTCGAGGTGATCGACAGCGGCCCCGGCCTCGAGGCGACGCAGCGCGAGCGCCTGTTCCAGCCCTTCTCGGCGGCCGGGCCGCAGGCCGGCTCCGGCCTCGGGCTGGCCATCTGCCGCGAGATCGTGGCCACAGCGGGCGGGCGCATCCGACTCGACGAGCGCAGCGGCGGCCCGGGCCTGGCCGCGCGCGTGTTCCTGCCCTGCGCCGAACCGGCATGACCGAATCCGACGACGAGCAGCGGCCGCTGACGCAGTACCGCGCCTTCATGCAGCTGTGGCTGGCGCGCATCGCCTCGGTGTCGGCGAGCCAGATGCTGCTGGTGGCCCTGGGCTGGCAGATGTACGAGCTCACCGGCTCGGCCTGGGACCTGGGCCTCGTGGGCCTGGCGCAGTTCGTGCCGGCGCTGGTGCTCACGCTGCCGGCCGGCCAGTGGATCGACCGCCACCACCGCGGCCGCATCCTCGCCGGCTGTCTGGCGGTGCAGGTGGCCGCCGCCGCCGCGCTGGCCTGGGGCAGCGCCGCGGGCTGGATGAGCCGCGAGGCGCTGCTGGCCGTGAGCGTGGTGCTGGGCGCGCTGCGTGCGCTGCAGATGCCGACGCAGCAGGCACTGACGCCGCTGCTGGTGCCGGCCGTGGTGCTGCCACGCGCGCTGGCCTTCAGCTCGGCGGGGCTGCAGGGCGCGATCATCGCGGGCCCGGCGCTGGGCGGCTTCGTCTACGTGGCCGGAGCGGCGGCCACGTACGCCTGCTGCGCAGCGCTCTTCGTGGTGGCTACCGCGCTGGTGGCACGGCTGCGCTACGCGCACCGGCCGCCGCCCGTCGAAGCGGCCAGCTGGGCCACGCTCACCGCCGGCCTGCGATTCGTGCGCGCGCAGCCGGTCGTGCTGGGCGCGCTGATGCTGGACATGGTGGCGGTGCTGCTGGGTGGCGTGGTGGCGCTGCTGCCGATCTACGCCAAGGACATCCTGCAAGTCGGGCCCTGGGGCCTCGGCCTGCTGCGCGCTGCGCCTGCGTTGGGCGCGTTGGCGATGTCACTGTGGCTGACGCGCTGGCCGCTGCGGCAGCGTGTGGGCTCGCGACTGCTGCAAGCAGTGGCGGTGTACGGGGCAGCGATGGCGGTATTCGGACTGTCGAGCCACTTCGGGCTGTCGCTGGTGGCGCTGGCCATCACCGGCGCGGCCGACATGGTCAGCGTCGTCATCCGCCAGACACTGGTGCAGCTGGAGACGCCCGACACCATGCGCGGCCGCGTCAGCGCGGTCAACTCGCTGTTCATCGGCGCGTCCAATCAGCTCGGCGAGTTCCGCGCTGGCGCCATGGCGGCCGTGGTCGGACCGGTCGCGTCGGCGGTGGTCGGCAGCCTGGGGGTGCTCGCTGTGGTGGCGA
This sequence comes from Rubrivivax sp., assembly GCA_020248945.1. GTDB lineage: Bacteria > Pseudomonadota > Gammaproteobacteria > Burkholderiales > Burkholderiaceae_C > Rubrivivax. The sequence goes on from JADCGQ010000004.1 coordinate 9,622, forward strand.
TGTGGCCCCGCTGGTTCCCGGCACTGGCGCGGCGCGACAGACTGCTGCCCGACGGCACGCCCGGGCGCTGAACGGCGCCGGGGGCACGGGTCGGGTCGGGCAGCTGCGCACGGGCGCGGCACCGGGGCGGAAGCTCATCGTCAGGTTCTCTTCGCATTCGTCCGCATGCGGGCGTTTCGCGCCCGGGACTTCCACTGCGCCACCTCGGCCTTGCGCTCGAGCGCCGTGACCTGGTCGCGTCGGGCCTCGCGCTGCAGCTTGTTGAAGTTCTTCAGCCGCGCCGCCGGCACGGCATCACGCACCGCGCAGCCGGGCTCGGCCTCGTGGTGGCAGTCGCGGAAGCGGCACTGCAGCGCCAGCGTGGCGATGTCGTCGAACACGGCATCCAGCGCTGCCGCGTCGCCATCGAGGCGCAGCGTGCGCAAGCCCGGGGTGTCGATGAGGCAGGCGCCCTGCGGCGTGCCGTGCAGCGTGCGCACGGTGGTCGTGTGGCGGCCACGGCCGTCGCCCTGGCGCTGGGCGCCGGTGTCGGCCACCACCTGGCCCGACAGCGTGTTGGTGAGCGTGCTCTTTCCGGCGCCACTGCTGCCCACCAGCACCAGCGTCTGGCCCTCCAGCAGCCAGGGCGCCAGCGCCGTGGCGGCGGTGGCATCGCGCGCATCGAGCGCGAGAACGGGCACGCCGGGGCCCACCTGCTCGGCCACCTGCTGCTGGCGGGCCTGGGCGTCGCTGCGCAGGTCGGCCTTGGTCAGCACCACCACGGGCTCGACGCCGGCCAGGCGCGCCAGCGCGACGAAGCGCTCGAGCCGGCGCGGGCTGAAGTCGCCGTCGAGGCCCATCACCAGCAGCGCCGCGTCGACGTTGCTGACGATGACCACGCGCTCCACCTTGTCGCGGCCGTCGTGCAGGCGGCGCGCCAGCTGCGTGATCGGCGGCAGGCGCTCGAAGGCCCACCAGGTGCCATGGCCGTCGTCGCGGGCCAGCACCCAGTCGCCGCAGGCGATGGCGTCGGCCTGCGCCTCGAGCGTGTGGCGCAGCGCCGGCAACAGCCGCGCCGGGCGTTCGCCCAGGCCGTCGTGCACGACGAGGCCTTCGCGCTGCACCTGCGTCACGCGCAGCAGCTGGGCTTGGGGTTCGGCGGCCATCGGGGCCGCGGCGGCCTGCAGCTGCATGGGCTTCAGGCCCCAGCGGCGCAAGCGGGAAAACGTGTCGGAGTCGATCATGTCGAGCGTCATGTCCATGCAGGGCCCTGCCCGCTTCGCCAACGGCAAAGCAGGCGCGGCCACGAAGGCAGATGACGGCCGCGGCGTGCGGCTGGCGGATCAGCGCACGCGGCGCAGGCCGCAGGCTTGGGGGGAGATGGGCTGTCGGTCGTGACCCGGACGGGTCACGCCGTGGTCAGGAAGACCGGGCGATCAGCAGCGGAAGGCTTCGAAAGAAGAACGTCCGGTGGTCGCGACCGACAGGCGGCGGGCATCCAGCGTGGCGATGGTGGTCATGCGGGCCTCCTGAAGGTGATGGCGCGGGAGCACGGGGTGTGCAGGTGCGCCAAAGGTGGCGAACTGTGCGCCGTGCGCGTCGGCTTCGTCAAGACCCACGTCGCGTGACATCCACACGGCACACGATGCCAGGCCCGCGGTCTCGTCGCGCCACACGCCGCGCCGCGCCACTGCGCTAGCCTGCGCGCCCGATGAACGCACCGCACCCCACCCTGCTCGACGGCATCGGCCTCGTGCACGCCGACGACACGCTGCTGGTCGTGGACAAGCCCGCCGGCATGCTCTCGGTGCCGGGCCGTGGCGACGGCGTCACCGACAACCTCACGACGCGCGTGATGCATGCGTGGCCCGACGCCCTGGTGGTGCACCGGCTCGACCAGGCGACATCGGGCCTGATGCTGTTTGCACGCGGCATCGAGATGCAGCGCGCGCTGTCGCTGGGCTTCGAGAAGCGGCGCATGCACAAGCGCTACGAGGCCATCGTGGCGGGAACGCCCGAGGGCGCGGCCGGTGAAGTCGACATGGCGATGCGCCTGGACTGGCCGAACCGCCCGCGCCAGGTGACCGACGTGTTCGCCGGCAAGCCCGCGCTCACGCGCTGGCGCGCCCTGGGCGCCGAGCCCCGCGACGACGGCCCGGCCACGCGCATGGCTCTGGAGCCCGTGACGGGCCGCTCGCACCAGCTGCGCGTGCACATGGCCTTCATCGGCCACGCCATCCTGGGCGACGATCTGTACGCACCGCTGCCGCTGCGCGCCCCGCGGCTGCTGCTGCACGCGGCCGAGCTGGCCTTCGTGCACCCGCTGCACGGCAGCGCGCTGCGCTTCGTGAGCCCGGCGCCGTTCTAGCCGGCTACAGTGCCGGGCATGCTTGAACACCGTCACGCCGTGGAACTGCGGCACGCCTACCGGCTGATGAACCACGGTCCCACCGTGCTGGTGAGCGCCGCCCACGCCGGCGTGCGCAACCTGATGGCGGCGGCCTGGGCGATGCCGCTGGACTTTGCGCCGCCCAAGGTGGCCGTGGTCATCGACAAGAGCACCTTCACCCGCGGCCTGGTCGAGGCCAGCGGCCGCTTTGCGCTGAACCTGCCTTGCGCCGACCAGGCCGACATGGCCTATGCAGTGGGCAACGTGCACGGCGGCCCCGAGGGCCTGGCCGACAAGTTCGGCCACTTCGGCATCGGCTCGTTCGAGGGCCAGACACCCGGCCTGCCGCTGGTGGCCGGTTGCGTGGGCTGGCTCGAGTGCAGGCTGCTGCCCGAGCCGCAGGTGCAGGAGACCTACGACCTGTTCCTCGGCGAAGTGGTGGCCGCGCAGGCCGATGCGCGCGTGTTCTCGGCCGGCCACTGGCACTTCGACGGCCACCCCGGGCTGCGCACGCTGCACCACGTGGCCGGCGGGCAGTTCCTGCTGCCTGCTGACGCCGTGCAGGCACGCCTGCCCGCCTGAGAGCCCCCACCGACCTGCTCACCACAAGGAGAACAAGATGCACCTGAGCATCGTCACCGGCTCATCCCGTGGCCTCGGCCTCGCACTCACCGAGCAGCTGCTGCAGCGCGGCCACCGCGTGCTGGCCATCGCGCGCAGCACGACCTCGCCACCCGGACCCGAGAACGACGCGCTGGAGGCCTGGCGCGCCGACCTCGCCGATGCCGCGCCCGTGGCGGCGCAGCTGCAGCAGTGGCTGGCCGGGCAAGGCGCGGCGAGCTCGGTGACGCTGATCAACAACGCCGGGGTCGTGAGCACCCCCGGGCCGCTGGGCGACAGCGACCTGGCCGAGCTCTCGACCGCCATCCGCGTGGGCCTCGAGTCGGCCGTTCTGCTGAGTGCCGCGTTCCTGCACGCCACGGCCGCCTGGACGGTGCCGCGCAAGATCGTGCTCGTGTCCTCGGGCCTGGGCCGCCGCGCGATGGCCGGCAGCGCCAGCTACTGCGCCGCCAAGGCCGGCATGGACCATCTGGCCCGCGCCGTGGCGCTCGAAGAAGCCGCGCGGCCGCACGGCGCGCGCATCGTCTCGCTGGCGCCGGGCATCATCGACACCGACATGCAGGTGCAGTTGCGCACCGCCGACCGCACGCGCTTCCCTGAGCGCGACCGCTTCCTCGGCTTCAAGACCGCCGGGCAGCTCGACAGCCCGACGGTGGCCGCCACGAAGCTGCTGCGCTACCTGGACCGCGACGACTTCGGCAGCAACCCCGTCGGTGATGTGCGCGATGAGTGAGGGAACCCGCTCGCAAGCGCTGATCCGCGAGCTCGGTCTGCAACCTCACCCGGAGGGCGGGTGGTACGCCGAGGTCTTCCGCTCGAGCCGCCCGGTCGATGCGCAGGACGGCCGCGAAGGCCGCGTCGCGCTCACGACCATCGACTTTCTGCTTAGACGCGGCCAGGCCAGCGCCTGGCACCGCGTGCGCTCCGACGAGGTCTGGCACCTGCTCGAAGGCGACGGCCTCGTGCTGTGGCTGCTGCCGCCGGATCTGTCGCGCGTGGAGCGCGTCGTACTGGGTGCCGTGGCCGCAGGCTGCCGCCCGCGCCACGTGGTGCCCGCCGACTGGTGGCAGGCCGCCGAACCGATGGGCGATTTCGCCTACGTCGGCGCCACCGTCGGCCCGGGCTTCGACTTCGCCGACTTCGCCTTCGGCCGCGACGACGCAGCCTTGTGTGCGGCCCTGCCCGGCCTCGCGCCCGAGCTCACGCGGCTGCTGTAGCGCCTGTCCTGCCTCAGCCCAGGCACAGCCCCAGCGCATCGGCCGCGCGCAGCAGCTCGTGGCCCTCGGGCACGACGCGGTTGCGGCCCGCGACGTCGGCCAGCGCCACGCTGCCGCAGGCGTTGCCCTGCAGCGCCACCATGCGGCCGAACTCGCCGCGGCTCACGAGCCCGGCCGCGGCGACGCCAAAGCGCGTGGCCAGCACACGGTCGTACGCCGTGGGCGTGCCGCCGCGTTGCGTGTGGCCGAGCACCACGCTGCGCACCTCGCAATTCAGCCGCGGCTGCAGCGCGTTCTGCAGCCGCTCGGCGGCGCCGCCCAGGCGCAGCGGGTCGGGGCTGCCGGGCAGGTGGGCGCGCACCGCCAGGCCCTCGCCGGCGGCGTGCGCGCCCTCGGCGATGCAGATCAGCGTCGACAGGCCTTGCGCCTCGCGCGCGGCGCAGAAGGCCGCCACGGCATCCACGCTGTAGGGCCGCTCGGGCAGCAGGATGACGTCGGCCGCACCCGCCAGCCCACCTTCGAGCGCGATCCAGCCGGCGTAGCGGCCCATGGTCTCGCACAGCATCACGCGGCGGTGGCTGCGCGCGGTGGTGGCCAGCCGGTCCAGCGCCTCGGCCACCACGGCCACGGCGCTGTCGAAGCCGAAGGTGCGGTCGGTGTGGGCGAGGTCGTTGTCGATGGTCTTGGGCACGCCCACCACCGGCAGCCCGGCTTCGTGGAAGCGGTGCGCGATGGCCATGCTGCCGTCGCCGCCGATGGCCACCAGCGCGTCGAGTCCCCAGCCCCGCGCATGGGCCAGCGCCTCGGCCGAGCGGTCGCGCGGCGGCTGCGTGGCACGGTCGGCAAACGGGTCGCAGGTGTTGTCGGTGCCGAGGATGGTACCGCCCTCGGCCAGGATGCCGCTCACATCGGCCGGCAGCAACTCGCGCGCGCGGCCTTCGAGCAGGCCGCGGAAGCCCTGCTCGATGCCCAGCACCGTGGCGCCCCGCTGCTGCAGTGCCAGCGTCACGGCACGGATCACGGCATTCAGGCCGGGGCAGTCGCCACCGCCGGTGAGCACGCCGACCTTCATCGCCCGCCCTCCATCGCCAGGCCAGCGCGGGTCAGGATGCCACCCAGGCCGCGACGTCGGCCTTGAGCTGCACCAGGTCGGCCTGCCTCGTGTACATCATGTGGCCGGCGTCGTAGTAGCGGTGCGTCACGCGCTGCAGCACCTCGGCCGGGGCGTCGAGCTGCGCCAGGCTCCAGTCGCTGGCGCTGTAGGGCGTGCCCAGGTCGTAGCGGCCGCTGGCGGCCAGCACCTTGAAGTGCGGGTTGCGGCGCAGCGCCTGGGCCAGGTCGGTGCTGGTGCAGGTGTAGCCCATGCGCCGGGCCTCGCTCTCGCCGCCGCGGATCCAGTTCCAGCCGCGGTTGACGTCGCCGTTGATGACCATGTAGCGCTGCTCGAACGACAGGCCCAGGGCCTCGCTGAAGTAGCGCATGGCGGCCATGGCGTACGGGGCGGCGATGGCCTCGATGCCGGGGTCGAACTCCCAGTCGCGCGTGCGGCTGGCGGCCATGGGGCCGGTGCTGCGGGCCTCGAGCCGGCCGACGATCAGGCCGCGGTGGCGCAGCGCCTCGAAGAAGTAGGTGTGGTCGCTGATGCGCAGGTTCTTCTCTTCGACCAGCGTGCGCGACAGGCCCGTCAGCTCGGCCATCCGGCGGGCCAGGCGCGAGCGCGTCTTCTCGGTCAGGCGCGCGCCGGCCAGCAAGGCCGCTGCGTAGTCTTCCTGCACGAAGGCCTCGGCCGCGGCACGCGCGGCCTCGGGCGACACCGCCTGCGGGCCCTGCAGCAGCCCGTGGTACTGCGACACGTTGGCAAACGCCGGCAGGAACAGCGCGTAGGGCAGATCGTTGCCGGGCGCGAAGACGATGCTCTGCAGGTCCATCGCCAGCGAGACGAGGATGGCGCCGTTGACCACCACGCCCAGCTCGTGCAGCTGGTTGGCGATGCCGGCGCCGCGCGTGGTGCCGTAACTTTCGCCGCACAGGTACACCGGCGAGCCGAAGCGGCGGTGCCGCGTCAGCCACAGGCGGATGACCTCGCTGAAGCAGGCGATGTCGCCATCGGTGCCCAGCAGCTTCTTGCGTGCGGCCTCGTCGGCGTTGAGCGACCAGCCGGTGTGCGGCGGATCGATGAACACCAGATCGAAGTGCTCCAGCCAGGTGTGCGGGTTGTCCTGCACGCCGTAGGGGGCCGGCGGCATCGAGCCGTCGTCGGGCACGACCACGCGCTTGGGGCCGAGCGCGCCCAGATGCAACCAGATTGAGGCCGAGCCCGGGCCGCCGTTGAAGGCAAAGCACACCGGCCGCGAGGCGTGGCCGGCCACGGTGTAGGCCGTCGTCATCACGGCCGCCTTGGGCTCCTGCGCATCGGGCTCGCTGCCGCCCAGCACCACGGGCAGGAACTCCGCCGTCACCGCGTAGTCGAGCGTGCTGCCGCTGGCCAGCGCCACCTGCCCGGTGCTGCGCACGGCAGCGGTGCCGAGCAGTTGCTCGAAGCGGGCCTTCTGGCGCTTGGCGGCTTCATCCGGCAAGGACGCGGGCGGTGCAGCGGCGGGGGCGGGGGTGGGCGTGTCGGCCATGTCAGGACTTCTCAGGTCGGGTTGGGAACAGTGACGTTACCGCAGCCCCCGACCGGGCCGCCACCTCAGCCGGCCGCCGGGCCACCCAAGAAAGCCGCGTAGCGCGCCAGGTCGACGTTGCCCCCGCTGACGATGACGCCCACGCGCTGCCCGCGCGCCGGCACCACGCCTTCGAGCAGGGCCGCCGCGGCCAGGCAACCGGTGGGCTCGACGACCATCTTCATGCGCTCGGCAAAGAAGCGCATCGTGCGCACGAGCTGCTCGTCGCTGACGGTGACGATACCCTGCACCAGGCGCTGGATGACGGGGAAGGTGAGCGTGCCGCTGTGCTGCGTCTGCGCGCCATCGGCAATCGTCTTGGGCGTGTCGATGTGCACGATGCGCCCGGCCGCCAGGCTTTGCTGCGTGTCGTTGCCGGCCTCGGGTTCGACGCCGATGACCACCGCGCCCGGGCTCGCCGCCTGCGCCGCCACGGCGCAGCCCGAGATGAGGCCACCGCCGCCCACGCACACCAGCAGCAGGTCCAGCGGACCGGTCTCCTGCAGCAGCTCGGCGGCGGCCGTGCCCTGCCCGGCCATCACGTGCGGGTGGTCGTAGGGCGGGATCAGCGTCATGCCGCGCTGCTCGGCCAGCTGGCGGCCGATGGCCTCGCGGTCTTCGGTGTAGCGGTCGTAGAGCACGACCTCGCTGCCCGCTTGCCCTGCTTGATAGCCCCGCGTGGCGGCCAGCTTGGCGGCGGGCGAATCCTGCGGCATCACGATGACCGATGGCATGCCCAGCATGCGCGCCGACAGCGCGATGGCCTGCGCGTGGTTGCCCGACGAAAACGCGATCACGCCGCGCTGGCGCTGCTCGGGCGTGAACTGCGCCAGCGCGTTGTAGGCGCCGCGGAACTTGAACGCGCCCATGCGCTGGAAGTTTTCGCACTTGAAGAACAGCTGCGCGCCGGTGCGTTCGTCAGCCGTGCGGCTGGTGAGCACCGGCGTGCGCAGCGCGTGGCCTTCGAGCCGGCGCGCGGCCGCGGCCACGTCGTCGGCGGTGATGGCGAGTGGGGAAGCGCTCAGGTTCATGGCGTGGATATCGCTGCGGGCGCCTGCGGGCCCTGGAAGCCGCCGCGGCGGAAGGTCAGCACCAGCGTGTCGCGGTGGCTCGGCCGGCCGGCCTCCACGGGCTGGATGGGAGTGGATTCGTGGATCACGCGCTCGTCGTCGAGCAGCAGCACGCTCCAGGGCTCGGCCAGCTGGAAACGCACGCCCTGCGGGCCGCGCGCGTCGAACACCCGGGTCTCGCCGCCGCGCACGTTGTGGCGGCCCACCAGCACCACGGCCACGAGATCGACGCCGTCGCGGTGCGCCCCCTCGGGCGTGGGGCGGCCGATGCCTTCGTCGGCGTCGATGCGGAAGGGGTGTGCTTCCACGAACCAGGGCCGGCGGCCGCGCAGGCCGTCGGCCACGCCGGCCAAGGCGGCAAGCAGGCGTTGCCAGTCGGCGTCGGCCGCCCAGGCCGGGGGCAGCGGCTCGAAGTGGCGCTCGATGCCCCCGTGCAAGGCGTTGTAGTCCAGCGGCTGCCAGTGCGGCCGGTGCGGCGCGGCCTCGACGCGGTTGCCGTCGACGACAAAGCAGCCGTGGCGGCGACGCCGGTAGCGGCCGCCGTCGCGCAGGTAGTGGTCAGGGGGCAGGCTGTCCCAGGCACGGGTCCAGCGCGCCTCGGCCTCGGGCCCGATGCCGGCCAGCTGCTGCAGCGAGCTCCCGTCAAGCACGGCCCAGCCGCTGCGGACGAGTTGGGCACCGAGCTCGGGCAAGGCGGTCAGCGGCGGCGGCGGGTACATGGTCGGGGTCGGGCGTGCGGGTTTGGCAAGCCGGCATTCTGGGGGAGGCTCCCCAGTCCGCTGTCAGCGGATTGCGGGGTAGGCGGGCTAGCGTCCCGCCCATGGCTCCGTTCCCACCGCCGCCGCTCGCCCCGTCGCCCGACACGGACGAGGCCGAACTGCTGCCCCTGGTGGCCGTGATCGAGCTGAAGTGGCTGGCGGCCGGCATCGGCCAGCACCTGCACGTCGAGCGCATGCAGCACGACGCGGCGTACGCCCGCGCCGTGCTCGATGCCGCGGAGTCGGGCTCCAGCGTGCCGCTGCGGCGCGCAGCCGCTCGCCTGAAGGTGACGCTGGCGCGGGCCCTCGACGAGGCGTAAGGCCCCGGTCGCTGCGGCGTAGCATGCCGGCTGCGCCTGGCCGATGGCCCGCAGGCGCAAGGAGGCCACCGATGCGCTACTGCCCAGTTGCTTGCGCCAGCGCCGTTCAGCGCGGACGCGCCGGCCGCGGGCGGCTGGGCCCGCTTCTGCGGTCCCTGGTGTGGCCCCTGCTGCTGGCGCTGGTGGGGCCGCTGCTCGCCGGCTGCGCCACGGCGCCGGCCGCCATCGCCCCCAGCCCGCTGCTGCGCGATCACCTCTACCGCGCGCCGGCCGCCGCGCTGCCGAGCGCCCAGCAGTTGCTGTCGCTGAGCCCCGCCATGCGCGACTTCCTGGCGGGCGAAGGACAGGCGCTGTCGCCGCTGCGCGACCCCCGCCGGGCCCTCATCGACGCCCTGTACCGCTCGCAGGCCCCGGGCGTGGCCGGCTTGCGGCTCGAATACGAGTCCACACGCACGCGCACGGCCGCCGAGGCCTTCGAGGCCCGCGCCGGCAACTGCCTGTCGCTGGTGATGATGACGGCGGCGTTCGCCCGGCATCTGGAACTCACCGTGTCCTACCAGTCCGTGCGCGTCGAGGAGTACTACACGCGGGCCGGCACCCTGACGCTGGCCAGCGGCCACGTGAACCTGGTGCTCGGCCCGCGCACCGCCCGCGGCACGCTGGACCGCAGCGACCCCGACCTGCTGGTCGTGGACTTCCTGTCGCCGCGCGACACGCGCCAGCAACGCAGCCTGCCGCTGCAGGAAGCCACCATCGTGGCGATGTACTTCAACAACCGGGCCGCCGAGTTGATGGCCGCCGGCCACCTGGACGACGCCTACTGGCACGCCCGCGAAGCGCTTCGCCATGACCCCGGGTTCCTGCACGCGGTCAACACGCTGGGCGTGGTGCACCAACGCGCGGGCCATCTCGATGCCGCCGAGGCGGCGTTCCGCCAGGTGCTGGCCCGAGACGACCGCGCGGTGGCGGCCCTGGGCAACCTCGCCGCGCTGCTGCACAGCCGGGGCCGGGGCGCCGAGTCCGCGGTGCTGGCCCGGCGGCTGGCCGAACTGCAGCCCGAGCCGCCCTTCCACTGGCTGCGCCTGGGCCGCGCCGCGCTGGCCGCAGGCGACGCGACTCGCGCCGTCGAGCTGCTGCAGCGAGAGCTGCGCCGCCAACCCGAACAGGACGAGGTGCACTTCGCGCTCGCCGAGGCCCTGCTGCGCCAGGGCGAGTTCTCCCGGGCGCAGCATCACCTGGCAAGGGCCGCCTCGTTCAGCACGCGCCAGGCCGATCAGCGCCGCTACGAGTCCAAGCTGGCGCACCTGCGCGCCGCGCTGCGGCCCGCCGCTCTGCCGTAGCCGCGCGCATGGCGGGCCAGCCCGGCCAGCCGGTGTCATGACACCGGGCCACAATGCGCGCTGTCTGAACCGCCCCGCGAGACCGTGTCCCAAGCCCCCGCTGCCAAGCCCAATCCGCTGCTCGAGATCGGCATCACCATCCTGCTGCCAGCCCTCGTGCTGATGCAGCTCAGCAGTGCCGAGCGCCTGGGGCCCTTGCGGGCGCTGCTGCTGGCGCTGGCGTTTCCGCTCGCCTGGGGCCTGTGGGACGCCGTCAAGCGCCGCAAGCTCAACTGGATGGCGGTGCTGGGCGTGGTCAGCACGCTGCTGACCGGCGGCATCGGCCTGCTGGCACTCGACGCGCGCTGGCTCGCCGTCAAGGAGGCCGCGGTGCCGGGCTTCATCGGCCTCGTGATCCTCGGCTCCATCTGGGCGCGGCGCCCGCTGATCCACCTGCTGGTGTTCAATGCGTCGCTGTTCGATGTCGAGCGCGTGAACGCGGCGCTGCAGTCCAAGGGCAACCAGGCCGCGTTCAACACGCGCCTGCGACAGGGTACCGCCCTGCTGGCCATGACCTTCTTCTTCTCGTCCGTGGCCAACTACGTGCTGGCCCGCGCGGTCGTCACCAGCCCGGCCGGCACCGAGGCCTTCAACCAGGAGCTCGGCCGGCTGACGCTGCTGAGCTACCCCGTCATCGCCATCCCGTCGACGGTGATGATGATGGCCCTGCTGTGGTGGCTGGCGCGGCAGGCCAAGCAGCTCACCGGCCTCGACATGGGCGACATGCTGCACCAGGGTTGACGAGCCTCGGGCACGCCGGGGCGGCGCGTAAACTGCCGCCGCTCTGGAGAGCCCGAGATGCCCGCCACCGAGCCCCTGTCGCCCCGGCCACCGGCGCCGCACCCGCCGGAGCCAGGCTTCTCGCCGGCGCCGCAGCGGCTGCGCGGTGCCGGCCGCCTGGCCCGCATGGGCTGGCTGGGTACCGTGGCATTCGGCCTGCTCGTCACGCTGCTCGGCGTGCTGTTCGTGCAGGCCCGCCAGGCGCAACTGCTCGAACAGGCCATCGGCGCTGAAGATGACCGCCTCGTCGTCGAGGTGCTGCAGTCCGAACTGCAGTGGCGCGCACTCGAAGCCGCCTGGCTCGCCACCGCCGGCGCCCTCGCCAACACCGAAACGCCGGACGCCGCCGCCACGGCCGCGCTGCGTGCGCGTTTTCTGCCTTGGCAAGCCGGGCTCCAAGCGCTCGAAGAAGCTCAGCGACAGCCCTTGTTCGCCGATGAGCCTTCGGCACGCGCCACGCTGGAGGCCCTGAGCCGCTTCGCCAGTCGCGCGGGCCTGAGCCTGTCGGCCCAGCCGACGCTGCCCCTCGATGCCGCCTTCCTGCAGGCCGGGCTGCGCGAGCTGGCGCTGCTGGACGCCCCGGTGCGGGCCCTGTCGACGCTGGCCGCCACGCGCATGGCCGCGCACGCCAGCCAGCGTGCCGAGGCCGTGCGCGCACAGAACCGGCTACGTCTGGGGCTCAGTGGCTTCCTGGCGGTGCTGACGGCCGCGTTCGCGACCCTGGCGCTGCACCAGGTGCGCCAGTTGCGCCAGCGGCGGGCGGCGCTCGAATCGCTGGCGGCCAGCCTGGCACGGGCCCGGCACGACGCCGAGGCCGCCAGCCGCGCCAAGAGCACCTTCCTGGCCAACATGAGCCACGAGATCCGCACGCCCTTCCATGGCCTGATGGGCATGCTGTCGCTGCTGCGCGAAACCGGCCTGAGCCCGAAGCAGATCGACTACCTTCGCACCGCCACCGAGTCGGCCGACCACCTGCTGGTGATCCTCAACGACATCCTCGACATGTCGCAGCTCGAGAGCGGCCGCCTCACCCTGGCGCCCGCGCCGATGGACCTGCGGGTGCTGCTGCGCGAAGTCGAAGCGCTGATGCGGCCGCAGGCGATGGCGCGGCAGCTCTCGCTGCATGTGGACATCGCGCCCGAGCTGCCCGAGCGCGTGACGGCCGACGCCACGCGGCTCAAGCAGATCCTGTTCAACCTGCTGTCCAACGCGATCAAGTTCTCGGACCGTGGCGAGGTCGTGCTCGATGTCCGCCTGCGGCAAGGCGCGGGCAGCGCGGCGGAGCTGGTGTTCAGCGTCGTCGACCACGGCGTGGGCATCGACGAGGCCACCCTGGCCCGCCTGTTCAACCGCTTCGCACAGGCCGACACCACACGCGCGCGGCGCCACGGCGGCACCGGGCTGGGCCTGGAGATCTCGCGCAACCTGGCGCGGCTGATGGGAGGGGACATCACCGTGACCAGCCGGCCCGGGGTCGGCAGCCGCTTCGTGCTGGCATTGCCGCTGGTGGCGGCTGCGCCGCTGCCGGCGGCTGCCCGCCAGCCCGACTCGCCTGCCCCGGTCACACGCCGGCTGCGGCTGCTGGTGGCCGAAGACCACCCGGTCAACCGCCACTACATCGCCGCGCTGCTCGAAGGCCAGGGCCACGACGCGCACTACGTCGCCAACGGCCTGGAGGCTGTCGACGCCGCGCGCCAGGAGGCCTTCGATCTGGTGCTGATGGACCTGCACATGCCGCGCATGGACGGCGTGGCCGCGACCCGCGCCATCCGTGCCCTGCCCGACCCGGCGCGCTCGACGGTGCCCATCGTCGCCCTCACGGCCGACGCCTTCGACGAGGCGCGCGACCGCTGCCTGGTCGCCGGCATGAACGACTTCCTCACCAAGCCCGTGAGCCCCGCCCGGCTGGCCACCCTGCTGCGCCAGTTCTTCGGCAGCGGCGAGGCCGGCCGCGGCGCCGATGCCCAGGTGCCGCTGCCGCCGCCGCCGCTGCAGGCGGGTGCGCCGCTGCTCGACGAAGGCGCCATCAGCGCGGCGCTGAAGGCCATGCCGCGCGAGCGCTTCGCTGCGCTGCTGGGCAGCTTTCTCGACCAGGGGCCGCAGACCGTGCAGCACCTGCGCGCCGCCGTGCGCGACGCGCAGCCGCTGGAACTGCGCGTCAATGCCCACGCCGTGAAGGGCGCGGCACTGAACCTGGGCCTGGGCGCGCTGGCGGCCACGGCGCAAGCCTTGCAGGAGGGCGCCGCGCACCTGCCGGCGCACGAGGTGGCGCGCCTGGTGCAACGCTACGAGGAGCAACTGCAGGCCACGCGCGATGCCTTGCAGGCCGCCGGGCTGCTGCCGCCGCCGACGCCTAGATGATGATCGGCTCGGGCTCGAGGCGGATGCCGAAGCGGCCGTAGACCGATTCCTGGATGGCGCGCGCCAGCGTCACCACCTCGGCGCCGATGGCGCCGCCGCGGTTGACGAGCACCAGCGCCTGCTTGTCGTACACGCCGGCGCGGCCGATGCTCTTGCCCTTCCAGCCGCAGGCGTCGATCAGCCAGCCGGCGGCCAGCTTGCAACTGCCGTCGGGCAGCGGGTAGTGCACGATCTCCGGGTCACGGCCGATGATGTCGCGGCACTGCTCGGCGCTGACCACCGGGTTCTTGAAGAAGCTGCCGGCGTTGCCGATGACCGCCGGGTCGGGCAGCTTGGCGCGGCGGATCGCGCAGACCCAGTCCGCCACCGTCTGCGCATCGGGCTCGGCGATGCCCGACTCGGCGCGCTTGCGTTCGAGGTCGAGGTAGCCGAGCACCGGCTGCCAGGGCTTCGGGCAGCGGAATCGCACCCGCGTGATGACCGACTTGCCCGCCAGGCCACCGAAGCCGTCGTGCTTGAAGACGCTGTCGCGGTAGCCGAAGCGGCAGGCCGCGGCGTCGAGCGTGACGCTGCGGCCGGTGACGAGGTCGACGGCGTCGAGCGAGTCGAAGCGGTCCTTCAGCTCCACGCCATAGGCACCGATGTTCTGCACCGGCGCGGCGCCCACGGTGCCCGGGATGAGCGACAGGTTCTCCAGGCCCGGCCAGCCCTGCGCCAGCGTCCAGGCCACCGTGTCGTGCCAGTTCTCGCCGGCGCCAGCCTCGATGATCCAGGCCTCGTCCGTCTCGGCCACGAGGCGGCGGCCGCGCACCTCGACTTTCAGCACCACGGCGTCGAGATCCTTCGTCAGCACGAGGTTGCTGCCGCCGCCCAGCACGAACTGCCGGTCGCGACCCCACTCGGGGTGGTCGACGACGCGGCGCACGTCGGCGTCGGACGTGATGCGCACCAGCGTGCGTGCCACCGCGGGCAGACCGAAGCTGTTGTGGTGGCGCAGGTTGGCGCGGTGTTGCACCTGCAAGGTGCCGGAGGGGTCGGTCATGCGAGAATTTTCGCGCATCCCCTTGCCGCTTCCGAGCCACTCATGCCCAGTTTCGACACCGTCATCGAGCCCGATCTGGTCGAACTGAAGAACGCCGTCGACCAGGCGAACAAGGAAATCGGCACCCGCTTCGACTTCAAGGGCTCGAGCGCCAAGGTCGAGTTTGCCGAGAAGAGCGCCAAGGAGCGCGAGATCACCCTCTTCGGCGACAGCGACTTCCAGCTCGAGCAGGTGCGCGACGTGCTGCTGGCGCGGCTGGCCAAGCGCGGCGTCGACATCCGCTTTCTCGACCTCTCGGCCAAGCCCGTCAAGCTCGGCGGCGACAAGCTCAAGCAGCCGGTGGCGGTGAAGAGCGGCATCGACGCCGAATCGTCCAAGAAGGTGCAGCAGGCGCTGAAGGCCAGCAAGCTGAAGGTGCAAGGCGCGATCCAGGGCGACAGCGTGCGCGTGACGGGGGCGAAGAAGGACGATCTGCAGGCCGCGATGGCACTGTTGCGCAAGGAACTGGCGGACCTTCCTTTGTCCTTCAACAACTTCCGGGCCTGATGTGAGCCCCCAAGCTCGCTCGCGCTCGCTACCCCCCGAGGGGGCCGCCCGCCAGCGGCCCGGCGGAGCCGGTTCCGCGGCGGTGGGCTTGGCCATTGCCGTGCTTGCGGGGCATCTCCTGCTCCTTGGGGGCGCGGCATCGGCCCACGGCGTGGTGCTCTCGGGCCGCATGGGTGAGCGGGCGCTGCTGGTGGTCGATGGCCAGCCGGTCACGCTGCAGCCCGGCGCCAGCGGCGCGGGCGTGACGCTGCTGCGCTGGCAGGGCGACGAGGCCGAGGTGCAGATCGGCGGCCAGCGGGCTCGCCTGCGCCTGGGCGGCACGCCCACGATGGTGGGCGGCGCGGTGCCGCGGCCGGCGGCGCGCGAGATCGTCGTCAGTGCCAGCTCGGGCGGCCACTTCTTGCCCGCCGGCGCCATCAACGGCCGCACGGTGCGCTTCATGGTCGACACCGGCGCCACGCTGGTGGCGCTGGGCCGCGACGAGGCACAGCGCCTGGGCCTGGACCTGGCCAGCGCCCGCACCGGCATCAGCCAGACGGCCAATGGCCCGGTGCCGGTGCAGATCGTCGTGCTCGACCGCGTACGGGTGGGCGAGGTCGAGATCACGCAGGTCGGCGCGGTGGTGCTGCCGCAGCCCATGCCCTACGTGCTGCTGGGCAACAGCTTCCTGACGCGCTTCCAGATGCGCCGCGACAACGACATCCTCCGCCTCGAACTTCGCTGAGCCACAGGCTGCCCTTGTCGCGGACGGAACAGCCGCGAATCGAACGATCGTGCTAAAACGCGGCGCATCGATGGAGACGACATGGACCTGAACTTCACCCCCGAGGAACTGGCGTTCCGCCACGACGTGCGCGACTGGGTGGCGCAGCACCTGCCCGAGGACATCGCCCACAAGGTGCGCCATGCGCTGCGCCTGTCGCGCGAGGACCACCAGCGCTGGGCCCGCATCCTCGGCGCCAAGGGCTGGCTCGGCTGGGGCTGGCCCCAGCAGTTCGGCGGCCCGGGCTGGAACGGCGTGCAGAAGCACCTGTTCGAAGAAGAACTGGCGCTGGCCTGCGCGCCGCGGGTCATTCCGTTCGGCCCGGTGATGGTGGCGCCGGTGATCATGGCCTTCGGCAACGCCGAACAGCAGCAGCGCTTCCTGCCCGGCATCGCCAGCGGCGAGGTGTGGTGGAGCCAGGGCTACAGCGAGCCGGGCTCGGGCTCGGACCTGGCCAGCCTGAAGTGCCGCGCCGAAAGGCAGGGCAACAGCTACGTCGTCAACGGCCAGAAGACCTGGACGACTCTCGGCCAGTACGGCGACTGGATCTTCTGCCTCGTGCGCACCAGCACCGAGGGCAAGCCGCAGACCGGCATCAGCTTCCTGCTCATCGACATGAAGTCACCCGGCATCACCGTGCGGCCGATCATCCTGATGGACGGCGAGCACGAAGTGAACGAGGTCTGGTTCGACAACGTCGTCGTGCCCGCACAGAACCTGATCGGCGAAGAAAACAAGGGCTGGACCTACGCCAAGCACCTGCTCGCCCACGAGCGCACCAACATCGCCGACGTCAACCGCGCCAAGCGCGAGCTCGAGCGCCTGAAGCGCATCGCCAAGGCCGAGGGCGTGTATGACGACCTTCGCTTCCGCGACCAGATCGCGCTGCTCGAGGTCGACATCGTGGCGCTGGAGATGCTGGTGCTGCGCGTGCTGTCGGCCGAGAAGAGCGGCAAGCAGACGCTCGACATCGCCGGGCTCCTGAAGATCCGCGGCAGCGAGATCCAGCAGCGCTATGCCGAGCTGATGATGCAGGCCGCCGGCCCGCTGGCCCGCGCCCACATCTTCGAGGCCATGGAAGCCGGCTGGCAGGGCGATGTCGCCTTCCCGAGCTCGCTGCTGCCGCTGGCCGGCACCTACTTCAACATGCGCAAGACCACCATCTACGGCGGCAGCAACGAGGTCCAGCGCAACATCGTCGCGCAGACCGTGCTGGGCAGCTGAGCCGGCACACAGGAGCACACATGGACTTCGATTTCACCGACGACCAGGAATCCCTGCGCGACGCCGTGCGGCGCTGGGTCGACAAGGGCTTCCCCTTCGAGCGCCGGCATGCGCTGGCCAAGGCCGGTGGCGCCACGCGCGCGGTCTGGGGCGAGCTGTCCGAGCTGGGCCTCGTGGGCCTGGTGGTGCCCGAGGCACACGGCGGCATGGCCTTCGGCGCCATCGAAGCCATGGTCGTGCAAGAGGAACTCGGCCGCGGCATCGTCAACGCACCCTATGCCGCCGCGGCGCTGATGGCCCCGGCCTTGCTGGCAGGCGCGCCTGCCGCCGTGCAGGCCGAGTGGCTGCCGGCGATGGCCAGCGGCGAGGCACTGGTCGTGCCCGCGCTGCACGAGCGCGCCAGCCGGCACCGCTGGCAACGCGTGGCGGTTCGCGCCGCCGCGGCCGGCGGCGGCCACCGGCTCGCGGGCATCAAGTGCCTGGTGCCGGCGGGTGACGAGGCGGATGCCTTTGTCGTCTCGGCGCGCCTGGCGGGCGCGGACGACGATGCCGCTGGCATCGGCGTGTTCCTGGTGAAGCGCGCCGACGTCCGCGTCGTGGGCTACCCTACGCAGGACGGCGCCCGCGCAGCCGACGTTCACCTGGTCGACACCCCGGCCACGCTGCTGCAGGCCGAGGGCGCCGAAGCCCTGGCGCGCGCCGTCGACATCGGCAGCGCCGCCGTCTGCGCCGAGGCCGTGGGGCTGATGGACCGCCTGGTGGCGATCACCGTCGATTACATGAATACCCGCAAACAGTTTGGTGCCACTCTGGCCAGTTTTCAGGCGCTGCGACACCGCATCGCCGACGTGAAGATGCACTTGGAACTGGGGCGCTCGATGAGCTATTACGCCAGCCTCAAGCTCGGCGAGACTGCAGCCCAGCGCCAGCGCGCGGTGGCGCAGGCGCGCGTGCAACTGGGCCAGAGCATGCGCCACGTGGGCCAGCAGTGCATTCAGCTGCACGGCGGCATCGCCTGCACCGACGAGTACATCGCCAGCCACTGCTTCAAGCGCCTGACCATGCTCGAGCTGACACTTGGCGACACGCTGCACCACCTGGGCGAGGTGTCGGCGCGCATGCAGGACACGGCCGGCGTCTTCGCCTGACCGAAACGGAGGGCCCCGTTCGCGGGGGGGTGCCCGTCGCGCAGCACCCCACGGCGAGCAAATCAGGGTTCACCCGGATCCGGTCGCCGCAGGCTGACCATGACGATATCGGGCGAGAGTCAGTCCCATTGCAGGGCAGGCCCGCCCCGCATGATCACCGCCCCCACCTCCCAACGATCCGACTGGTCGACGCCGGCGCGCAGCGACTGGGTCATCCGCGAACGCATCGCCTACGAGTGCGTGGCAACGATGGTCCGCGCCACGCCGTTTCCGCTGCTCGTGGGGCTGGCCTTCGCGGCCACCTCCACGGTGGTGCTGCTTCGCGAGACCAGCGCGGGGGCCGTGGCGCTGTGGTTTGCGGTACTGACGGTGTTGACCGGGCTGCGGGTGCTGCACACCCGCCGATTCGAAGCCGACCCTCAGCGGCAGGCCCGCGCCGACTACTGGGAACGCAGCTACCTGTTGCTGCTGCTGCCGTATGGCCTGGCCTGGACGGCCATGCTGGCCCTGGCCGGCCCACGCATCAGCGGCTTCACCTTCAGCTACGTCGTCGTCGGGCTGCTGGGGGTGGCCAGCGTCGGCGTGTACACCACGCACAGCGTGTTCCGCGCCAGCGCCGCGTGGTTGCTGTCGATCACCTTGCCGGTGGCAGCCTGGAGCATGTGGCGCGGCGGCATCGATGGCGTCGTGCTGGCAATGGGGACGTCGCTGTTCACGGGCGTGATGCTGCACGAAAGCCTGCGCAGCAGCCGCCTGCAGACCGAGACGATGCACCTGCGCCTGGAGAACGCCGCCATCGCCGACGACCGCGCCCGTGCCCTGGCGCTGGCCGAGCAGAGCAGCCGCGCCAAGACGCGCTTCCTGGCCACCATCAGCCACGAGATGCGCACGCCGCTGAACGGCATCATGGGCATCAGCGAGCTGATGCGCGATGAAGCCCGCGACGCCCAGTTGCGCCAGCGGGCCGAGATCGTGCTGCGCTCCTCCAAACAGCTGCACCGCGTGATCGGCGACCTGCTCGACCTGTCGCGGCTGGAGTTCGGTCGACTCGCGCTCGAGCCAGCGCCCTTCGATCCGGCGCAGGCGCTGCGCGACGTGCTGGCGCTCGCCGCGCCGGTGGCGGCCGAGCGGGGCCTGGTGCTCGATCTCGAGGTGGTGCCGGCCGTGCCCCGCTACGTATCAGGCGACGTCGCCCGCGTGAAGCAGGTGCTGCACAACCTGCTGTCCAACGCGCTGCGCTTCACCAGCGCCGGCCGCATCGGCGTGACGCTGGCGCCCTCGCCTCAGGGGCTGCTCTACACGGTCAGCGACACCGGGCCGGGGATCGAACCCGAGCGCCTGGCCGGCGTCTTCGAGCCCTTCGACCACGGTGGCGCCGAGCTCGAGCGCCCGCACCAGGGTGTCGGGCTGGGCCTGAGCATCTCGCGCCGACTCGCGCGCGAGATGAACGGCGACCTCACCTGCGAATCCGAACCCGGGCGCGGCAGCCGCTTCTTCTTCACGCTGCAGGCCCCAGTGGTGGGCGAGCCCGCGGCTCGCGACGACGACGAGCAGCCGACACCGCGATTCGCGGGCCGCGTGCTGGTGGTCGACGACAACGAGGTCAATGCGCTGGTCGCCCAGGCCATGCTGGCGCGCCTGGGCCTGCCCAGCGACATCGCCATCGACGGCGAACAAGCCCTCGAGAAGATGTCCTTGGCACAGCACGACGTGGTGCTGATGGACTGCCGCATGCCCAAGCTCGACGGCTGGTCGGCCACCTCGCGCTGGCGCGACCGCGAGTTCCTGCAGGGCGGCACGCAGCGCCTGCCGATCATCGGCGTCACGGCCAACGTCAGCGACGCCGATCGCCTGCATTGCCTGCAAAGCGGGATGGACGGCTTCCTGCCCAAGCCCTTCCGCATCCAGGAGCTGGCCGACGTGGTGGCGCCCCATCTGAAGGCCGCCACCACCACGAGCGGCACGTCGGTGCCAGCGGCGAACGGCCAGTCCGCCGCATGACGGCCACCGCGCCCTACCCGGGCTGCGTGACACAGGTCGCCGGCATCGCCGTCGGCCATGCCGCGATGGCCGGCAGGCCCACCGGCTGCACGGTGCTCTTGTGCCCGGAGGGCGCGGCCGCCGGCGTGGCCCAGCGCGGTGGTGCGCCCGGCACGCGCGAGACCGATCTGCTGCGCCCCGAGAACGCCGTGCCCGTGGTGCACGCGTTGCTGCTCACGGGCGGCAGCGCCTTCGGCCTGGCCGCCGCCGACGGCGTGATGCGCTGGCTGGCCGCGCGCGGCCACGGCCTGGCGGTGGGGCCGGCGCGGGTGCCCATCGTGCCGGCGGCGGTGCTGTTCGACCTGTGGCTCGGCAACCCCGCCATCCACCCCGATGCCGCCTGTGGCGAGGCCGCCTGCCAGGCCGCCGCCGCAACCCCTGCAGGCGTGCCGCTGGCGCAGGGCAGCCAAGGCGCCGGCCTGGGCGCGAGCGTCGGCAAGCTCTTCGGCATCGGCCGCGCCATGAAGGGCGGCATCGGCTGCGCGTCGCTGCAGGTGGGCGGCATCACGGTGGCGGCGCTGATGGCCGTCAACGCCATCGGCGACGTGATCGGCGCCGACGGCACGGTGCTCGCCGGCGCCCGCACACCCGACGGCCGCCAGCGCCTGGGCACGGCGGCGGCGCTGCGCGCCGGTGCTCGGGCCGGCGCGCCGGTGGTGCCACCGGCGGGATCGGCCACGACCATCGGCGTCGTCGTCACCGACGCCGCGCTCGACAAGCTGCAGGCGCACCAACTGGCCGCGCTGGCCTACCACGGCCTGCCACGCGCCATCGATCCGCTCGGCCTGCACGACGGCGACACCTTGTTCGCGCTGGCCACCGGCCGCGCGGGTGCGCAGGCCGTCGACCTGTCGACGCTGGGCGCGCTCGGCGCCGAGGTGGTGGCGCGCGCGATCCGCAACGCGGTGTGGCACGCCGAGGCCCTGCCGGGACACGACCTGCCCACGATGCGCGACCTGCCGGCATGAGCACCCCGCGACGCGCCACGCGGCGCTGGGGCGACGTCCTCTTTCAGCAGGGCTTCGGCACGCGCCACGAGTGCCTGGGGCTCATCGCGGCCGGCCAGTTGCGCCACGCCGGTGCGGTGGTCGACGACCCCGCCGCCGAAGTGGCCACCGAAGGCCTGGTGTTCGAGGTGAGCGGCACGCCCTGGCCCTGGCGCGAACAGGCGCTGATCCTGCTGCACAAGCCCGCCGGCTACGAGTGCTCGCGCAAGCCGCGCGACCACCCGGGCGTGATGTCGCTGCTGCCCGCGCCGCTGCAACGCCGCGGCGTGCAGCCCATCGGCCGGCTCGACGCCGACACCACGGGCCTGCTGATGCTCACCGACGACGGCGCGCTGATCCACCGGCTCACGCACCCGAAGCGGCATGTCGCCAAGGTCTACATCGCGACGACGCGCCACACCGTGAACGCCGACGCAGCCGCAGCCCTGTGCGCCGGGGTGGTGCTGCACGACGATCCAGCGCCGGTGCGCGCCACGGCCTGCGAGGTGCTCGATGCGCACACGCTGCGGCTCACACTCACCGACGGCCGCTACCACCAGGTCAAGCGCATGGTGGCCGCGGTGGCCAATCGCTGCGAGACGCTTCACCGCGAGTCCTTCGGGCCCTGGGTGCTGCCGGCCGATCTGCCGCCGGGGCATTGGCGCTGGGCGGATGAGGCGGGCTGACAAAGGGCTTCGACAGGCTCAGCCCGAACGGGTGGGGGCGGCGCCGCCGGTCGTTCGCGCAGCCCGCTCCGTTCGCGCTGAGCCTGTCGAAGCGCCCGCGCCGCGCCGCATCACCCCCAGCGCACACGCGCCCAGGTGCCGATCTGGCGCCACGCCTCGCGCCAGCGCCCACGCCGGCGCAGCGCATCGGCCTGCCGCATCAGGTGGCGCGCCAGCGGCTTGAGCGCCGGGTCGCCCACGCGCGCTGCGAACTCGCGGCGGATGAGCTCCGGCATCTCCGCCTGCAGCACCGCATCGCTCTGGCGCGCGCTCATGCCGGTGGCGGCGTAGTCGGCCACGATCAGATCGATCCACTGCGGCGGCGCCTCGAAGGCCGCGCGCAAATTGAAGGCCCAGTCGGCCCAGAGCCGGTAGCGCGGCTCGAAGCCGCCCAGGCGCTGCCACAGCGAGCGGCGGTAGAAGATGGCCTGCTGGCAGACGTTGGCCTTGAGCAGCCGCGCCAGCGGCATCGGTCCGGCGTAGCGGCCGCCGGCGGGCACGCCGTCGGGGCTGTCGGCCATCATGCGCACGTCGCCGTGCACGAGCTCGGCGGTGCTGGCGCGCAGGGCCTCGGCGGCACGGGCCAGTGTGTCGGGCGCGTGCAGCCGGTCGTCGCTGCCCAGCACCAGCACCCATTCACCGCGGGCGAGCGCGATGCCGCGGTTGATGGCGTCGTACACGCCGCTGTCGGGCCGCGAGTCCACCTGCAGCGCCGGCAGCTCGGCCGCGCGGCCGCGGGCGAGGTCGGACGTGCCGTCGTCGGAAGCGCCGTCGCTGACGATGAGCTCGAAGTCGCGCCAGGTCTGCGCCGCGATCGAGTCGATGGCGCCCGGCAGCAGCGCGGCGCTGCGGAAGGTGGGGATGACGATGCTGATCAGCGGCACGGCAGCGTCCCGGGCGGTTGGCCAGCGTGGCCGCGGCGTTTGCTCAAGCCGCCGCCCGGCGCGCCCGCCGCGCCAGCCGCCAGCGGTGCCAGGCCGCGCGCAGCCGGCCGGCCGTGGTGTAGGCCAGCGCCAGCGGCACGTCTTCGCGCGCCACGAACACGGCGTTGCCATGCATCGGCACGCCGGGCGCCAGCGGCGCGAAGCCGAGGTTGTCGAAGCGCCAGGCCAGCAGCTCTTCCACCTGCGGCAGCAGGCCGCCGCCGGCGTACACCGACTCGGTGCTGACCTCGGTGTAGATCAGCCGCACCTGCTGCAGCAGCGCGCGCGGCAGGGCCGACAGCACCTGGAACTCGGCGCCCTGCACGTCGACCAGCAGCACGTCGGGCAGCGGCAGGCCGGCCTCGGCCAGCGCGGCGTCGAGCCGGCGCGTGGGCACGAGAATCGTGCGCTGCACCTGCACTTGCGGGAAGAGCTCGCCGTGCGAGCCGAAGCGCAGCAAGGAGCTCGACTCGCCGTCGTTGCTGGTGACGTGGAACTCGGCCTCGCCGTCGCGGTCGGACACCGCCACCGGAAACACCTTCAGCCGGGTGTCGCGCGCCGCGCGCTCGCGCAGCACGGCCAGCGGGCCTTCGAGCGGCTCGAACAGCGCGATGTGCGTGAGCCCCGGGAACAGCCGGTCGATCAGCGGCAGCTCGTCGAAGCGGTGGGCACCGATCACCGCCAACGTGCGCAGCTGCAGCGAGAGCTGGCGGCCGCGCAACTGCTTGAGCAGCTCGATGTCGTGGATGGGGCGGTCGGGGTCGAGCAGCGTCGGCATCGCGCGGATTATCCGGCCCGGCTGCTAGAGTCCCGCGCCGATGCCGAAGCCCACCCCCGCCTGGATACAAGCCCTGCAACGCCGCCTGGCGCTGTGGAACCGGCGCCGGCTGCGCCGCCGGCATCTGGCGCGCCAGCGGCCGTACGCCGCGTGGTGTGCGGAACACGATCAGCCGCTGCCCAGTTTGCAGGCCGCGTGGCGCGCCGCCGTGCAGGCGCTGGGCGACGAGGCGCAGGCCGAACTGCTGCTGGTGGCCGATGCGCCCGATGCCGCCGGCCTACTGCCCACGCTGCAAGCCCAGAGCCACAGCCGCTGGCGGCTGCGGGTGGCCATCACGGCAAGAGCGCCGGGTGAGCGCGCCCGCTGGCAGGCCCTGGTCGCCACCGAGCCAAGGGTGCTGCTAAGCGCCGCTGACGCACCCGATCGCACCACCGCCCTCAGCGCCTTGCTGCGCGACACCACCGCGCCCTGGTGCGCGCTGCTCGATCGCAGCGAGCGCTGGCGAGAGCGCACGCTGCTCGCGCTGCTGGGCAGCCTCACGCCGGAGGCCCTGCTGGTCTATGGCGACGAAGACCGGCAAGACGGCGCCGGCCCCCGCCACGACCCCTGGTTCAAGCCACGCTTCGACCCCGATGCGCTGCTGGCGATGGACAGCCTCGGCGCCCCGGCGCTGTGGCGCACCGAGGCCTTGCGCGCCCGCCTCGGCCCCACGCCGCTGCAAGCCGGCGCCGAGCGCCACGACCTCGCCTTGCGCGGCGCCTGGGGCTTGCACGCCGGCCAAGTGGTGCACGTGCCCGGCGTGCTCGCCCACCGCGGCAGCGCGGCGTGCACCGATGCCGCCGCCGCCGCACGCGCCGTGCAGGCCGCGCTCGACCGCAGCGCCACCCCCGCCCGCGCCGAGCCCGACGCCGACCCGGCCGCCGCCCGCGCCGGCCTGGTGCGCGTGCGCTTCGCCGTGCCGCAGCCGCCGCCGCACGTGAGCATCGTGATCCCCACGCGCAATGGGCTGGCGCTGCTGCGGCACGCCGCCGGCAGCCTGCTGGCACGCACCACCTGGCCGGCCTTCGACATCGTCATCGTCGACAACGGCTCCGACGACCCGGCCTGCCTGCGCTGGCTGGCCGAGGTGGTGCGCGACCCGCGCATCCGCGTGCGCCGCGACGAGCGGGCGTTCAACTTCGCGGCGCTGAACAACGCGGCGGTGGCCGAGGCCCGGGGCGAGGTGATCGCGCTCGTCAACAACGACGTCGAGCTGCTCACGCCGGGCTGGCTGGAAGAGATGGCGACGCTGGCGCTGCGCCCCGGCATCGGCGCCGTCGGCGCGCGCCTGTGGTACGAAGACGGCACCCTGCAGCACGGCGGCGTGCTGCTGGGCATCGGCGAGGTCGCGGCGCACACGCTGAAGGGCCTGCCTCGCGGCGAAGGCGGGCCGGCAGCGCGCGCGCTGCGGCTGCAGTCCTACCTGGCCGTCACGGCCGCCTGCCTGGTGGTGAGCCGCGCCAACTGGCAGCGCGTGGGCGGCATGGACGAAGGCCTGGCGGTGGCCTTCAACGACGTCGACTTCTGCCTGAAGCTGGCGGCCGCCGGGCTGCGCAACCTGTGGACGCCGCACGCCGAGATGCTGCACTTCGAGTCAGTGAGCCGCGGCCGCGACCATGACCCGGCCAAGAAGGCGCGCTACCTCGCCGAGGCCGCGGTGATGCTGCAGCGCTGGGGGCCTTGGATCGCCGACGACCCGTTCTACAACCCGAATCTTTCAGCAGCGCACGACGACTTCTCGCTGGCCGAGCCGCCACGCTCAGCCAAGACGGGCTGAGCCGCGGCCTCAGCCACCCGGCATGAGCTTGCCCAGCACGCTGGCCGCGGCGCTGAGCAGGCGGCTGTCGAGCTCGTCGGTGCTACCGGCCTGCTGCCGCCGCGTCAACAGCGACTGCGCCACCGCCGGCATGCCGCGCATCAGCAGCGCCTTGGCCAGCCGCGAAGCGGGCTCGCCGAGCAGCCACTCGCGTGGCAGGCGCGCCACGACCTCGGACATGTCGTCTTCGTCGTACAGGCCCGGCAGGTGCTGCGCGCCCAGGCAGCCGAAGTGCCAGGGCTCGACCGGGTCGTCGTCGGCCACGAAGCGCCGCGCCAGCGCCGCCGGGGCGTAGCTGATGCCGTGGACGTCTTGCATCCAGTCGCGCCGGCGTTCGCACAGCACCTCGTCTTCGGGGTGCTCCTCCGTGAGGCGCGGATCGGCGCCGGCGCGCAGGAAGCGGCGCGAGCGCAGCGAAAACGCACCCTGGCCCACTTCGCGGCCTTCCGGACGATCGGGCCAGGGCGCGCCGACGAAGTCGTGTACCAGGAACTCGTCGGTCCAGGCGCCCGGGTTCACGACGCCGGCATCCCAGCGCGTGAGCAGCACGTGCGAGCTGCGGATGTAGGCCGCGAGCCGGCGCATCACGAACTGCGAATGCTCGGCCGGCGTGCGGATAGGCTCGATGTCGATGACCTCGATGCCGGGGATCACCACCGCGGGCAGCCAGTCGTAGGTGAACAGCACCACGCGGCCGAAGTTCACCTGCCGCATGGCATGCAGGAGCGAGAGCACCGACAGCGCCGGCGTCTGGCAATCCACGGCGCAGAGCGTCAGCTGTGCGAGCGGCAGGCGGTTCATCCGCGGGGATTGTGCCAGTCCGCTCGGCGCGGGCACCCCCCACGAGCGCCCTACACTGCGCGCCGATGGAGGAACGCCACATCGGCATCAGCCTGGGCAACATCGGTGCACTGCACGATGGGCTCGGGGAGTTTTCCTGGCAGATCGGCCAGCGCCTCGTGGCCCGCGCGCCGCAGTGGCGGCAGCAGCACGGCCTCGTGCTGCACGTGCACCGGCGCGAGCGGTTGGGCTCCTTGTTCGGCGACACGGTGCGCTACATCGACGTCAACCGCTGGCAGCGCCTGCACCACGCGCAAGCGCAGCGCTTTGCGCTCTGGCACAGCCTGCACCAGTTGAACAAGACGCTGCCGCCCGCCGGCACCGGCGTGCGCGTGGTGACGGTGCACGACCTGAACTACCTCTACGGCCGCAACGCCTTCAGCACCTGGCGCCACCACCGGCGCACACGCGCTTTGCTGGCGCGCACCGATGCGCTCACCGCCATCAGCCACCACACGGCCGCCGACGTGCGCAAGCACCTGGGCTGGGCCGGCGACATCACCGTCATCCACAACGGTGCGCGCAGCTTCGCCGCCGCGCCGCAGGAGCCCCTGGCGGGCTGGGCGCTGCAGCCAGAGCGGCCGTTCCTCTTCCACCTGAGCCGCATGTCGCCGTCGAAGAACCCGCAGGCCATCCTCGGCCTGGCCGCGGCCTGGCCGGAGATGGTGTTCGTGATGGCCGGCCCGCCGAGCGACGACGCCAAGGCGCTGCGCGCCGCGAACCGGCTGCCCAACGTGCAATACCACCTGGGCGTGAGCGACGCGCAGAAGGCCTGGGCCTACGGTGCTTGCGCCGGCTTCCTGTTCCCGAGCCTGACCGAAGGCTTCGGCCTGCCGCCGATCGAGGCCATGCACTTCGGCAAGCCGGTGTTCCTGAGCGCGCTGACCTGCCTGCCCGAGATCGGCGGCGAGGCGGCCGACTACTTCGAGGGGCCCCAGGCTTTCGAGCCGGCCGCCATGCGCGCGGTGGTCGAACGCGGCCTGGTGCGCCACGCCGCCGACCCCGGCCGCAGCGCCGCCGTGCGCGCCCACGCCGCGCAGTTCAGCTGGGACCGCGCGGCCGATGCCTACGCGGCGCTGTACCTGCGGCTGCTCGGGCTGCCCGCCGAAGCACCGGCCGCCGCCCGATGACGCTGTACACCGTCATCGCGCCCGACCGCAGCGACCCGCGCGTGCCCGACGAGGCGCCGCTGCTGCGCTTTCTCGAGGCCTACGAGCCCGGCCGCACGCGTGTGCTGCAGGCCGCCGAACTCGATGCCGGGCCGGTGGTCGACACCGAGACGCTGCTGATCGCGCTGCCGAGCACGCTCACGCCGGCGCGGCTGGCGCGGGTGCGGGCGCGCCACATTGCTCTCTTCGACTTCTTCGACGCCCCGCCGCCGGCCTGGCTGAACTCCGACCAGGCGCTGCTGCGCGCGGCCACGCCGCTGCTGCTGAAGACCACGGTCGTGAACGGGCAGGACTTCGGCCTGCGCACCGGCGTGTTGCCGATGCCCTTGTCGCCCAAGCTGGGCCAGACGCTGCGCGCCCGCCGCGCGCTGGCGCCCTGGTTCGGCGCGGCGCGGCTGCTGCGCGGCGGGCGGCGCTGGGACGTCTCGCTGCAGGGCTCGGCCACCTTTGAGGACGGCATCGGCGCCGACGGCCAGCCGCGCCGCTACCACCAGCGCATCGATTGGCTGCGCGAGGTGCGCTCGCGTCCCGACTGGCGCTTCTGGGGCGGGCTCTACGCCCTGCCCTACTGCCCGGTGGAGGCCATCGAGGCCGACTGCGGCCCGGTGCGGGCGCTGCTGGGCGAGACCCAGCGCCTGCGCTTCCACCAGTTCTTCGATCGCATGGCCGACACCCGCGTGGCGCTGGCGCCCATGGGCCACACGCGCTGGACCTACCGCCACATCGAGGCCGTCTACGCCGGCTGCGAGGTGGTCAGCGGCAGCCTGCACGGTGTGCAGACCCTGCCCACGCTGCCGACGGCGCAGATGGCCATGGTGGCCGACCACGCGCCCATCGCTGCGGCAGTGGACGAGGCGCTGGCGCAGTGGCACGAGCGTGCCGACCGCCGCGCCGCCGCGCGCGAGCGGCTCGAGCAGCAGTTGCACCTGGGCCGCTGGTCGCGCCGCCGGCCCGAGCCCTACGAGCGCTTCTGCGCGCAACTGGCGCTGGGCCAGGTGGGCTGAACGGCGCGAGCCGACCGGGATAATCCGTCGCCCATGCGCATCCACCGCCGCTTCTCGCTCGGCCCTTCGGTGCCGGGCTGTGCACTGACCATTGGCAACTTCGACGGCGTGCACCGCGGCCACCAGGCCATGCTGGCGTTGCTGGTCAACGAGGCGCGGCACCGCGGCGTGCCATCCTGCGTGCTGAGCTTCGAGCCGCACCCGCGCGACTTCTTCGCGGCACGTGCCGGCCGGCCCGAAGCCGCGCCGGCGCGCATCGCCACGCTGCGCGACAAGCTGGCCGAGCTCGAGCGTTGCGGCGTCGAGCACGTGGTGGTGGCGCGCTTCAACGAGCAGCTGGCCGCGATGCCGGCCGAACGCTTCATTGCCGAGGTGCTGCAGCAGGGCCTGCGCGCGCGCTACGTGCTCGTCGGCGACGACTTCAGCTTCGGCGCGCGCCGCCAGGGCAACTACGCGATGCTCGACGCCGCCGGCGCGGCCCACGGCTTCGACGTGGCGCGCATGATGAGCTACGAGGTCCACGGCCTGCGCGTCAGCAGCTCGGCCGTGCGCGAGGCGCTGGCCGCCGGCGACATGGCGCGCGCCGAGGCGCTGCTGGGCCGGCCGTACGCCATCAGCGGGCGTGTGCAGCACGGGCGCAAGCTCGGGCGCGAGCTGGGCTTTCGCACGCTGAACATCCGCTTTGCACACGCCCGTCCGGCGGCCATGGGCATCTTCGTCGTCCGCGTGCACGGCCTGGCAGCCGGGCCGCTGGCCGGCGTCGCCAGCCTGGGCGTGCGGCCCACGGTCGAGGACGCCGGACGCGTGCTGCTTGAAGTGCACTGCCTCGACTGGCCGGCCGCGCTGGGCCCCGACGGCGGCTACGGCCGACCGCTGCGTGTGGACCTGCTGCACAAGCTGCACGACGAGCTCAAGTACGACTCGCTCGAGGCGCTGCGCGAGGGCATCGCGCGCGACACCGAGGCGGCGCGGGCCTGGCATGCGGCGGCGGACGCTGCCGTCCGGGATACCTCGGCGCAGCAGGCCGCCCCGTAGAATCGCCACCCATGCATTCGCTGCCGCTCACCCACCTCCGCAGGCAGGCCGCCACCCGCCGCCAGGGCGTCCCTCAAGGCATACGCGACCGAATTCGGCGCTCTCGCTGAGCCTGCAGCCGGCGCGGCCCTGCCGCCGCGCCCACCCGTGTACCCACGGCCGGCCCCCTGATGGCTGCGCCGACAGCGCCCCAAGCCCATGAGCACCGACACCTCCTCCACCGGCGCCAGCGCCGCCCCTGCGGACTACCGCAAGACGCTGAACCTGCCCGACACGCCCTTCCCGATGCGCGGCGATCTCGCCAAGCGCGAGCCGGGCTGGGTGAAGGCCTGGCAAGACGAGGGCCTGTACCAGCGCCTGCGCGATGCCCGCCACGGCGCGCCGCTCTTCGTGCTGCACGACGGCCCGCCCTACGCCAACGGCGCCATCCACATGGGCCACGCCGTCAACAAGGTGCTGAAGGACATGATCGTCAAGGCGCGGCAGCTCGCCGGCTTCGACGCGCACTACGTGCCGGGCTGGGACTGCCACGGCCTGCCGATCGAAAACGCGATCGAGAAAAAGCACGGCCGCAGCCTGAGCCGCGACGAGATGCAGGCCAGGAGCCGCGCCTACGCCACCGAGCAGATCGCGCAGCAGATGGTCGACTTCAAGCGCCTGGGCATCCTCGGCGACTGGGAACACCGCTACGCGACGATGGACCCGGCCAACGAGGCTGGCGAGATCCGCGCCTTCAAGCGCGTCATCGAGCGCGGCTTCGTCTACCGAGGCCTCAAGCCCGTGTACTGGTGCTTTGACTGCGGCAGCTCGCTCGCGGAGTTCGAGATCGAATACGCCGACAAGAAGAGCCAGACGCTGGACGTCGGCTTCCTGTGCGCCGAGCCCGACAAGCTGGCCGCCGCCTTCGGCCTGCCCGAGATCGTCGGTGAAGCGTTTGCGGTGATCTGGACGACGACCGCCTGGACCATCCCTGCCAACCAGGCACTCAACCTGAACCCCGCGCTCGAGTACGCGCTGGTGCACACCGAGCGTGGCCAGCTGGTGCTGGCGGCCAGCCTGGTGGAGAAGTGCCTCACGCGCTACGGCCTGCAAGGCCACGTGGTGGCCACGGCGCTGGGCGACAAGCTCGGCGGCATCGCCTTCCGCCACCCGCTGGCCCATGTGGACGCCGGCTACGACCGCCTGAGCCCGGTCTTCCTGGCCGACTACGCCACCGCCGACGACGGCACCGGCCTCGTGCACAGCAGCCCGGCCTATGGCGTGGACGACTTCAACTCGTGCGTCGCGCACGGCATGAAGACCGATGAGATCCTGAACCCCGTGCAGGGCAACGGCAGCTACGCGGCCGACTTCCCGCTCTTCGGCGGCCAGAACATCTGGAAGGCCGTGCCGGTGATCATCGAGGCGCTGCGCGACGCGGGCCGCCTGTTCGCCACCGAGACCATCACCCACAGCTACCCGCACTGCTGGCGCCACAAGACGCCGGTGATCTACCGCGCCGCGGCGCAGTGGTTCGTGCGCATGGACGAAGAGAACTCGTCGACAAAGGGCGTCTTCACCAAGGACAAGGCGCCGAAGACGCTGCGCCAGCTGGCACTGGACGCCATCGACCAGACCGGCTTCTACCCCGAGAACGGCCGCGCCCGGCTGCGCGACATGATCGCCAACCGGCCCGACTGGTGCATCAGCCGCCAGCGCAGCTGGGGCGTGCCGCTGCCCTTCTTCCTGCACAAGGACTCGGGCGAGCTGCACCCGCGCACGATGGAGATCCTCGACCAGGCGGCCGAGGTGGTGGAGCGCGGCGGCATCGAGGCCTGGAGCCGGCTCACGGCCACCGACGTGCTGGGTGCCGAGGACGGCGCGGCCTACACCAAGAGCAGCGACATCCTCGAGGTCTGGTTCGACAGCGGCAGCACCTTCTGGCACGTGCTGCGCAACCAGCACCCGGGCGGCTTCCATGCCAGCGGCCCCGAGGCCGACCTGTACCTCGAAGGCCACGACCAGCACCGCGGCTGGTTCCACAGCTCGCTGCTGCTGGCCTGCGCGCTGTTCGACCGCGCGCCCTACCGCGGCCTGCTGACGCACGGCTTCACGGTCGACAGCCAGGGCCGCAAGATGAGCAAGAGCCTCGGCAACGGCATCGAGCCGCAGAAGGTGAGCTCATCGCTGGGCGCCGAGATCATCCGCCTGTGGGTGGCGGCATCGGACTACTCGGGCGACATCGCTGGCGACGACAAGATCCTCGCCCGCGTGGTGGACGCCTACCGCCGCATCCGCAACACGCTGCGCTTCCTGCTCGCCAACACGGCCGACTTCGACCCGGCACGCGATGCCGTGCCGCTGGCCGACATGCTGGAGATCGACCGCCACGCCCTGGCGCGCGCGGCCGAGCTGCAGGCGCAGATCCTGGCGCACTACGAGGTCTACGAGTTCCACCCCGTAGTCTCCAAGCTGCAGGTGTATTGCTCCGAAGACCTGGGCGCGTTCTACCTCGACGTGCTGAAGGACCGCCTCTACACCACCGCGCCCAAGAGCCTGGCGCGGCGCAGCGCGCAGACGGCGCTGTGGCAGATCACGCAGGCCATGCTGCGCTGGATGGCGCCCTTCCTCAGCTTCACGGCCGAAGAGGCCTGGGGCATGATCCACAAAGACGGTGGCGCAACGAAGTCGATCTTCACCGAGACCTACTGGCAGTTCGACGCGCCCGATCCCGCCCTGCTGGCCAAGTGGGCCACCGTGCAGCGCGTGCGCGAGCTGGTGAACAAGGAGATCGAGGCCGTGCGCGGCACCGGGGCCGTGGGCTCGTCGCTGCAGGCCACCGTGCGCATCAGCGCGCCGGCGGCCGAGCATGCGGTGCTGGCCAGCCTGGGCGAGGACCTGAAGTTCGTCTTCATCACCTCCGAGGCCGAGCTGGTGGCGGGTGAAGTGCTGCAAGCCCAGGTGCGCCCCTCCACCGCCACCAAGTGCGAGCGCTGCTGGCACTGGCGCGACGACGTCGGTCACGACGCGGCGCACCCGGGCCTGTGCGGCCGCTGCACCAGCAACCTCTACGGCGCGGGCGAAGCGCGCACGGTGGCCTGAAGCCATGGCCGCCTCTTCCAAAGCCGCCGCCAAACCCCGCCCGGCCGGCCGATCAGGCGACACGAAGGGCCTCGCGTTCTGGCTGGTGCTGGCGGCCATCGTCGTGCTCGCCGACCAGATCACGAAAACACTCATCGTCGGCGCCTTCCAACTGGGCGACATCCGCCCCGTCACCGACTTCTTCAACCTCGTGCGCGCGCACAACCCCGGCGCGGCGTTTTCGTTCCTGGCCGATGCCGGCGGCTGGCAGCGCTGGTTCTTCGTCGGCCTCGGCATCGTGGCCTCGGCGTTCATCGTCTGGATGATCCGCAGCCACCCCGCCGAGCGCCTGTTCTGCTTCTCGGTGACGATGATCCTGGGCGGCGCAGTGGGCAACGTGATCGACCGGCTGATCCACGGCTACGTCGTCGACTTCCTGCAGTTCCGCTTCGCCTTCCTGGAGCCCGTGTTCCGCGGCGGCTACTTCCCCAGCTTCAACGTCGCCGACAGCGCCATCACGCTGGGCGCGATCTGCCTCATCCTCGACGAGATCCTGCGCGTGTGGCGTTCACGCCGCGGCTGAGGCCCGCCTTCAGGCGACGGTGGTCTCGGGCTCTCGGGCGCTGCACATGAAGCGCGCCGCGTCGACGGCCGGCTGCGGCCGGCTCACCAGGTAGCCCTGGATCAGCTCGCAGCCGATGCCGCACAGGAAGGCGCGCTGCCCCTCGGTCTCGACACCTTCGGCCACGACGCGGATGCCCAGCGAGTGCGCCAGGCTCACGATGGCCTGCACGATGACGCGGTCGTCGGGGTCGTCCTCGATGTCGCGCACGAAGCTGCGGTCGATCTTCAGCTTCGACGGCCTCAGGTTCTTCAGGTAGGCCAGCGACGAATAGCCGGTGCCGAAGTCGTCCACGGCCAGCGGCATCTGCATCTCGCGCAGGCGCGAGAGGATGCGCTGGGCGCTGTCGGTGTCGGTCATCAGCACGCTCTCGGTGATCTCGAGCTCCAGCTCGTGGGCCTGCACCGCATGCTCGGCCATGGCCGAGGCCAGCGTGTCGAGCAGCCGGCGCCCGCGGAACTCCAGCGCCGACACGTTGACGGCCACGCTGCCGAAGGGCACGCCGGCGGCCCGCCACTCGGCGATCTGGCGGCAGGCGGTGCGCAGCGTCCAGGCACCGATGTCGGCGATCAGCCCGCACTGCTCGGCGGTGCTGATGAACGAGCCCGGCGGCACCAGGCCGCGCTCGGGGTAGCGCCAGCGGATCAGCGCCTCGCAGCCCGCCGTGACGCCGTCGGCCGTGCCGACCTGCGGCTGGTAGTGCAGCTCGAACTGGTCCTGCGCCAGTGCCACCTCGAGCTCGCGCTCCAGCGCCTGCGTGGCCTTGAGCTGCTCGTCGAACTCCTCGCGGAAGAAGCTGTGGCGGTCTCGCCCCAGGCGCTTGGCCACGTACATGGCCGTGTCGGCATGCCGCACCAGCGTCTCGTGGTCGGCGGCGTCGTCCGGGAAGAGGGAGATGCCGATGCTGGCGGTGATGGCGGCCTCGCGGCCGTCGATGTCGAAGGGCGCCTCCAGTTCCCGCAGCAGCCGGTCGGCTGTCGCAGCCACGAACTCGCGCTCGCGCACGTCGTGCAGCAGCACGAGGAACTCGTCGCCGCTGTGGCGGCAGACGACGTCGGCCTCGCGCAGCGCCGCCCGCAAGCGCGCGGACAGGTCGCGCAGCAGATGGTCGCCGCCAGGGTGGCCGAAGGCGTCGTTGACCGCCTTGAAGCGGTCGAGGTCGACGAACAGCAGGGCCAGCCGGCTGCCGTCGCGCCTCGCCCCGGCCACGGCGCTGCGGGCGAGCTCGCTGAACAGCGTGCGGTTGGGCAGGCCGGTGAGCACATCGTGCAGGGCCACCTCTTCGATTTCGGTCTTCTGGATCTGCAACTGCTCGAACAGCGCATCGATCTGGTCGTGCACGGCGTTGAGGTGGTTGCCGAGCTCGCCGAGCTCGTCCTGCCGGCCCCAGGCGACGCGCCCGCCCTGCCCACGCGTCGCCAGGCCGCTGGCCTGCTTCATCAGCTTGTCGATCGGGGCGGCGAGCCGGCGGTACAGCACCAAGGTCAGCACGATCAGCCCCAGCAGCGTCTGCACGGCGGCCAGCACCAGACTGGACTGGATTCGCTCGCTGAGCAGCCGGTCGACCTGCAGCGGATCGAAGTGCAGCTCGAGCTCGCCCAGGCGCTCGCCCTCGCGGAACAGCTCGGTGCGCATGACGATCGCCCCCTCGAGATCGGCACCTTGGCGAATGAACCCGAGCGGCCGGGCATTCGGCCGGTTCTCGACAAGCCGAAGCCCCAGCACGGCCGGATCCTCCAGGGCCTTGCTCGCCATCAGCGCCGTGGCGGCCGCGTCGATGGACCACAGCGGCCCGACCAGCGAGGCTGCCGTCAGCGCCAGGCTGGCGCGCCGGCTGTGCTCGACTATGGGCTCCTGGGCCTGGCGCGTGATCGCCTGGTCCAGCGGCCACAACACCAGCAGCGGGCCGATCACGGCTGTCGCCACCGCCAGCATCACGGCCTGCCGAATCGACAGCTGAAGCCTGCGGAAGACCGACATGACCGCACGACACCCGCACGGCCCCCCGGCCCCGCACCCGTGCTGTATCGGAGCGGCGGCGGCTGCGCTGGAGTCGGCAGGCGTCGTCTTTTTCACCCAACGCCGTTCGCCGGCCCTCATGACGTGAACTGAGACACGGTCCACACGCCACGCGGCCAGCGACAGCCCCGCGCTGACGAACCGACGCACCCCTCGGGCAAGCCCGCATCCAGCCGGCCCGTCGGGCGCGTAGGCTGGCGCCATGGTGGAATCCGCCCCCGAGCCCGCCCCGGTCGCACCCGGCGCACTCGCCATCGTGCTGCGCCCACTGGGTTGGGGCGCGCCGCTGCGCTGGCTGCGCGCGGGCTGGCGCGATTTCCAGCGTGCCCCGCTGATCGGCCTGTTCTACGGCGCCTGCTTCATGGTCATGGGCTGGGCGCTGATGAAGGTGTTCGAGCACGCCCCGGCCTACACGCTGGCGCTGTCGGCCGGCTTCCTGCTGATGGGCCCGTTCCTGTGTCTGGGCCTGTACCGCACGAGCCAGCGGCTCGAACGCGGCGAGACACCCGACTTCGGCGACTCGCTGCTGGCCTGGGACACCCGCACCGACCAGCTCGCCATCTTCGGTTTCGTGCTGCTGGTGCTCGAGATGCTCTGGGGCCGCGCCACGCTGGTGGTGTTCGCCGTCAGCTTCGACGGCATGCCCGACTTCAAGGGCTCGCTGCTCGCGCTGCTCGAGCCTGAGAACATCGGCTTCATCACCGCCTGGGCCGGCGTGGGCGCGGTGTTCGCCGGGCTCATCTATGCCATCAGCGTGGTGTCGATCCCGATGATCCTGCACCGCCAGACCGACGCCATCACCGCCGGCCTCACGAGCCTGCGGCTCGTGCTCACGCAGACCGCCGTGATGCTGTGGTGGGGCGCGCTGATCGCCGTGCTGGTGCTGCTGGCGATGCTGCCGTGGTTCGCGGGGCTGCTGGTGGTGGGGCCGGTGCTCGGGCATGCCTCGTGGCACGCCTACCGGGACGCGGTCGCCGACTAGGGCGTCGCCGCCGCTGACGCCGGCGCCGCCAGCCACGCCAGCAACTGCGCGTGCACCGCCGGGTGCGTGATCAGGGCCAGGTGGCCGATGCCGGCGCCGACCCAGGTGTGCCCGGGCTCGAAGTGCAGCGCTCGGGCCGGATCGGCATGCTGGCCCAGGGCGCTGGGCAGCGGCACGAGCCCGTCGCCCAGCACGCGCTGGCGCATCGCGCCATCGGTCTCGCCCAGGGTGCCCGCCAGGGCCAGGCAGCGCACGCCAGCGGGCAGCGGCGCCAGCGCCGAGCGGTCGTCGAGCAAGCGGCCGTGGCGCAGATCGGTGATGCCGGCGCTGCGCAGGCGCGCCAGGCGGGCAAACGGCTTCGCGTAGGGCGTGGCGCCGAGCACGGCCGTGACGGCGTGCCCGAGCTGCTCGAGCGGCGCGCCCTGGTGCGGCGTGCCCACGCAGGCCAGATCGCTCAGCAGCGACGGCCAGCGCTGCCCCTGTTGCCGGGCCTGGTGCTGCGCACTGCGCGCCACCAGGCCGCCCATGCTGTGGCCGACGAGCACGAGGCGCCGCAACGGCACGGGCCAGGCGGCCACGAGCGCCTCGAGTTGCTGCGCGAAGTCGGCCCCGTTGCGGGCGATCGACCGGCCGCTGTTGTAGTGCAGCGCCAGCGTCGTGTAGCCGGCGGC
Source organism: Rubrivivax sp. (assembly GCA_020248945.1). GTDB lineage: Bacteria > Pseudomonadota > Gammaproteobacteria > Burkholderiales > Burkholderiaceae_C > Rubrivivax. The sequence goes on from JADCGQ010000004.1 coordinate 46,591, forward strand.
GGCCAGCTTCGTGGCCAGGCCGGTGGGCGCGGCGTCGGCGCCGCCGTCGCCGTCCGGCCCGGGCAAGGTGCCGCGGGCCCACGACAGGTCGTTCATGCACAGCCCATGCACCAGCACGGCAACGGCCGGGCCCGCCTGCGGCAGGCGCAGGCGCAGCGCCTCGGCTTGCAGCGCGAGGGGCTGGCCGTCGACCCGCAACTGCAGGGCGATCGCCAGCGGGTTGCCGCTGGCCTCGAGGTGGTCGCCGAGCACGCCATTGAGCGCCGCGACCAGGGCCTCCCGCGCCGGCGAGGCGGGTTGCGTGTCGGGTGCCGGTGCGGCATCGCTCGGCACCAGATCGGTCGCGAGCAGGCCCAGCAGCGCGTCGACACCCCCGCCCACCAGGCGCGTGGCGCCCCGCACCGTGCGGTACACGAGGCCCGTGATGCCCCGCGTGCGCCCGTCGGCCGGCGCCGGCAGGCCCGGGGCGCGGGCGATGCCGGCGTGCACGGCCTCGACCAGGTCGACCAGGCCCGCGGTGGCGTCCACGGCCAGCTGCGCCGCGCCCCGCACGTCGGCGGCCGCGGGCAGGCGCCGCCGGGGGGTGGCGGCCGGGTTGCTCATGGCGGGGCGGGCACCGCCGGTTCAGCGACGGCCGCCACCACCGGTGGCCGCTCGCCCGTCAGGGCCAGCAGCACGTCGGCATACCAGGTGCAGTTCAGGCCGAGCACCTCGTCGTGCTTCTCGTCGCGCGGCATCATGTCCATGCGGCCGGCGTGCACGCCCAGCAGCTTCCAGGGCAGCCCGCTGGCCACCAGGGCCTCGTCGCTGCTGCGCATGACGACCGCAGCGCCGCTGGTGCCGCGGTGCGTGCGTGCGTCGGTGAGGAAGTAGCCCTGGCCCTGGAAGCGCACGCCGAAGGCCGAGGCCACCGCGGCCTGGCGCACCACCGGCAGGTGGTGCAGCGTGTCGTGAAAGCCCAGCGGAAAGCCCACCACGAGCAGCGCGCTGCCCACCGGCACTTCGTCATAGGCCGCCTGCAGGTGCGCCGGCGTGAAGGCCCGCATCTGCACCTCGGGGGGCAGCGCCTCGGCGTCGAGCTCCAGCACCGCCACGTCGACGTCACCGCCGGAGTCGCGGGCCTGGCGCCAGACGGCCCGGCCGTCGCGGAACAGCGGCATCGACCAGCACAGCGAGCGCGTCAGGTTCTCGGCGTCGACATGCAGCTCGAGCTCGATGCGATCAGGATGGTGGTCGGAGGCCTCGTCGAACAGCACGTGGCGGCTCGTCACCAGCCACAGCCGCCCGTTGCGCTCGAAGAAGAAGCCGCTGGCCCGCGTGAGCACACGCGAGCCGGCATGGGTGACCACCGACACGGCGGCAAGCAGGAGAGGTTCGATCACCGTGCATTGTGCGCCGGCCGCGGGCGCAGGACGTGTCAGCGCCGGTCGCCCATCGCGTGGGCGATGGTGGAGAGGTCCACGTACTCTAGCTCGCTGCCTGCCGGCACGCCGCGCGCGAGCCGGGTGACCTTGAGGCCCCGCGCCACCAGCGCCGCCTGCAGCGCCTGTGCCGTGACCTCGCCCTCGGCCGTGAAGCCGGTGGCGAGGATGACCTCTTCCACCACGCCGTCGCCCGCACGCGCCAGCAAAGCCTCGGCGCCGATGTCGGCCACGCCCACGCCGCGCAGCGGGTCGAGCCGGCCCATCAACACGAAGTACAGGCCCTTGAAGCTGCCGCTGCGCTCCAGCGCGGCCTGGTCGGCGGGTGTCTCGACCACGCACAGGAGCCGCGCGTCGCGCCGGCTGTCGGTGCAGGTGGTGCAGACCTCGTGCTCGCTGAAGGTGTGGCAGCGGGTGCAGTGCCGCATCGCCGACATCGCATGGGTGATCGCGGCCGAGAGCCGGCGCGCGCCGTCACGGTCGTGCTGCAGCAGGTGGAAGGCCATGCGCTGCGCCGACTTCTGGCCGACGCCGGGCAGGCGCTGCAGCGCCTCGATCAGGCCGTCGAGTGCGGCTTCTGACATGCGGCGGTCAGAAGGGGAACTTCATCCCGGGCGGAAGGGGCATGCCCGCGGTGAGCTTGCCCATCTTCTCGGTGCTCACCTCTTCGGCGCGGCGCACGGCGTCGTTGAAGGCGGCGGCCACCAGGTCCTCGAGCATGTCCTTGTCGTCGGCCAGCAGGCTGGGGTCGATGACGACGCGCTTGACATCGTGCTTGCAGGTCATCGTCACCTTCACGAGGCCGGCGCCGCTGGCACCCTCGACCTCCAGCAGCGCCAGCTCGTCCTGGGCGCGCTTCATGTTCTCCTGCATCTGCTGCGCCTGCTTCATCAAGCCGGCGAGTTGGCCCTTCATCATGGGGAGGTCTCCTGGGGTAGTGGGTTCAGAGCGTGAGAGTTTGTCGGTCGTGCCCGAGCGACGCGTCCAAAGGCGTCCGATCTAGGCGCAAAGCACAGCCGTAGCTCGGGCTACGGCGAGCATTTGCAACGACGAGCGGGCGTCTTTGGGCGTGGCGAGCGGGCATGAACGAAAGACTCTCACGCTCTCAGACGGGCCGGATCGAGCCCGGCACGAGGCGTGCGGTCTTGAACTGGCCGAGCAGTTCGCGCACCACGGGGTCGGCTTCGATCAGCGCCTCGGCAGCAGCCTGACGCCAGGCGCGGTCGGCGGCGTCGCGCTGGGCGGGGGTGTCGTCGGGCTGGCCCGGCTGCAGCGCCAGCTGCACCGGCTCGCCCAATTGGGCGGCCAGCGCCAGCGCCAGCTTGTCGGCCAGCGCCGGGTTGCGCAAAGGCTCGCGGGCCACGGCCAGGCGCCAGGTGGGCGGCGTGGTGGCCGCGTCGATGGCCACGAGGCCGGCCTGCCAGGCGAGCTCGCGCACCAGCGCAGCCACGGTGCCCGACTCGATGAGCGCCTGGACGGTGGCCTGCCAGCGGTCGGCCAGCGCGGTGCTGGGCGCAGCGGCTGCAAAGGCAGGCACAGCGGCTTCGACGACGCGCGGTGGGGCCGGCTCAAATGGCGGTGCAACGGGTTCAGCTGCGACAGCGACAGCCGCCACGACGGCTGTCTCAGGCCGTGGAACAGCCACCCGCGCCGGCACCACAGCCAGGGCCGGGGGCGCCGGGGCGCGCAAGGGCGCGGCCGCGCGCTGGGCCTGCGGCGGCGGCGCCGGCACGCTGCCCGCCGGCGGAAAGGCCAGAAAGCGCAGCAGCACCATCGTCAGCGCGCCGTGCTCGTCGGACATCAGCGCCAACTCGGCGCGGCCGTGCACCACCATGCCGTACAGCAGCTGCGTCTCGTCGGGCGCGAGCAGCGGCGCCAGCGCGCGCGCCACTTCGGTTTCGGGCTCGGCGTCGTCCAGCGCACCGGGCACGGCCTGCTCGATGGCCATCTGCTGCAGCAGCTGCGCCAGCTCTTCGAGCGTGGCCTCGGCACTCAGGCCGGCGGCACGCAAGGCATCGACCGTGGCCAGCACGGCCACCGCATCGCGCCGCGCCAGCGCCTCCACCAGCGCGGCGGCATGGCTGCGGTCGACGCTGCCGAGCATGGTGCGCACCACGTCCTCGGCCAGCCGGCCGCCGCCGTAGGCGATGGCCTGGTCGGTGAGCGACAGGCCGTCGCGCATGGAGCCGCGTGCCGCGCGCGACAACAGGCGCAGCGCCCCTGTCTCGGCCGGGATCTGCTCGGCCTCGAGCACACGCGCCAGGTGCTCGCGCACGGTGGCCGGCGCCATCGGCCGCAGGTTGAACTGCAGGCAGCGGCTCAGCACCGTGGGCAGCACCTTGTCGGGGTCGGTCGTGGCCAGCACGAACTTCAGGTACTCGGGCGGCTCCTCGAGCGTCTTCAGCAGCGCGTTGAAGGCGTCCTTCGAGAGCTGGTGCGCCTCGTCGATCATGAAGACCTTGAAGCGGCCGACGCCGGGCTTGTAGGCGGCACGCTCGATGAGATCGCGGATCTCGTCCTTGCCGCCGTTGCTGGCGGCGTCCATCTCGACGTAGTCGATGTAGCGGTCGGCGTCGATCTCGGTGCAGGCCTGGCACACGCCACAGGGCTCGGCGGTGATGCCGCCGGTGCCGTCGGGGCCGGTGCAGTTCAGGCTCTTGGCGAGGATGCGGCTGACGGTGGTCTTGCCGATGCCCCGCGTGCCCGTGAACAGGTAGGCGTGGTGCAGCCGCCCCTGCGTGAGCGCGTTCGTGAGGGCCTGCACCACATGCTCCTGGCCGACCATCTCCGCGAAGCGGCGCGGGCGGTACTTGCGGGCCAGGACGACGTAAGACGACATGCGGCTCATTCTAGGCGGCCGGGGATAATGCCCCGGCCATGAACACCCCCTCCCCGACCCCCGTGAGCACGCCCTTGAGCTATGAGCAAGCCGGGGTCAAGTACGAGCTCATCGATCCCCTGAAGGTGGCCGCCCAGCGCGCGGCGGCCAGCACCGCCGGCCACCTGGCGCGACACGCCTTCGAGGAGGTGACGGCCTCGCGGGGCGAGTCGGCCTATGTCGTGGACCTGGGCCACTTCTACCTGGCCAGCATCGTCGAGTGTCTGGGCACCAAGACGCTGGTGGCCGACGCGATGTGGCGCGAAGGCGAGAACTTCTTCGCTGCCATCGCGCAGGACACCATCGCGATGGCCGTCAACGACCTCGTCACCGTCGGCGCCACGCCGCTGGTGGTGCAGGCCTACTGGGCCGCCGGCGGCAGCGACTGGTTCGCCGACGGCGCGCGCGCCCAGGCCCTGGTGCAGGGCTGGAAGGCGGCCTGCGATGCCATCGGTGCCAGTTGGGGCGGCGGCGAAACCCCGGCGCTGGCCGGCATCGTCGAAGAGGGCCGCATCGACCTGGCCGCCAGCTGCACCGGCCTCGTCAATCCCAAGCCGCGGCTCACGCTGGGCGAACACCTCGGCCCGGGCGACGCCATCGTGCTGCTGCAGAGCAGCGGCATCCACGCCAACGGCCTGAGCCTGGCGCGCAAGCTCGCCGAGCGGCTGCCGCAGGGCTACCAAACCGAGATCGAGCCGGGCCTTCGCTACGGCCCCGCCCTGCTGGCGCCGACGCTGCTGTACAGCCCCGTCACCGAGGCCCTCTGGGCCGACGGCGTGCGCGTGCACTACGCCGCCAACATCACCGGCCACGGCTGGCGCAAGCTGCTGCGCCACCCGAAGGCGCTCACCTACCGCGTGCACACGCTGCCGCCGGTGCCCCCGGTGCTGCGCTTCATGCAGCAACAGGCCGCGATGGACGACGCCGAGGCCTACGGCACGCTGAACATGGGCGCCGGCTTCGCCCTGTTCGTGCACGGCGACGACGCCGAGCGCGCAGTGGCCACGGCGCGGGCGCAGGGCATCGAGGCCTGGGTCGCGGGGCGCGTGGAAGCGGGCGCGAAGCAGCTGTTCATCGAGCCCATCGGCGTGCACTGGGGCGCCGAAGAGCTGCAATTGCGATAAGCCATAATCCTCCCCGCCGGGCCTCCCCGCATGGAAGCGCGCCCAACCGGGTCAGGTGGGGAACCAAGCAGCCCTTAGCGTTGCAACCAGTGCCGGGGTCAGGCTCGGCACCTTGTCCGACGGCAGCCTCAGGCCCGCGACAAGGCCGTCACCGCCTGATCGCGCATGCCGCGCACAAGCACCAGCTCGGTTTCGCCCAGCACCAGAGAGTTGGCCTGCGCGCGGTCGGCGTAGATCAGGCCCACGGGCGAGCCCTTCAGCATCAGCGGCAGCAACAGGAAGGTGGGCGCCGCCACCTGCTCGCGGAACCACGCCGGCAGACGCGGGGCCACGGTGCGGCTGTCGGCAATCAGCAAGTCCGCGCCGCGCGCGCACACGGCCGAGAACAGATCGGGCTGCCCCTTCGCGCGCAGCGCCACGCGGAACAGCGCAGGCAATTCCGCCGCCCCCTCGCCGATACCCACGCGCCCCACCAAGTGCTCGCCCTTCGCGTCGCGCAGGCAGAACACCAGGGTGCGCAGGTCGAGCGAGCGCTGCAGCGTTTCGAGCACCAGGTTGAGCACCTCGTTGGCGCGCATCTCGCGGCCGTTGACAGCCGTGCGCACGGTCTCCAGGCCACTGGACAGCCGCACCAGCGCGCTGCCCTCAAGCGGCACGGGCGGCGCGGCGATGGCCACGGTCGGCGCATCGGCGGCCGCCTGCGCCTGCTGCAGCGCAGCCGGACTAGGGGGCGCCTGCAGCAGCCGGCGCGCCGCGGCACCCGGCGCCACGCTCAGGCCCATGGCCTGGGCCAGGTGCGACAGCCGCGTGCGCGCGCCGCTGGCCACCTGCAGCACGTCACGGGTCTCCAGGCCCAGCGCGGGCGCGTAGTGGTCGGCCACGCGGGTCAGTGCCTCGGTCTGCGCGTCGCCTTCGTGCAGCAGCATGGCATCGGTGAACTCGTTGGCGCCGCGCGCCAGCCAGCGCATGCGCTCCACGCCGCCGTCGGCGCGCGGATCGATGCGCCGCGAGGGCACCTCGCCGCCGGGTATCCGCATGGCCTTCTGCAGCGTCTCGGGCAGGCCCCAGGCGCGCGCCACGCCCACGCCCAGATCGTCGAGCGACAGGCCGAGCAGCTTCTTGGCCGCGACGTCGCGCGTCACCGCCTTCGGGCCGACCACGAGCTGCCGGATGCGCTGCGCCTCTTCGGGGAAGTAGTACTCGGTGAGCAGCCGGCCGAGGTTCTGGAACATCGCGCCGAGAAACGCTTCTTCGCCCTGGCGCGCCTGCGGCGTGAGATCGCTGGCCATCGTGGCGGCCATCAGCGCGCGCAGGAACTCTTCCTTCAGCAGCGCCGCGTGGTCCTTGTCGTGCATGTGCTCGAGCAGGATGACCGACAGCGCCATGTTTCGGATGCTGGCCATGCCCACCAGCGCCACGGCACGCGACACGGTGCTGATCTGCTCGCCAGTGACGGCCGTGAAGTGAACGGTGTTCACCATGCGCAGCAGCTTGTTGGTGAGCGAGACGTCCTTCAGGATCTCATCGCTCAGCGTGCGCAGGCTCTCGGTGTCCGAGCCCGCCAGGCGCTGGATGCGCACCACTGATGACGACAGCGCCGGAAAGTCCGACTTGTGGCGCATGCGCCGCAGCAGGAACTCCAGCGTCGCGTGGCTGGTGTCCAGCGTCTGGTGATCGGGGTTGAGCCAGTGCTCCAGCGCCTCGTGCAGCGCACGGGCGGTGTCGAAGCGCTGCGCGGCGTCGCGGCACAGCGCGCGCTGCACGATGGCGCGCAAGGCCTCGTCGACATCGCCACCGGCGGCGAACTTCAGGTCTTCGGTCTGCACGCGCTGGATGGCGCGCCAGGGGTCGCGTTCCTTCAGCAACGGGCCGCCGGAGAGCATCTCGCCGAGCATCACGCCGGCGGCGAAGACGTCCATCGCCGGCTGCGGGGCTTCGCCGCGCGCGGCTTCGGGCGAGATGTAGCCGGGCGTGCCGACGATGCGGCCGTCGTGCGGCTCGGCGCGGTCGTTGCCGCGCTGCACGCGGGCGGCGATGCCGAAGTCCATGACCCGCGGCCGGCCATCTCCTCCGAGCAGGATGTTGCTGGGCTTGAGATCGCAGTGCACGATGCCCTTGTCGTGCGCGGCGGCCAACGCATCGAGCACGCCGAGCATCAGGCCGACCGCCTGGCGCGCGGGCAGCCGCGGCCGCGTCTTCAGCATCGCCGACAGCGTGCCGCCCTCGACGTACTCGAACACCAGGTAGGGCTGGCCCGCGTCTTCGTCGGCCTCGAACACGGGCACCACGTTCGGGTGCTTCAGCGTGCTGCAGGCTCGCGCTTCGTTCAGCCACTCGTCACGCGTCGCGGCATCGGCATGGGCACTCAGCAGCTTCAGGGCGACATCGCGCTGCAGGCGCGGATCGTGGGCCAGCCACACCACGGCCTGGGCGCCGCGACCAAGCTCGCGACGGAGTTCGTAGCGGCCGATCTGGCGCCCGCCGGCCACGGCGCTGCCACCCGCGCCTGCGGCCGAACGGGGGCTTCCGCCGGCGACGACGGGCAGGCTCATCGCGTCAGCCCTGCGCGCAAGCCCGAACTCCGTCGCGCCGCACCGGGCGAAGCGGCTGGTTCGTCCAGCGGCGCCGGCTGTGTGAGCGGCATCGGCTCGGTCAGGCGAGCCTCCCCTCGCAAGGCGTCCTGCAAGTCGCGCAGATCGATGCCCAGCACACGGCCGTAGCGCTGAGCCACTCGCTGCAGGGCGGGCAGCGCCTTGGGCGCCGGCAAGGCCAGCGCGTCGACGGCCTCGTTGGCGCAACTGGCGCTGGCGCGCAGCAGGTCGTCGTCGCTGTCGGGGATGCGCACGGGCGTGTCCAGCGGCAGGCGTTGCATCAGCTTGAGTAAGACCTGATCGAAGCCCCAGTGCCGGGCCACCGCCTGGCCAATGGCGTCGATGTCGGCGCCGAGCACCGCTAAGGATGCGGCCTCTTCGCTCATGCCGGATTCCTCGGGCTCGCCCTTTCTTGGCGAAGGCGCGCTCTGCATCAGGCGGGCGATTTGCTGCGTTTCGTCGCTGAAGTGGTAGTGCACCACAAGCCGGCCGAGGTTCTGCAGCAGCGTCAGCAGATAGACGACCTCGCCGTCGTAGCCGGCGGGCCGCAGCGCCAGCGCCGTACGCGCAGCGCGTCGGATGCGGTCGATCAGGGCGTCCAGGCGCGCGGCGCCGGTGTCGTCGAGCGGCCCCGGCCAGTCGCGCAGCGCCAAGGCCGAGCGCCGCACGCCGTCCAGCCCCAGCATCGCGATGGCCCGCCGCACCGTCAGCACCGGGGCGCCGCCGGTGCTCGCCTGCGAGCCGTTGGCCAGGCGCAGCATCTCGAAGCTGAGCGCGAAGTCCTCCAGCACCACCTCGGCGAGTTCGAAGGTGCGCTGGCTCTCCATCATCGTGAGCCGGGCCACCCGCGCCGCCGCTCCCGGGCCCGAGGGCAGCACCCCGGCGGTGCGCAGCCGGTCGGCCAGCAGGGCCAGCGGCCCGGCGCCCGAGGCGCCTTCGGACTGCAGCCAGCCCTCCAGCGCGCGCAGCAGCGTGCGTGCGTTGCGGTAGCGCTGGCGCTCCTGGCGGTCGGTGGCGCGGTTGACGATGGCGCGCAGCGGCTCGGCAATGCGGTGCGCCGTCTGCCAGGGCAGGCGGACGATGTCGCGGCCCAGCGGCGGCACGCGGTCGACGATGCGGCCGATGTCGGGCTCGTCGAGGGCGGGCGCGCCGACGAGCAAGCCGTGCAGCAGCACGCCCGCGGCGAGCACATCCCGTTCGGCGGCGGCCCGTTCGGCATGACGGCCGCTGTGGCTGGGCGTGTCTGCTGGCGCGGCGGCGGCGGCCTGGCGCGCCGCCAGCTCCGCCGCAATGGCCAGGCCGGCCACGCGCAGCTGGCCGCTGTCGCTGACCAGCAGCAGGAAGGGCTGCAAATCGTGGTGCGCCAGGCCGGCCTCGTGAGCGAAGGCCAGGCCTTGAAGGGCCTGCTGCACCAGCGCAGCGGCCTCGGGGCCTGGCATGCCGTTGGCGGGCTGGCGCTCGGTCAGCGTGGCGTCGGCCCGCGGGTCGTAGGCCACGTAAGGCCAGCCGTCCTGCACGCCCGTGTCGACCACCGCGGCCAGCTGCGGGTGCGACAGCCGCGCCGCCTGACGCTGCACCTGCTTCCACTGCTCCAGCCCCAGGGCGTCGGCCGGCTGCACACGCGGCAGCACGAGCATCAATTCCTGGCCGCTGCGCGGATCGGCGATGCGCCAGGCCATCGTGCGCTCGCTCTTGCCGAGCAGGCGCAGCAGCTGCCAGCGGCCGAACCCACGCACGGCGGCGCTGCGAGGGGCGGCAGGGGCAGGCTGGGCGACGGGCATGGTGTGCCCATTGAAACGCGGCGTCACCGGGCCCGATGCCTCGAACAACCGGGCCTTGGCCCGACTGTTCAGTCTGAAATGACGTGCGGCAGCCGGCTGCACTGCCCGTTCGGGCGCAACGTGCCAAAATCCCGCCGCTCCCGCTGCGCCCCGTTTTCCGTGCGCGCGCCGCGGGCATGCGGAGCCAACAAGCCATGAGCAGCGACCTGATCAAGCATGTCACCGACGACTCCTTCAGCAGCGACGTGCTGCAGTCGGACAAGCCGGTCCTGGTGGACTACTGGGCCGAGTGGTGCGGCCCCTGCAAGGCGATCGCGCCGATCCTCGACGAGGTCTCCAAGGCCTACGAGGGCCGCCTGCAGATCGCCAAGCTCAACGTCGACGAGAACCGCGTCGTACCGGGCCAGCACGGCATCCGCGGCATCCCGACGCTGATGCTCTTCAAGGACGGCAAGGTCGCCGCCACCAAGGTGGGCTCGCTGTCGAAAGCGCAGCTGACTGCTTTTCTCGACGGCCATCTATAATCTGCGTCACGCGGTGGGTGCCTGAGGTGCCCGCCGCCTGATCCGCCTCCCTGCGCCGCTGGGGCCGAACACTCGGTCCGTAGCGCCTACCGGACCCCGGCCCACGCCGGTCCGGCCCCGTGCAGGGTCACGGCCTCACTCCACGAACTGCCCTTCAACGCCAGCTGCGGCGTGCGCCCCACAGCGCTCGATACCGCGGCCCGGCCGGGCCTCAGGGTGCCTCATGCATCTGTCCGAACTCAAGCTCATGCACGTCGCCAAGCTCATCGAGATGGGCGAAGCGCTGGAAATCGAGAACGTGCAGCGCCTGCGCAAGCAGGAGCTGATGTTCGCGATCATGAAGAAGCGCGCCAAGGCCGGCGAGCAGGTCTTCGGCGACGGCGTGCTCGAGGTGCTGCCCGACGGCTTCGGCTTCCTGCGCAGCATCGAGGCCAGCTACATGGCCAGCACGGACGACATCTACCTGTCGCCGAGCCAGATCCGCCGCTTCAACCTGCACACCGGCGACATGGTCGAAGGCGAAGTGCGGGTGCCCAAGGACGGCGAGCGCTACTTCGCGCTCGTGAAGGTCGACCGTGTGAACGGCCTCACGCCCGAGGAGAGCAAGCACAAGATCATGTTCGAGAACCTGACGCCGCTGTTCCCGACGCAGGCGTTCCGGCTCGAGCGTGACATCAAGATCGAAGAGAACATCACCAGCCGCATCATCGACCTGGTGGCGCCCATCGGCAAAGGCCAGCGCGCCCTGCTCGTGGCCCAGCCCAAGACCGGCAAGACGGTGATGATGAAGCACATCGCCCACGCGCTGGTGGCCAACCACCCCGAGATCCACCTCATCGTGCTGCTCGTCGACGAGCGCCCCGAGGAAGTGACCGAGATGGTGCGCGGCGTGCGCGGCGAGGTCATCAGCTCCACCTTCGACGAGCCCGCCGCGCGCCACGTGCAGGTGGCCGAGATGGTGATCGAGCGCGCCAAGCGCCTGGTCGAGCTGAAGAAGGACGTGGTCATCCTGCTCGACAGCATCACGCGCCTGGCCCGTGCCTACAACAACGTGCTGCCCAGCAGCGGCAAGGTGCTCACCGGCGGCGTCGACGCCAATGCGCTGCAGCGCCCCAAGCGCTTCTTCGGCGCGGCGCGCAACGTCGAGGAAGGCGGCTCGCTCACCATCATCGGCACTGCGCTCATCGACACCGGCTCGAAGATGGACGAGGTCATCTACGAAGAGTTCAAGGGCACCGGCAACTGCGAGATCCACCTCGACCGCCGCATGGCCGAGAAGCGCGTCTACCCGTCCATCCTGATCAACAAGAGCGGCACGCGGCGCGAAGAGCTGCTGTTGAAGCCCGAAATCCTCCAGAAGACCTGGATCCTTCGCAAGCTGCTCTACAACATGGACGAGATCGAGGCGATGGAGTTCGTGCTCGACAAGATGAAGCAGAGCAAGAACAACCTCGACTTCTTCGACATGATGCGGCGCGGCGGATGAGCCCGTTTCCCGTCTAGAATTCGCAGTTTTCCGCTCGCAACACGCGCAACTCGCGCACGTCGATTTCGCAAACCACGGAAAGTGCGCCCACCCTGAGGTTCGGCGTGGCTCCCGGCAAACAAGGCTCGATCATGAAAGACGGCATCCACCCGAACTACCGCCAGGTCTGCTTCCAGGACCTCTCCAACGGCTTCACCTTCGTCACGCGCTCGTGCGCGCCCACGAAGGAAATGATCAAGCTCGACGACGGCCGTGAGCTGCCGCTGATCAAGCTCGAAACGACGAGCGAGACGCACCCGTTCTACACGGGCACGCAGAAGAGCATCGACAACCTCGGCGGCCGCGTCGAGAAGTTCCGCAACAAGTTCGCCCGCGTCGGACTCAAGAAGTGAGGCTGGCGCCGGCCCGGCGCCCCTCCGTGAAGGCAGCTTCGGCTGCCTTTTTCTTTGGCCCTCGCTTCTTTGCCATCATCAACCCGTGAGCCGCTCGCTGCCGCCGTCAGGTCCCTCTTCGGCACCACCGACCCTGCCGCCGCCCCTGCCGCCGATCACGCCTGCCGTGGTCACGCAGCGCGGCGCTCGCCGCTTGCCGCGGCTGCCGCTGCTGCTGCTGTGTGCCGCCTACTTGCTGCCTGGCCTGTTCGGGCGCGACCCGTGGCGCAACGCCGACGTGGCGGCCTTCGGCGTGATGGCCGCCATCGCCGAAGGCCGCACGCCCTGGCTGGCCCCCTTGCTCGGCGGCGTGCCGCTGGAGGGCGCGCTGCTGCCGCACTGGCTGGGCGCCCTGTTCATCATGCTCGGCCAGGGCTGGCTCGATGCCTCGCTGGCCGCGCGCCTGCCTTTCGCGCTGCTGCTCGCGCTGACCCTGGCCATCACCTGGTACAGCACGCTGCTGCTGGCCCGCACCGAGGCCGCGCAGCCCGTGGCCTTTGCCTTCGGCGGCGAGGCCGATCCGGTGGCCTATGCCCGGGCCATGGCCGATGGCGGGCTGCTGGCCCTGATGGCCACGCTGGGCCTGCTGCAACTGGGCCACGAAACCACGCCGGAGCTCGCGCAGCTGGCCGCCGCCTCGCTGGCGCTCTACGGCATCGCGGCGGCGCCCTACCGCCTGTGGCGCGCGCGGCTGGCGATCCTGGCTGCCCTGCCGCTGCTGGCCGCCAGCGGCGCGCCGGCCATGGCCGTCGCCGTGGGCCTGGGCGGCGCGCTGGTGTGCCTGCGCAGCCGCCTGCCCGAGGTGCGGCGATTCGCGCCCTGGCTGGTGGCGGCGCTGGTGCTGAGCGCCGCGCTGGCCAGCGCCCTGGGCTGGTGGCGCTGGCGCGTCAGCAGCGAGGTGTTGGCCGACGTGCCCGGCCTTGCGCGCCAGTGGCTTTGGTTTCTGTGGCCGGCCTGGCCGCTGGCGCTGTGGACCCTGTGGCGCTGGCGCCGCCAGCTGCTGTACCGCCATGTCTCGGTGCCGCTCGTCTTTGTGCTGGCGGCGCTGGGCGCCAATGTCACCATGGGGGGCTCCGACCGCGCCCTGCTGCTGGGCCTGCCGGCGCTGGCGGTCATGGCGGCGTTTGCGCTGCCCACGCTCAAGCGCAGCGCCACGGCGGCCATCGACTGGTTCTCGATGTTCTTCTTCACGGCCGCGGCACTGACGATCTGGGTCGTCTACGTGGCGATGCAGACCGGTGTGCCCGCCAAGACAGCCGCCAACGTGGCGCGGCAGGTGCCCGGCTTCGACTCGCCCTTCTCGGCGCTGGCGCTGGCCGTGGCGGCGGCCGGCACCCTGGCCTGGGTAGCGGTGGTGCGCTGGCGCACCGGCCGCCACCAGGAGGCCCTCTGGAAGAGTCTGGTGCTGCCTGCCGGTGGCGTGGCGCTGTGCTGGCTGCTGCTGATGACGCTGTGGCTGCCTGCGCTCGACCATGCCCGCAGCGCGCGCCCGCTGGTGCTGCGCCTCGCGCCGCATGTGCCGGCCGACACGCCCTGCATCGCGGCACCCGGCCTGGCACCGGCCACCGTGGCGGCGCTCGAGCACTTCGGACGCTGGCGCGTGGACGCCACGCCCGCCGCCCAGCAAGGCCCCTGCCCGTTGTTGCTGCGCGTGGCCCGCGACCGCGTGCTGCCGCCGGTGCCGGAGGGCTGGAGCGTCGTCGCCGTGGTGCCGCGGCCGACGGCCCGCGACGAGCTCACGCAGCTGCTTCAGCGCGCGCGCTGATCGGCGGCGCCAGCGCGCGCGCTGATCGGCGGCGCCAGCGCGCGCACGCGCAGCGCCGGCAGCAGCAGCCGAAAGCTCGAGCCCTTGCCCAGCTCGCTTTCGATGTCGATCTCGCCGCCGTGGCGTTGCACGACATGCTTGACGATCGACAGCCCGAGGCCGGTGCCGCCGGTGTCGCGCGAGCGGCTGCCGTCGACGCGATAGAAGCGCTCCGTCAGGCGCGGCAGGTGCTCGCGGGCGATGCCCAGCCCGGTGTCGGTGACCTCGATGACGCCACGGCCATCGTCGAGCCGCGTCCAGCCGAGTTCGATGCGGCCGCCTTCGGGCGTGTAGCGCACCGCGTTGGCCAAGAGGTTGCCGACGGCGCTGAGCAGTTCGCCCTCAACGCCGGCGAGCTCGATGTCGTCGGTGCTGCGCAGCACCAGCGTGTGCCGGCCCGCCGACAGGGCCGTGGCATCGGCCAAGGCGCGCTGCAGCAGCGGCGTCAGCGGCAGCCAGCGATCGGCGCCCGGCCGCGGACTGCCCTCGAGCTGCGCGAGCATCAGCAGATCGCCCACCAGCGCCTGCATGCGGCCGGTCTGCTGCCCCATCAGCAGCAGCACGCGCTGGCGCTCGGGCTCGGTCAGCGGCAATTGCGCCAACGTCTCGACGAAGCCCGATAGCACCGTCAGCGGCGTGCGGATCTCGTGCGACACGTTGGCCACGAAGTCGCGGCGCATGGCTTCGGCACGCTCGCGCTCGGTGATGTCCTGCGACAGCAGCAGCTTCATGCCTTCGCCGTAGGGGCGCACCAGCAGGGACAGCGTGGCGCGCCCCAGCGGCCCGGGCACGGTGACGGGTTCGTCGAAGTCGCCCGACTGCAGGAAGGCCACGAAGAGCGGGGAGCGCACGAGATTGGTCACGCGCTGCAGCCGGTCGCGCACGGGATCGAGCCCGAAGTGCTGTGCCGCGACGGTGTTGCACCACTCGATCTGGTCACTCTCGTCGAGCAGCATCACGCCGTTGGGCGAGGCCTCGATGGCGGCCAGGAACTGCGCCAGTCGCTCGCGCTCCTGCGCGATGGACTGCTCCTTCTGGCGCAAGGCCCGTTCGATGCGGTAGGCGAGCTCGCCCCAGAAGCCCTGGTCGCGCGGCGCCTGCGCCTGCTGCGGGCCGCGCAACCAATCGAGCAGGCCCAGGCCGCGGCGCGTATCGACGGTGATGGACACCAGCGTGCCCACCAGTGCGCCCAGGGCCGCACCCACCAGCGGCTGCGCGAGGATGGCCCCGATGACGGCACCCACCAGCGCCCCGACCACGAGTGCAAAGCTCAGGCGCGAAAGTGAATTCGGTGTCATGCCCCGCTCTCGCCGTCGCCGTGGTCGATGGTGCCTACCGGCTGGGCGACGAGCCGGTAGCCGGCGCCGCGGACGGTTTCGATCATGGCCTGGGCATCGGCCGGCGCCAGCGCTTCGCGCAGGCGCTTGATGTGCACGTCGACCGTGCGCTCCTCGATGAACACATGGTCGCCCCAGACCCGGTTCAGCAGCTGAGAGCGGCTGTGCACCCGCTCGGGCTGGCTCAGCAGCACGTGCAGCAGGCGGAACTCGGTCGGCCCAATCTTCAGCTCGACCACGGCCGCCCCCTGGCCGTGGGTGACACGGCGGGAGCCTGGGTCCAGCCGCAGCGGCCCGACCTCGACCGGCAGATCGAGCGCCGTCGGCGCGCGACGACGCAACACGGCGCGGATGCGGGCCTGCAGCTCGGCCGGCGAGAACGGCTTCGTGAGGTAGTCGTCGGCGCCGGCATCGAGGCCGGCGATCTTGTCGGACTCGGCCGCCCGCGCGGTGAGCATGATCACGGGAACCTCGCGCGTGCGCGGGTCGCCGCGCCAGCGCCGCGCGAGCTGCACGCCCGAGGTGCCGGGCAGCATCCAGTCCAGGATCACGAGGTCGGGAAGGACCTTGTCGATGCGGGTCTGCGCCTCGTTGGCGTTTGCCGCCAGGGCCACCTCGAAACCCTGATGACGCAGGTTCAACGCGATCAGCTCGGCGATCGCGGGCTCGTCCTCGACGACCAGGACCCGGGCCATGTTGCCGTTCGAGCGCGCCGCGCCTCAGCGCACGGCGTTCTCGACGTTCTCCAGCGAGGTGTGGCGCACGTCGGTGCCCTTGACGACGTAGATGATGGCCTCGGCCAGGTTCTTGCCGTGATCGCCGACGCGCTCGATGGCCTTGGCCACAAAGACGAGGTCGATGCTCGACGAGATCGTGCGCGGGTCTTCCATCATGTAGGTGATCAGCTTGCGCATCAGGCCGTCGAATTCCTGGTCGATCTGGTCGTCCTGCTTCAGCACCTCGAGCGCCCGGGCCGTGTCCAGCCGTGCAAAGGCATCCAGTGCCTTGCGCAGCTGCGCGATGGCCAGTTCGGCCTCGAAGCCCAGGTCGGCCACCGGCAGGCGCAGCCGCGACGACACACCGGTGTCGATGAGCCGCAGCACCGTGCGGGCGATGCGTGCCGCCTCGTCGCCCACGCGCTCGAGGTTGGCGATGGTCTTGCTGACGGCGATCAGCAGCCGCAGGTCGCGCGCCGTGGGCTGGCGGCGGGCGATGATGGCGGAGAGATCACGGTCGATCTCGATCTCCATCTGGTTGACCCGTTCCTCTTGCTTGAGCACCTGATTGGCGAGCTCGTCGTTGAACTCGGTCAGGGCCTTGACGGCCTGCGTGACCTGGGATTCGACGAGGCCGCCCATCTCGAGTACGCGACCGGAGATGCCCGCGAGCTCGGCATCGAATTGGGTGGACATGTGCTTGTCGGACATCAGGGCTTCCTGTGAAGTGCTCGAGCGGTGGCAGATCAGCCGAACCGACCGGTAATGTAGTCCTCGGTGTCCTTCTTCTTCGGCTTCATGAACAGCTCGCTGGTGGGGCCGAACTCCACCAGGTCGCCCAGGTACATGTAGGCCGTGTAGTCGCTGCAGCGCGCCGCCTGCTGCATGTTGTGGGTGACGATCATCACCGTGTAGTCGGCCTTGAGCTCGTGGATCAGTTCCTCGATCTTGCCGGTGGAGATGGGGTCCAGCGCCGAGCAGGGCTCGTCGAGCAGCAGCACCTCGGGCTTGATGGCGATGCCCCGCGCGATGCAAAGCCGCTGCTGCTGGCCGCCGGAGAGGCTGGCGCCCTTCTGCTGCAGCTTGTCCTTGATCTCGTTCCACAGCGCCGCCTTCTTCAGCGCCCATTCCACGCGCTCGTCCATCTCCACGCGCGGCAGCGTCTCGAACAGGCGCACGCCGAAGGCGATGTTGTCGTAGATCGACATCGGGAACGGCGTCGGCTTCTGGAACACCATGCCGATCTTGGCGCGGATCAGCGAGACATCGACCTTGGTCTTGATGATGTCCTGCCCGTCGAGCAGCACCGAGCCTTCGGCGCGCTGCTCGGGGTAGAGCTCGAACATGCGGTTGAACACCCGCAGCAGCGTGCTCTTGCCGCAACCCGAAGGCCCAATGAAGGCCGTGACCTTGCGCTCGGGGATCTCCAGGTTGATGTGCTTCAGTGCGTGGAACTTGCCGTAGTAGAAGTTCAGGTCGCTGACCCGGATCTTGATCTTCTCGCCGGCAGCGGTATCGACCTTGGTGTCCATCGTTGTCCTCTCAGATCTTATTGCGGAACAGCACCCGCGCCAGGATGTTCAGGGCCAGCACGCCCAGCGTGATCAGGAACACGCCCACCCAGGCGAGTTCGCGCCAGTTCTCGTACGGGCTCATCGCGTACTTGAAGATGGTGACCGGCAGGCTGGCCATCGGCTCGCCGAGGTTGCTGGTGAAGAACTGGTTGTTGAGCGCCGTGAACAGCAGCGGTGCGGTCTCGCCGGCAATACGAGCCAATGCCAGCAGCACGCCGGTGATGACGCCGGCGCGCGCGGCCTTGAGCGTGACCGACGAGATCACCTTCCACTTCGGCGCACCCAGCGCGTAGGCCGCCTCGCGCAGCGCATTCGGAATCAGGCTGAGCATGTTCTCGGTGGTACGCACCACCACCGGGATGACGATCAAGGTGAGCGCCAGGATGCCGGCGTAACCCGAGAAGGTCCGAGCCTGCGCCACGACCACGGCATAGATGAACAGGCCGATCACGATGGACGGCGCCGACAGCAGGATGTCGTTGATGAAGCCGGTGACGTGCCCGAGCCAGTTCTGCTTGCCGTACTCGGCCAGGTAGATGCCGCACAGGATGCCGATGGGCGTGCCCAGCGCGGTGGCCAGCGACACCATCAGCACCGAGCCGAAGATCGCGTTCGCCAGACCGCCGCTCTCGGCTTGCGGCGGCGGCGTCATTTCGGAGAACACCGTCAGCGCCAGGCCGCCGATGCCCAGCCGGATGGTCTCGAACAGGATCCACGCCAACCAGAACAGGCCGAAGGCCATGGCCAGCAGCGAGAGGGTCAGCGCGAGGGCGTTCAGGCCTTTGCGGCGCTTGTGCAGCCGCATGCCCGCGGGGCTGAGTGTGAAGAGGCTCATGTGCGGCTCCCTTCGTTGCGCTTCATGCGCTGCAACAGCAGCTTGGACAGCGCGAGCACGCAGAAGGTGATGAAGAACAGGACCAGGCCCAGGTACATCAGCGCCGGCTGGTGCAGCTTGGTGTCGGCCTCGGCAAACTCGTTCGCGATGGCCGCCGTGATGCTGTTGGCCGCCTGGAACAAGGACAGCGAATCGACCTGGCTGAAGTTGCCGATCACGAAGGTGACCGCCATCGTCTCACCGAGCGCACGCCCCAGCCCCAGCATGATGGCGCCGATGACGCCCGAGCGCGTGTACGGGAGCACCACCTTCCAGACCACTTCCCAGGTCGTGGAACCCAGGCCGTAAGCGGATTCCTTCAGCAGGGCCGGCGTCGTCTCGAACACATCGCGCATCACCGAGGCGATGAACGGGATCACCATGATCGCTAGGATGATGCCCGCCGACAGCAGGCCAATGCCCACGGGCGGCCCCGAGAACAGCGTGCCCAGGAAAGGCACGTCGGAGAACGCGCTTTGCAGCGGCGCCTGCACGTAGGTGGCCAGGATGGGCCCGAAGACCAGCAGACCCCACATGCCGTAGACGATGGAGGGCACCGCCGCCAGCAGTTCGACGGCCACACCCAGGGGCCGGCGCAGCCAGTTCGGCGACAGCTCGGTGAGGAACAGCGCGATCCCGAAGCTCACCGGCACCGCGATGATCAGCGCAATGGCCGAGGTCATCAGCGTGCCATAGATCATCACGAGGCCGCCGTACTTGTCCTCCACCGGGTCCCAGTCGGTGCTGAACAGGAAACCGATGCCGAACTCGCGGATCGCGGGCCAGGCGCCGTACACCAGCGAGGCGATGATGCCCGCCAGCAGCGCCAGCGTGATCCAGGCGGCCGACTGGGCCGCCGCGGCGAACGCCTTGTCAGCCCACGGCGAGCGTTGCGTATGGGTCGGAGGAATGCCGCCTGGCAACGACTCGGCTGCAGCGTCTTTGGGGTCGTAGCTCTGGGCCGGCAGGGTCGCGGACACGGGGCCTCCTCGCTTGTCAGTTGCTCACACAAAAGCGCCCGCTTCTTCGGCGGGCGCCCTGATTCTCAGGCCAGCGGCGGCGACATCGGCGCCGCCGTCGGCATCACTTGAAGGCCACGGCCTTGCCGGTGCCGTCCTGGATCTTGGCCCACTCGCGGCGCACCAGGTCCTTCACCGCCGCGGGCAGCGGCACGTACTCCAGCTCGGTCGCCATGCCGTCGCCGTTGTTGAACGCCCACTCGAAGAACTTGAGCGAAGCCGAACCCTGGGCAGGCTTGTCCTGCTTGGCGTGCATCAGGATGAACGTGGCACCCGTGATCGGCCAGCTGCCGGCACCCGGCTGCTGCGTCAGGATCTGATAGAAGCTCTTGGACCACTCGGCGCCGGCCGCGGCAGCCTTGAAGCTGCTGTCGTCAGGGTTGACGAAGTTGCCTGCCAGGTTGCGAAGCTGCACGTGGGCCATCTTGTTGGTTCGGGCGTAGCTGTATTCGACGTAGCCGATCGAGTTCGGCAGACGCTGCACGAAAGCGGCCACGCCCTCATTGCCCTTGCCACCTGCACCGGTGGGCCAGTTGACAGCCGGAGCCTCACCGACCTTCGACTTCCACTCGGCGTTCACCTTCGACAGGTAGTTGGTGAAGATGAAGGTGGTACCCGAACCGTCGGCCCGGCGCACGGGGGCGATCGCGGTGTCAGGCAAGGGCAGGCCGGGGTTCAGCGCCGTGATCGCCGGGTCGTTCCACTTCGTGACCTTGCCGAGGTAGATGTCACCCAGCACCTGGCCGGAGAGCTTGAGCTGCCCCGGGCCAATACCGCGGACGTTGACGACGGGAACCACACCACCGATCACGGTGGGGAACTGAATCAGGCCGTCCTTGGCCAGATCGGCATCAGTCAGCGGCACGTCAGAGGCGCCGAAGTCGACCGTCTTGCCGCGAATCTGCCGCATGCCGGCGCCCGAGCCGACGCTCTGATAGTTGATCTTCTGGCCCGTGGCCTTGTTGTAGGCATCGGCCCACTTGGCGTACAGCGGGGCCGGGAAGGTTGCGCCCGCGCCGGTGACGTCTTGCGCGAAGGCGGTGGCGGCCAGAAGGGTCGACGCCGCGGCAACGGCCAGCGCACGGGTGAGGGAGATCGAGGTCATGAAGGGGTTCCTGTCTGTTTAACGACGTGGCCCACGATAGGCAGCACCCATGACAGAAGGGTGACAAAACCCCTCGAAGAGGCCATGTCATCAAGAACACCACGGTGTTCACGGAACTGTCATGAGCCGGCGATAGCGTCAGCGCCGTCGCGGACGAACCCGATCGGGCGCCGTGTCCTTCCCCCCTACCGGAGATTGCTCCCATGACGATGACCAAGCGCGCCTTTGCTCTGCTGGCGGCCACCACGGCCCTGGCCCTGGCGGGCTGCGCCTCCACGCCTGCACCGGCCACCATCACCGACACCGCCGCGCGCACGCCGCAGCTGTCGACGCTCAGCAAGCTGATCAACGACGCTGGTCTGGCCGACACGCTGCGCGGCGCGGGCCCCTTCACGGTGTTCGCCCCCACGGACGAGGCCTTCAAGGCCGTGCCGGCGGCCACGATGGCGCAGCTGGCGCAGGACAAGCAGATGCTGCTGGCGGTGCTGAACTACCACGTCATCCCCGGCAAGGTGACCTCGGCCGAGGTCAAGACCGGCAACGTGAAGACGGTGCAAGGCGCCAACGTCGCCGTGTCGAAGGCCGGCACGTTCGTGACGGTGGAAGACGCTGTCGTGACCACGGCCGACGTCGCCGTGACCAACGGTGTGGTGCACGTCATCGACAAGGTGCTGCTGCCGCCGGCCCCGCCGCGGCGCTGACGGCTTTGCCGGCGGGCCTGCCCCGCCGGCCGCTCAGCTGCTGGCTGCCGCCGCCGCGATGCGCTCGGCGCAGCGGCGACCCAGGGCGCCATCGCGCGCCTCGACCATCACCCGCAGCACGGGTTCGGTTCCCGAAGGCCGGATCAGCACCCGCCCGCTGCTGCCGAGTTCGCGCTCGGCGGTCTCGCGGGCATCCTGCATCGACGCGCTCGTCTTCCAGTCGCTGCCCTCGCGCAGCCGCACGTTGATGAGCACCTGCGGAAACAGCGTCACGTCTTCCAGCAGCGCAGCCAGCGTGCGCCCCTGGCGCCGCACCGCCTGCAGGATCTGCAGGGCGCTGACGATGCCGTCGCCGGTGGTGTGGCGATCGAGGGCGAGCAGGTGCCCGGAACCCTCGCCGCCCAGGTGCCAGCCCCGCGCCACGAGCTCTTCGAGCACATAACGGTCGCCGACCTTGGCGCGCACCATGGCCACGCCCTGGCGGGCCAGCGCCTGCTCGACGGCCATGTTCGTCATCAAGGTGCCCACGACACCGGCCACCGGCCGCTGCTGCGCCACGCGGTCCAGGGCCATCACGTAGAGCAGCTCGTCGCCGTTGTAGAGGCGGCCCTGGGCGTCGACCAGCTGCAGCCGGTCGGCATCGCCATCGAGGGCGATGCCGTAGTCGGCGCGGTGCTCAGCCACCGCCGCCACCAGCGCGGCCGGCGCCGTGGCGCCGACGCCCTCGTTGATGTTCAGGCCGTCGGGGCTGCAACCGATCTTGACGACCGACGCGCCCAGTTCGTGGAACACCGCCGGCGCCACCTGGTAAGCCGCGCCATGCGCCGCATCGACGACGAGCTTCATGCCACGCAGGGACATCGAATGCGGCACCGTGCTCTTGCAGAACTCGATGTAGCGGCCACCGGCGTCTTCGAGCCGGCGTGCCTTGCCGAGCTGCGACGACGCCGCCCATTGCGGAGGCTGCTCGAGCGCGGCCTCGACGGCCAGTTCCCACTCATCGGGCAGCTTTTCGCCGCGGGCCGAGAAGAACTTGATGCCGTTGTCGGCAAACGGGTTGTGCGAGGCGCTGATGACGACGCCGAGGTCCAGCCGCTGCGCGCGTGTCAGGTAGGCCACGCCAGGTGTCGGCAAGGGGCCGGTCAGCAGCACGTCGACACCGGCCGATGCGAAACCGGCCTCCAGCGCCGATTCGAGCATGTAGCCCGAGATGCGCGTGTCCTTGCCGATCACCACCGTGGGGTGCGGCGTCGTGCGGCGCAGCACCTGGCCGACGGCATGGCCGAGCCGGAGCATGAAGTCGGGCGTGATGGGCGCCTGGCCCACGGTGCCGCGGATGCCGTCGGTGCCGAAATAGGTGCGTGTCATCGGGTGCGTCCTCGGAGGTCGGCCTGGATTGTCGGCCGGGGCACAGCGGCACCTGTCCTTATCAGGAGGGAGAGGCGTGAAGATTGCCGCCTTGCGGCTGCGCCGGCCGTGCCGCGACCCACACCCGCAGCGCGTCGGCCGTGGCCGCGACGTCGTGCACCCGCACGATGCGGGCACCGCGCTCCACCGCCACCAAGGCCGCGGCCACGCTGCCGGCCAGACGCTCGCCCACCGGCCGGCCGGTGACCATGCCCACCGTGCGCTTTCGCGACCAGCCCGCCAGCAGCGGCCGCCCGGCTTGCAGTAACCGGGTTTGCTCACGCAGCAACTGCAGATCCTGTTCGCGGGTCTTGGCGAAGCCGATGCCGGGATCGAGCACCACGCGCTCGGCGGCGACGCCCCCCGCCACGACCTCGGCCAGGCGCGCCACGAGCCAATCGCGCACCTCGGCGACGACATCGTCGTAGTCGACCTGGGCATCCATGCTGCCGGGCTCGCCACGCATGTGCATCAGGCAGACACCGGCCGATGCGTGGGCCGCCAGCACGCCCAGCGTACCGGGCCGGCGCAGGCTGCGCACGTCGTTGACGATGTCCGCGCCGGCCTCCAGCGCCGCCTGCATGACCAGCGGCTCGCTGGTGTCCACCGAGACCGGCACCCCCAGCGTCACAGCATGGCGAATCACCGGCAGCACCCGTGCCAGCTCTTCTTCGGCCGAGGGCCTGGCCGCACCCGGGCGGGTGGACTCACCCCCGATGTCGAGCAACTGCGCGCCGTCGCGCAGCAACTGCTCGCAGTGGCGGCGGGCGGCGTCGGCATCGAAGAAGCGGCCGCCGTCCGAGAACGAATCGGGCGTGACATTGACGATGCCCATCACCAGCGGCTCGGTCAGGGGCAACTCGAATCGCCCGGCGCGCCAGCCATGAAAAACGGGGCCCAGGGCCCCGTTGCTTGCGACCACGGCGCGCCTCAGGCCGCGGCCGGCGCGCCGTCGGCGTTGACGGGCGGCGTCGGGCCGCTGGGCTTGTTGGACGACGGCGTCCAGTCTTTCGGCGCGCGCGGGGGCTTGCCGGACATGATGTCGTCGATCTGGTCGGCGTCGATGGTTTCCCACTCCAGCAGGGCTTGCGCCATGGCGTGCATCTTGTCCTTGTGCTCCTCGATCAGGCGGCGGGCGGTGGTGTACTGCTCGTCGATGATGCGGCGGATCACGGAGTCCACCTTGCGCATCGTCTCTTCCGACATGCTGGTGGTCTTGGTGACGCTGCGGCCGAGGAAGACCTCGCCTTCGTTGTCGGCGTAGACCATCGGGCCCAGCTCGTCGGTCATGCCGTAGCGCATGACCATGTCGCGGGCGATGGACGTGGCACGCTCGAAGTCGTTGCTGGCGCCGGTGGTCATCTGGTTCATGAACACCTCTTCGGCGATGCGGCCGCCGAAGAGCACGCTGATGGTGCTGAGCATGCGCTCCTTGTCCATGCTGTAGCGGTCGCCTTCGGGCAGCTGCATCGTCACGCCCAGGGCACGGCCCCGTGGGATGACGGTGACCTTGTGCACCGGGTCGGTCTTGGGCATCAGGCGCGCCACCAGCGCGTGGCCGGCCTCGTGGTAGGCCGTGTTGCGGCGCTCTTCCTCGGGCATGACCATGGACTTCCGCTCGGGGCCCATCATGATCTTGTCCTTGGCCTTCTCGAAGTCGCCCATCTCGACCACGCGGCCGTTGCGGCGCGCCGCGAAGAGAGCCGCCTCGTTGACGAGGTTGGCCAGATCGGCACCGCTGAAGCCGGGCGTGCCGCGGGCCAGGATGTCGGCGCGGATGTCCTGCCCCACCGGCACCTTGCGCATGTGCACGCCGAGGATCTGCTCGCGGCCCCGCACGTCGGGCAGCGTCACGTAGACCTGGCGGTCGAAGCGGCCCGGGCGCAGCAGCGCGGGGTCGAGGATGTCGGGCCGGTTCGTGGCCGCCATCACGATGACGCCGAGGTTGGTCTCGAAGCCGTCCATCTCGACGAGCATCTGGTTCAGCGTCTGCTCGCGCTCGTCGTTGCCGCCGCCGAGGCCGGCACCGCGGTGGCGACCCACCGCGTCGATTTCGTCGATGAAGATGATGCAGGGCGCGCTCTTCTTGGCCTGCTCGAACATGTCGCGCACACGCGCCGCGCCGACGCCGACGAACATCTCGACGAAGTCGGAGCCGCTGATGCTGAAGAACGGGACCTTGGCCTCGCCAGCGATGGCCTTGGCCAGCAGCGTCTTGCCGGTGCCCGGGGGGCCGACGAGCAGCACGCCACGGGGGATGCGGCCGCCGAGCTTCTGGAACTTCTGCGGGTCCTTCAGGAAGTCGACGAGTTCCTTCACCTCCTCCTTGGCCTCGTCGCAACCGGCGACGTCGGCGAAGGTGGTGGTGTTGTTGGCCTCGTCGAGCATGCGGGCCTTGCTCTTGCCGAAGCTGAAGGCGCCGCCCTTGCCGCCGCCCTGCATCTGGCGCATGAAGTAGATCCAGACGCCAATCAGCAGCAGCATCGGGCCCCAGCTGACGAGGATGCTCATCAGCAGGCTGGGCTCTTCGCGCGGCTTGACGTCGAACTTCACGCCGCTGGCGATGAGGTCGCCGACGAGGCCGCGGTCCAGGAAGGTGGCGGTGGAGCGCAGCCGGCGGTCATCGACCGTGACGGCCTGGATCTCGGTGCCACCGCCCGGGTTCTCTTGCAGCGTGACGGACTTGATGCGCCGCGCCTTCACTTCCTCGAGGAAGTCGGAGTAGGCGATCTGGTTGCCCTGCGCCACGCCGCGGTCGAATTGCTTGAACACCGTGAACAGCACGAGTGCGATCACGAGCCATACGGCGACTTTCGAAAACCACTGGTTGTTCACCGCGGCTCCTTTTCCAGTTCAGCGGGCAGCGCACCCGAACGGGTCGCGCTTGATTCCACGGTACTTGGGGTTGATTCTAGTGTCGTCAAGAAGGGGCGGACCCTTTGTCGACGGCGCGTGCTTCGCTGGAGAAACGGGGCTGAAGCGGGTCGCTTCCGCGCCATGACAGTTGCTGCTGTGGATATCACCATGCTTTGAACCTTAGCGGTTCTTCAGACCCATGCCGACCAGAAAGGTTTCTGCCGACTTGTCGCGCGAGGCCTTGGGCTTGATCGGCTTGACGACGCGGAAGCGTTCCTTGAAGAGCTTCACCAGCTGGCTGTAGCCGCTGCCATGGAAACACTTGCACACCAACGCACCCTCGGGCACGAGGTGGGCCTCCGCGAACTCCACCGCCAGTTCCACCAGGTGCGCGATGCGGGCCGCATCGGCCGACTCGATGCCCGACAGGTTGGGCGCCAGGTCCGACACCACCAGGTCGACCGGACGGCCGGCCAGCACCAAGGCCAGCTGCGCCGCCACCGACTCCTCGCGGAAGTCGCCCTGGATGAAGTGCACGCCCTCGATGGGTTCGAAGGGCAGGATGTCGAGCGCGATGAGGGTGCCGTTCAGCTCGCCGGCCGCCGCACCGTCGGGTGCGAAGCGGCGCCGCAGGTACTGGCTCCAGGCGCCGGGGGTGGCGCCCAGGTCCACCACCACCTGGCCCGGCTTCACCAGTTTCAGCGTCTCGTCGATCTCCTTCAGCTTGTAGGCGGCGCGGGCCCGGTAGCCCTCGCGCTGCGCCTGCTTCACGTAGGGGTCGTTCATGTGGTCGTGCAGCCACGCCCGGTTGACCTTCTTGCTCTTTGGTTTCATGTTGTTCCGCGGTCGATAATAGATCGATGCCTGCCATCCAGCTCACCCCCGCCCAGCGCAAGGAACACCGCGCCGCTGCCCACCACCTCGACCCCGTCGTCATGATCGGTGGCGAGGGCCTCACCGCCGCCGTCCGCAAAGAGATCGAAGGCGCGCTCGACGCCCACGGCCTGATCAAGGTGCGCGTCTTCTCCGACGACCGCGGCGCCCGCGAAGCCCTGCTCGCGACGCTGGCCGACGAGTTGTCGGCCGCGCCCATCCAGCACATCGGCAAGCTGCTGGTGCTGTGGCGGCCGATTCCGCCCAAGGAAAAGACCGAGCGCGACGACCGCATGCCCGGCCCCCGCACCGTCAAGATCGTCAGCTTCTCCAAGAGCGGCAATCACCGCGCCACGGTCAAGAAGGTCAAGGTGTATGGCAACGAGCGCGTCACTTCGGGCGGCCAGATCAAGCGCGCCAAGACACGCGTGACCAGCGTCAAGAAGAAAGCGCGCGACTAGCCGCTGCGGCCGGCGCCGGCCGCCCGCCACGCCAGGGCCGCCACCAGCACCACCTTGAGGCCGTAGAACGCGGCGCTGGCGGCGTGCAACTGGCCAAAGCTGAAGCTGCCCTGCCCGGTGCGGGCCGCGGCCATCATTGGCTGCAGCCCGAAGTACCCGGCCACGGTGCAGAACAGCGCCCCCGCTGCGAGAGCCATGCCCAGGCTGAACTGACTGGCCCCCTCGACGGCATCGAAGCGCCGCTTGGCCATCACCCGCTCCAGCCCGAGCAGCAACGCCCCGATCAGCAAGGCGCTGTGGGCCTCCACGGCCAGCATGCGCGCCACCACGCGCCCGGCTTCGGCGCGCTCGAGCAGCGCAAACGGCGCCGGTGTGGCGACGATGGCCACGCACAGCAGCCAGCCCAGCCACAGACCCGGCAGCAGCCGACGCCAATGCTCCAGCGTCATCGGCGGCGTACTCAGGCGTAGCGGACGTCAACGATCTCCCAGCGCTTGATGCCGCCCGGCGCCTGCACCTCGGCCACGTCGCCCTCTTCCTTGCCGATGAGCGCGCGCGCGATGGGGCTGGAGATGCTGACCAGGCCGAGCTTCAGGTCGGCCTCGTCGTCGCCGACGATCTGGTAGGTGACCTTGGTGCCGCTGTCCTCGTCCTCGAGGTCGACCGTGGCGCCGAACACCACCTTGCCGTCGGCGGCCAGCGTGCTGGGGTCGATCACCTGCGCAGCGGCGAGCTTGCTCTCGATTTCCTTGATGCGGCCTTCGATGAAGCCCTGCTTGTCCTTGGCCGCGTCGTACTCGGCGTTTTCGGACAGGTCGCCCTGCGCGCGCGCTTCCGAGATGGCCTGGATGACGGCATGGCGCTCCACGGTCTTCAGGCGGTGGAGCTCGCTCTTCAGCAGTTCGGCACCGCGGCGTGTGAGGGGAATGGTGTTCATGGCGGGCATCGGAAAAGTGAAACCGCCGCAGCAAACCCGGGCTGGGCTTGCTGCGGCGGAAACCGGCGCGGAGTGTAGATCAAGCGCTGGTGGTGGCGTCGAGTCCCCTTTCGAGCTCGGCGTGCAGGGCCTGCAGCGACTGCACGGCGATGCCGTCGGCGTGCTTCAGCGCCTCGGTGGCGGCTTCAGCGCCGGCCATCGTGGTGTAGTAGGTGACGCGGTTGGCCAGCGCCGCGGTGCGGATATAGCGGCTGTCGGCAATGGCCTGGCGCGTCTCGTCGACGGTGGTGTAGACGAGCTGGATCTCGCCGCCCTTGATCATGTCGGCGATGTGCGGACGGCCGTCCTTGACCTTGTTGACCACGCCCACCGGCACGCCGGCCTCGGCGATGGCCGCCGCCGTGCCCTTGGTGGCAACGACGGCGAAGCCGAGGTCGTGCAGCTCGGAGGCCACCTTGACGGCGCGCGCCTTGTCGGCGTTTTTCACCGTGATCACCACGGTGCCCTTGGTCGGCAGGCGCGAGCCGGCGCCGAGCTGGCTCTTCAGCATGGCTTCGCCGAAGCTGACGCCGACGCCCATCACCTCGCCGGTGGAGCGCATCTCCGGCCCCAGGATGGGGTCGACACCCGGGAACTTGTTGAAGGGGAACACCGCTTCCTTGATGCTGAAGAAAGGCGGCACCACCTCGTGCGGCGCGCGGCCGCCAAGGCCGATCTGCTCGGCCAGCTTCTGGCCGGCCATGCAGCGCGCGGCGATCTTGGCCAGCGGCTGGCCCGTGGCCTTGCTGACGAAGGGTACGGTGCGGCTGGCGCGCGGGTTCACCTCGAGCACGTAGACGACGGCCTCGTCGCCTTCGCCTTGAATGGCGAACTGCACGTTCATCAGGCCGACGACCTTGAGCGCGCGTGCCATCGCGGCCGTCTGCCGGCGCAACTCGTCCTGCAGCGCGGGCGAGAGTGAATACGGCGGCAGCGAGCAGGCCGAGTCGCCGCTGTGGATGCCGGCGGCCTCGACGTGTTCCATGATGGCGCCGATCATCACCTGCTCGCCGTCGGAGATGCAGTCGACGTCGACTTCGATGGCGTCGTCGAGGAAGCGGTCGAGCAGCACCGGGCTCTTCTCGCTCACGCGCACGGCCTCGCGCATGTAGCGCTCGAGGTCCTTGTCGCCGTGCACGATCTCCATCGCGCGGCCACCGAGCACGTAGCTCGGGCGCACCACGAGCGGGTAGCCGATCTCGTGCGCCAGCGCCAGCGCCTGCTCTTCGGTCCGCGCGGTACGGTTGGGCGGCTGCTTCAGGCCGAGCTCGTGCAGCAGCTTCTGGAAGCGCTCGCGGTCTTCGGCCACGTCGATGCTGTCGGGGCTGGTGCCGATGATGGGCACGCCGGCACGCTCGAGGTCGAGCGCCAGCTTCAGCGGCGTCTGGCCGCCGTACTGCACGATCACGCCGACCGGCTTTTCCTTGGCCACGATCTCGAGCACGTCTTCCAGCGTCACGGGCTCGAAGTACAGGCGGTCGGAGGTGTCGTAGTCGGTCGACACGGTCTCGGGGTTGCAGTTGACCATGATGGTCTCGAACCCGTCGTCGCGCAGCGCCAGCGCGGCGTGCACGCAGCAGTAGTCGAACTCGATGCCCTGGCCGATGCGGTTGGGCCCGCCGCCCAGCACCATGATCTTGCGGCGTGTGCTCGGCTCGGCTTCGCACTCCTCGTCGTAGCTGCTGTAGAGGTAGGCCGTCTCGGTGGCGAACTCGGCCGCGCAGGTGTCCACGCGCTTGTAGACAGGCCGCACGCCCAGGGCATGCCGCTGCTCGCGCACGGCGTGCTGGTTGCTGCCCATGAGCTTGCCCAGGCGCCGGTCAGAAAAGCCCTTGGCCTTGAGGAAGCGCAGCTCGGTGGCGCTGAGCGAGTCGAGCGCGCGGCTCTTCAGCGCCTGCTCCAGCTGCACGAGCTCTTCGATCTGCGACAGGAACCAGGGGTCGATGGCGGTTTCGTCGAAGACTTCCGCCAGCGTCATGCCGATGCGGAAGGCGTCGCCCACGAACAGGATGCGCTCGGGGCCGGCATTGCCGATCTCGTCGACGATCTCGTCGCGGTCGGCTTCCTTGCAGCCCGTGCGCTCGCTCAGGCCGTCGATGCCGGTCTCCAGGCCGCGCAGCGCCTTCTGGAAGCTCTCCTGGAAGGTGCGGCCCATGGCCATCACCTCGCCGACGCTCTTCATCTGCGTCGTCAGGTGCGGGTCGGCGGCGGGGAACTTCTCGAAGGCGAAGCGAGGGATCTTCGTCACCACGTAGTCGATGCTGGGCTCGAAGCTCGCTGGCGTGGCGCCGCCGGTGATGTCGTTGCGAAGTTCGTCGAGCGTGTAGCCCACGGCCAGCTTGGCCGCCACCTTGGCGATCGGAAAGCCCGTGGCCTTGGAGGCGAGGGCGGAGCTGCGGCTCACGCGCGGGTTCATCTCGATGACGATGAGGCGGCCGTTGGCCGGGTTCACTGAGAACTGCACGTTGGAGCCGCCGGTGTCGACGCCGATCTCGCGCAGGATGGCGATGCTGGCGTTGCGCATCACCTGGTATTCCTTGTCGGTGAGCGTCTGCGCCGGGGCCACCGTGATGCTGTCGCCCGTGTGGATGCCCATCGGATCGAGGTTCTCGATGCTGCACACGATGATGCAGTTGTCGGCGCGGTCGCGCACGACCTCCATCTCGAACTCTTTCCAGCCGATCAGGCTCTCCTCGATCAGCAACTCCTTCGTCGGGCTCAGGTCGAGGCCGCGCTTGCAGATCTCTTCGAACTCTTCCGGGTTGTAGGCGATGCCGCCGCCCGTGCCGCCCATCGTGAAGCTGGGGCGGATCACCATCGGGAAGCCGGTGCCGCCGATCTCGGCCTGGATGCGCTTCTGCACCGCCAGCGCTTCTTCCATGCTGTGGGCGATGCCGCTCTTGGCCGAGGCCAGGCCAATGGACGTCATCGCGTCCTTGAACTTCATGCGGTCTTCGGCCTTCTCGATGGCCTGCTCGTTGGCGCCGATCATCTCGACGCCGTACTTCGCCAGCACGCCGTGGCGGTGCAGGTCGAGCGCGCAGTTCAGCGCCGTCTGGCCGCCCATCGTGGGCAGCAGCGCCATCGTCTCGTGCGGGTGCTCGAGCCGCTCCTTGGCGATGATCTTCTCCACCACCTGCCAGGTGATGGGCTCGATGTAAGTGGCGTCGGCCATGCCGGGGTCGGTCATGATCGTCGCCGGGTTGCTGTTGACCAGCACCACGCGGTAGCCCTCTTCGCGCAGCGCCTTGCAGGCCTGCGCGCCGGAGTAGTCGAACTCGCAGGCCTGGCCGATGACGATGGGGCCGGCACCGATGATGAGGATGCTCTGCAGGTCGGCACGCTTAGGCATGGGCCGCCTCCTTGGGGGTGTGCGCAAGCATCAGCGCGGTGAATCGATCGAACAGGGTGCCGATGTCGTGCGGGCCGGGGCTCGCTTCGGGGTGGCCCTGGAAGCAGAAAGCCGGGCGGTCGGTGCGGGCCAGGCCCTGCAGCGTGCCGTCGAACAGGCTCACGTGGGTGGCGCGCAGCGTCGGCGGCAGCGACTGCTCGTCGACCGCGAAGCCGTGGTTCTGGCTCGTGATGGCCACACGGCCGGTGTCGAGGTCCTTCACCGGGTGGTTGGCGCCGTGGTGGCCGAACTTCATCTTGAAGGTGCGCGCGCCCGAGGCCAGGGCCAGGAGCTGGTGGCCGAGGCAGATGCCGAAAGTCGGCACGCCGGCATCGACGATCTGTCGCGTGGCGGCGATGGCGTAGTCGCAGGGGCCGGGGTCGCCGGGGCCGTTGCTCAGGAACACGCCGTCAGGGCGCAGCGCCAGCACCTCGGCGGCCGGCGTCTGCGCGGGCACCACGGTGACACGGCAGCCGCGGCTGGCCAGCATGCGCAGGATGTTGCGCTTGACGCCGAAGTCGTAGGCCACGACGTGGAAGCGCGGGTTCTCGAGACGGCCGACGCCCTGGCCGAGTTGCCACTCGGTCTCGGTCCACTCGTAGCGCTCGCTGGTGCTGACCACCTTCGCGAGATCGAGACCCGCCATTGAAGGCGCCGCCTGGGCACGCGCCACGGCTTCGGCGATGTGCGCCGGGCCAATCTCGGTGCCCGTCTCGAAGCCGACGATGCAGCCGTTCTGGGCGCCGGTGCGGCGCAACACGCGGGTGAGGCGCCGGGTGTCGACACCGGCGATGGCCACCGTGCCTTCGCGTTCGAGGTACTCGGGCAGGCTGGCGGTGGCGCGGAAGTTCGAGACGCGCCGGGGCACGTCCTTGACGATCAGGCCGGCGGCGTTCACCCGGTGCGACTCGACGTCTTCATCGTTGACGCCGGTGTTGCCGATGTGCGGGTACGTGAGGGTGACGATCTGCCGGCAGTAGCTGGGATCGGTGAGGATCTCCTGGTAGCCGGTGAGCGAGGTGTTGAACACCACTTCGCCCACGGTGTGACCGGCGGCGCCGGCGCGGAAGCCGTGGAAGAAGGTCCCGTCTGCGAGGGCGAGCAGCGCGGGTGCCTGCAGGGGCAAGAGAGCGGGCAGCAAATGAAAGGCTCCGGGGTTCGCGCGCTCATCTCCCGCCTTCCGCCCGGCCCGGCCTCAGGGCCGGAAAACGGGGCTTGGTGCGAAAGATCGAGGGAATCCGTCAGCGGAGTTTCGAGCGCGCGTGGCTGTGGGCAGGCAAACCGCCGGAGTATAGCCGCGAGCCGCTGCCCGCCGCCTTGATCAGAGCCCGAGCGCGGCGATGCCGGCGCGTGCGATCTGGGCGTCTTCGCTGCTCTTCACCCCGCTGACGCCCACCGCGCCCACGCAGTGGCCTTCCACGAGGATGGGCACGCCGCCTTCGAGCATGCCGTCGATCAGCGGCGCGCTCAGAAACGACGTGCGGCCGCCGTTGATCATCTCTTCGTAGACCTTGGTCTCGCGCCGGCCCAGCGCCGAGGTGCGTGCCTTGGCCGGGGCGATGGCCGCCGAGACGGGCGCTGCGCCGTCCAGGCGCTGCAGCCACAGCAGGTGGCCGCCGGCGTCGACGATGGCGATCGTCACGGCCCACTGGTTCTTGAGAGCTTCGGCTTCGGCTGCAGCAGCCATGGCCTTGACATCGTCGAGGCCGAGAGTGGGTTGTGTTTTCATGGGGCGCGAAGATACCTCCTTACAGGCTATCCCGCCATTGGCTGAAGGGGCATTTCAGCCCTGACCTGTCGCCCTAGAATTCGCGCACGTGGCCCAGTGGCCATTCCACTCTCGGAGGTCGATACCATGAACCAAGGCGTGCAGAATTTCCCTGGCCTGGCCGGCGGCGGCGCGCTCGCGGCGCAACGCAACCGCGTCCTGCGCAACACGTACTGGCTCTTGGCCCTGTCGATGGTGCCCACCGTCCTGGGCGCCTGGGTCGGCATGGCCATCGGCATCAACCGCATCCTCACGCCGGGCATCGGCCTGATCGTGTTCCTGGCCGGCGCGTTCGGCTTCATGTTCGCCATCGAGAAGTTCAAGAACTCGGCGGCCGGTGTGCCCATCCTGCTCGGCTTCACGTTCTTCATGGGCATCATGCTGTCGCGCATGCTGGCCGTCGTGCTGGGCATGAACAACGGCACCAGCCTCGTGATGATGGCCTTTGCCGGCACCGGCGCCATCTTCCTGGGCATGGCCACGATGTCGAGCATCGTCAAGCGCGACCTGACGAACATGGCCAAATTCATGTTCATCGGCGTCATCCTGCTGCTGGTGGCGGGCATCGCCAACTTCTTCATCCAGAGCAGCGCGCTGATGATCACGCTCGCGGTGGCCGCGATCGGCATCTTCTCGTTCTTCATCCTCTACGACCTGAAGCGCGTGCAGGACGGCGAAGAAACCAACTACATCACCGCCACGCTGGGTGTGTACCTGAGCATCTACAACGTGTTCCAGAGCCTGCTGGCCCTGTTCGGCATCGCCGGCAGCAGCAACGACTGAGCGACACCTCGGCAAGCCTGACACGGGGCCTTCGGGCCCCGTTGTCGTTTCAGGCCCGGTCGAAGACGGCGATGCTCTCCACGTGGGCCGTGTGCGGGAACATGTTCACCACGCCGGCGGCCGTGCAGCGGTAGCCGCCCTGGTGCACCAGCAGCCCGGCGTCACGCGCCAGCGTCGCGGGGTTGCAGCTGACGTAGACGATGCGCTCCGGCAGCCGCCAGCCGCCCGCGGCGTGCACGTCGGCAACGGCCTTGGCCAGCGCAAACGCGCCTTCGCGCGGCGGGTCGATCAGCCAGCGCTCGGCCTCGCCGTGGCGCTGCAGATCGGCGGGGCCGATCTCGAACAGGTTCTGCGCCTCGAAGCGCGTGCGCGCGGCCAAGCCGTTGGCACGGGCGTTGTCGCGCGCGCGCTGCACCAGCGCCGCGCTGCCCTCGAGCCCGAGCACCTCGCGCGCCTGCGTGGCCAGCGGCAGGGTGAAGTTGCCCAGGCCGCAGAACCAGTCGATCACACGGTGGCGCGGCTCCACGGCCAGCAGCCGCAGCGCACGCTGCACGAGCACGCGGTTGATCTGCGGGTTGACCTGCGTGAAGTCGGTCGGCTTGAACGGCATCGTCACGCCGAACTCCGGCAGCGCGTAATCCAGTTGTGGGCCCCCGTCATCGAGCACGTGCACGGTGTCCGGGCCGCCCGGCTGCAGCCACCACTGCACGCCGTGTTCGCGGCCAAACGCGCGCAGGCGTTCGGCATCGGCGGCCGACAGCGGCTCCAGGTGGCGCAGCACCAGCGCCACGACGGCATCGCCCGCGGCGAGCTCGATCTGCGGCAGCCGGTCGCGTTGATCCATGGCACCGATCAGCTCGCGCAGCGGCATCAGCATCGCGCTCACCGCGGGCTGCAGCACGGGGCAGACCTGCATGTCGGCCACGTAGCGGCTCTTGCGCTCGTGAAAGCCGATGAGCACGGTGTTCTTCTTGGCCACGAAACGCACCGACAGGCGCGCCCGGTAGCGGTAGCCCCAGGCCGGGCCGTGGATGGCGCGCAGCAGCCTTTCGGGGCGCACCTTGGCCAGGTGCTGCAGGTTGTCTTCGAGCACCCGGCCCTTCACCGCCACCTGGGCCGCGGGGTGCAGGTGCTGCATCTTGCAGCCGCCACACGCGCCTGCGTGCAGGCCGAAGTGCGGGCAGCCCGGGCGCACACGCTGGGCGCTTTCTCGCGCCAGGGCCGACATCGGCCCCTGTTCCCAGGCGTTCTTCTTGCGCGACACCTGCACCTGCACGCGTTCGCCCGGCAAGGCACCTTCGACGAACACCACCTTGCCGTCGGCGCGGCGGGCCACGCCTTGCGCCTCGAGGTCGAGTGACTCGACCTCGAGCCAGTCTTCGCCGCCCGTCACGGGCTCAGCGAGCAGGCAACAGGCGCGCCGGGTCGATCGGCTTGCCCTGGCGGCGGATCTCGAAGTGCAGCTGCACGCGCTCGGCGTCGGTGCTGCCCATCTCGGCAATCTTCTGGCCGCGGCGCACGACCTGGTCTTCCTTCACCAGCAGCGTCTGGTTGTGCGCGTAGGCACTCAGGAGCAAGGCGTTGTGCTTGACGATGACCAGGTTGCCATAGCCGCGCAAGCCCGAGCCGGCGTAGACCACGCGGCCGTCGGCGGCGGCGAGCACCGGATCACCGGCCTTGCCGCTGATGGCGAGGCCCTTGGTCTTGTTCTCTTCGAAGGCGGCCACCACCGGCCCGCCGGAAGGCCACGACCAGGACACGCCGTCTTCACCCTCGGCCACGGCCGACGGTGTGGCTGGCGCGGCGGGCGCAGCAGCCGCGTCGGCCGTCACGGCCGGCAGTGCAGCCGCCCCAGAGGACACCGGCGCCGTCGGCAGCGGGCGCACGTCCACCCGCCCGCCAGCGCCCACAGGCCTGGTGGTCGCGGCCTGGGCCTCGGATGCGGGGGGCACCACGCGCAGCACCTGCCCGACTTCGATGAGGTTGGGGTTGTCCAGGCCGTTCCAACGCGCGATGTCGCGGTAGCCCTGCCCGTTTTCGAGGCCGATGTTGTAGAGCGTGTCGCCGCGCTTGACGGTGTAGTAGCCCGGTTTGCCCGCGTTCTCGGCGCCGGGGAGCAGGCGGACGGGCTCCGCGGGCGCGGGCACGGGCGCCGTGGTGGCGGCCGCCGCGGACGGCGCTGGCGTCGAGGCGCCCCCAGGCAGGGGCTGCGACGGAACCGGGCGCACACTGCCGCTGCGGTCCTCGACCGGCGCGCGGTGGTCGGGGCTTGCACAACCGGCCATCACCACCACGGCCGACAGCAGCCACAGGCCACCCAGGCGCACGGCGGCCCCGGCGCCCGGCGAGGATCGAGAGGGGTTCGGCGAGAAACGGTGGCAGCCCATCATGCAACGCCGGATTTTAGAGGGACGAACTGAACCGCCTCGAGCTCGTGGGAAACCAGCCCTTGCGGCGCATGGTCCACGACCACCAGGCGCTGCCCGCCACCACGCTGCACCGGGGCCACCAGCCGGCCGCCCGGGGCGAGCTGGGACAGCCAGGCGGCGGGCAGCTGCTCGCCGCCTGCCGCCGCGATGATGCTGTCATAGGGAGCCCGCGGCGCATGCCCCAGCATGCCGTCGCCGAAGACGAGGCGCAGGTCACTTCCCCGCCGCAGATCGGCCAGGTTCGCGGCCGCCTTCTCGTGCAGGGGCTGCAGCCGTTCGATGCTGACGAGGCTGCGGGACACCTGCATCAGCAGCGCCGCCTGGTAGCCGCAGCCGGTGCCGATCTCGAGCACACGGCCCAGGTGCCCGCGGCCCTGGGCCGACGCGCTGTCGAACAACAGCGCCAGCATCCAGCCCACGACCGAGGGTTTGCTGATCGTCTGCGACAGGCCGATCGGCAGACTCGTGTCTTCGTAAGCCTGCGGCGCCAGCGCGCTGTCGACGAACCGGTGGCGTTCCACCGCCGCCAGGGCCTGAAGCACCGGTTCACAGCGCAGGCCGCCATCACGAAGCCGCTGCACCATGCGATGGCGCACGGCGGCGGAGTCCAGGCCCAGGCCGCTGGGCGCACTCTGTCGGGATTGGTCGACGGCCGCCTGCTGCAACGGGCGTTGCGGGCGCAACAGGGTGTCGGTGCCGGGCTTCGGAGCGGCACCGCGCGGCTGCATCCGGTCGAGGCCCAGGGGGAACCGCGCGGGCGGCGCCGGCGAACGGCTCATGCCGGGGCCGCCAGGCGGCTGGCCCAGTCGCCGCGCGCGCCGTGGTCCGTGAGGTCCACCTGCAGCGGCGTGATCGACACACAACCTTCGGCCACGGCATGGAAGTCGGTGCCCTCGCCCGCCTCGCGCGCGTCGCCCGCGGGGCCGATCCAGTAGATGGCGTCGCCACGCGGGTTGGTCTGGCGGATCACGGGTTCGCTGGCATGACGCCGGCCGAGCCGCGTGACACGGCGCGGCCGAGTGCCGACATCGGGCCGGTTCGGCAGGTTCACGTTCAGCAGGAACGGTCCCTGCTCGCGGGCGCGCTCGAGGGCGCCCGAGGCGATGACATCGTCGACGATGGCGCGCGCCGCTGCCGCTGCCGCGTCGAGGTGGCCCCAGCCCTTCTCGCCTTGGGAAAAGGCAATCGCGGGCACGCCGAACAGGAAGCCCTCCATCGCGGCCGCCACGGTGCCGGAATACAGCGTGTCGTCGCCCATGTTGGCGCCGTTGTTGATGCCCGAGAGCACGAGGTCGGGCTTGTAGCCCAGCACACCGGTGAGCGCGACGTGCACGCAGTCCGACGGCGTGCCGTTGACGACGTTGAAGCCCCGCACGCCGTCGACCTTGGCCTGGAAGATGGACAGCGGCCGCGTCAGCGTGAGCGCGTTGCTGGTGCCGCTGGCGTTTTGCTCCGGCGCGTAGACCTCGATGTGGCCCAGGCCCTCGCAGGCCCGCACGAGGGCGGCGATGCCGGGGGCGAGGTAACCGTCGTCGTTGGCGATGAGGATGCGCATCGCCGGATTCTAGGCAGCACTCACGCCACAGCCGAAAACGACGAAGCCCGGCACGGGCCGGGCTTCGAAGCGCACTGGACGGGTTGAGAGCCCAGAGAGATTGGTGCCGGTGAAGAGAGTCGAACTCCCGACCTTCGCATTACGAATGCGCTGCTCTACCAACTGAGCTACACCGGCGAAAGCCCGCGAGTATAGAACACTCGGCAGGAGCCTCTACCGGGCGTAGAGCCGTTGCATCAAGCCCAGCAGCCAGCGCGGCAGCCGGTCCTGCCAGATTTGCACCATCAGCCAGGCCAGGAATCGCCGCGCCACCGCGTCGCGCCCTGCCAGCGCCCGGGCCTCGACCAGGCCCTGGCGCGCCGCAGCACGGTCGGCATCCCACACCAGCGAGAGCCACGCGCGCAAACCGCGCATCAGAGGCTTCATCCAGGGTTCGAGCGGCTGCCGCTCCAGCGCCTGCACGGCGTCACGCACGCCGGCGCGGTCGCCTTGCGTGGCCGCTGCCACGGCCTGCCAGAGCTGCGCGTCGATGTCGAAGGGACTCTGGCACAGCGCGGCGGCGCTGGCCTCTCCCAGCGAGTCGTAGCGCGCCTCGGTCGCCAGCGCCACGCACAGGTTGGTCAGCACCCAGACCGGCGTCGACGGCCGCTCGCGCCAGTCCTCGAGCCAGCGTGTGACGTCGGCGGCCTCGCCCAATTGCAGCCAGGCCCAGGCGGCGTCGCCCCACAGGCTGTCGTCGCCGCGGTAGCGCTCGCGCCAAGTGGCCAGCACGCTGCGCAGGTTGCCCAGGTCGCGCACCCGCACCAGCCAATGCAGCAGCGCGCGGGGCGCGGCGGCGCCTTCGCTGTTACGCATCAGCACCTCGGCCTCGTCCAGCACCAGGGCGCGGCGCTGGCCCTCGGCACGGCCTTCGAACCACAAAACGCCGGCGCCCAGCGCACAGCGGCCCGCCTGCAGCGCCGCCCGCTGCAGGGGCTCAAGTTCGCCTGCCAGGCCTTCGCGGCGCAGTTCGAGCACGAGCTCGCGGCTGCGCTCGGATTCGTGCTCGGTGCTGGCCAGTGCCCGGGCGAACCAGCGGCGCAGCGCCTCGCGGTCGGCCTGTCGCGCGGCGACGCGGCAGCCGCGCGCCGCGATGTCGAATGTGCCGCTGTGCGGCCACAGCGCCTCCAGCGCCTGCTCGGCCAGCGCCGGCTGGCCGCTGGCGATGGCGCTGTCGGCCAGCTGCAGGCCGGCAAAGCGGTGACCGGGCGCGAGCGCCAAGGCACGTTGCAGTGGCTCCAGCGCGTCGGTGTGGCGCTCGAGCTTGGCCAGCGCATGGCCCAAGTACACCTGCGAGCGCGCGTCGTTCGGGGTCAGGCGCACCATCTCGCGCGCAGCGCTCACGTAGGCCTCGTGCTCGTCGTCCTGGTCGTGCCAGTCGGCCAGAAGCAGCCACAGGCCATGTTCGTGCGGCGCGTCCTTCAGCAGCACCTGCAGCGCGGACTTGGCTGCGGCCGACTCGCCCGCCGCCCGCTGCGCTTGCGCCGCGTAGGCCCGCAGCTCGGCAGGTCCGCCGTCGGGCCAGGGCAGCTGGCTGGCGCGCTGCTGCACCTCGGCCCCGCGCTGCAGGTCGAGCAGGCGGCGGAAGCGCTCGTGCCAAGCCGCCACCAGGCGCGGGTTCAGCTGCAGCGCCTCCTCAGAAGCGGCCAGCGCCTCGGCGTGGTCGCTGGTCTGCCGCGCGCGCACGATGCGCGGCCAGGGGTCGGCCGGACGCTGCCGCGCGACCGCATCGATGAGCGCGACAAAGCGGTGCGGCTGCCGCAGTGCGTCGGCACAGCGCTCGGCCGTCTTCCACGCCCACTCGGGCTCGGCGTCCTGTGCGAGCGACTCCTCCAGCACCGCCAGCGCCTCGTCATGGCGGCCGGCCTGCTCCAGCACCCAGCCCAGCAGACTGCGCAGATCGGCGTCGGCCGGCGCGAGCGCCAGCGCGCGCTGCAGCACACGCTCGGCGCGCGGCCAGTCGTCGTCGGTCTCGTCGATGAGGTCGACCATGAGCCGCACCGCGCGGTTCCAGCTTGGGCTGAGCGTGAGCGCCGGTTCGAGTGCGCGGCGCGCCTCTTCGCGCCGCAGCAGCTGGGCCAGGCGCAGCGCGTGGTCCAGCGCCACCTGTGCCACGGTCGGAAAACGCCGCACGGCATCGGCCAGCAGCTGCTCGGCACGCGCCACCTCGGGGGCGTCACCGGCGGCCAGCGTGCGCGCCAGCGCCACCCAGCCTTGCCACAGTTGTGGACGGGCAGCCTGCAGCGCGCCCACCGACTGCAGCAGCTCGGCGTGCGACAGGTGATCCTGTGCCCAGGCCTGGTAGGTGAGCAGCACGTCGCCCTGCGTGGGCTGGCGCGCCAACTCCCTGGCGATGAAGCCCAGCGCGGACTGCGCCCGCGCCGCATCGGGCGCCGCCGACACCAGTGTGCGCAGCGCGTAGTCGTGATCGACGTCCAGCGCCACCGCACGCTCGAGGTGCGGCCGGGCGGCGTCGTAGCCGTCGCGCTCCAGCGTCACGCTGCCCAGCACCGCATGGCTGGCCGCGTGGCCCGGTGACACCGCCACGGCCTGCGTGGCGGCGGCCAGGGCCTCGTCGAAGCGGCGGGCCTGCGTCAGCACCAGCGCGCGCTCGCGCTGCGTCCAGGCGTCGCCGGGGTGCAGCGCCGCCAGCGCGTCGAGCTGTGCCAGCTCACGCGCATCGCCCCGCGGCAGCCAGTCGTACAGCAGCCGCTGCAGACCCACGAAACGTGGGAAGCGGTGCAGGGCCTGTTGCAACTCGGCAATCACGGCCTCGCGGCCCTGCAACCGGTCGATCTGCCGCAGCAGCTGGCGCCACAGGTCCAGGTTCAGCGGCGACAGCGCCACGGCCTCGCGGGCGCGGCGCTGGGCCTCGGCGATGTCGCCCTCGGCCTCGGCCAGGCGCGAGCGCGCGCGCAAGATCGCCGCCTGCGATGCCGCGCCGGCCGCCACACCGGCCAGCACTGCGCGCGCCTCGTCGAGCCGGCCGTAGCGCAGCTCGGCGTCGACGCTGAACACCGCCAGCGCGCCGTCAGCCGGTCGGCGGCGGCGCGCTTCGGCCAGTGCGTCGAAACCCTCGGCCGCGCGATCCTGCGCCTCCAGTTCGTCGAACAAGGTCTGCACGGGCTCGCCGGACTGCGCGCCCAGAAGCTCGACTCGCCGCTGCAGGTGGGCGACGGCAGCGTCGCGGTCGCCGTCCATCCGCAAGGCGCGCGCGTAGGTGGCGGCATCGCCTTCGCTGGTGGCGCGCAGCGTGGCGGCCGCCCGGTAGCGCTGCAGCGCGGCGGCGCGGTCGCCCTGACGCCAGACGATGTCGGCCCAGGTCGACCAGGCCTCGGGCAGCGCAGGCGAGCGCCACAGCACCCGCCGCAGCAGCGACGCCGCCTCGGGCAGCCGGCGCTCGTCTTCGATCAGCCGGTCCGCCAGGCGCACGCGTGTCAACGAGTCGGGCCAGGGGCCCTGCGCGCTGGCGGCCAGCCACTCGCGGTGCTGCTCACGGCCGCCGATGGCCCACAGCGACGCCGCCTTGCTCAGCCGCAGGTGGCCGTCGTCGGGGAACAGCGCCAGCAGCTGCTCGGTGGCCGCCAGGATGGCGGGCTCGTCGCCGTCGTACAGCGCCAGCGCGCGCTCGGTGCGGCGCTGCAGCCAGTGCCCGGGCCGCGCGGCGGCACCGGTGGCCACTGCGGCCTGCGCGGCGTCGCGGTCGTGGCGCGACAGAGCAGCCATCACGGCGAAGTAGACATCCCAGGCATCGACATCGGGCAGCACCAGGCCCCCGAGCCGGCCGGCCTCTTGCGGCGGCAGCAGCAGCATCGCGCGAGGGCCGGTAGCTCGGTAGCGCTCGAAGAACGGACCCATCTCGTACTCCACCGGGCTGGGCTCGGTGGGGTCGCGCACGATCAACGTCTGGCGCAGACGGTCCACGCCGATCACGGCCTGCAGGTGCGCGCTGGCCACCTCGGAGGTGGTGACGGTGAAGGGCACGCCGGCCTCGACCAGCGCCGTAGTGATGGCCGCGTCGGCGGTGAATTCACGCACGATCCAGCCGGCGTCGAGCGCCCACTGGCGCTCCGACGCATGCGCGGTGCCGTCGTAGCAGATGGCCTCGGCAACCTCGAGGTGGTCAACGGGCCGGCCCCAGAACGACGACAGCGCGGTCAGCGTGGCCGGCGCGCAGGTCATCCAGTTCTGGCGCACAAAGGGCACGGGCAGCATGGTGCGCGGGGGAACGGGCTCGATCGGGGCTGTGCCCAGTCGCTCGGCCAGACGCGAGTAGAACCCGGTGCCGGGCACGCGGGCCGCTGCATCGCGGGCGCGGGCCAGGTCGCCCGCGCGTGAGGCCACGTCGGCCCGCCGGGCCGCGAGCCAGCCGCGCGCACCTGCATCGGCGCGTGGCCAGAGCGCCTCGATGCGGTCGAGCACCGCGTCGGCGCCGACGAAGTCGCCTGCCTCCATGAGCCAGGGCCAGAGCTGCTGGCCAAAGGCCGCGCACTCGCGCTCGGCCAGGGCCTGGTGAAGCAGCGCACAGGCCTCGGCCGTGCGGCCGGCCTGCTCGTGCAAGGTGGCCTGCATCATCAACGCCGCGCGGAAGCCGGGCTGCAGCGCCAGCGCCTGCGCGGTGGCCTCGATGGCCTCGTCGGGACGGTCGGCATCGAGGCAGCTGTAGGCCCATTCCATCCACAGCCAGGGCTGGCTGTCGTCTAGCGCGCGGACAGCGCCGCGATGGTGGCGCATGGCGTCGAAGTCGCGCACCGCAGCGGCCAAACGCATGCGCGTCGATTCGCCCTCGGCGCGCGCCGCAGCGTCGGCGCAGGCCGGCATGGGCAGGCGGCGCATCAGCTCGCCGGCCAGGTAGGGCCCGCGCCGCGACAACGTGCCACGCCAGTGCGCGGCCACTGCAGCGCCGTCGTGCACGAAGCGCCGGCCGGTGCGCACCAGCAGCGCCTCGCCGGCGCGGTCGGCGCCCAGGTAGCGAAGCGCGCGCACGGCCTGCAGGCGCTCCCCGGGCAGCGGACTGGCCGCCAGGCGGTCGAGATGAGGGTGAACCTGCAGGTACAGGCCCTGGTCGAGCCAGCGCTCGACAGTGGCGAAGTCGGGCGTCGTCATGCGGCCATTGTTGGCGACTGCGGCACCCCTCCTTTCGGGGGTCAGTCTCCAACGTGCCGGCTCGCGGCGGCTGGAGCTGCTGTCACGGCGCCGGCCAGCCCGCCAGTTCCTCGCTCACCAAGCGCACGATCAGCTTGTCCAGCGTCTCCACCGAGTAGTCGCGCACGTCGTGCACGGTCTCGCGGCCCGGGCCGCTGCTCGGGTCGTGCCGATTGGCGTACGTGAGGAAGACAAAGCGGCCGCCGGTGGCCTGGGCGGCCAGGCGCATCGCGAGTTCGCCTTCGCGGTCGAGCCCGCTGGCGCCCACCGACACGATCTTGATGCCGCGGGCCAGCGCGGCACGCGCCTCGTGGTCGATGTGCGGGCCGGCAGCGCGGCGCTGCGGCGGCGCGTCGGCCAGCAGCACCACCAGCCGCGCCGTGCCTTCGCCGCGCCAGGCCAGCCGGTGCACCGCCGTGTGCAGCGCTTCAGCCATGGCCTCGGGGTAGTCGCCACCGCCGCCGGCCTGCAGCGCCGCAAGCTCGGCCTGGAAGGCGCCGAGGTCGTGCGTGAGGTCGGCGCCGCGCACGAAGAAGGCATCGCCCCGGTCGCGGTAGGCCACGAGGCCGAAGCACAGATCGGGCGCCTGGGGCAGCGCCGCGATGCGGTCGGCCACCTCGCGCATCGAGTGCTTGAGCTTGGCGATCTCGTCGGCCATCGAACCCGTGGCGTCGATGGCGAAGACGAGGTCGAGCCGCGCCCGCGCCGGCGCGGCGCTGTCCAGGCGCACCTGCAGCGCA
The DNA here is from genome assembly GCA_020248945.1 of Rubrivivax sp. Classification (GTDB taxonomy): domain Bacteria; phylum Pseudomonadota; class Gammaproteobacteria; order Burkholderiales; family Burkholderiaceae_C; genus Rubrivivax. Next base: position 90,380 of record JADCGQ010000004.1, read on the forward strand.
TCGCGCTGGCCGCGCTGCCAGCGCACGGTCTGCGCGTTGCGGCCGTGGCTCACGCGCACCTCGAACACCGAGCCGGCGACATCGGCCTGCGGCATCAGCCAGGCCAGGCCGCGGGCGTCGGTGCGAGCCACCAGCGCTTGCGGCACGCCGCGCGAGAACACCTCGACGTGGGCGTCGGGCACGGGGCGGCCGCGCGCGTCGCGCACGTCCAGGCGCACCCGCTGATCGATGTGCCAGGGGCGCTGCGGCACCTGCGCGTGGCGGCGCAGGAACTCGCCGAAGGCGCCGAAGTCGGCGTTGTCGTCGACGACCCCGGCAGTGACGGGCTCGGTGGCGGCGCGCCGGCTCGGCGCCGCCTTGTCGGCCGGCGCGGGCGCAGCCAGCATGGCCGCAGGGGGTGCGGCGACGGCCTCGGCCAGGCGGCTTTCGCGAGCCAGCGCCGGCGCGGCGGACAGGGCTGCGCCCGCAGCGGCCGCGCCCGGGCGCCACGACCGCATGCGCTCGTCGGCGGGATGCTCAACGTCGTCGGCTGCCGCGACGGCACTCTGCGCGCCGGCAGACCGGTCGCTCAGCACGAAGCGCTCGGGCGGCCGCTTGCAGTCGGCGGCCGTAGGCGCCGGCGGCATGCCGGCTTGCAGCCCGGGCCAGATCAGGCCGGGCCAGGGCTCGGGCTGCGCCGGCGCCGGCGGCGGCAACGCGCGCGACGGCGGCGAAGCCGGCGACGGCCAGTCGTGCGCCGGCACGGCGGGTGCGGCCAGCGCCCCCGCCAGCGCCGCGGCCAGCAGGCGCAGCGGCAGGCGCCCACGCAGAGGGTTCGACAAGGCGTTCGGCTTCGGGTCCATCGGGCGCTCCTTTGGTGGCGGATGCAGCTGATACGGCCGGCGCCCGGCTGCGGGGTGACCGGGGCTGCCCCTCATCCGGGGGACGGGCCTGATCGCCACGGCTTCACCCCGTTCGCCCTGCCGCTGCGTAGAACGCGGATGGCACACTGCCCGAGCTCCCTGCCGCCCCCGATGCGCCTGCCGCCCGCCCTGGCCCTGCCCTCCTCCGATCGCGACGCCGCCGCGCCCGCCCGCGACAGCGACGCCGCGCTGCTGGCGGCCTTCGCTGCCGGCGACACACGCGCCTTCGAACGCCTGTACGCGCGCCACGAGGCCGCGCTGTACCGCTTCGTGCGGCGGCTGCTCGGCCGCGAGGCCGCGCGCGAAGCCGACGAGGTGTTCCAGGACACCTGGATGCGCGCCATCCAGGCCCGGCAGCAGTGGCGCGACGACCATGCGGCCGGCGCCCGCTTCCGCACCTGGCTGTTCACCATCGCCCACCACCGCGCCGTCGACCGTCTGCGCGTGGCCGGCCGCGAACTGCAGGCGCCGGTGGACGACGACGAGGCCCCCTGGGAGCCCACCGACACCCCGTGGGCGCAGTGGCCCGGCGCCGCCGACAGTGCAGCAGCCCCCGAGGAGCAGGCCTTCTGGCGCGCCGCCGGCCAGCGCCTGCTGGACTGCCTGGAGCAACTGCCCTTGCCGCAGAAGGCGGCCTTCCTGCTGCATCACGAAGACGGCCTGGCGGTGGACGAGCTGGCGCGCGCGCTCGGCTGCGGCTTCGAGACGGCGAAGACGCGGCTGCGCTACGCGATGAGCAAGCTGCGCACCTGCATGGGCGCCTACCTGCCGGCCACCGGCCTGACGGAGCCGCGCCGATGAACCTGCCACCCGACAGGCCCGGTGACGCCATCGACGCGCACCTGCGCGCCGCGCTGCGCCACGCGCCCGATCAGCACGAGCGCGCGCCCCCCTTGATCAGCGCCCGCATCCTGGCGGCCGCGCGCCAGGCGGCGCCGCCCGCGCAGGCACGGCCGGGCTGGTTGCCGCGGTGGCTTGCCGTGCCCTGGGCCGGCGCGGGCTCGCTGGCCGCGGTGTTGCTGGTCAGCGGCGTCTTGTGGGTGCAGCGCGACGCGCTGCCGCCGGCGGTGGCGCCGAGCGAAGTCGCGTCGGAGGCCGAGGCCGCGGCGCCAACAGCGCCGGCCACAGCGCCCGTGTCGACATCAGCCGGCCCACCGGCGGCAGCACCAGCCCCCGAGCGGCGGGCGGCGCCACCCGTTGCAAGCGCTGATGCGGGCGAACAAGCCCGGGCGCCCGCCACACCTGAGCCGGCCCGGGCCGTCGCTGCAGCGGCCGAGTCGCCCCCAGCCGCGGCACCCCCGCCCGCGGCGGCAGCCGTGATGGCGCCAGCACCGCCAGCACCGCCTGCACCACCCGCGCCCGAACGGCTTGCCAGCCCCGCGCAGGCGGCCGTGCCAGAACCCGAGCCCGCACGCCTGCGGTCGTGGCGGCCCGGCGTGGCCGACGAGGCCGCGGCTCGCAGCGAGCAGCGCCTGCAGGAGCGCCGCGCCCTGGCGGCTCCGGCACGTGCGGCCCCCTCCTTGGGCTCCTCGGGCCCCTCTTTGGCCCACGCACTGGCCGGGGCCGCGCCGGCCGCGGCCACACCGATCGCGGCCGACAGCGCCAGCGCCTGGTCGGCCCCCACGCCCGATGCCGTGCCCCGCCCTTTGCCCGCGGGCTGGCTGCAGGCCCTGGCCGCCGCCACGCCGGTCTGGACCGAAGCCTCGCCCCCGGGCGCCACGCTGGCCGACGCACGGGCCGTGTCGCTGTGGCGCGAAGGTGAGGCTGTCGTGTGGCTGCAGCTGGGCCGCGACCGGGTGCAGTGGTGCAGCGCGTCCACCGGCTGCTGGCTGGCCGCCATCAGCGCCGAGTCGTCGAGCGCGCTCAGCGCCGCGCTGGCACCCTAGCCGGGCCTGCGCGGTTCAATCCGCAGCAGCGCGCGCGAGCTGGCCCTGCGCCCACCACTGCGGGTACTCAGCGAGGCGGAAGACGAAGCTGGCCTGGTCGATGTGTTCCCAGCGCACGCCGGCCTGCAGCAGCCGCTCGATCATCCGCCAGTCCCAGGCCATCTCGGCAAACGGCAGGGTGTCGCCCAGGTGGTGCCTGAACAGCTCGCGCCGGAACAGCGGCTGGCCCAGGTCGATGCGCGCCGGCGCCGGCACCGGGTGGCGCAGCACGCGCCGGCCGGCGTAGTGGCAGGAGCTGTACACGAAGCCCAGCTCGGGCCGGCGCTCCAGGCGGTCGATCAGCGGCGCGAAGTGGTCGGGGTGGTAGCCGTTGTCGTCGGACAGGAAAGCCAGGTAGCGCCCGCGGCTGCGGCGCAGCCCGGCCGCCGCCGGTGCGATGCCCCAGTCGTTGTGCCGGCGGTCGAGGCACCAGAAGCCGCGGCGCGGGTCGGCGCTGCGGCGCACCAGTTGCTCGATGCGGTTCACCACGGCGGGCGGCGCGGCGTCGCAGACGATCAGGTGCTCCCAGTCGGCCTCGTGCAGCGCCTGCACGGAGTCGATGCAGCGGGCCAGGCAGTCGACGCGGTCGTAGACCGTGGTGACGATGCTCAGGCGGGGCGGCGGGCAGGCGATCGCCAGGTGCCCGATGGCGCCATCGGCGGCGTTCGGGGCGGCCAAGCCGCCGGTTGCATCGGCTCCCGCGGCGAGCGGCTGCAGCTCCAGCGCCCGCAGTTCCAGCGCCCCGCCCTGCACGCCGACAAAGGCGTGGCCCTGCGTCAAACGTGCATCGTGCGCCATGGCCACCAGCTGGCCATCGATCCACACCGACAGCGCCGCGCCCTGGGCGCGCAGGCGCAGCGCATACCAGCGGCCGGCGGCCAGCACCGGCAGCCGGTGCAGCACCTGGCGCTGGCGCGCGAGGTAGGCCTCGCCGTCACGCGCCAGCAGGTGATAGGAGTCGGCCCGCGCATCGCCCCCCTGCTGCGCGCGCACCTTGGCCACCAGGGTGGCACCGGGCTCGCGGCGCACCTCGATGCACAGCTCGGCATCGGCGGCCGCCGTGCGGCGCAGACCGCGTTCGGCCGCCGGCCCGGCCGCTGCTGCGTGCCACAGACGCCACGCGCCCTGGGCGCCTTGCTCGGTGGCCACGGCGGCGTCGGCAAGCCAGCCCTCGGGGGCCCATGGCGCCAGGTTCGGCGCCGGGTTCGGCGCCGGGGTCGGCGCCGGGTTCGGCAGCGGCGCTGCCTCGGCCGACACCGACGCACCCAGGCCGAGCGCCCGCAGCACGGTGCCCAGCCGCGCCGCGTAGTGCTCGCCCGCCAGGCGTTCGGCACAACCGCGCTGCAAAGCCGCCGCCGCGGCGGGATCGGCTGACCAGCGACGCACCTGCGCCACGGCCTCGGCCGGCGTCGTGAAGGTGGGCAGCTCGGGCAGGCGCGCCGTGATCTCGTCGCGCGGCTCGCTGATGACGAGCGCGCCGCAGGCCAGCGCCTCGTGGATGCGGGGGTTCATCGCCGTCGCAGGCTCGGACTGACGGTTGAAATGGTGAACCTCGCGGAACACGTTGAGCACGATGCGGGCGCGGCGATACAGCCCGGCCGTCTGCGTGGCCGGCACCGTGGCGGCCGCCGCCCGCGCGCGCAGCGCCGGCGCGCGCCAGGGGCCGCCGATGAGCACGTCGAGCAGGCCGGCCTCCTCCAGCGCCAGCAGCACGGCCTCGCGCGCCGGGTTGGCGCCGCCGACGAAGACCACGCCGTGCGGTCGCGTGGCCACGCCCTGCGCGTGGTGCACCTGCGGGTCGTGGCAGGTGGGCAGCGCATGGGCGTTCGGATGGCGCCGCAGCGTCGCCGGGTCGTTCAGGAACTGCGCGTCGAAGTGCTGCGACCAGGCCGCGGTGTCGTCCACCTCGTACGGCTCGTCGACCAGCCAGACCGCGCTCTTCACGCGCGGGAAGCGCGCGCGCCAGGCCGCCCAGCGCGGCGCGAAGCGGCGGCCGTGCACGGCGAGCAGCAGGTCGGGCTCGAAGCGCTGCAGCTCGGCCTCGAGGCCGGGGTCGTCCCAGTACAGGCTGCGGTGATCGAGGCCCAGCGTGGTGGCGGCGCGGGCCAGGCCGTCGACGAAGACCTCGCCGCACGACAGGAAGCGGTACTGCACGAACAGCACCCGTGTGGGGCGCGAGCGGCGCGGCGGCAGTGGAGCCGGATCGGGCGCCGTTTCCGGCGCGGGGGCCGCATCACGCATGAAGTCCTCCCATCGCCACTTGGGCAGGGCCTGCAAGCGGCTCACCGGGCTCAGGTTGACGAGCGTCACGCCCCGCGCGGCACAGGCGTCGTGCAGCGCCGCGTACTCGGCGTCGATCTGCGGCAGCCGCCGCGCCAGCGCATGCGGCCCGGTGTCGGCGAAGAAGTGCCGGTCGGTGAAGTCCACGCCGATCAGGCCGATGCGGCGGGCGCCCAGGTGCAACGCCAGCTGCACCGCCACGTAGGGCGAGTTGCGCGTGTAGTGCAAGGCATCGGGCCCGGGGTCGTTGGTGCCGGCCCGCTGGCCGAGCCTGAAGCGCACCACCGGCACGGCCGCCGGCAGCCCCGGCTCGGCCAGCTGCGTGAACACGGCGCGCGCCTGCGTCGCCTGCACCGCCGCCCAGCGGCCGGGGGCGAACTGCGAGGCCGGGTTGACGACCACCAGGTAGTCCGGATGCCAGGCACGGCCCACGTCGTTGACACCGATCACCGTGCAGCTTGGCTTGGCCGGCAGCAGCGCGAGCGACTCGCCGCAGCCGGCGACGAGCACGGTCTCGCCGGCGTGGCGGTGGCGCCAGGCGGCGAAGTCGTCATCCTTCTGCATCGAGTGGCTCAGCGAAAGCGCACGCGGATGCCGGCGGTGCTGACCAGCTGGTGCCACAGCCCCGGGCCCAGCGCGGGCCGGGCCATGAAGTCGTCGCGGTCGCGAATCGCATTCGCTGTGCGCTCGGTGTCGATGCGCGCCGCCACGGCGGCTGTCACGCCCACCAGGCGCCGCAACCCGCCGCGCGGCTCACGGTTGAGGTTCATCGTCACGCGCGGGCGGCCGCCCAGCGAGTAGCTGTCCTCGTTCGTGTCGACGGGGTTGTTGATGCGGGCCTCCACCAGCGCCGTGCGGCGGCCGTCGGCAGCGATTCGGTGGGCCACGCCGTGCACCACGGTCGGAACATGGCGTTCGGCGTCGATGATGTCGGCGATGAGCGAATCGCTGCTGTCGCCCGTGGCCTTCAGTTCATCCACCACAGACGTGCGGGCACGGCGACCGTAGGTCACGCGCACCGTGAGGTTCACTGCTGCTCCCGGTCGGTCGACCTCGTTCTTCACACGGTTCTCGAAGTCGACCTCGTTCTTCACACGGTTCTCGAAGGTATGCAGCATCGAGACCGCGCTGCGGTTGTTGGTGGCCTGCGTCAGCGGTGTCAGGTTCTGCCAGCTCGCCCCGGTTCCGCCGAGGTTGTGGTTGAGGAGGTGGCCGCGCACGTAGTAGGTGCTGCCGCCATCCATGCGCCGGGCCAGCGTGGCCCAATGTCCACCGCCGACGCCAGGCTCGCTGCCGGCCGTGTGGGCCGCCGTGAGCCGCTCGACACCGACACTGCTGCCAAAGCCGCCGGCCGACAGCGGCCCGAAGAGCGGCTGCGTCGAGGCCCCCGCGGCGCCACCCGTGAACAGTGCTCCTGTCTCGCGTGCGAGCTCACCCATCAGGCTGTCGATGCGCGCGCCGGCGTCGGCCGCAGCACGCCCAGTGCCTGCGGCCGCGTTCATCGCCGTCTCCAGCCGCGTGAGAATGGCCAGCGCGTTGGTCTTGTTCGCGGCGCGCGTGCCGGTGGCGTTCACGGACTGCACGCGTGTGCGCAACTCTGCGGGCGTGGACGCCATCATCAGCCGGCGGCGCGCCCCAGTGCCTTCGATGTACAGGCTGTGCTCACCGTCATCGGCTCGAAAGCGGCGCCGCGCCGTCCACCATTGCGTGACACGCGCCACGGCACCACGCGCCGCGCCGGCCGCCGCACTGCCCACGCGCCGCGCCTGCGTGACGATCCAGGCCACCACGCGGTCGATCGAGCGTTCGACCGGCGCGCGCACGCGGGCCAGGATGTTGCGGATGGTGTCGCCGATGCCACCCAGCCCGAGCAGCCGCGCCAGGAAGCTGATGACCACCGGCACCAGCCGGCCCATGGTCTGCTCCACGCGGTCGGCCGCGGCGCCGATGTTGCCGGCGGCGATGGCCGCGATGCCGTTGATGAACGACTCGGCCACCTGCACGATCTGCTGCAGCCGCTCGCGCACGAACATCACCGTGTTGTAAATGGCGATGATGGCCTGGATGACGGCGCCCGCCGGGTTGAGCATGCTGGCGATGCGCATCACCGCCTGGCCCACCACGGTGCGGGCGACCCAGTCACGCACCTGCCCCATCACCATGTCGCGCAGGTTGCCCAGATGCTCCACCAGCTGCCGCCAGGCCGCGACCGGGCCCTCGCGCACCAGCGTCACCACGAGCTCGAAGCCGGTCTCGAGCGCGGCGACCACCGTCTCATTGGTGGCGCGCACCAGGCGCGCGCGCACGTTGGCCCAGGTGAGACCCAGGATCTGCATCACCAGCGAGAGCACGCCACGCAGATCCCAGGTGGTCGGCAGCGTGAGGCCGGCGCCACCCAGCGCCCCGGTGAGCCAGCCCACGAGGCCGTTCACGAGGTGCGTGCGGATGTTGTTGAAGAACTGCCGGAAGCCCGCGATGCCGGCGCGCACCAGGTTGCCGACAAAACGCACCGGGTCGCGGAAGATGGTGCCCAGCACCGAGCGCGCCCGTTGCAGCACCGGCATGGCGCCCGGCGCCAGCACCTCGAACATGGCCTGCACCAGCTGCAGCACGGCCTGCCCGGCCCAGCTGACGAAGCGGCTGATGAAGCCACCGAACAGGGCCGTCATGCGGCCGATGGCACCCGGCAGGTTGAGCAGGTCCTGCACCGACAGGCTTTGCCACGCCTGGCGCAGCAGACCCGGTATCTGCGCGACGAAGCCGCCCAGCACGCCCAGCTGCGTCTGCACCCAGGCCCAGGCCCGCGGCACGGCGCGCGACTCCACCAGCTGCTGCCAGCGCTCCTGCTCGCCGATCAGCGTCATGAAGCCGCCGATCAGCGCCTCGGGCGTGCGCGCCACGGCCTCGCCGCTGAGGGGGTCGCGACCCAGCACGACGCGCAGCAGCGGGTAGCCGCGCGTGCCTGCGGCCAGCCGTGCCAGCGGCACAAGCACGGCGTCGCGGATGAAGCCCAGCACGTCGGCAGCCAGGCCGGCCGCAAAGTTCCAGGCCCGCTGCACGGGCTCGAACACCAGTGCGCGCGCCCGCGACCACACGCCGCCGGGGTTGAGGATGTCGCCCGGCCCTAGGCCGCGGACGAAGCGCTCCAGGCCGCCGAGCACGCCCCCGGCGATGCGGGCCAGGCTGGCCATCTGCCGGCCCAACCAGGTGCCGACGCGGTCGATGAGGCCGTGGCGGTCGAGCGCGTCACGCAGCAGCCCGCCGGCCGGCCACAGGCCGATCAGCGCACGCAGCACGGCCGCCGGCGTGCGGTCGATGGCCGCGCCGGTGATCGGGTCGCGGCCGAGCGCCAGGCCGAGCAGGTCGTAGCCGGGGATCTGCCGGGCGTGGTCGCGGATGAAGCCCATCGCGGCGCCGGCCACATCGGCCACGGCACCGGCCACGGCCGAGGCCGCGCCCGACACCGCCGAGCCCACCGCCCGCGCCGCATCGCCCAGCCAGCTGCCCTGGGGGCGGCCGTCGGCGCGGCCGCTCACGGCCACGGGTTGGCCGGCGGCCACGGCGGCGCCGGCGCGGTCGGCCTCGGCTTCGAGCGCGCCGCCCCGCGGCGCAAATCCCAGCGCCTGCGGCGCGGTGCGCGTGCCGCGCTGCTGCAGCACGTGGGCGAGCTCGTGGCCCATCAGCGGCAGGTCGTCGGCGCTTTCGTCTTTGCCGAGAAACACGTCGCTGCCCTGCGCCAAGGCGCGCGCACCGGCCGCGGTCACGCGTTGGCGGTCGGCCACGCCAGCGTGCACGCGCACCGCGGCCAGCGAGGTGCCGAAGCTGCGCTCGAGCCGGCGGCGCGTGGGGGCCGCCAGCGCCTGCCCGCTGCTGCGGCGCAGTGGCGAGGGCACCGCGGCCACGGGCGCTGCCGTGGGCCGTTGGGCGGGCAGCGCCAGGGCCATCAATCGCCTTCGGCAGCCGCTGCGGCATCCACCGCGCCCGGCGGCAGCGCCTGGCCGGCACGGCGGTACTCGCGGGCCAGCGCGGCGTCGAGCTCGGGCGCACCCGGTGGCCCGCCGCCCTGCAGGCCCAGCAGCGTGGCGTGCAGCGCCACGTTGCGGATCTGCCCACCGGCCAGCACACAGCGCTGCGCCACGCGCTGCAGCCGCTCGGGCGCCACCCGGTGCGCGGCCGGCAGGTGCAGCCGCCACAGCGCCAGCCGCTCGGCCGCGCCCGGCAGCGGAAAGTCGAGCACAGCATCGAGCCGGCGCAGGAAGGCCGAGTCGATGCGCTCGGCCGCGTTGCTGGTGACGACGAGGATGCCCTCGAAGGCCTCGAGGCGCTGCAGCAGGTAGTTGGTCTCGAGGTTGGCGTAGCGGTCGGTGGCGCTGGCCACGCCGGTGCGCGGGGCCAGCAGCGCGTCGCCCTCGTCGAGCAGCAGCATCGCGTCCAGCGTCTCGGCCGCGCTGAAGACCTGCTCGAGGTGCTTTTCGGTCTCGCCGATGTACTTGTCGACCACGGCGCCGAGGTCGATGCGGTACAGCGCCATGCCCAGCTCGGCCGCCAGCACACGCGCCGCCAGCGTCTTGCCGGTGCCGCTGGGGCCCTTGAACAAGGCGCGCACACCCGGGCCCAGGCCGGCCAGCGCGGGGCCGGCGGCATCGGCCAGGGCTTCGCGGTGGCGGCAGCGCGACAGCAAGGTGTGCCAGTCGGCACGCGTAGCCGGGGGCAGCGCCAGCACGCGGGCATCAAGCCCCGGGGACAACTGCTCGCGGCGGGCCAGCGAGCCCAGGCCGGCGCCATGGCGGGCGGCCAGGGCGTGCTGCACACGCTCACGCCAGGGCCGGCCGGGCTGGGCCTGGGCCGCCGCAGCAGCCCGCGCCAGGCTCACCAGCGTGCCGGCGGGCAGGCGGTGGCGGGCCGCGATGTCGAGGTCATCGGCATCGGGCGGGACCTCGCTCGTGGCACCGGCCCACTGCCAGAGCTGACGCCGCAGTGCCGGCGTCGGCATCGGCAGGTCGAGCACGGCCCAGCCGGCCGGCACAGCAGCGCCCGGCGGCAGCAACCACGCACCCGGCCGCGCCGCGGCAGGCCCGGAAACTCCGCTGATGACGGCACCAGGTTCATCGGCCCGCTGCATCCACACGGCACCGCCCAGCAGCGCGGCGGTGGCCAGCTGCGCGTTCGAGTGGGCGGCGTTTGCGCTGGCCTTGGCCGCCTCGGCCGAGGCCTCGATCACCGCCAGGCCGGCCTCGCGCGCCAGCGCCCGCAGCAGGCTGCGTCGGCCGCTGCCCCGCCGGCCGCGCAGCACCAGCGGCGTGGGGCCCGCGGCGCGCCAGGCCTGCGCCAGCGCCTGCGCTTCGGCTTGCAGCGCTGGGGGCAGCACCAGTGCATCGAGGGCCGGCGCCGAGGCCGCATCCCACCATTGCCACGGCACGGGCGGCGACGGACTCGTTGCCGGCTCGTCGCCGCGCACCCAGGGCCACAGCGCGGGCTCCACCTGCCAGCCGCGCGCCGGGCTCTCGCCAGCCGCGAGCAGGCCCAGCGCCTGCAGCCGGGCCAGCGCCGCGCGCGGGCTGCCGGGCAGCGCGAGGTCGAGGCTGGCGGCGAGCGCCGGCTGCAGCGTCTCGTGGCCCTCGCCCTGCAGCAGCGCCCACAGCGCGGCCAGGCGCGGGTCTTCTTCGGCCAGGCCGCAGAGCACGAGCAGGCCGATGTCGGCGGAGCCGAGGCCGTGGTGGTCCATCAAGCGGCGCAGCGGCAGCGTCGGGGGTGAGCTCGCCTCCCAGGCCACCAATGCCGCGCGCCAGGGCGGCAGCGCATCGGTCAGTGCATGGCCTTGCAGCGTGCTCTCGATGTCGTCGAGGTAGGCGCCCAGAAACGGCAGCCGCTCGCGCAGCGCGGCGGCCGAGCCGGCCGCGGCCAGCAGCGGCTGCAGCAGCACCAGCAGCGCCGAGAAGAACTGCAGCGCAAAGTGCTGCGGCGCGCTCGGCGGCAGTGTCTCGAACCACGGCGGATGGCGCAGCGGCGCGTTCATGCGGCGGCGCCTGCGCTGTCGAAGTGGAAGGCGATGTGGCGGCCGCCGGCGGGCAGCCAGCCCGGGTCGCGGTCCAGGCCGGCGGCGCGGATGGCCAACGGGTGGGTGTCGAGGCTGAAGCCGATGTCGATGCGCGAGGCGCCCAGTTGCACCCAGCCGGGCCGGCGCACGAGCCAGGCCAGGGCGCCACGCTCAGGTCGCACCAGGCGTGCTGCGGCATCGGCCTGCAACTGCCTTTGCAGCGTGGTGAGCCACGGGCGCCAGGGCACGGGGCCGCGAGGCCGGCGCGGAGTGCCCGCCCAGGCTTGCAGCAAGGCGGGCAGCGGGTCGGCGCCAGGGCCTGCAGCGCCGCGGTTGCGCAGGCTGTGCAGCAAGGCGTGCAGCAGCCAGGCCGGGTGCAGCGCCAGGCCGGCTTGGGCGGGCTGCGTGAAGTCGCCGTAGAGGCCGCGCTGCTGGAGCAGCGGCACGAGGAAGAACAGGCCCGCGTGCGGCGTGTTGCAACGCTGCAGCGGCGCCGAGTGCAGCGCCAGCGCGGTGACTCGCGGCGCATCGACCCGAGAGCGATCGGGTCGCGCGGGTTCTCGGCGCCACACCGGCTCTGCAGGCCCGGATGCGGGCGCGCTGGCCTGGCTGGCGCGGGCGACGTCGGGCCCGGGCAGCCTCTGCTCCGCTTCCATCGGATCCATCGGATCGGGCTCGGATGCGACGGCGGCGTCATCGGGCCCTGGCATCCACTCGCCGACCGGCGCTGCCGCGTCGCGCTCCACCATGGCCGCAAGTCCCGCCGACGACGCGCGCCAGGGTTCGCGGTGCAGCGCCTGCGCCAAGGCGATCAGGCGCCTCGCCGGCCGGGCGCGCGCTTGCGAGCGCGCCGGTGCCGATGCGGCAAGCTCGGCCTCGGCCGCTGCACCGCGCACGACTGCCGCGGCTGCTTGCGACGGCGCGGCGTGTTCGACCGGCACCCGATCGGCCTGAGCAGCCCGTTCGCTGCGAACGCCCATCGCCCGCGGCGACAGACTCTCCACCGGCGCCGGCCTGCCCCATCCGCCCACTCCGTAGACCCGGGCCACGGCGGCCGCGAGCCGTTCGCAGGCCACGTCACCCAGCGCCTCGCAACAGCGCTCGGCCTCAGCCCCCAGTGCCACCACCGCCGCAGGCACGGCCTGCGGCCGCTCGAGCCACGCCGCGGCCACGGCACCCCAGGCCGCGGGCCCGCGCCGCACCAGCGCCTGCCACCACCAGGCGGCCGTGTCGCCTGCTGCCGCACGCCGCGCCAGAAACACCAGCAATTCGGCCTCGTCGGCAAACCACAGCGCCGGCACCGCCGCGCCCGGGCTCGCGGCGCCGGGCCGCACGGCTTGCGCCCAAGCCTCGTCGAGCTGCTGCCGCAACACCGGCGCCGCCTGCCGGGCCACGGCGGCCAGTGCACCGCCGGGCAGTGCCAGCCTCAGCCGGCGCACGCACAGCAAGGCGTCCGCCGGCAGGCCGCGGGGCGGCGGCAGGCCGCCGGCCACGGCCGCTTCGGCGCGGTGGCGCCGCGCCACGGCGTCGCTGCCGACGGGCCCCCGCAGTTGCAGGCGGTGCACGGTGTCGGGCATCACCGGGTCTTGCCTCCGGCCGGGCCCCGCGTCTTGCGCGCCGGGTTCACGCGCGGCTTGACCATCGCCTTCTGCACCTGCTGCTTGATGCGCCGGCCCTTGAAGGCGCTGCCGACCGCGGCCACGATCTCGGCCTCGGTGGCCTTGGCGAGCTTCTCGTCGTCGTCGAAGCCGGCGCGCTTGAGCAGTTCGTTGTCCTGCGGCGTCATGCCCTCGACCCAGCTGCGCTCCTCGTTGATGCGCAGCACGGCCTCCTGCGCCTCCTGCATGGCGAGCCAGAGGTCGGTTTCGAGCAGGCCGGTGGCGTCGACGAGCAGGTCGGTCCAGGCCCAGGCGAGGTCGTCGACGGTCTCGATGCCGGCCTCGCGCAGCGCCTCGGCGGAGCGCTTGTCGAGGAACGGTGCACCCCGGTCCAGCGCCACCGGCGCCTTGGTGCGCCCATCGTCGAACTTCAGCGCCACCGGCACGGCGAACGGGCCGTAGTCGACCCAGGCCGGCGGCGTCTCGCGGAAGGAGCGCGCCGCGCCTTCACGCAGGCTCGGGCGCTCGTAGTCGGGCGAGACCAGCAAGAGCGGCTCCTGCTTCATCAGATCAGGATCGTCCATCGCGCTGGCGAACCAGGTGCGCCAGGCGTACATCCAGTCGCGCACGGCCGCAGGCGGCTTGTCGACGCGGGTGAAGCCCTTCCACGGGCCGCCCTTGCTGCCGAGCAGCGCGCCGTCGGTGCGGGCCACGGTGAAGCCCAGGCGGCCAGTCTTGCTGCTGCCGCTCTTGCGGCGGGTTTCGAGGCCGAAGCGCACGTCCGGGTCGGCCCGGCGGGCCTTCACCGTGGGCTGGCGGGTGGCGTGATAGCCAGCATCGAACACCGTGCCGCCGAGCACGAAGCACATGCGCAGCGCGCTCAGCTTGCGCAGCACGCTGGCCGTGCCGAGAGCCGCCGTCACGCCCACGCAGAGCGGGGGGCGCTCGAGCCGCGTGTTGACGCGGTCGAAGATCAACGCCAGCGTCAGTGTCTGGCCCGGGGCCACCGGGCCGGCGTCCTCTGCGACGGCCGTCTGGTAGCCGGCGGCTTCACCCACCAGCCGCCACAGCCCGGCCGGCACGTCGAGCAGCACCCAGCGGTCGCGGCTGCGCTCCCAGCGCGCCTCGCGCACCAGGCTGCCCTGCACGGCACGCACCGACAGCACGTCGTCACCGAGCGATCGGTTGCTCTCGCTGTCGAGCGCCTGGACTTCGATGGTGCCGCCCACCAGCGGCACCAGCAACAGCGCCTGACCGCCGAGGACCTGCCCACCCACGAGCAAGGGCAGCGCGGCGTCGAGCGGCTCGAAGCCGGTGCTGCGCACGCGCACGCGCGCGCCCTCGCCCGGCGGCACGCCCGCCAGCGCCACGGCAGAACCGGCGCTGCGCACGGCCTGCACCGAAGGGCCCGAGCGGGGCTGCACGCTCAACAGCACGTCGGCCGACGGCGCCGGGCTGATCGAGAAGCGCAGCTCGGCATCGGCGGAGCGCGCAAACACCACGCCGTCGACGCCCGGCGCACGGAACACGCGCAGCGCCGCCAGCGGCGCGCGGCCCAGCACGATGGCGTCCTGGTCGAAGCCGGCGACGACGAGGCTGCGCAGCAGCGCCGCGTCCACCGGGGTTTCGTGGGGCGGCGCGTGCACGCCGAGGAAGCTGCGCCAGCTCCAGGGCGCGGGCAGCCAGCCGGCGGCCGGCAAGGCGTGCAGCCAGCGTGTGGCGTCGGCAGCGGTCACCGGCACAAGCCCGGCCAGCTGGGCCTGGAACTGCTGCAACGCGGCCTCGCCTTCGGTGCGGCGGCGCGCCGCCGCACCCAGCGCCTGCCACTCGGCCACGGCGCCCAGGCCGGCACACGGGCGGCGCACGGCCCAGGTGTCGACGAGGCGCAGCCCCCCGGCACCCAGCACCACCAGCGCCAGGGGCAGATCGCAATCCGACAGCAGCCCGCGTTCGCGCAGGGCATCGGCCAGGCCCCAGGCGCTGGCACCGGGCGGCACCGCGTCGAGCCCCAGCGCCAGGTGCGCGAGCAGGCTGCGCAACTGCTCGGTGGCCTCGGGCGCGGAGGCGGCCATCAGCGTGGCGATCCGCGTGCGCAAGGCCGCCTGGCGTGCGCCCGTGGTGTCGAGCGCCCGGGGCAGCAGCGTGTTCGGCGTGCCCGGATCCACCGGCACCAGGCGGAAGGCGAGGCCCTCCGTCGACCAGCGCGCACCGCAGTGGCCGCGGCCGGTGGCGATGGCCTGCAGATCGGCCATCGGTGCACGACCCTCGAGGCCCGACACCGGCCGCGCCGCAAGCACCCAGATCGACGCCGACAGCAGCGCCGGTTGGGTGAGCGGCTGTTCGCAGGCCGCGAACAGCCCACCCGCGACCGTGGCGGTGGTGGCCGGCGGCACGAGCCGCAGCTCGCAGGGCTCGGCCAAGCGCACGGGGTCGCCGAGGGCATTGAAGCCGATGCCGGCGTCCACGCGCAAGGTGGGCACCGGGCCGCGGCTCGCGATGCCCACCGCGAGGCCCGCGGCCACGCCGGCGCCGAGCCCGCGGGCCAGGCCGCGGGCCTGGGCGCGCGAGGCGTCCTGCTCGGCCCGCAGGTCTTCGGCCGACAGCAGGCGACCGTTGAAGAAGTGGTTGCGCTGGATGCCGCCAGCGAGCAGCGGCTGCAGCAGATCGACGACGGTGCTCATGGCGCGGGCTCCGGGCTCAGGCTCGCACGGTGAACTGGCTGACTTCGATCATCAGCTGCTGCCGCAGCGCCAGATCGGCCTCCAGCGGAGCCCCCGTGGGGCCGTACAGGCCGAGCACGAAGCCAGCGTTGTCGAAGGCGTCGAACATGACGTGGAACACGCCGTCCTTCGTCGACGGCAAGGCCTTGACGACGATGCCGAAGCGGGCGTCGGGCACGCGGTAGCCGTTGTAGGTGTAGGCCAGCCGGTTGCGGACGTTGCCCACGAAGCGCAGGCCGTTGAACACCGGGCCGATGGCCGCTGCGCCGCGCATGAAGCCCGCCGCGACGATGAAGAAGCGCTGGCCGGTACCGGGCGGAAGCTCGACGACGCTGCCGGCAAGATCGGCCGGGTCGCCGGCTGGGCCCTGCGGGCCGGCCGGGCCTGCTGGGCCCTGAGGTCCCTGGGCGCCCCGTGCGCCCTCCGGCCCTCGAGGGCCTGCCGGTCCGGCCGAGCC
The DNA here is from genome assembly GCA_020248945.1 of Rubrivivax sp. Taxonomy (GTDB): domain Bacteria; phylum Pseudomonadota; class Gammaproteobacteria; order Burkholderiales; family Burkholderiaceae_C; genus Rubrivivax. The sequence continues at coordinate 106,299 of JADCGQ010000004.1, forward strand.
GGCGGGGCCGATCGGGCCTGCTGGGCCCGGGCCGCCTATCGGGCCTGCTGGACCCGCGGGACCGGCATCTCCGCGCGGGCCCGCGCCGCCGCGAGGGCCGGTCGCGCCATCCGGGCCGGCGAGGCCCTGCAGGCCTTGCAGGCCTTGCAGGCCTTGCGGGCCTTCAGGTCCTCGCGGCCCCTCGGGACCCTGCGGGCCTGCTGGCCCCTCCGGCCCTTCCGGCCCTTCCGGCCCCTGCGGCCCCTGCGGCCCTGCCGCGCCCGCACCCCCCGCCCCGCCAGGCCCGCGGCTCGCCCACTCCTGCAACAGCCGCAGATGGGCCAGCACCGGCCGCTGGTCTTCGATCACCTGCACGTCGAGCGACGCATCCAGCGTGCCCGCTGAGGTGAGCGGCACCCGCAGCTCCGCCAACAACAGCTCGTCGACCGGCGCCGAGGGCGTGGGCGACGCCGACTCACCACACCCATGGCAGGCACCGAACTCCTCGTGCCACAGCGGGCGCAGCTCGGTGATCCACACGCGCAAGGCCGCACGAAGATAGGCGCAGGCCTGGTCGCGCGGGATCACGAATCGCGACGGCGGCGAGGCTTCCGGGGGTGACAGCGGCGGCGAGCCGACCCCACCCTCGCCCCCCTCCACCGCCCAGGGCTCGGCCGGCGGCGAGCCACCCGGAACCGCCGCGGCACGCAGCAACGCCAGCAGATGCTCCACCGTGCCACTGGCCGGCGCATCGGCCAGCTCGACGCTGCCCGAGAGCCAGTGCACGAAACCCCGCACCGCGTCTTCTTCGGGCTGCGGCGGCGGCGCCAGGCGCAGCTCGAGCCGGAAGCCGTCGGCAATGCGCGACGGCGCCATCGCCTCAGCCTCGCTGCGGCAGGGTTCGCCCGGGATCGGCCGGGCGTCGGTTTCGCAGTCCTGCCAGGCCAGCACCACGTACACCGGCAGCGGCTCGGCCGGCGAGCCGGCGGCCTGCGCGGCGGCATGTGCGGCCACCGCCTCGCGGCGGCTTTCGTGCTGCAGCCAGGGCGCGAGCGCGGCGCACTGCGTCGGCGTCACGCGCACCAGGTGGCCAGCGGGCGTGAGGGCCGAGCCGCAGGCCACCGCGACCTCGGTAACGATGCCCAGGCCCTGCCGCATCGACACCTGCAGGCCATTGACGGTGCCGTAGCCCAGCACGTCGCGCGCCAGCCAGCGGTCGCGGCCCGAGAGCCAGGCGAACTCCTGCTCGAAGTCGTCGGCGCCGAGGATCATGCCGAGTGAGAACTTGACGTGCTTCGTCGGGTCGGGGCCTTGCAGATCGGCCCGCGGTGGCGAGGCAAGGCAGGGGTGGGGCGTGGCGCTCATGGCGGGCTCCGTTCGGGTTATCACAGTCGGGTGGATCGGCCGACGCGGTCGCGGCCGAGTTGCAGGCGGCCCGGTGCGTCGAAGCCGGGAACCGCGGCGTGGGCGGTGGCCAGGTGCGTCTCGGCCAGCGCGCCCTGGCCCAGCACCACCGGCCGCATCAGCTGCGGCGCGCGGCTGCCGAGGTCGACCAGCGTGTCGCTGCCCAGGCGCGCCGCGCCAAGGCGGAACGCGGCCCAGTAGAAGCGCAGCTCGAAAACGGTGTGCGCGGGCTTTTCGAGATCGAGCACCTGGCGCGCGCGCTGCAGGCGGCGCTGCTGCGCCTCGGTGTCGGTGCGCAGCCGCGGCGGCACCGGCAGCAGCACCGTGAAGCGGTGCGCCAGCGCGTGCATGCCCAGCGCCGTGCCCTCGAAGCGCACCCAGTCGGCCAGCGGCGCGCCGTCGGGTGGCAAGCGGGTGGGCAGCGGCGCGTCGGCCCAGCGGACGATGGTCTGCCGCCAGGCCGCGGCCAGGTCGGACGGCTGGCGGTAGCGCCGCACCAGGAAGGCCTGCCAGCGCGCCTGCAGCTCGGCGCCGCCGTCGGCCGACTGCGGCACGAAGCCCAACTCACGCAGGCAGAAGCGCTCCCAGGCGGCCGCGGCCGCGTCGCCGGTCGGGCGCCGCAGCGGCACCTGCACCGCGCCCTCGCCACCGGCATCGGCGCGCCAGCGGCGCAGCAACTCGGCACCGCCGATCGCGGGTGTCCAGCGCGCGGCGGGGTCGACGAAGGCCGGCAGCGCCACGCCACCGTCCACCGCTTGCGCACCCAGCAAGGCGGCGGGTGTGCTGCGGCGGCGGAACGACTCGACGATGCGGATGGTCGCCGGGCGCTCGGCCTCGCTGCGGCTGAACAACTGCTCGTCGACACACTCGTCGAGCGCCAGCGCCAGCGCCGCGCGCAGCCCCGGCAAGGTGCCGCGGCGCGCGAAGTAGCGCAGCGCGTGGCGCAGGAAGAAGCGTCGCCGGGCTTCGTCCCAGGCCGGGTCCATCAGCACGCCGAACCAGCTGGCCAGCCAGTCCAGCGCCTCGGGCGGCGCGCTGCGCGGATCGAACAGCACCTGCGCTGCGGCGATGCGGTCTTCCAGGCTGGTGAGCAGGCCTTCGGGGTTGGCCAGGAAGCGGTCGAGAAAGTGCGCCGAGTCGGCGTCGTCGCGGTAGACAGCGGGCAGGTAGCGCGAGAGGTACGAAAAGCGCGGATGGTGCACGCGCATCGCCTGCACGCGCGGCGTGACGCGGCCGTTGCCGTGCAGCACCAGGCGCAGCTGCAGGTAGCGGCCGTGGGCGCGCTGCAGCAGGGTTTCGCGATGGCCGGCGTGGCGGCCGGCGGGGCTGCTGCCTTCGGTGCGGCGCCAGGGCTGTTCGGAACCCGAGGTTCGGGGCACCGGGTCGGGCTCGCGCTGCCATTCAGGAGGCACGGCGCTCGCGTCGGCCTCGGGTGGCGGGCCCAGGGCGGCGCGCTCGGCGGGCGAGAGGGCCGCCTCGTCGATGAGCAGCCGCCAGTCGTCGGCGCTGCGGCTCTCGAGCTGCACGCCGCTCTCGGGCGGGAATCGGCCGTCGAGCACCACGCGGTGCCACACGCAGCCGGGCTCGCCGCTGTCGAGCACCGGCGTCAGCGCCTCGCCGCGCTCGACCCAACGCCGGCGGGGTTGCTCGACGAGGGCGATGAAGCGCGGCTCACCTTCGGCATCGGCGCCGCAGTCGTACCAGACGGCCTCGCCGGCCGCCACCAGCGCGCGGCCCCCGAACAGGCGCATCGGCTGGTACAGCGGCAGCGCGTCGGGCCACCAACGGCTGCCGTCGTCGGCCAGGCCGAAGACGAAGGCCTGGTTGCCGTCGGCGCCCACCACATGCACCCGCGCGCGCCAGCTGGGCGGATCGTCAGCCTCGCGCGGGCGCACGGCCAGGTCGTGCCCGGCCCAGCTCGCGGGCGAGCCCAGGCTGCCGGGCTCGAGGTGGCGCGCCAGATCGGCCGTGCTGGCCGGGCGCGCGCGGCCGTCGCGCTCGTGCAGCCAGAGCACGGCAAAGCCGTCGGCACCGGGCGCGTCGAGCACCAGCACGGCGCCGTCGGGCAGCTGGTCGAGGGCGTTGGGGTCGGCGGCGGCGAGCGCTCGGCCCTGTGCGGCCCGCAGCGGCACGCGGGGCCAGGCTGGTGCCAATGCGGATGCGGCGGTCGAGTCGGGGCCGAAGTCGGGCGGCACGGGCGCGGCATCGCAGTCGCTGGTGATCACCTCGAGCCGCCGGTCCAGCGGCCACAGGCGCCGGTGTTCGCGGTCGAGCACCCACACGCCGCCCCCGACGCGCGGCACCAGGTCCCAGGGCTCGAAGGCCAGCGGCCAGCGCCAGGCGCGGGGTGCGCCGCCGCCACTCAGGTCGAAGGCCAGCAGGCCGGGTTCATCGAGGCGGCCGACGATGAGCTGGTGGTCGTCGGTGACGGCCAGGCCTTGCAGGCGCGGCGTGGGCACGGACTCGGGCGACGCAGGGCCGAAGGCGCCCGCCTCGCGCCGGGCCTGTGCCTCGGCGGCCGCATCCACGGGCACCGGCACGGGCCAGAACACGCTCACCGCGTCGTCACCCTCGGATCGCACCATCACACGGCTGCGATCGGCCGCGATCCAGTACCAGTTGCCGAGCGCATCACGCGCGGCGCCACGCCGGTCGGCCAGCGCCACGGGCCGGTCGTCGCGCCCGGCCGGAAAGCGGAACACCTGCGGCCACAGCGTGATCTCGCCGCGCACGGCATCGAAGTCGAGCTCGCCGGTGCCGGCCGACGCAGGCACGCCATCGAGCTGACGAAAGCGCGCCCAGTCGGCCGCGCCCTGCAGCAGGTGGTGGCGGGTGCCGTTGGCGTCCATCGGGTCTGCAGCCTTCAGCAGTGCTCGGGAATCACCGGCACCGGCAACGCCTGGCCTGCGGCGCCATCGTCGCCACGGCCGCTTTCGCCGCGCAGGCCCACCACCGGCAGCGGCTCGCCCACCACCACCGCGAGGCCGGCGATGCGCGGCAGCTGCAAGCCCCGCATCGGGATGCGCGCCTGCGCCACGGTGTCGGCCGTGCCGGCGAGCTGCAGCTCGCGCACGGCCGTCACGCCCGCCACCCGCGCCACCGCCGCGGCCAGTTCGAGCGCCACGACCTCCTTGCGCAGCGGCCAGCCGCGCGGCGGCGCACCCGGGGCCGGTGTGAACAGCGCCAGTTCGCTCGGCACCCCGCCCTGCCCCGCCGGCGGCAGCACCGCCAGCGCCGCGCGCAAGGCCGCGTCGACAGCGCGCACGACCTCGGCGATGCTGCGGCCGCCTTCGACATCGACGCCCACCGAGATCCACACCGGCACGTACTCGGCCCCGCGCAGGAACACCTCGGTGGTGACGAGCCGCCGGGGCTCGAGCCAGGCGCAGAGCGTGTCGAGGAACAGCCGGTCGGGGCGCGGCGCGTCGGGCTGCTGCGCATCGCGCCGCGGCAGCACCAGCAGCGTCACGGCGCCGGGCGCGTCACCGGGTTCGTTGACGCCGAACTCGGGGCTGGTGGCGGGCACGACGTCGACGCGGCCGATCTCCAGGCCCGGTGTGCGCCAGGCGATGGCCTCGAAGTCGGCCGCGGTGACGCAGCGGTCGCGGTGCTGCAGGAAGCGCGTCACCTGCTTTTCGCCCTCGGCCACGCTTTCGGCATCGGCACCGCCCCAGGTCGGCACGGGGTTGCTCACCGTGAAACCGGGTGGCAGCTGCGGCGCGCTGTCGATGGCGCCGGCATTGACGTTGCCGGCGCGGCCGGCGCTGACGTCGTAGCTCGCCACCAGGCGCGCGCCCAGGGGCGGGCGGGCGCCGTGGGCGCCGTCGCCGAAGTGCAGTTCGCCGGCCTCGGCGTCGAGGCGGAACAGCTGCGCTTCCGGACGCGAGGCCGCGCCTTCGGGCGGTGCGGCCCAGAGGTCGTCGATGGCGCGCCAGGCCTGCGCGATGGCTGTCCCCACGGGCGTGACAGCCAAGGCCACGCTGCCCGCCAGCACCGGCGCGCGCGCCAGCCGGCGCTGCTGCTGCGGCGTGCCGTCGCCATCGGTCAGCCGCTCGCTGGCGATGCGCTCGCGCTGCACCACGACACCGGCGTTGATGCCGGCCCAGCGCCAGCGCGCGCTCGAGCCCGGCGGCAGCGTGAGCTTCAGCCAGGTGAGGATGCGGCCTTCGAAGGCGCTGTCTTCGAGCGTGGGCGGGAAATCGCCGACGCCCGATTCGAGCGGATCGAGGTTGCTCCACAAACGCAGCTCGGCGGCCGGTGGCAGCGTGAGCTGCAGCGTGCCAGGACGCAGCAGCACGTCGCCACCGGCACCCGGCACCAGCGGCAGGCTGCGCCACTGCGGCACGCGCTCGGCCTCGGCGGCAGGCAGGCGGCCATCGGTCGGCACGAGCGGCACCTGGCAGCGCAGGCTCGGGCGTGTGCTGTCGGCATCACCACCCGGGCGCAGCACGCGGTCGGCGTCGGCGAGCCAGGGCACGAGGCCGAGGCTGAGCACACGGCCGCCGACGGCGTCGCGCACGCGGTCGAGATCGTCGCCGCGGCGGCCGGCCAGGGCGATCCAGAGGGCGCCGTCGATGGTGTCGCTGGCCAGGTCGACGCCCTCGCCCCCGGCGCTGACCGTGGCCTGCAGCGGCACGGTCTCGTACAGGCGCGCATCGCCCACCTCGCGCAGGCGGCCGAACGAAGCGTAGAGCTGGTTGTAGTAGGCGCGCAGCTCGTCGCTGACATCGGTGCGCTCGCGCTTGATGCACACGTGGGCCTCGAGCGGCAGCACGTCCAGGCCCTGCTCCAGCACGAAGGGCAGCGCGCCGGCCATCACGGCCGTGCCGCTGGGCAGGCCCGCAGCCACGAGCGGGCCGCGCGCGTTGCCGAACTGCACCAGGCCGCTGGCCGCCTGCGCCGCAGCCAGCGGCACACCGAGCAGCTGCAGGAACTTCAGGCGGTTGCGCTCGGGGATCTGGTTGGCCCGGTACAGCAGGTTCTCGGTGAGAAACGCGAACAGCTCCAGCAGCGTGACGCCGGGGTCGCTGGCGTTGAAATTGGTCCACTCCGGGTTGTGCACCGGGATGCGCGCGAGCGCTTCGTCGCGCAGTTGCTCGAAGCTGCGGCTGTCGACGGCAGGTGGGCGGATCGGCATGGTCGGCCTCGGGTGCTGGGTCGTTGGTGCGGTGTCAGCGGCCGGGCGCGCCGTTGGCCGCCAGGCTCACGGCCAGGCTCACGCGCTCCTGCACACGCGTGGCCACGAGGCGGTAGGTGATGGTGGCGATGGCCGCATCGGCATCGGCCGGGTCCACCACCACCTGCACCTGCTCGACGGTGATGCGCGGCTCCCACTCGGCCAGCGCGCGCGCGATGCGCTGCGCCAGCGCCTGGTGCGTGGCCGCGTTGTTGGGCTCGAACAGAAACGCCGCCAGCGAGCCGCCGAAGCGCGGCCGGCGCAGCCGCTCGCCCTCAGCCGTGAGCAGCACGATGCGGATGGCCTCGCGCACGTTGGGCTCGCCGGCGCTCCAGGCCAGGCGGCCATCGGCGCCCACGCGCGGCGGGAAGGCGATGCCCTGGCCGAACAGGCGTGCCGGCGTGCTCATGACGGCGCCCTCACTTCTTGCCCTTCAGGCCGGGCACCGGCAGGCACATCACGAACCAGGGCAGCCAGCGGAAGATGAAGTCGAGCAGGCTGACGATGATCATCAGCAGGATCAGCGCGCACAGCGTGACGATGGGGATCGACAGCGAGCAGATCATCCCGATGTCGAGCGAGGCGCCGTTCTTGCACTTCGAGGTGCCACCCAGGTCGAGCGGCTTGTTCAGCGGCCAGGGCAGCACCGACAGCACGAGGTCGACCAGGCCCAGGCCCTTGGCGCGCTGCATCTGGCCGCAGAGCACGTCCGACACCATCAGCACCGCGTTCTTGGGGTGCTTGCGCAGGCCGGCGGGCGTGGTGTCCAGCGGCAGCGAGATGCGGATGGGCCGCGCCGGCGCGTCGGGGTCGAAGAAGCTGGCGAGCTGGAAGCGCTCGCTGGCCTCGCTCAGCAGCGGCACGTGCAGCGGCCCGCAGTCGCAGCGCAGGTGCACGAAGCGGATGTAGAACCAGCCTTCGTCGCCCCTGGTCGTTTCGAGCGCATCGCGCAGCGTCACGGCAAAGGGCAGCGGCGGCGTGTCGGCCGGCGCGGCGCTGTCGCCGAGCGCGGTGACCACCATCTGCACCAGCTTGTCGATGCGCGCGGCCGCCGCCTCAGCCGCGCGCAGGTGCGAGGCGGCGCCGGCCGGCACAGGGTCTTCAGGCTGCGCAGGCGCAGTGAGGGCCATGAACGGGCCGTCGACGACGTAGCTGGTCGGGCCCAGCCGGCGCAGGCCGGCGAGCAGGGCCTTGAAGCCCGGCCACGCGAGTGCCGCGCCGTTGTCGGCGATGCCGTCGTTCGCATCAGGGAACACCGAGGTCGTGCGCTCGAGGCCTTCGCGCACGCCCGGGGCGCTGATGCGCCGCAGGGCATCGGCCAGGTTGTCGGCGTTGGCGGCCGGCGGCTGCGTGAACACGAAGTCCGCACCGCCTACCGGCTGGGCCTGCGTCGTGAGCCAGTCGAACAGCGTGCGCTGCGCCTCGTTTGGCAGGCCGGCACGGGTGCCCTCGCCGCCCAGCAGCGCCCACAGCGCGGGCAGGTGCACGGCCAGCCAGTCGGCCAGGTCGAGCAGCGTGAGCCACGAGCCGGCCTGCAGCTGTTCGTTGAGCTTGCCGGCCGCGGCCTCGCGGGCGGCGGGGCTCGGGCCATCGCTGGCCTGGTTGATGCGCGGCAGCGCCAGCGCGGCCGTGCGCACGAGGTTCTTCCACGGCTCGGCCACCTCGACGCGGAACTGCTCCTTGCGCGTGGCCACCGCACTGGGCTCGGCGGCCACACCGGCGGCGCTGCCCGGCGCGGCGCGTTCGGCACGCGTGGACAGGTACTCCTCGCGCCGCCCCACCGGCACCGAGCCGACGAGCAGCCGGCGCGTGCGTGCCGTCGGGGCTTCTTCGGCATAGGCCATGGGGAACAGCGGCAGCAGTTCCTCACCGTCGGCCAGCGCTGTGCGGCCGTCGCTGCCGGCGATACGTTGCCAGCGCGCGCCGCTGGCGTCCTTGACGAAGGCGTACTCCTCGCGGGGCTCGGGCGCGCCGCCATCGGCGCCGTCGACAGGCAGCAGGCGCCGCAGCACGAAGCCGATCTTCTCGCGCCCACCGCTGGGCAAGGCACGGTCTGGCAGGCCCGGGATGCCACACACCAGCTGTGCGGCCACGAGGTAGTGGCGCTGGTGGGCGGCCTGGTACAGCTTGAGCGGCAGGCTGCGCGGGCGGCCTTGTTCGAGGCGTGACTCTCGCGCGGCCACTGGCTGCAGCACCTCGGCCGGCGCCCGCCCGAGCGCGCGCCTTGCCAGCGCCCGCGCGGCTGACGGGCGCGGGATGCGCTCGATCGGATCGGGCGCTGCCGCCTGCGGCGAGCGCCAGGTCTCGGGCCGCGCGATGTAGCGGCCGATGTCGCGCGGCGCGGTGGCCAGCGTGGCCAGCAGCTGCTCGATGAACTCGTCGGTCTCGAAGCGCAGCAGCGCCGGCCGCGCGGAGTCGACACCGAAGCGCGCCGCCACCGCGCCGTCGGCACCGAAGCGGCCCGCCAGCGGGGCCGGCGCCGTCCAGAGAATCGGGTGGTTCGCCGCCATCGCCGGGCCTACCAGATGTTGCCGGCGCCCGGCGTGTAGGAGGCGCTGATCACGGAGTTGGCGATCACGGTGTCGGCCTGCACCACGCCCGAGAACTTCGACATGCCGGCATCCACCTGCACCAGGCTCGCCGACACCGAGACGCGGCTGGCGTTGACGGTGACCGTGGCCGAGGCCGTGACCGTGATGCCCGCCGCCTCCATCACCACCGAGTTGCCGTTGCTGTCTTCGACGCGCACCGTGCCCGGGCCGTCGGACAGGCGCAGCTTCTGGCCACCGGGGGTTTCGACGCTGAAGGCCTCCTGCCCGTCGCTGTCGTCGAGCGTGACGACGACGCCGTTGCGCGAGCGGATCGTCTTGAGCAGGTTGCGGCCCGCGCCGTCCATCTGCTCGGGCGGCTCGTCCTGCCCGTTCCACAGCGCGCCGATGACGATGGGCCGCGCCGGCAAGCCGCCCTCGAACATCACCAGCACCTCGTCGCCGACGTCGGGGATGAACCAGGTGCCGCGGTTCTTGCCGGCCATCATCGTGGCCAGGCGCGCCCAGGCGTCGAACTGCTGCCCCTGGGCGTCGGGCGCCCAAGGCAGCGTCACCTTCACGCGGCCCTGGCCCAGCGGATCGGCGATGTCGCTCACCAGGGCCGGGTGGCAGCCGTACCAGCGGCCGCCCAGGCCCTGGGCCTGGCGTTCGTGCTGAAGATCGTCAAGGGCAGACATGGGTGGCGGTGTGCTTGAAGCTCAGGCGCGGCCGATGCCGGGGCGCTCGGCCTCGAAGTCGGTGCGCAGGCCGTGGTGGGTGTCGAAGCGGTGGTGCACCGAGGTGGCCACGTAGCGGCCGCTGAAGAGCGCGCCCAGGCCTTCGAGCGTGAGCGCCGTGCCCACGCGCAGCCGCGCCTGGGGCTCGGCCGTGCCCTGGCCGCGCACGAAGCGGCGTGCCGCCAGGCGCAGCGCGGCCTCGGCCAGCGCACGGGCCTCGGCCTCACCGGGCGCGCCGGCGTGGGCCAGCGTCTCGCTGCGCGCGCCCAGGCTCTGTTGCAGGATGGCGATGCCGCTGTCGTCGCTGCCGAGCTCGGCGCCGAGCACACCGGCGCCGGCCGTGGCACGCACGGCCTGCTTGGCGCCCACGTCCCAGCCGCTGGCGGCCACCTCGGTGCGCTGCTGCGCCAGATCGGCCGTGACGTCGAAGCGCCGCAGCGAGCGGCCCCAGGCCAGCGTCAGGCGGCCTGCCTCGCGCGAAGAACGCTCCAAGCGCGACTTGAAGTGAAGCTCGCTGCCCTGCACCCAGAGCTCGGCGTCGATGGCCCGGGCACGTTCGTGCAAGAAGGCCAGGTCGCTCTGGTTCAGCTGCGCCAGGTGGCGGTGCGTGGGGCCGGCCACATCGATCTGCGGCGACAGGCCATGCTCGGAAGCGATGCGCCGTGCCAGATCGGCGTCGCTGAGCTCGGCGAAGCTGCGCGTGCGGCGCGTCATGCGCAGGTCTTGCAGCCGGTCGTCGGCGAGCACACGGAGGGTGGGTGGCGTGCCCTCGCCGAAGCGCGCCTGCAGGCCGAGGATGCGGCCTTCGAACAGCAGGTCTTCGCCCAGCTTCACGCTGAAGGAGTGGCCGAACTCGAGCACGCGCCGGTCGAAGTAGCGGAAGCCGACCTGGCCGTCGGCCAGGCCCCAGTTGCCGAACTCGGCCTCGCAGCGCGCCAGGCCGGTGGCCTCGTCGCGGATGTCCAGCGCGAGCAACTGCGCCGCCAGCTCGGGCTGCGGCTGGCCATTGATCTCGAAGACCGGGCGGCTGCTGATGAGCGCGGCGTCGCGGTTCATGCCTAGAGCTCCTGCACGCGCTCGGCGCGCTGGCGGGCCTCGCGCTCGAGCTGCTCGAGCAACGGTTGCAGCGCCGCCAGCGGCGGGGCCGCGGGTGTGCGGGCCGCGGGCGTCTCACCCGCGGGCGAAGGCGGCTCGCCCAGCACCTCGAACTCGTTGATGACCACGGCCATGGGGTGTTCCTCAGCCCAGGCGCGGGCCGCGCGCCGACAGGTCGACAAGCTGCCCGGGCGCCAGCAGCCGCGGGTTCTCGATGCCGTTGGCGGCGGCGATGCGCGGCCAGTCGGCGCCCTGCCCGGCCGCGTCGGCCAGGCCCTGCAGCGTGGCACCGGCGTTGGCCTGCGCGAGCGGGCGTGTGCCGGCCAGCGCGCCGCCGGGCACACCGCCCGGCGCGCCACTGCCCGCCCCCGCCGCCTGGCCGAAGGCAAACGCCGTGATGCGCTGCTGCGACATCGACAGGCTCAGCGTCGCGCGCAGCGGCCGGCCTTCGGGGCTCCAGAGCTCCAGCGTCTCTTCGAGCGAGTCCATCAGCCCGTCGAACTGGAAGCTGCCCCAGATGAATCGAAGTTGCGGCGGCACGAGGTCACTGCCTTGCTGCTTGGGCGTGATGTAGTACGCCACCTTCTGCGTGAGGCGGCGCACGTCGTCGACCGTGCCGCCATCGGGCTGCGGCGCGCTCACGTCGAACAGCAGCTGCAGCGCCAGCTTGGTGGTGCCGGCGCCGACGAACTGGCGCGCGGCGGTGCCGCTCTGGTCGCCCGCGCCATCGGGCGTGCGCAGCTGGTTGGCGAAGGTCACCTTCAGCGTCTCGGGGTTGAACTGCACCTTCACCCAGGTGTTGCGCTCGATGGTGTTGCGGCCCTCGGCGTCGAGCTGGCGCAGCTCGGCCTTGGCCAGCGGGGTGCTGCCGATCATGCGAAGCCTCCAAACGACCCGCCCGCCGAGGCGCCGAGCGACGCTCCCACCGACAAGCCCGCGCCGGCGCCCACGCCACCTCCGCTACCGGGCTTGAGCTCCAGCGCCTCGTAGGCGAGCTGCAGTTCCTCGATGGCGACGCCGCCTTCGCGCGCGTTCAGCGACGGTGCCTTCAACTTGGCCGGCAGGCAGCGCGAGAGCACGAAGCGCGCGTGCACCGACTGCCCGTCGGCGGCCAGCAGCACGATCTCGGCGTCGGCGCGCAGCCCGGGCTCGGCCACGGCGCGCGCCATCCAGTTCCAGAGGTCGAAGCTGCGTGTCATGCCGCGCTTGAGCGTGACGAGACCAAACGACATGGGCCCGGCCAGGCGGATCTGGCGGCCGTTGTTGCCCCCTTCGCGCAGCGTCTTCACCTCCATCGTCATCTCCAGGCCGTCGCAGTCAGAGAAGGCGGCGTGGCAGATGCGCTGCGACACGCCGGGCACGGCGATCTCGACCGCGAAGTTGAAGCCGGTGAAGGGCGGCGTCACGGTTTCAGAGGCAGGGCCGGCCATGGTGGGTGCCCTACTCCAGCGCCAGGCCGTCGCCGCTGCGCACCAGGCGCACGGTGACGAAGGCCATGGGCCGTGCCGGCGCCACGCGCAGCTCGACGACGAAGCGGCCGGCATCGGCCGAGGCGCGGGTGTTCAGGCCTTCGGACTCGGCCACGACCTGGAAGCTGTCTTCGGCGCGCCGGCCAGCAAAGGCGCCGCGTTCGAACAGGCCGCGCAGGATGGCCTCGAGGCTGCGCTGCACGCCGCGGCGGAAGGCGCCGTCGTGCGGCTCGAAGACCCAGGCCTGGCCCTCGCGCAGGGCCAGCCGGCGCAGCAGTTGCAGCAGGCGGCGGGCAGCGAGCGCGCGCAGGTCGTCGCCCGCGCCGGGGGCGTTGCCGGCGCCCAGGGTGTCGGCGTTCAGCGGCATCAGGCCGCGCGGCGTGGCGGCGAGCAGGTTCACGCGGGCGTCGAGCAGTGCGCCCATCGCGCCTTCGGTGGCTGCATCGCTGAGCGCGACGATGCCGCGCAGCGCCTCGTTGGCCGGCGCGATCCAGGCACCGCGCTCGCGCGTGCGGCGGGCGATCAGGCCGGCCACGGCACCGTCGGCCCCCTCGCGCTGCAGCACACCATCAGCAGTGCGCCGCAGCACACCGCCGTGGTACTGCGCCGCCAGCGCCAGCGCCGCGTGCTCGGTGCCCAGCAGCGCCGGCACGCCGTCATCCACCGGCAGGCTGGCCTGCAGCAGGCGGCTGCGGTGCGCCAGGGCCTCGGCCGCACCCGCGCCAGCCGGCAGGCTGAGCAGCGCCACGGCATCGGCGCGTGCCTGCACCCAGCGCAGCATGAGCCGCTGAACGGCCAGCAGCGTGGCGCGGCCGGCGAGGCTGGATGACGCCGGTTGCAACAGCCATTGCAAGGCCGGCGCCGGTGCCGGCGGCGGTGCCTCGGGCAGCGGGATCGGCTCGGGCTCGCATCGGCCAAAGCCGGGCGGCGTGGCCACGACCGGCGGCAGCACGGGCGGCGGTGGCGCGGGTGGCGGCGACTGCAGTGCCCAGCCGGGCCAGCCGGCATCGGGCACGGCGAGCATCGAGATCTCTTCGATGGACCAGGCTGCGTGCAGGCCCGAGAGCGCGCGCGGCTGGCGCGACAACACGCGCACGCCGTCGGCATCGGCGGCCAGCGTGGCGGCGCTGCTGTTCACGAGCGCAGGGTCGGCAAACAGCTTCGCCGACCAGGGCACGAGGCCGTCGCGTTCGATGGGTGCGCGGCCGCTGTGCACGGCGGCGGCCCAGGCTTGCGGCAGCGCGGCCACGCCCAGCGGCAGGCACCAGGCCTCGGCGTCGGCATCGAAGCCGGCCACCGGCAGGCGCGGCTGCATCGCGTCGGCCCAGGTGCGGCGCAGCTGCGCGGCGGAGTCGGGCGTGGCGCCGACGTGGGCGTCGGGCCGGGCGAAAAGCGTCGCGTCATCGGGCAAACGGGCGACATGGCGCGCATGCCCGGGCGCCAGGCCCAGGCCGGCCAGACGCAAGGTCTGCACGCCATCGCGCCACCACAGCGTCAGGCGCAAGCACTCCACCATCGGCAAGCCGGCCGGCAAGGTGGCCAGGCGCGAAGCGACCAGCGGCGAGCCCTCGTCGGCCACCCACCAAGGCCCGCGCAACCGCAGCACCACCGGGCCTGCCGCGCCGGCGGGCGGCCGCTCGACCGCGGCCACGGCCACGTGCGCCGTGAGCGACGGCCAGGACAGCCGCAGCAGATCGCCCGCCACCCACTCGTCAGCCCCACCGCGCTGGACCGAGAGCGACTCCAGGCTCAGCGACAGAGCCACGGCGCGATCGACCTCCAGGCTCGTGGCGACTTCCAGCCCGTCGGCCCAGCGCCCGGGCGAGGCGGCCCGCAACTGCAGCGGGCCCAGGCTGGCCGCGCCGCGCTCGTCCACCCGCAAGGCCTGCACCCCGGGCAGCGTGTAGCCGCTGGCCTCGGCCAGCGGCTCGGGGTGCGCCACGCGCAGCACCCAGCAGCGCTGGCCGCCGTTGGCAAAGAACAGCGCCACGGCGCCGTGCAGCTGCGCCCGCACCGTCTCGCCCCGCGCGGCATCGAGCACCAGCGGCGCTGGGCCGCCGAAGCGCGCCTCGAACTGCGCCAGGTCTTCCACCGCCACCGGGACGTGCAGCGGCCCGCGCGCGGCGATGCCAGCCAGCAGCGGCACGTCCATGCGCGGCAGCGGGTCGGCCGCGGCCGGGGCCACCGCCTCGAAGGCGAAGCCCGGCCGGCGATGGCCTGCGACAGCGGCAGCAGCAGTGGCGGTGGCAAAGCTCACCCGCTCACTCCATCTCGAGCCGCTCGTAGGCCAGCGTGAGCTCTTCCATCGCCACGTCGGTGCCCTTGGCGTTGAGCGGCCCCGAGGTGTGCTTGATGATGCGGGCGCGCAGCAGCTTCCAGGTCATCACCACCGCGGTGTGGTCTTCGTTCTGCATCGAGATGACCACCGTGCGCATGGCGCTCTGGTCGCCGTTGCGGATCTGGTCGAGCCAGCGGTAGAGGTTCAGCGAGCCGATCACGCCGCGCTTGAGCGTCACGTCGGTGCTCTTGTTGAGCCCGGTGATCTTGCGCACGCTGTTTTCGCGCTCGTTGCCGTTGCGGTACTCGGACACGGTCACTTCCATGCCGATGCCGCTGATCTCCTGAAAGCCGGCTTCGGGCCCGTCGGTGTTGCCGGTGCCGAGGTCGACGAGGAAGTTGAACTGCACGTAGGGACGTTCACGCAACACGGCCATGGTGGGGTCTCCAATTCAATCGTTGGGTCAGATCTTCTGGTCGGCCGTCCACTGGCCGATGCGGAAGATCACGAACTCGGCCGGCTTGATGGCGGCCACGCCGATGAGGCAGACGAGGCGCCCGTTGTCGATGTCGTTCTGCGTCATCGTGCTGCGGTCGCAGCGCACGAAATAGGCCTTGTCGGGCTTGTCGGCGAGCAGCGCGCCCATCTGCCATTCGTTGAGCAGGAAGTCCTCGACGGTGCGGCGCACGTTGGCCCACAGGCGCTCGCCGTTGGGCTCGAACACGGCCCACTGCGTGCCGCGGTCGATGCTGCGCTCGAGGTAGGCGAAGTAGCGCCGCAGGTTGACGTACTTCCACTCCGGATCGGACGACACCGTGCGCGCGCCCCACAGCAACATGCCGCGGCCTTCGAAGAAGCGGAAGCAGTTGATGCCCTCGGGGTTGAGCACGTCCTGCTGCGCCTTGCTCAGCATCTGCTCGAAGCCCAGCGCCAGACCCACGACCTCGTTGGCCGGGGCCTTGAAGACGGCGCGGTTGATGTCGTTGCGGGCATAGATGCCGGCCACGAAGCCACTGGGCGGCAGCGAGATGGTTTCGCGCGTGATGGGGTCGGCCACGCGCACCCAGGGGTAGTACAGCGCGCCGTACTTGCTGTCGATCTTGGCGCGCATGCCGCGCACGTCGGCGATGCTCTGGTTGGGCGCGCAGTCGAGCACCGCGATGCGGTAGCGCATGTTCTGCGCGTGCGCCAGCAGCAGGCCCATGATGGCATTGGCGCTGTCGCGGTCGGCGGTGTAGTTCCAGGTGCTGCCGGGCGCGGCGACGATGGAGATGTCTTCGAGCGCCTCGAACTGCTTCAGGCCCGTCTTGATGGTGGTGGTGGGGTCGTCGCGGCCTTCGTATTCGGCCACGCCGGGGCGCTGGCCGTCGTTGCCGCCGGCCAGTTGCAGCGTCGTCGTCACGGTGCCGGCGGCCAGGGCGTCGCCGCTGGCGATGCTCGTCCAGGCGCTGCCGAACAGGCTGTTCAGCACGTCGAGGCCGTCATTGCTGGCGTCGGTGCGCGCGACGAAGGGCCACTCGCGCGCCGCGTCGTCGTCGCCGAAGACCGCGAACACCGAATCGGCACCGCCCGCGGTGCGGTGGCGCGGGTCCAGCGGCAGATCGCGCCAAGTGCCCAGCGGCCGGCCGTCGGCACCGAAGGCCTCGATGGTGAGCGTGAGCACGCGGACCGAATCGCCCTGCCCCGGGCCGCTGCCGGGCCGCAGCGTCGACATCGAGCTGGTGATCATCGGGCTGGCGATGGCCGCGCCGGCGGCGCCGCGCAGCTGCCACGGGAACGGCGTGGCCGTCTCGTTGCGTTCGACCAGAAAGACATCGCCATCGACCGCGGGCGACACCGCCGGGCTGGCCTGATCGCGCACCCAGACCACGTCGTGCGGGGCCAGCGCGCCCAGCGTCGGCGCCGCGCTCGTGCCACCGAGGATGTCGCGGCCCGAACGCAGCGTGATGCGCAGCCGCAGGTTGCCGGCCGCACCCGGGTAGCGGGCCCGGAAGCTCACGCCGCCGGCCGTGACGGTGGCGTGCCCGTCGCGGTTGAGCGTGGCCGTGGCGGCGTCGAGCTCTCGGAACACGCGGCTCACGTAGAGGCGCCGGCCGCCTTCGGTGAAGAAGGCGCGCGCGGCGTGCCACAGGTGGTTGTCGACGGGCCCGCTGCCCCAGTCGAGCCGGTCACCGCCGCCGTAGACGCGCTCGAACTCGCCCAGGCTGGTGACCAGGTCGGGCTCCAGCGTCACCGGGCCGTAGCGCGTGGGCCCGATGAAGCCGGTGGTGGTGGTGCTGACGCCCTCGATCGACTTCGAACGGAACGAGGTCTCCTCGACGTAGACACCGGGGGCCAGGTACTCGGGCATGGAAATCTCCTTCGGCCGCGGTTCAGGCCGGGTGGACAACGACGAGGCCACCGGCATCGGCGGCCAGGATCAGCGGCTCGCCCTGGCGCAACACGGCCAGGTCGAGCGGCAACGGGGGCGAGCCCAGGCCGGCGAAGGCGGGCGTCAGCGGCTGGGCCAGCACATCGCACAGGTCGGGCCAGGGCGCGGTGCCGGGGCCGAAGCCGGGATCGGCATGGCGGGTGAGCGCGGGGCTGAAGTGCAGCTCGACGCGCAGATTCCAGCGGCGTTGCGCCGCGGGCTGCGGCATCGGCGGCGAGGCCGCGCCGTCGGCATCGACGGGTTCGCCGGGGCTGATGGCCACGAGCACCTGGCCGCGTTCGTCGGCCAGACCGCGGCCGAGCAGGCGGCCGCTCGTGGCATCGCGCAGCAGCAGCAACGCGAAGGCCGCGGGCGCGCCGGCGCTGGCGTTCCAGACGGCCGCGTGCACGGTGGCGCGACCGGCCGGCGCCGGGGCGTCGGGGCGCAGGAAGAGCGGCACGTCGCCCGCCAGGCAGGGCGTGGTGTTGAGCGGCGCCGTGGCGGGCAATGGCAGCGTGGTGCGCAGGCGCGTGGGCAGGTAGCGGCCGAGCCGGTCGTCCACACGCACGACGGCCGCGCCGCCGCCGGCCAGCGGCAGGCGGTGCAGCGCGTGGATGCCGCCGGGGCCGGCTGGGGCCTCCACGGCCGGTGTCTGCCGCAGGCCCGCCTCGGCGACCACGCGCACCCGCAAGCCGTCGGCCACGCGGCGGCCGCTGGCGTCGTCGACGAAGGCCATGCCGAAGGCCGGGCGGAACACCGGCCGCTCGAGCACCACGTGTGCGGGCGTGCTCATCGCCGCACCCCGGCCATTGCGAACTCGCGCTCGCGCACCGGCGGGCCTTCGCTGATCAAGACCTCGGAGTCGATCAGCAGCATGCGCGCCGTGTAGCCCATGGCCACCGGCAGCGTCGCCTTGGCCTTGTCCCACAGCGCCATGAAGTCGGCCAGCGCCAGCGGGTCGGCCAGCAACTCCACCGCCTCGTCGGCGGCAAAGACCTCGGGCTCGGCGAGCTGCCGGTTCAGCTCGCCGCTGGCCAGCACCGGGTGGTCTTCCAGCTCGCGCAGCGCCCAGCCGAGCAGGCGCTGCTGGGTGTCGGCGGCCGTGGCGCTGGGCACCAGCAGGTAGTGCAGATCCAGCGGCAAGGACGGCTTGGTGCGCCGGCCGTCGGGCGTGCGCCGTGGCGGCAGCGCGCGGCGCGGGTTCACCGCCACGCGCCACAGGCACAGCGCAATGCCGTCGGGCAGCGCGGTGGTGCCGGCCAGGCGCTGCGGCTGCACGAGCTCGAAGCTCGCCGAGATCGGGAAGCGATCGCGCGGGAAGCCTTCTTCCAGCACGGCCAGGATGGCCTTGCTGGTGGCGGCGATGGCGTTCCAGGTGGCCATGGTCAGTTCAGCCCGGCGCCGTCCAGCGCCAGCGCACGCGGCCGTCGGCGGCCGCTTGCGGGCGCACGCAGCCCTCGTGCTGCAGCTGCTGCAGGGCCGCGATCACGTCGGCCTCGCGCGCAGCAGGCGCCAGCCACCAGCGCGCGATGCCGTCGCTGGTGTCGGCGGCCTGGGGATGCTGCTGCCAATGGCGACGCAAGTCCCGCAACACGATCGCGACAGCGTCGGGGGCGTTCATCGCGGCGGCGGCAGCAGCGGGCACGGAAGGTCGAATGGAATGGGCTCACGGTCTGCCTCATCTGCGCAAGCGGCGTGCCTGCGCGCGGCCCACGCCAAGTGCTTGATTCCAAAGGGGCGGCGTGGACGACGGTGGACTCTTCCGTCCACCGCTCGGCTGCGCGGCGCCCTGGGCGGGCGGTGGTGTCGCGCTTGTCCACCCGGTGGACAAGCTTGTCCATGTGCAGGCGGCCCGCAGGCGCCGCAAACGAAACAGCCGCCCGAAGGCGGCTGCGGCAAGCGAGCGAGCGAGCGACGCTATACGGCGCGGTAGCGGGCCGCGTCGATGTCGTGCTTGCGCAGCAACTCGAAGAACGCACGGCGGTGCTTGCGCGCCAGCCGCGCCGCCTGCGCGATGTTGCCGCCGGCCTCGGCCAGCGTGCGCTCGATGTAGTGGCGCTCGAAGTCGCGCACGGCGCGGGCCTTGGCCGCGTTGAAGCCTTCGGCCGCCGCCGGCGGCGCAGCGGCGGCCTGGGCCGGGCCGAGATCGAGGTCGTCTGCCGCCAGTTGCGGGCCGCTGGCCAGCAGGGCCGCCCGGTCGACCGCGTGCTTGAGCTCGCGCACGTTGCCTGGCCACGACCACGCCATCAGCCGCGCCAGGGCAGCCGGCGAGATCGACTGGATCGCGTGCTGCCCGTCGCGGCGCGACAAGGCCAGGAAGTGCTCGGCCAGCGCGGGCACGTCGGCCATGCGCTGGCGCAGCGGCGGCAGCATCAGCGTGAGCATGTTCAGCCGGAACAGCAGGTCCTGGCGGAACTGCCCGGCCGCCGCCAGCGCATCGAGCGGCCGGTTGCTCGCCGCCACCACCCGCACATGGGCCTGGCGCAGCTGGCTCGAGCCCACGGGCCGGTACTGCTGGTCTTGCAGAAAGCGCAGCAGCTTGGCCTGTGCGGCCAGCGGCAAGGCGTCGATCTCGTCGAGGAACAGCGTGCCGTGTTCGGCCTCGGCCACGAGCCCGCTGCGCGCGGCATGCGCGTGCGTGTAGGCGCCGCGCACGTGGCCGAAGAGTTCGTCCTCGACCAGCTCACCCGGGATCGCCGCGCAGTTGACGGCCACGAAAGGCCCGCCCGCGCGCGCCGAGGCGTAATGAAGGGCCTGGGCACAGACCTCCTTGCCGGTGCCGGTTTCGCCGAGGATGAGCACCCCGGCGTCGCAGCGCGCGTAGCGCGGCAGCCGCGCCAGCGCCGCGACGAAGGCCGCGCTGTGGCCGACGAGCCCGGCACGGCGGGCCACGGCCAGCAGATCGGACGCCAGCGGATCGGCAGGAGCCTGGACGTTGTCGAGACAGTCGTTCACGAGGGCTCCTTTCTCTGGGCGGGCGGCGCCATCGGGGTTGGGTGCACGCGGGCCGCCAGCATAGGCGCCGCTCCCCTTTGGCGACAGTGGCGAACTAGGGGCCGGCACATCCCTCGGGCACCCCCACGAGAGCGCCCCGCCCGCCTCGACACATCCGGTTGCGAGATCGGCCCCCAAGGCGCGGATCACGCCATCGCAGGCTCACGCCATGAGCCACTGGATCGCCAGACTGCCGTTCCACAGGATCCGCACAGGGCGGGTTCTTCGACACGACAGGAGCGAGCCATGTTGCAGACCTCGATCAGCTTCGACACCCCCCAGGCCGCGCCGCGCGGCGAAGACCGCTGTGCGTTCCAGATCGGCTGGGACCACGCGCGCCATGGGCTGCACCTGCCTGCGATCCTTCCGTCGGCCCTGCCGGCCGAGCACGGCCCGCAGCCGCTGCGCCAGGGCTGGCATGCCGCCCAGGCCGTGTTCGGCCGCCGCATCTGGCCGGCCCGGCCCGCGGTGCGCCAGTGGCTCGCGCTGCGCCTGGCCGCCTGGCAGGCCGGCGAGGCCTTCGACACCGACGAGCTGACACCCCAGCACCTGGCACAGATCGCCACGCTGCGCTGCCCCGTGCGCCGGGTGCCGCTGGGCGGCGCCCCCGGCACGGCCGATGCGCCGGTGGTGGTGCGGCTCAACAGCCAGGCCGCGTGGGCGGCGGGCCATCTCGTCATGCTCAGCGCCGCCGCGGCGCAGGCCCTGGCGGGCGTGGATGTCGACGAGGCGCGCCGCCGCGCGCGAGACTGCGAACGGGAACACGAAAGGGCCAGCGACACCCCCAGCGGCACCACCCACGGCCTCGACGCCGCCGGCTGGTGGCGCGTGGCCGCGCTGCGCAGCTTTGCCACGCCGCTGCCCTTTGCCACCGCGGCCGGCCAGCCGCTGGCCGTGCTGCCGCCCAACCGCGTGCGCCTGCTCAACGCCGCGCAGGGGCTGCAGGCGCTGGTGACCCAGGCCTTTGCGGCCCCGGGCTGGGCCGCCCGCTGTGCCGCCATCGCGGCCCTGCTGCCCGAGCACACGTTGCGCCACGACTTCAACCTCTTCGTCGGCGCGATGGCGCCGCGCGTGCTGGCCGCCCCCACCCAAGGGCAGGGCCTGCGCGACGCACTCGAAGACGCCTGGCTGCACGAGCGCGTGCAGCGCCGCTGGCAGCACCTGGTGCTGAGCCTCGGAGAGGCCGGCACCGAAGCGCTGCTCGAGCGCGTGGCGGCGCTGCCGCAACCGGGCCGCCATGTGCTGCAGCACGCCCCGGCCCAGGCCGTGGAAGCCTGGCGCCTGCCGGCGCGCCCCGAGCGCCCGACGCTGGCCCGCCTGAGTGGCCGCGCACCGCGCCGGGGGCCGGGCGCTGCGGCGACAATCGCGCCGAGCCTCACCCCCACCCCGCGCGCCCGGCCCGCCACCCTGCCTGCATGAACGACGACCAGCTGCTGCGCTACAGCCGACACGTCCTGCTCGACGAGATCGGCATCGAAGGGCAGCAGCGGCTGCTGGCGAGCCACGCGCTCGTCATCGGCGCTGGCGGGCTGGGTTCGCCGGTGCTGCTGTACCTGGGCAGCGCCGGCGTCGGCCGCATCACGGTGGTCGACCCCGACACGGTGGACACCACCAACCTGCAGCGGCAGATCGTGCACTCGCTGGCCACGGTGGGCCTGTCCAAGGCGGAATCGGCCGCGGCCCGCATCGCCAGCCTGAACCCTGACGTGGCCGTGCGCGCGCTCGTGCAGCGCGCCGACGCGGCCCTGCTCGACGAACTCGTGCCGCAGGCCGACGTGGTGCTGGACTGCAGCGACAACTTCGCCACGCGCCATGCCGTCAATGCTGCCTGCGTGCGCCACGGCAAGCCGCTGGTCAGCGGCGCGGCCATCGGTTTCGATGGCCAGGTCAGCGTGTACGACAGCCGCCGTGCCGGCGCGCCGTGTTACGCCTGCCTGTTTCCGCCCTCGGCCGCGCACCAGGACGTGGCCTGCGCGACGATGGGCGTGTTCGCGCCGCTGGTCGGCCTGATCGGCAGCGTGCAGGCGGCCGAGGCGCTGAAGCTGCTCGTCGGCACCGGCGAGCCGCTGGCCGGCCGGCTGCTGATGCTGGACGCGAGCCACATGCGCTGGGACGAGGTGGCCTTTGCGCGGCAGCCGGGCTGCGAGGTCTGCGGTGGCCGCTGAGACCCTGCGCCGCGTACTGCCGGCCTGGGCCTTGCAGCGTGGGCCCTGGCGCGCGCTGCTGCTCGTGCTGCTGGCCGTGGTGTCGTGGTTCGCCTTTGCGCGCGTGCAGTTCAACGACGGCGGCCTGCCGCTCGACAAGGGCCGGCACCTCGCCGCCTTCGCCACGCTGGCCTGGGTGGCCACGCAGGCCTTTGCAGGCGCGCACGCGGCCTTCGTGCGCATCGCACTGGCCTTGCTGGCCTACGGCGTGTTCATCGAGCTCGTGCAGAGCCAGATTCCGGGCCGCTACGCCAGTGGCCTGGACGTGGCGGCCGATGCCGTGGGCATCGGGCTCGGGCTGCTGGCGGCGCGCTTCTTCAGCCTCGTGCGCCAGCCGGCTCGGGCGGCAGCGACAGCAGGCCACCGACAAAAAGCTGCGTGACCAGCGGCGCCATCGCCTCGTGCGTGAGTGCGCCATCGGCGCGCAGCCAGGTGAAGGTCCAGTTGATCATGCCGAAGAGCAGCATCGCCACCGGCTTGGCCAGCCGGGCCGCGGCGAGTTCGGGCCGCACCGCCGCCACCGCGTCGGCAAAGGCCTGCACGACGCGGCGCTGGCCTTCGAGCAGCGCCTCGCGCTCGGGCGCGGGCAGGAACTTCACGTCTTCGGTGAGCACGCGGTGCTCGTGCTGCGCATGCGCGTAGGCGCGCAGGAAGCGCTCGATCAGGCGCGCCAGGTGCGGCTCGGGCGGCAGCGCTTCGGCCGCGACCTCGCCCACCAGCGCCTCGAGCCGCGCCACGTGGCCACCGGCGATGGCGGCCAGCAGCGCCGGCTTGTCGCGCACGTAGTGGTACAGCGTGGCCTTGCCCAGGCCGGCGGCCTCGGCCACCTGCTGCATCGTGGTGGCGGTGTAACCCTGGTTGGCGAACAAGCGCGCGGCGGCGGCCAGCAGCTGATCGCGCTGCGCGTCGAAGCCCTGCGAGCGCGGTCGGGCCACCCGCTCAGCGCT
Organism: Rubrivivax sp.; assembly: GCA_020248945.1. Lineage (GTDB taxonomy): Bacteria > Pseudomonadota > Gammaproteobacteria > Burkholderiales > Burkholderiaceae_C > Rubrivivax. The sequence continues at coordinate 129,520 of JADCGQ010000004.1, forward strand.
CGTCGAAGCTCACGACGACGCGCTCGGTCAGCGGGTGCGCCTGGCAGGTGAGCACGAAGCCGGCGGCGATGTCGGCGGGCTCCAGCGCGAACTGGCGGTCCATGCGCACGCGGCCTTCGATCAGCTTGGCGCGGCAGGTGGCGCAGACGCCGCTCTTGCACGAAAACGGCAGGTCCAGGCCGCTGCGCGTGGCCGCGGCCAGCAGGTTGGCATCGGCCGCGGTGTAGTCGATCTCGCGCGTGAGCCCGTCGCGCACGAGGGTGATGCGCGCCGTGGCGGCATCTCCCGGCTGCGGCTGTGGCGCGCGGGCGCTGCGTTCAGCAGGCGGCACGCCAAAGCGTTCGACATGGATGCGGGCCTCGGGCACGCCGTGGCTGCGCAACGCGGCCTCGACCTCGTCGTTCATGGCGTGCGGGCCGCAGACGAAGGCGGCGTCCACCGAGGCCGCGCCCCCCACGAGGCGCAGGACGGTGCCCAGCCGCTCGGCATCCACCCGGCCGCTGGCCAGCGGTGCATCGACTTGCTCGCGCGAGAACACCGTGAACAGCGCCAAGCGGGCCAGGTGGCGGCTTTTCAGGTCCTCGAGTTCCTCCTTGAACATCGTGCTCGCTGCCTGGCGGTTGGCGTACACCAGCGTGGCGCGGGTGTCGGGCGACGCGGCCAGATGCGCCTTCAGGATCGACAGCACCGGCGTGATGCCGCTGCCCCCGGCCACGGCCAGCACATGCCGCGGGCGCGCGCCCAGTGCACGGCCGAAGTGGCCCTGCGGCGGCAGCGCCTCGATCACGTCGCCCGGCTCGAGCTGCGCATGCAGCCAGCTCGAAAACGCCCCGCCTTCGACGCGCCGCACGCCCACGCGCAGCGGCTCGCCGGGCGCGGCGCAGAGCGAGTAGCTGCGGCGCAGGTCCTGCCCCTGCACCTGCGCGCGCAGCGTGAGGTACTGGCCGGGCTCGAAGCGCCAGCGCTCGGTGTCGCCGTCGATCGACTCGAAGCGGATCACGCGCGCCTCGGCGGTGTCGGCCTCGACGGCGGCCACGCGCAAGGGATGGAAGTGCAGGCCCGTCATCACAAGGGCTTGAAGTGTTCGAAGGGTTCGCGGCAGGCGAGGCAGCGGTAAAGCGCCTTGCAGGCCGTGCTGCCGAAGGCCGACAGGCGCTCGACCTGGGGGCTTTCGCAGCGTGGGCAGGGCACGCGGTGGGCCATCAGCCGCACGGGGGTGCCTTCGTCGCCGCAACGACCCGGTGGCGCGATGCCGTAGCGGCGCAGCGCCTCGCGGCCGGTGTCGGTGATCCAGTCGGTGGTCCAGGCCGGGGCGAGCTGGTGCGTCACGCGCACGGGGCCGAGGCCGGCGGCCTCGAGCGCGGCGCGCGTCGACTCGGCGATCACCTCGGTGGCCGGACAACCGCTGTAGGTGGGCGTCAGCACGACCTCGGTGCCATCGGCACCCACGTGCACGCCGCGCACCACGCCCAGGTCGACGAGGCTGAGCACCGGCACCTCGGGGTCCATCACCTCGCGCAGCGCGGCCCAGGCGCGGGCCTCGGCGGCCTCGCGGCTGAGCAGTTCGGCGCCGCACATCACCACACCCCGCCGGGGTAGCGTCGCGGCAGGTACTGCAGCTCGGCGAGGATGAAGCCCAGGTGCTCGCTGTGGCGGCCGAGTGTGCCGGTGCTGACGAAGGGCGTGGCCGCTGGCGGCTCCAGCTTCGCCTCGGCCAGAACGGCAGCCACCTCGGCGTGCCACGGCTCGCGCAGCTCGGCGCGCGAGGGGCCCAGGCCCGAGGCGGCCGCCGTGGCATCCACCTCGTCGGCAACGAAGAGTTCGGCCACATACGGCCAGGCCCGCGCCAGCGCCGCGCGCAGCCGGCTCGCCGACTCGTCGGTGCCGTCGCCCAGCCGCACCACCCAGCCGGCCGCGTGCTGGTGGTGGTAGCGCACCTCCTTCAGCGACTTGGCGGCGATGGCGGCCAGCGACGCATCCGACGAGCCCTGCAGCCGGGTGAAGAGGGCCTTCATCCACGAGGCCACCAACAGGTTGCGCAGCACGGTGTCGGCGAAGTCGCCGCCGGGGCTGTGGGCGCTGGGCTTGCGCAGGGGCTGCTCGACCAGCGTGAGGTTGAGGAACTGGTGCTCCTCGCGCAGGAAGGCCAGCGCGTCTTCGCCGAAGCCCTGCCCTTCGAGCGCCGCGGCATGCGTGAGCAGCGCGCGCGCCTGGCCGAGGCTGTCGAGCGCCAGGTTCGACAGCGCGATGTCTTCCTCGAGCACCGGCGCGTGGCCGCACCACTCGGCCAGGCGCTGGGCGTGGATGAGGGCGGTGTCGGCGATGCGCAGCACGTAGCGCACCGGCGGCGTGAGGCGCAGTTCGAGGGACGCGGAGACGGTGGTCACGGCAGTGGCCTCACAGGTGGTTCACCGACTCGGGCAGCTCGTAGAACGTGGGGTGGCGGTAGACCTTGTCTTCGGCCGGATCGAAGAGCATGTCCTTGTCGCCGGGGTCGCTGGCGGTGATGTGGGCGCTGGGCACCACCCACACGCTGCTGCCCTCCTGGCGCCGCGTGTAGACCTCGCGCGCCAGCTGCACCGCCATGGCCGCATCGGGCGCGTGCAGGCTGCCGCAGTGCTTGTGTTCGAGGCCGGCCTTGGGGCGCACGAACACCTCCCAGAGCGGCCACTCCGTGCCAGCGGGGCCCGCGCTCATGCGGCGGCCTCCGCGGTGGCGCGCTTGGCGGCGTGCGCCAGCGCTGCCTCGCGCACCCAGGCGCCTTCGTCCCAGGCCCGCACGCGGGCCGACAGCCGCTCGGTGTTGCAGGGCCCATGGCCGCCGACGACGCGCCAGAACTCGCTCCAGTCGATGGCGCCGAAGTCGTGGTGGCCGCGCTCGGCGTTCCACTTCATTTGCGCGTCGGGCAGGCTCACCCCCAGCACCGCGGCCTGCTCCACGCAGGCGTCGACGAACTTCTGCCGCAGCTCGTCGTTGCTGATGCGCTTGATGCCCCAGCGCGCGCTCTGCGCACCGTGCACGCTTTCGCCATCGGGCGGGCCGAACATCATCAGGCTCGGCCACCACCAGCGGTTCACCGCGTCCTGCACCATCGCGCGCTGTGCGTCGGTGCCCTGCTTCATCATCACATGCAGGCTGTCGAAGCCCTGGCGCTGGTGGAAACTCTCCTCGCGGCAGATGCGCACCATGGCGCGGGCATAGGGCGCGTAGCTGCAGCGCGTGAGCGGCACCTGGTTCATGATGGCCGCGCCGTCGACCAACCAGCCGATCACGCCGATGTCGGCCCAGGAGAGCGTGGGGTAGTTGAAGATGCTGCTGTACTTGGCCTTGCCGCTGTGCAGCGCGTCGAGCAGCTGGTCGCGGCTGGTGCCGAGCGTTTCGGCCGCGGCGTAGAGGTAGAGACCGTGGCCGCCTTCGTCCTGGATCTTGGCCAGCAGGATCGCCTTGCGCTTGAGCGTGGGCGCGCGCGTGACCCAGTTGCCTTCGGGCAGCATGCCCACGATCTCGGAGTGCGCGTGCTGGCTGATCTGCCGCAAGAGCGTCTTGCGGTAGTGCTCGGGCATCCAGTCCTTGGCCTCGATGAAGCCGCCATCGTCGATGCGGGCCTCGAATCGCCGTTCGAGCTCGGCTTCTTCCAGGCTGCGCAAGGCGCGGCGCTCTTCCTTCGGGGCCGTGTCCATCGCTTGCGTGTACATCGCGGTGCTTCCTAACGTGAGCGTTTGTCGACCACGCGCCCGGCCTTGCCCACCAGCGTGCGTTCGATGGTATCGGGCAGACCCACGTCGACCGTGGTGGACACGCCGATGAGCGTCTTGATGCGCTGCTGCAGCTCGGCCGCGATCGGGCCGGCCGCGGCGTGCCGGTGCTCGGGTGCCAACTCGCAGCGCACCGTCACTTCATCGAGCAGCGCCTCGCGTGTGACGACCAGCTGGTACTGCCCCGAAAGCTGCCCGTGCTGCAGCACCAGCTCCTCGATCTGCGTCGGGAACAGGTTGACGCCGCGGATGATGAGCATGTCGTCGCTGCGGCCGACGATCTTGCCCATGCGCCGCATGCTGCGCGCGGTGGGCGGCAACAGGCGCGTGAGGTCGCGCGTGCGGTAGCGGATGACGGGCAGCGCCTCCTTGGTGAGCGTGGTGAACACGAGCTCGCCTTCGCTGCCTTCGGGCAATACCTCGCCCGTCTCGGGATCGATGATCTCCGGGTAGAAGTGGTCTTCCCAGATCACCGGGCCGTCCTTCGCTTCGATGCATTCGTTGGCCACGCCCGGGCCCATCACTTCGCTGAGGCCGTAGATGTCGACGGCGTCGAGGGCTGCCGAATGCTCGATGTCGCGGCGCATCGCCTCGGTCCAGGGCTCGGCGCCGAAGATGCCGACGCTCACGCTCATCTGGCGCGGGTCTTTGCCTTGGCGGCGGAACTCCTCGCAGATCACCTGCATGTAGCTCGGCGTGACCATGATGATGTCGGGCCGGAAGTCCTCGATCAGCGCCACCTGCTTCTCGGTCTGGCCGCCGCTCATCGGGATGACGGTGCAGCCCAGCCGCTCGGCGCCGTAGTGCGCGCCCAGGCCGCCGGTGAACAAGCCGTAGCCGTAGGCGATGTGCACGATGTCGCCCGGCCGGCCGCCACTGGCGCGGATGCTGCGCGCCATCAGGTGGGCCCAGGTGTCGATGTCGGCCTGCGTGTAACCCACCACCGTGGGCTTGCCGGTGGTGCCGCTGCTGGCGTGGATGCGCACCACACGCTCGCGCGGCACGGCGAACAGGCCGAAGGGGTAGTTGGCGCGCAGGTCGGCCTTGGCCGTGAACGGGAACTTCGCCAGGTCGGCCAGCGTGCGGCAGTCCGACGGGTGCACGCCCTTCGCATCGAAGGCCTGGCGGTAGTGCGGCACGTGCTCGTAGGCGCGTTGCAGCGTGGCCTGCAGGCGCTGCAACTGCAGGGCTTGCAGCTCGTCGCGGCTGGCGGTTTCGATCGCTTCCAGTTCGCCGGGTTTCGGGGCCTTCACGGGCATCTCGGGTCTCCTTGGGTCTCTGGGCTCGCGGCCGGTGTTCAGCTGCCGCGCTGCTTGCCGATCGGCAAGCCTTCGACCACCGGACGCCCCTTCATCGTGTAGCTGCGCCCGCGGAAGGCCGCCACCCGCTCGCCACGTTGGTTGCTCACGGCAATGTCGTACACGCCGGTGCGGCCGCTCTTGGCCACCTCGGTGGCCACTGCGGTGAGCACGTCACCTTTGCGCGCCGCGGCGATGAGGTTCATGTCGAAGCCCGAGGCCACCGTCACCTCGTTGTAGGCGTTGCAGGCAAAGGCAAAGGCGCTGTCGGCCAGGGTGGTGACGAAGCCGCCGTGGCAGATGTCGTGGCCGTTGAGCATGTCTTCGCGCACCGCCATCGTCAGCGTGGCGCTGCCGGGGCCGACGGCGACGATCTGCATGCCGAGACCGCGGCTGGCACGGTCGTTTTCCCACATCGCGTCGCGGCAGGCTTCGGCCAGGGCTTGGGCGTCCATGGTCAGCGGTCCTTGAACTGCGGCGGGCGCTTGGCGAAGAAGGCCGCCACGCCTTCGCTGAAGTCGTGCGCGCGGCCGAGCTCGCCCTGGGCCTGCGCCTCCCACGACAAGGCCTCGGCCGGGTCGGCCGGGGCCGAGGTGTCGACGAGCCGGCGCGTTTCGGCCAACGCACGCGAGGGCATCTGCGCCAGCTTGGCCGCCAGCGCCTGCACGGCGGCGGCAAAGGCGGCGTCTTCCACGCACTGCCAGATCAGGCCCATGCGCTCGGCGGTCTCGGCGGGCAGCTTGTCGCCCGTCATCGCCAGGCCCAGGGCGCGCGCGCGGCCCACGAGGCGCGGCAGCAGCCAGGTACCGCCGCAATCGGGCACCAGACCGATCTTGCTGAAGGCCTGGATGAAGCTGGCGCTGCGCGTGGCCACGACGATGTCGCAGCACAGCGCCAGGTTGGCGCCCGCGCCCGCGGCCACGCCGTTGACGGCCGCCAGCACCGGCACCGGCATCGAGCGGATGCGCAAGGCCAGCGGCTTGTAGAAGCGCTCGACCACCGCGCCCACGTCGACACCTTCTCCCTGCATCGCCGGGTCGGCCAGATCCTGCCCGGCGCAGAAGCCGCGGCCGGCGCCGGTGATCACCACCACGCGCACGGCGGGGTCGGCGGCCGCGGCGTCGAGCGCGGGCCGCAGCAGGCCATGCATCTCGGCCGTGAAGGCGTTCAGCGCAGCCGGCCGGTTGAGCGTGAGGGTGCACACCGGGCCTTCGTGCGCCACCAGCAGTGGGGGTTCGGACATGGGCGAGGACAGCGTCGACGACAGGGGCCGAATTATTCGACCGGACGGTCGATGAATTCAAGCCCAGGACTTTCCCGCATCACAATCCGCCGCCCATGCCCACGCTGCCGCCTCGCCTCGTCCTGCTCGCGCCGATGGAGGGCGTGCTCGACCACAGCCTGCGCGACGTCATCACGCGCATCGGTGGCATCGACCGCTGTGTGTCGGAGTTCATCCGCGTCACCGACAGGCTGCTGCCGCCGCGGGTGTTTCTGCGCTTGATGCCCGAGCTGCGCGAGGGCAGCCGCACGCCGGCCGGCGTGCCGGTGCGGGCGCAGCTGCTGGGATCGGACCCCGCCGTGCTGGCCGACAACGCGGCGCGGCTGGCCGAGATGGGCGCCGAGGGCGTCGACCTGAACTTCGGCTGCCCGGCCAAGACCGTGAACCGCCACCGCGGCGGCGCCGTGCTGCTGGACGAGCCCGAGCTGGTGCACGCCATCGTCGCCGCCGTGCGCCGCGCGGTGCCGGCTGGCGTGCCGGTGAGCGCCAAGATGCGCCTGGGCAACCAGGACGACGGCCGGCTGCTCGACAACGCGCAGGGCATCGCCGCTGCGGGCGCCTCGGAACTGGTGGTGCACGGCCGCACCAAGGTGCACGGCTACCGTCCACCGGCCTACTGGGACCGCATCGCCACCGTGCGCGAGGCGCTGGCCGGCCAGCAGGTGCGTGTGGTGGCCAACGGCGAGGTCTGGACGGTGGACGACGCCGGGCGTTGCCTGGCCGAAAGCGGCTGCGACGCGCTGATGCTCGGCCGCGGCCTCGTCGCCGACCCCGGCCTGGCGCTGGCCTTGCGCGGGCTGGCGGCGCCGGGCTGGGCCGAGGTGGCCCCGCTGTTGCCGCGTTATGCCGAACTGGTGCGCCCCCGCGTGGAGCCGCGCCACCGCGCCGGGCGGCTGAAGCAGTGGATCAACCAGCTGCGCCGGCGCTTCCCCGAGGCGCAAGCCCTGTACGAGGCCGTGCGCACACTGCACGACGCCGACACGCTGGTGCAGGTGGTGCGGGCGATGACGATGCCGGAAGGCGACCTCGCCCAGGAAAAAGCCCGCGTGTCTTGCGATCACGCGGGCTTCGTCTGAAATCGAGACTTCAGGCGGTGGTGACGGGTTCCAGACTTCCGCCCATTGTTGCGGCCGGTTCCCACCTGAGGTGCTTCGCAGTATGCCGGATCGCGGTGACGGCGATGTGACGAAAAGCGGGGTGAATCCGGGGCAATTGCGGTGCGGCACCGGCGCTTCGACAGGCTCAGCGCGAACGGATGCCGCGTTTCACCCGCCGAAGCGGCGCTGCAGGTAGGCCAGCAGCGTGCGCAGCGTCTGCGCCTCGCCGCCCACCGGCCGGCCCGGGCGGGCTTGGTCGTTCCAGGCGAACAGGTCCAGGTGCAGCCACTCCTGCTGCGCCGGCACGAAATCTTCCAGGAACAGCGCGGCCGTGATCGCCCCTGCCAGCCCGCCACGGCCGGTGTTCACGATGTCGGCGATGTCGCTCTCGATCAAGCCGTGGTAGCCGGCCCACAGCGGCAGGTGCCACAGCGGATCGCCGATCTGCAGCCCCAGGTCCACCAGCTCACGCGCCTGCGCCGTGTCGCGGCTGAACAGCGCCGGCAGATGCGCCCCCAGCGCCACGCGCGCCGCGCCGGTGAGCGTGGCCATGTCCAGCAGCAACGCCGGCTGGCTTTCGGCGCCATAGGCCAGCGCATCGCACAGGATCACGCGGCCCTCGGCATCGGTGTTGCCGATCTCGATGTGCAGGCCCTTGCGCGTGCGGAACACGTCGCCCGGCCGGAAGGCGTTGCCGGCGATGGCGTTTTCCACCGCCGGGATCAGCAGTTGCACGCGCAGCGGCAGCTCCAGCGCCATCACCAGCTGCGCCAGGCCCAGTGCGTGGGCGGCACCGCCCATGTCCTTCTTCATCAGGCGCATGCCGTCGGCGCTCTTGATGTCGAGGCCGCCGCTGTCGAAGCACACGCCCTTGCCGACGATCGTCACCAGCGGGTGCTTCGGCCGCCCCCAGGTGAGCTCGATCAGCCGCGGCGCCCGCCCGCTGGCTGCATCGGCCGCCCGGCCCACGGCGTGGATGGCGGGAAAGTTCTGCGCCAGCAGCTCGTCGCCGACGACCTCGCGGAACTTCGCGCCGTGCTGCTGCGCCACCAGGCGCACGGCTTCGGCCAGCGCACCCGGGCCCATCTGCTCGGCCGGTGTGTTGACCAGGTCGCGTGTGGCCGCCATCGCCTCGGCGACGATGAGCGCACGGCGCGCCTCGTCGGTGGACGCCAGCGTCAGCTCGGCCGGCTCGCGGCGCGCGGGCTTGAAGAGATCGAAGGTGTAGCCGCCGAGCTCCCACGACAGCGCCGCCGTGCCGTCGTCGAGCACCACGCCGCCCTCAAGCTTGGGGGCCAGGTGGTACGCACCCACCGGCAGCGCCCTGGGCAAGGCACTCAATGCAAACGGGTCGGCGCCCGAGCGCACGCCGGCCAGCACCGCACAGGGCTTGCCGTCGGCGCCGGGCACGAGCACGTGGCTGTCGGGGCTGCCATTGAAGCCCAACGCCTGCACCCAGGCGCGGCCGGCGGGTTCGAGCGTGGCCAGCGTGGCGCCCAGGCGCTCGCGGTCGACGACGTGGATGGGGATGCTGCCCTTGCGGGGCTTGGCGAGGCGGACGCTCATCGGTGGCGGTGGGGTGTCAACAAGGAAGCGCGGATTGTGGCGCCCGACAGCAGCCGAATCCGCGGCCTCGGCGCGCGATGGCCGAGCCGCCGGCGCCAGGGAACAAGGAATCCCGTGGGCTCGAGCCCCACAGGCTGGGCTGGCCGCCAGCAGCAGCCGGGGCAGGCAGCGAAGGTCACAATGCAACATCCAGCCGCCGGGACCCATCGTGGACATTCGCGCCTTCGACCTGCCGCGCTACTTGCGAGTACTGCCCCTCTTCAGCCACCTGAGCCCAGCCGAAACCGAGCGATTGGCGCTCGGTTGCCAGTTGCGGCGCTTCGCGCGCGGTGAGGCCATCTTCCACATGGGCGAACCGTGCGAGGAGTTCCACGTCGCCGTCACCGGCCAGGTCAAGCTGTATGCCGTGTCGCCGGCCGGCCAGGAAAAGGTGGTCGAGATCGTCGGCCCGGGCGGAAGCTTCGCCGAGGCGCTGATGTTCACCGGCCAGTCCTACATCATCAATGCACAAAGCCTGAGCGACACCCTGCTGCTCAGCGTGAAGAAGGTGGCCGTCGTCGCCGAGATCGAGCGCGATCCGCGCCTGGCGATGCGCATGCTGGCCGGTCTCTCGCGCCGCCTGCATGGCTTGGTGCAGGACGTGCAGGGCTATGCGCTGCACAGCGGCGTGCAACGCGTCATCGGCTACCTGCTGCGCGGCGTGTCGACCGATGACAGCGTGGGCAGCGAAGCCATCACCGTGTCGCTGCCGGTAAGCAAGTCGGTCGTCGCCTCCCGCCTGTCACTGACGCCCGAGTACTTCTCGCGCGTGCTGCACGAGCTCGAGGCCGCTGGCCTGATCGAGATCGACAAGCGGGACATCGTCATCCGCGACGCGCGCCGCCTGGCGCGTTACCCGTCGGACTGAAGCGCGGCAGCCTTCAACGCCCGGTGGCTGGGGACCCCTGGCTGGCAGCGCCCGGCACATGAGGGATCAGCCGCCGCACGTCGAGGTGCAGGATCGCCGTACCGCCGAGCTGGTGCACAAGCACCCAGGGATGGCGGCCGTCGACCACGATGCCCAGCACCGGTGCCGACAGCAAGCTGCGCCGGATGGCCAGATAGCCCGGGCGGGCCAGGCCCTCGCCCATGCGGTAGTCGTGCACCAGACCTTCGAACACGGGCTCGGCCTGAGGGTCTACCGACAGTTCCCACACCTCGTTCACGTCACGCAGAGCCACGATGAAGCTGCGCCTGCTCGCGTGTTCCGCAAGGGCCAGCACCTCTCCGAGCCGGCCCGCGCGGTCGGCCAGCAACCAGCTGCGCTGCGTCACGCCGCCGGCATCCTTCAGGCTCAGCGTGTGGCCTTGCGCCACCAGCCGCCAGTGGCCGTCGCTGCTGGTGCATGACACCGGGTCGGCCTGTGCTGAAGGTGCCGCCAAGGCCAAGCCCAAGCCCAAGGCCAGGGCCAGACCCCAGCCCCGGCCTGCCGCGACTAGCGTGGCGAACATGGGCGGGGCGGCCAGGGCGCCAGCCGCAGCAGGCGGCCTGTGCGCAGCGCCGCAGCAAACTCGTCGCACACGCGCTGCGCCGACCAGCCCAGCATGGCGCCGAGCGCTTCGTATGGCTGGGTCACCAGGGGCAGCCCGCAGTCCGTCGCGGTACGCAACTGCGCAAGATCGGCCGGTGTGTCTTCTGGCATGTGAGCCGCCCAGCACGGACCCAAGCCGCCGATCGCACGCTGCGCCATCAGGCGGCGCAGGCGCTCGATGACCGCATCGCCGCCGAGCCCGAGAGCGGCACCGAGCGCGGCATAGGGCTCCGCGGTCAGGCCCAGGCCGCCGCTGGCACACGCCAGCAGGGCCACGTCCAGAGGCGCCAGGGCGCGGGGGAGTCGGCCGGGGCGGGTCTGGGCCATGCCGGGGGCGATCCGGGTTGGTTCAAAGCGTCAGGATCCAGTCGATTGCAGTCTTCAGGTCGGCGTCGCTGATCTTGTCCGGCGCGCTGGGCGGCATCGGTATCGGGCCGTACACGCCCTTGCTGCCCGTGCGCACCTTCTGCATCAGCGCGGTCGCCACGTCCGGGCCCTGGCCCTTGTATCTGGCCGCGACGGTGCTCAGGGCCGGGCCCACGAGCTTCTTCTCCTTGTGGTGGCAGGCCAGGCAGCCCGCCTTGTTCATCAGATCCTGGGGTTCGGCGTGCGCTGGCGCCGTAGCGCCGAACACCAGGCACGCCAGCAGGGCGCCTGACAAGGGTGTCTTCATGAGGCGGTCTCCGTCTTCAGTAGATGTCGTGCTGCGTGTTGTAGACATTGAACTTTCCGGTCGGCGTGACGAGCCGGGGGTCCTTGATCACGGCCTTCAGCTTCAGCGTCCGGTCGTCGACGACGACAATCGCGCTCTGCTTGTCCTTGGCCGACCAGACCGAGAACCAGACTTCGTCGCCGGCCTTGTTGAACTCAGGCTGCACGACACGCTTGGCACCATCGTCGGCCAGATCCGCCCACTGGGCAATCGGCAGCACGGTGAAGCCCTTGTCCAGGTTCTTGATGTCGAACACGGCGACCGACTGCGCGATCGCGGCGTCCGGGTTCAGCGGCGTGTCGGAATACAGGTGCCGGGACTTCGGGTGCGTCTTGATGAACAGCGCGCCGCCGCCCTGGCCCTTGATCTGGGCCACCTCCTTGAAGGCGTATTCCTTGTGCTTGACCGGGTCGGTGCCGATGAGCGAAATCGCCTCATCGCCGAGGTGTCCGGTGCTCCACACCGGGCCGAACTTCGGGTGCACGAAATTGGCGCCCCGGCCCGGGTGCGGGATCTTGCTGACATCGACCAGCCTGACCAGCTTGTCCTCCTTGGCGTCGACCACGGCAATCTTGTTGCTCTGGTTGGCCGCCACCATGAAGTAGCGCTTCGTGCTGTCCCAGCCGCCGTCGTGCAGGAAACGCGCCGTGCCGATCTCGGTGGTCTTCAGTGCGTTCAGGTCGCTGTAGTCGACCATCAGCGTCTTGCCGGTCTCCTTGACGTTGACGATGAACTCCGGCCGATAGTGGCTGGCCACGATGCTGGCTACGCGCGGCTCGGGGTGGTACTCCTGCTTGTCGACCGTGTTGCCGCGAGTCGAGACGATCTTCAGCGGCTCCAGGGTGTCGCCGCTCATGATCGTGTACTGAGGCGGCCAGTAGGCGCCGGCGATCACCAGCTTGTCCTCGAAGCCCTTGTACTTGGACGTTTCAACCGATCGTGCCTCGAGCCCGATGCGCACCTCCGCGACGTTGTCGGGCTTGGGCATCCAGAGGTCGATCATGTTGATGCGGCCGTCGCGCCCGATCACGAGCAGGTAGCGACCCGACGCCGAGGTGCGCGAGATGTGCACCGCGTAGCCGGTCTTGACGATGCTGATGATCTGCTTGGTGTCGCCGTCGATCAGCGCCACCTCGCCGGTGTCGCGCAGCGTGGTCGAGAAGATGTTCTCGATGTTGTAGCTGTTCATCTTCTTCTTCGGCCGTCGGTCCGGCGGCACCACCACCTTCCAGGTGGCCTTCATGTCGGCCATGCCGAACTCGGGCGGCACTGGCGCGTCGTGCTGGATATAGCGGGCCATGATGTCGACTTCCTGCTCGCTCATCTCACCGCTGGTCTGCCAGTTGGGCATGCCGGCTGGCGAGCCGTAGGCGATGAACACCTTCAGGTAATCGGTGCCCTTGCCGAGCGTGATGTCGGGTGTCAGCGCCTTGCCCGTGGCCCCCTTGCGCAAGACACCGTGGCAGCCGGCGCAACGCTGGAAGTAGATGTTGCGCGCGGTGTCGAACTCGGCCACGGTCATCGGCGGCGCCTTAGGGTTGGTGCTTTGCACCATCGGCGTGCCGGCCAGGGCCGATGGCGCCGCGTGGTACTGCACGTCGCCAGGTGACACGGCCTTCTTGTCCTGAGCCTGGACCCAGGGTGAGGCTGACAGGATCAGCAGCGTGATCGCGGCGATGGGGCGGAGTCTCAGGGCCTGCATGGCATCTCCAGGTGTTGTCGTGGTGGGGTGGCTGCCGGCGACTGTGTGCCGCGCGGCGGCTGATTTCCTTGAACTGGTTCAAGTGGGTGGCGGCTGACAGGCGGGCGCGTGGACCCCTTGATCCATGTCAAACCGGCTGCGCCGTGGCGTTGGCGAAGGCAAGCAAACCAGAACCAGTTCAAGGCCACGGCTCAGGCAGCGGCGGATGCTCGCGTCGAGCCCAGCCACCCCGCCTGAAGAAGGATCCCCGATGCACATCACTGCACGCCATCGCCTGCTCGTCCGCTCCGTCTTGGCGGCCCTGACGAGCCTGACCGGGCTGGCGGTCGCCGCGCAGCAGGCCGGTGTCGACACCCCGCCCGTCGGCGCCCCGCCGCCGCAGACGGTGGTCGTCACTGCATCACGCCATGCCATGTTGGCCGTCGACGCCCCGGCATCGCTGAGCGTGGTCAACCGCCGCGACATCGAAGCGCGCGGGGCCGACAACGTACTCGACGCCGTGCGTGCCGAGCCCGGCATCTCGCTGCAGGGCCGCGCGGTGGGTGGGCGCAAGGTGATTGCGCTGCGCGGGCTGGACAGCCGTCACACGCTGTTCCTGGTCGACGGGCGGCGCATCGGCGCCAGCGACGGCGTGATCGGGGCCAGCGACTTCCAGTACGACTGGATTGCCAGCGACGACATCGACCGCATCGAAGTCGTGCGCGGGCCCTTGTCGGTGCTCTATGGCAGCGAAGCCCTGGGCGGCGTGGTCAACATCATCACGCGCCGGCCCCGCCAGACCTGGCGCCTGGGCAGCAGCGTCGAAGGCTCGCAGGCGGCAGGCAGACGCGGTGGCGAGGGCCATCGTCTGGCGCTGCAGGCCGACGGCCCTCTGAGCGCGGAACTCGGCCTGCGGGCCGGTGCCGCGCACAGCCGCGTCGAGGCCCTGGCCTCGCCCGTGGACACACGCCTGTCGGAGCTGGAGGGCCGGGACAAACGCGACGCCTGGCTGCAGCTGGCTTGGCAGGCGGCCGCAGGCCACCGGGTCGATCTGGCTCATCGCCAAGGCCACGAACTGCGCGATGCTGGCGCGCGTGAACGGGGTGGCGCCCGGCGCTACCACCAGACCGTCAACGAGATCGAACGTTCGATGACGTCGCTCGACTGGCTGGCGGATTGGGCCGCGCCAGCCGATGCCGAGGGCCTGAGCAGCGAGCTGCGGACCTACCGAGCGACGATCGCCGCGGACAATCGGCGCAGCGCGGGCGTGGCGACGAATCCTGCGCAGCACATTCAGGATGACGTGGTCGAAGGCCAGGTGCGGTGGCCCTGGGGTCGGCATGCCGGGGTGGCGGGCTTCGAACTGCGCGAGAGCACGCTGGCCGATCCTGGCCTGCCGGGCGGTGCGGCAGACAGCCGCCACCGGGCACTGTTCCTGCAGAACGAGTTCGGCATGGCGACCGCCCTGCGCCTGACGGCCGGCCTGCGCTTCGACAGCCACAGCCGGTTTGGACACGAGCTCAGCCCGCGTGTCTACCTCGTCTGGCGCGCCAGCCCGGGCTGGACCTTCAAGGGCGGCTACGGGCACGGATTCAGCGCACCCAACTTGAAGCAGATCGTGCCCGGCACACGCGCCGAAGGCCCGAACCTGTTCGTCGGCAATCCGGCCCTGGGGCCCGAGACCAGCGACAGCGTCGAGTGGGCCGCCGGCTGGTCACAGGGGCCGATGCAGGCACAGCTGACGCTGTTCGAGCAGCGCGTGCGCGATCTCATCGACATCCGGCTTCTCAGCGCCGGCGCTGCTCCGGGCACCGGGACCTACACCTACGAGAGCCTGACCAGGGCGCGGATGCGCGGGCTCGAGTCCAGCTGGCTGCAGCCTCTGGGCGCGGGCTTCGGCATGCAGCTGAGTTATGCCTACCTCGACGCCCGCAACGGCACCGGCCAGCGGCTGGACCGCAGGCCACGCCACACCGCCAGCCTGCGGCTGGAATGGAACGGCGGCCCCTGGCAGGCCGGGTTGGACGCCGAGTTCAGCGGCGGCCAGACCCTGCCGACGGCAACCGCCACGGCCACGGGCGCCACCGCGCAGGCCGTGCCCGACATCACCCTGCTGGGCGCCCACGTGGTGCGGACCCTGCCCGCCGGGCTGACGCTCACCGTCGGCGTGCACAACCTCACCGACCTTCGGCTGGCCGAGCGCTCGCCGCTGTTCACGCAGGTGGAACGACCCCGCAGCTGGCGTGTGGCGTTGCGCGGCCGCTGGTAGGCACCGCCCCGCTGCGCCCTGTCGCGCCCGTGGCATGCAGGGCGTACGGCGAGTATGCGAAGCCCGTGGGGCCGGTGGCGACGGTGCCGTGCGTGGCGCGTGCCTGGGAGGGGCGCGCAGCGGCATCGCCACCCAGCCGTGAGCCGGCACCGCCAGCCCGCCGCGCTTGGGAAACCGGGTTCGGGACCACTGGCGCGGACACGTCGGGCCGGCCGCCACGGCTCGGCGCGTCTGGCAGTCGATTCACGGTGCGTGCCGGCGTTTCGTCGCCATGCGCTCGCCGCCGGGTGACGCCAGCGACACCATCGCGGCACCCGCTCAACAAGCCCCGGAGTGCCTCATGAACCCGTTCAGCCTCGTCACCCGCCCAGTGCAAGACCTGCTGCAGGCGCTGGTGATGCCGTTTCGTGCGCTCTTCGTCATCGGCCTCACCGGCACCATCAACTACATGACGTACAGCGGCGTCTGGTGGTTCAAGTGGGTGGCGCTGGGCATGGGCATCGCCGTCATCGCCAGCCTCGGGCGGGCGTTGAAGTCGGCGCTGCTGCTGGCGCTGGTGGCCTGGGTCGGCTGGAAGATCTACCAGCGCTACGGCAAGGCCTCGCGCGAGCGCTTCGACGCCTGGGTGCAGCGCGCCAGCCCGAAGGCGGCCGAGGTGGTGGCGGCGCTGCGGCAGCCGGCCTGAACGAGGCCGGTGCCCACCACTCAAGTCAGCTCAACTCAGGCCGGCCGCCCCGGCGTATCGATGGCCGGCGCGCCCGGCGCCGCGGCACGCTCGACGTGCCAGTCCACCAGGCGGCGCATGTTGCCCATGCTGACCCAGTGCAGGTGCATCAGGCCCAGCAGGCCACTGCGGTGCAGCTCGGCCACCACGTCATCGGGCAGCGCGGTGGCCTTCTTGTCGTCGAGCGTCATGAAGCCGTCGACCGTGTGCTTGCTGCCGTCGGGCAGCGTGACGTCGAAGCGCATGTCCTGCAGCAGATCCAGCTCCTGGAAGCGCTTGCACACCGCACGCGTGCGCTGGATCTCGCTCTCCAGCGTCTCGAGCTGCGCCTGCGCGTTCTTCAGCAGCTCGGTGGGCTGGCCCTGCTCGTCGAACAGCGGCTGGCCCTCGGCCGTTTGTGCGCCAGACCATTCACTGTCCACGCACACGGCGAACTTGTCGTTGTCCATGCGCGCGATGCAGAACGGGTACAGCCGCAGCACCGCCGGCACGTACTGGGCACGCCAGCGGTCGCCGGTGACGTAGAGGTTGGTGTTCTGCGTCAGGCCGAGCACGGCGATGGGGGCGATGGAATCGCTGCCGTCGGGCTCGGTGCCGGCCTTCACGAAGACGATCGGGAACTCGCGGCAGACGTCGATGAACTCGACGGCGGCCACGAAAAGGGCGTTCAGCTGGTTGGCCACGCTCCAGTCGGTGACGGGCAGGTTCAGCTTCAGGTTGCGGTGCTGGATGCTGTCCAGGCCCGTCGGCCGACGGTGCAGGTTCTGATTGATCAAGAGTCTTCTCCAGGGGTTTCGGTGCGGGTGGCCATCACCTTGTCGACACGCTTGCCGTCGAGGTCGACGACCTCGAAACGCCAGCCCTCCCACATCACCGTGTCGGCGGTGCGCGGCAGGCGGCCCAGCAACAGCATGATCATGCCAGCCAGCGTGTTGTACCGGCCCCGGTCTTCCTCGGGGAGTTCCTTGATCTCGAGCCGGTCCTTCAACTCCGGCACCGGGATCAGGCCGTCCATCAGCCAACCGCCGTCGGGGCGCTTCACGGCCCAGGCGTCTTCGCCGGTGGCGGCGCCGAACTCGCCGGTGATGGCCTCGAGCAGATCGCGCTCGGTGATCAGGCCCTGCACGGCGCCGTATTCGTCGACCACGAACACCAGATCGGTACCCGCGGCGCGGAAGTTCTCCAGCAGCTCCATGCCCGACAGCGTCTCGGGCACGAACACCGCGGCCTCCATGTGCTGGGCCAGATCCATGTTGCCGCCCTTGGCGGCCACCGGCAGCAGCCGGCCGACCGAGAGCACGCCGCGCACGTCGTCCAGCGAGTCGCGGCACACCGGGTAGCGGCTGTGGCCGCTCTCGGCCACGATGGCCAGCAGTTCCTCGAGCGTGGCCGACTCGTCGAGCCAGACGATCTCGGCGCGCGGCACCATCATCGAGCCGATCTGGCGGTCGTCGAGGCGGAACACGTTGCGCACCATCTGGTGCTCCTGCGCCTCGATGACGCCGGCGTCCAGGCCCTCTTCCAGCTGCGCCGCGATCTCTTCTTCGGTGACGGCGCGCGAAGGCCCGCCGCGGATGCCCAGCAGGCGCAGGATGGCGTCGGTGGCCAGCGTCAAGAAGGCCACCAGCGGCCGCGTGGCCGTCGACAGCCAGTTCATCGGCGTGGCCACCAGCCGCGCCACCGCCTCGGGGTAGAGCTGGCCCAGGCGCTTGGGCACGAGCTCGCCGAAGATGATGGTCAGGATCGTGATCACCATCACCACCAGCGCGGTGGCACCGATGCCGGCCACCTCCGGCGTGAGGGCAAACGACGCCACCAGCCACTCGGCGAACGGCTCCGCGAACGCACCTTCACCGACGATGCCGTTGAGCACGCCGATCGACGTGATGCCGATCTGCACCGTGGACAGAAACTTGGTCGGGTTGTCGTGCAGGTCCATCGCGGCCTGCGCGCCGGATTCGCCGCTCTCTACCATGACCTGCAGCCGCGCCTTGCGGGCTGCCGTGAGGGCCATCTCGCTCATGGCGAAGGCGCCATTGAGCAGGATCAGAAACACCAGAAGCGCAACGTCCATGAGGGCCGCCGGCAAAGCGGCGGTCTTCGGTAGCGAGGGGCGGCAGCGTAGCAGAATGTGTCGATGACACTCTTCATCGGCGACGTCCAGGGCTGTGACGACGCGCTCGCCCGCCTGCTGGCCGAGGCCGACGCCAGCCCCTCGCGCGACCGCCTCGTGCTGCTGGGCGACCTGGTCAACCGCGGCCCGGCCTCGCTGGCCGTGCTGCGCCGCGTGGCCGAGTGGGGCGGGTCAGCCGTGCGGCTGCTGGGCAACCACGATCTGCACCTGCTGGCCGTGGCGCATGGCGCGCGCAAGCTTCAGCGCGATGACAGCTTCGGCGACGTGCTCGACGCGCCCGATGCCGCGCACTGGATCGACTGGCTGCGCCACGGCCGCCTGGCCTGCATGGAGGCCGGCTGGCTGTGCGTGCACGCCGGCGTGCTGCCCGGCTGGACAGCGGCGCGCACGCTGGCGCTGGCCGCCGAGGTCGAGGCGCTGCTGCGCGGGCCGGGTCTGGCGGCGTTTCTGCCCCGTATGTACGGCAACGCGCCGGCGCGCTGGGACGAGGCCCTGCAGGGCGACGAGCGCCACCGCGTCGTCATCAACGCGCTGACGCGGCTTCGCTTTTGCAGCGCCGACGGCAGCATGGACTTCAAGACGAAAGAAGGCGCGGGCGGCGCCCCCGCCGGCTTCATGCCCTGGTTCGACGTGCCCGGCCGCGCGAGTGCCGGCGAGCGCATCGCCTTCGGCCACTGGAGCACGCTGGGCCTGCGCGTGGAACCCACGCTGCTGGCACTCGACACCGGCTGCGTGTGGGGCGGCCCACTCAGCGCGGTGCGCGTGGACGGGCCGCGCCTGGCGCTGGTCCAGGTGCCGTGCTCGCAGGCCAGGGAGCCCGGGCGCACGGGCTCCTAGAATCGCGCTCGCGCCAGGAGGCTTGGGGGAGCGGTTTAACCCAGCAGTCTTGAAAACTGCCGGCTCGCAAGGGCCCGTGAGTTCGAATCTCACAGCCTCCGCCATTACGCCTCTAGCGAAGGCGGAGATGGCCCCAACGCGACATAGAACCCGCCCAAGCGATTGCGCTTGGATAAGGCGCCCGGGCTTCGATCATCGCCCATTCCGCCATGCCTCCATGCTGCTGATGTCGCCATCAGCAAGCACGAGAGGTACTTGGGATGGTGGGTGGGGTGGCGGGTTCACTGGTTCTTGACGATCGTTCTTCTGGGTGGGGATGGCGGACAACCGCTGCGCGATCTGGAACGGCTCGCCTGCCCCCATCTTGGGCAATCAACGATCGGATCCGTGACGACGGATTCGGTCCTGGGTGTGCTCCTTTCCATCTGGACGAGCAAGCCTGCGGTCGCCACGAAGCTGCGCGGCAGCATAGAGCGCGTGCTCGACTACGCTGGATCTCAGGGCGCAGCGCCGCCGGCTTCGGCCCCAGGGCGGCGCGTGTACTTGCAAAACCGGCTCCACGGCAAGCCGCTGTCAGCGGCTTTAGGTGTCGCTGCCGGCGCGTTGCCCATCCGGGCGGTACAGGCCATACTCCATCGGGTGTTCTCCGCGCCTCTGTCTGACGCACCCAGTCACGACTTCTGTCAAGCCGGGTGGCCCGCGTGCCCGGGTTGCCCGCAAGCGTAAAGTCGAGGCGCGGTCTTCGAGACGGGGACCGTGTCCCACCAGACTGGGGCGTCGACGGGGGCCGCGGGGCTCTCCCTCAAGGCCGGCCTGGGCCAGGCCGAAAACGGGGATGGGCGGTGGTACGGCCGACGGCGCCTGGGGCGGCCCGCCCGCCAGCCACCCCGCTGCGGGCGGGGGCCGGGTCCGCGCCTCATTCCATGATCGGGAGTCCTGCATGAAAAACGATTCCGAGCACCTCGACCTCCGCTTCAACTTGATGCTGGCGGCCTTCTTCGTGGCCGTCAGCCTGATGGGCTATCTGGGCTTCACGAAGTTCCGCTCGGACCTGCACGCCAAGGAGATCGGCGCGCTGAAGGGCAAGACCGAGACGCTGACCGTCCGCGTCGACACCTGGCTGTCGATGCGCAAGGCCGAGGTGGCCACGCTGGCCAACACGCCCACGCTGCGCGCCATGGACTGGGCCGTGTCGGGCCCGTTCCTGAAGGCCAAGCACGAGCGCACGCCCTGGTTCCTGATCTTCGCGCAGATCAACCCCGACGGCAGCTACTACAACTCCAAGGTCGATTTCGTGAAGGGCCAGAACCTCAGCGACCGCGCGCACTTCAAGGCGTCGATGCAAGGGCAGGCGTACGCCTCCGACCCGGTGGTCTCGCGCACGCTGGGCACCGACATCGTGGCCGTCACCAGCCCCATCTACCGCAGCGACGAACCCGGGGCCGAGATCGTCGGCGTGTTCGGCGGCATGATCGACACCGCCACCATCGTGCGCGAGCTCGGCAGCTTCAGCAACGGGCCGCGCAGCTACGCCTTCGCCGTCAACTCCACCGGCATCGCCATCGCCCACCCCGACGAGCGCCGGCGCGGCAACATCAACACCAAGGCGCAGTCGCTGCTCGACGATGCCGACCCCGGCCTGCGCGAGGTGGCGGCCGCCATGCTCAAGGGCCGGCCCGGCTGGCTGGAGACGACGATCGACGGCCAGCGCGTGGTGGCCTCGTTCATGCCGGTGGCCGAGGCGAAGTGGTTCATCGCCACCGTCACCGACGCCGACCACTTCTACGGGCGGCTGCGCGGCGCCGACTACGCCGGCGCGCTGGCCTTCGTTCTGCTGTGCGCGGCCATGACGCTGGTCGTGCGCTACCGTCGGCTGGAGTTCCGCACCCTCGACCAGCGGCGTGCCAACTCCGAGGAGCGCAACCGCGCCAAGAGCGTCTTCCTGGCCGCGATGAGCCACGACCTGCGCACGCCGCTGAACGGCATCCTGGGCTACGCGCAGATCCTGCTGCAGGGGCGTTCGCTCGACGAGGGCGGTCGCCGCCACGTGCAAGGCATCCTCAGCTCGGGCCAGCACCTGCTGAGCCTGATCAACCGCATCCTGGACCTGTCCAAGATCGAGGCCGGCAAGATCGAGCTTGAGCCGCGCGCCGTCGACATAGCCAGCCTGCTGCAGGACCTGGTGCGCCTGTTCGACATCGAGAAGGTCAAATACGGCGCTGCCTTCCGCGCCGACATCGAGCTCGGCGCGCACCGCGTCGTCGTCATCGACCCCGAGCGCTTCAAGCAGATCGTCATCAACCTGGTGGTCAACGGCTTCAAGTACGGCCGCAGGTCCGAGGTGGTGCTGAAGGTGGTGATGCGCGACGACGGCGCCGGCACCGCGCTGGCGATGGAGGTGCTCGACGGCGGCGCGGGCATGAGCGCCGACGAGGTCAGCCGCGTGTTCACCCCCTTCGAGCAGCTGAACAAGCACTCCGAGGGCACCGGCCTGGGCCTGGCCATCGTCAAGCAGCTGGTCACGCTGATGCGGGGCACCATCTGCATCGACAGCGTGCCGGGGCAAGGCACGCGGGTCGCCGTGGTGCTGCCCGTGGAGCCGACCGACGAGGCCGCGGCCCTGACGGCATCGGCCGCGCGCGGCATGCCGCGGCGTCTGCGCGGGGGCCGAGCCAGCGTGCTGCTCGTCGACGACAACGCGGCCAACCTCGACGTCATGGCCGGCCTGCTGCGCATGGTGGGTTTCGAGGTGCAGGCCACGGCGGGCGTGGACGACGCGCTGAACGCCTTCGGTGCGCGCGCCTTCGACCTGGTGATCACCGACCTGGTGATGCCCGGGCGCGACGGCTTCGAGCTCATCCGCGCCATCCGCGAAGGCCCGCGCGCGCCGGCCACGCCCATCATCGTGGCCTCGGCCAGCGCCTTTGCCGAGGACCAGCAGCGCAGCCTGGCGGCGGGTGCCAATGCCTTCCTGAGCAAACCGGTGGAGGCCCTCTCGCTGCTGCAGCAGGTGGCAGCGCTGCTGAAGCTCGAGTACGAGTACGGCGATGAGCAGGTCGCCACGTTCGCACCGCCGCCTGCCCAGGGCAGCCTGACGCAGGCGCTGCATGCGCCGGCGGCCCGGGCCCTGACGGAGCAGCTGCGCGCCGCCGCCGAGCTCGGGCAGATGCGCCGCGTCGAGAGCCTGCTCGAAGGCGTGGAGGATGCCGCGCTGAAGACCGCGCTGGCCCAGGTGCTGGCACGCGGGCTGCACGAGCAGGACTCCGACCTCGCGCTGCAGGACCTCACTCTGGCCTTGAAGGAAACGCATGAAGTCGCGACTGTCTGAGCAGCGCCGCCGGGGGCGGGCCCGTCCGGGGCCCGTGCCGTCAGGCCTTCTGTCGGCCCGCGCATGAGCCCGGGCCTCGTCGCCACGCCCGGCGCGGGCGAAGTCACGGTGCTGGTCGTCGACGACAACGCGGTCAACTTGCGCATGATGGGCGAGCTGCTGTCGGCCGCGGGCGCCCACTCGTCGTTCGCCAAGCTCGGCGCGCAGGCCCTGCGCCTGTGTGAGCGCGCACGGTTCCAGCTGGCGGTGCTCGACCTGAACCTGCCCGACATGGACGGCTTCCAGGTCGCCGAAGGCATCCGCCGGCTGCAGCCCGAGTGCGAGATCGTCTTCTGCTCGGCCTACAACAACCGCGAGAACCGCGACCGCGCGTTCGGCGAGGGAGCGATCGACTTCATCGAGAAGCCCTACGAGACGGCGGCCACGCGCAAGCGCCTGGCCATGCACCTGGAACGCCTGGCGCTGCGGGCAAGCCTGTCGCGGCAGGTGGCCAAGCTCGACACCATGGTGGCGACCATTCCCGATGCCGTGATCTCCGCCGATCGCGAGCAGCGCGTCGTGGGCTGGAACGCAGCTGCCGAGCGCATCTTCGGCGTGCCCGAGGCTGCCGCGCTGGCGCGGCCGCTCGCGGACTTCCTGCCCGACTCGCCGGCGCTGGTGATCGGCACGCCGGACGCGGCCGGCGTGCGACTCGACGGCTCACCCTGGGCCATGCTGGCTCTGCGCGCCGACGGCCAGCCCATCAGGGTGGAGGCCAAGCTTTCGCACTGGTCGCAGGCCGGCCAGGACTACCTGACGCTGATCGTGCGCGACGTCAGCGAGCGCGAGCGCCTGATGGAGGAACTGCACCTGGCCAAGGACGTCGCCGAGCGCGCCAGCCGCGCCAAGTCTGAGTTTCTGGCCAACATGAGCCACGAGATTCGCACGCCGATGAGCGCCATCCTGGGCCTGACGCACCTCGCCCTGCGGCACGCCACCGACGACAAGACGCGCGACTGCGTCGAGCGCATCCGCCGTTCGGCCGACCACCTGCTGGCCATCGTCAACGACATCCTCGACCTTTCCAAGATCGAGGCCGACAGGCTCACGCTGGAGCACACCGAGTTCCCGCTCGCGGCGGTGCTCGACCGCGTCTCGGAACTGCTGGGGCCCAAGGCCGCGGCCAAGGGTCTGCGCCTGGTGACCGAGCTCGATCCTGCAGTCCCCGAGCGGCTGATGGGCGACCCGCTACGGCTGCGGCAGATCCTCATCAACTTCGGCGACAACGCGGTCAAGTTCGCCGACCGCGGCGAGGTTCATGTCTCGGTGCGGCTGGTCGGGCGGGCAGACGGCGCCGCACGAGTGCGCCTGGCCGTGCGCGACGAGGGCATCGGCCTGAGCGAGGAGCAGGCGGCGCGCCTGTTCGCCGACTTTCAGCAGGCCGACGCGTCCACCACCCGCAAGTACGGCGGCACCGGCCTGGGCCTGTCGATAGCGCGCCGCCTGGCGCAGCTGATGGGCGGCGAGGTGGGCGTGGACAGCCGCCTGGGCGAGGGCGCCACCTTCTGGTGCGAGCTGCCGATGGAGGTGGCGGGCACGCCGGCCTCGGCACTCGACGCCGGGCCGCCCGGCGCGGCGGCGGCCGATTCCGGGCCTTCGGGCGCAACGGGCAGCCGCCTGCTGGTGGTGGACGACAACGACACCAATCTCATCATCGCCAAGGAGATCCTCAGCAACGCAGGCATGGTGGTCGAGACGGCCGCCAACGGCGAGCAGGCGCTGGACAAGCTGCGCGACGGCGCCTACGACCTGGTGCTGATGGACCTGCAGATGCCGCAGATGGACGGGCTGCAGGCCACACGAGCGCTGCGCGAGCAGCCCGGCCACCGGGCCACGCCCGTGGTGGGCCTGACCGCCAGCGCCATGCTCTCCGAGCGCGACGATTGCCTGGCCGCCGGCATGAACGACGTGCTCACCAAGCCCTACGAGCCCGGGCACCTGATCGAGGTGGTCGAAAGGTGGCTTCGACGGGCGAAGGCCGAGCCGGGCTGATGCACGCCGCCGCGATCCCCGACATGCCTACTGGCGTAACCTGCGCGCGACGGAAGGAGTGGCGGCCATGACGACCATCCCGGTGCTGCTCGTCGACGACAGCGAGCCCGACCGGCTCTTCGCCTCGATCGTGCTCGGCCGCAGCGGCCGGCCGCTGGAGGTGCGGGAGTTCGAGTCGGCGGCCGACGCCTTGGCAGAGCTGGCGACAGCGCCGCAGCCGCCGACGATCATCCTGCTCGACATCAACATGCCCGGCATGGATGGCTTCGACTTCCTGCGGGCCTTTGAACAACTGCCCGAGGAGCGCCGGCGCGGCACCAGCGTGGTGATGCTGAGCAGTTCGCCGCTGGACAGCGACCGCGACCGCGCCCTGTCGCACGCCTCCGTCAAGGACTACATGGTCAAGCCGCTGAGCGTGCAGCAGGCGCGCAGCCTGGCCGATCGCTTCGGGACGCCGGCATGACCCGCCCGCGCGGCGCCTGCGCCGCGGCGTGGCGGACGGTTGCGCGGTGGTGCCACAGGGCCACCCTGGCTGCAGTGGCCGGCGTGCTGGCCGCCGGCGCGGCCGCAGCGGCGGGGAGCGGGCCCGCCGAACCGGCGGCCGCTGCTGCGCTGCAGACGGTGCGCTTCGTGCCCGAGCGCGACTACGGGCCTTTCGTGTTCGCAGAAGACGACGGTCGCGTGCGCGGCCTGTCGGTCGACCTGCTGGAGCGCCTGGCCCCGGCCGCGGGGCTGAAGCTGCAGGTGCTGTCGCCGGCCCCGCTGGCCGAGCAGCTGGCGCGTCTGCGCGCTGGCGAGGCCGAGCTCGTGTCGTCGCTGCGGCCGACGCCCGAGCGCGCCGCCTACCTCGCGTTCACGCGGCCCTACGTCAGCGTGCCGGCCATCCTGGTGGTGCGGCAAGGGGCCGCGCTCGCGGCCGGCGACGGCCCGGCGGTGCTGGCGGCGCTGGCCGGCCGCAGCGTTGCGGTCGGCGCGGGCTACGCCGTGGAGGCCTTCGTGCGCGGCCGCTACCCGCAGGTGGCCTGGGCCGCGGTGCCCGACGACGTGCAGGCCCTGCGCGGCGTGGCCGAGGGCCGGTACGACGCCGCCGTGCTGGACGCCGCCAGCGCCGCCTTCGTGACGCGGCGCCACGGCATCGCCGGCCTGCGCGCGGCCGGGCCGATCGGCTTTGACTACGCGCTGAGCCTGGCGGTGCCCAAGTCGCGCCCCGACCTGCTGCAGCGGCTGGACGCCGCCATCGCCGCGTTGCCGCTGCAGGAGCGGACCGCAATCCAGCAACGCTGGATGGGCCCGCTGCACGGCAGCGAGCTGATGGCCCCGGCGCGGCCGCCGCTGCTGTGGGTGGCCGCGGGGCTGCTCGTGCTGGCGGCGCTGCTGGGCGGCGTGCTGGCGTGGCGGCGCCGCGCCCGGCCCGAGGGCGGCGCGCGGACGCCGGGCACGCTGTGATGCCACCGGCCGGCGCCGACGACAAGGCCGAGCCCGCGGCCGCCCAGCCGGCGGCCTGGGTGTCGCAGCAGCCGCTGCTCTGGCTGGCGCCGGCCCTGGGCCTGGCCCACGCGCTGGCGGCCGTGCTGTCGCTGGAGCTGTCGCGCCAGCCGGGCAGCGTGGCCGCCATCTGGTACGCCAACGCGCTGGCCGTGGCCGCGCTGGCGCACCGGGGCCCGCGCGAATGGCCCTGGCTGCTGGCGGCCGTGGCGCTGGGCAACGCGGCCGCCAACGCGGCCTGGGGCGACCAGCCGCTGGTGGCGCTGTCCTTCGTGCCGCCCAACCTGTTCGAGATCGCCCTGGCCGCGGCGCTGCTGCGCCGCGCCGGGTTGCACGACAGCGGCATCGCCTCGGCCGCGGCCCTGGGGCTGGCGCTGCTGCTGGGCGGCCTGCTGCCGTCGTGCGTGGCGGCCACGGCGGCGCTGTTCACCTTGGGGGCCTCGGTCGAGCACGGCTTCACGGGCCTGTGGCTGCCCTGGGTGGAAGGGGGCGTGATCGGCAGCCTGTCGGTGCTGCCGCTGGCGCTGCTGGTGGCGCGCGAGGGCCCGCGGCCGCTGCTCGCGCTGGCCGGCAACGTGCCGGCCTGGGCGATGGCCTGCGCCGCCGTGGGCGCCACGCTGATGGCCGCCGCGCTGCTGCCGTTCTCTCTGGTGTACGCCACGTTGCCCCTGCTGGCCGCGGCACTGGTGCTGCCGTTGGCGGGCGCATACCTGCTCACGCTGATGGTGTCGGTGACGCTGGCGGCGGCGCTGGGCACCGGGCTGCTGGTGCCGCCGCCGCTGAGCGCGGCGTGGCAGCAGGTGTTCGTGTACCTGGCGGTGGCCGCGGCGCTGCTGCCGGGCCAGCTGCTGGCGACATCGCTGCACGAGCTGCGCCGAAGCCGCGAGCGGCTGGCGAAGCGCACGCAGGCGTTGCGGCGCGCCAACGAGGGCCTGGAGCAGTTCATGCACTTCTCGGCGCATGACCTGCGCGAGCCACTGAACACCATCGCCAGCTTTGGCGGCCTGCTGCAGGAGGACGCCGCCGCCGCCGGGCTCGACGAGGGCTCGCGCCGCCACCTGGCGCTGATGCTGCAGGGCACGCAGCGCATGCGCACGCTGCTCGACGACATGCTGCAGTACGTGAGCGTGCAGCAGGGCGAGCCGCCACCGCTGCAGCCGGTGGACCTGGACGCGCTGCTGCAGGACGTGCGCGAGGCGCTGGCGCAGCGGCTGGTGCAGACCGGCGCCCGCGTCGACGCCGAGCCGCTGGGCCAGGTGCTCGGGCACCCGGCCATGCTGCATCTTGTGCTGCAGAACCTGCTGAGCAACGCCGTGAAGTTCGTCGAGCCGGGCCGCGTGCCCGAGATCAGCCTGCGCGCCTTCGACGAGGGCCCGATGCGCGTGCTGCAGGTGCAGGACAACGGCATCGGCATCGATCCCGACGCCGCCGCGCGCCTGTTCCAGCCCTTCCATCGGCTGCACCCGCGGCGCCGCTACGAGGGCACCGGCCTGGGGCTGGCGATCACCCGCCGCATCCTGGAGCTGCACGGTGGCCGCATCGAGGTGCAGCCCGCGCCGGGCGGCGGCAGCTGCTTCACGCTGCGGCTGCCGCGCCCACCACATCACCCGGCCGGCTCTGTCGGACGGGCGGACATAGCTCAGCGCCGCCGGGCAGGTGGAGCTGACGCTTAAGCCGCCGCGGCGCGACGGAACCACGCACCTGGTGCTGGGGCGGGACGCAAAGAGTCCAGTGGACTGTTTGCGCCAGCCGAAGGGCCCACCAGTGATCCGCAGGCCTTGATGAAGGGAACCCGATGATCTCGAATCTCAAGCTGTCCATGGAACAAGCCGATATCGAGAGACACACCGAGGTCTGACGCCCCGAGGCCAGGGGCGCGCCCGGCGGCCGCTGTCGTCCGCAGCCACCCCGGCTCGGGAGCTTCACCGAGCCAGCGCCACCCGCCGGTTGTTCTTGCGCAGCGTCTGCTTCGCTGGCCCGCTGCCACCGGCCACCTGCACGTTGATGCGCTCGGTGCGCGCAAATGCGTCGAACAGCAGCACGTCGACGCCCTTCAAGGCGGCGGGCGTCTGGCAGCGCCACTCGACGCTGGCCCCGACATCGGCGTGGCCGGTGTCCTTGTCGCCCGGCTGGGCAGCGCCTTCCAGCTTGCCAGGAGCCACCGTCACGGTGCCGGGCGTGCAGCCCGCGGCCGCGTCAGGCCTGAGCCAGCGCGGGGCGTCGCGCAGCAGCGCCAGCGCGGCCGCAGCGGCCGTGGCCTCCGCGCCGGGCCGCGGGCGGCGCTCGTGGCCGACCAGGCTGTCCTGCGGGGTATCGAGCTGCACCGACAGCAGCGCGCCTTCGACAGCGATGTTCAAGGACATCACGCCGTGCACATGGGCTTTTCCGGCGCTCGCGGTTGTCGGCGACGTGGACAGTGCCAGCGCCAGCAGCATGGCCGAGAGGGTCGCAACTCGCATGGTCGGGGTCTTCTGCAAAGGCAGCCGGGTCAGCGCGCGCGCAGCGCGTCGACCATCAACCGCGTGTTGTGGCGCATCAGCGCCTCGTAGGTGGCTGCCGGCCCGTCGGGCAAGGACAGCGAATCGCTGTACAGCCGACCGCTCGGCCGCAAGCCGGTTTCGCGGCCGATCTGCTCGATCAGGCGCGGGTCGGCGATGCTCTCGACGAACAGCGCCTTGATGCCTTCGGCGCGGATCTGCCGCACCAGCCGCGCCACGCCCTTGGCCGAGGCTTCGGCCTCGGTGCTCAGGCCCTGCGGCGCCAGGAAGCGCACGCCGTAGGCCGCGGCGTAGTAGCCGAAGGCCTCGTGCGAGGTGATGAGCTTGCGGTCGGCCGCCGGCAGCGGCGCCCAGGCGGCGCGGATCTCGGCGTCGAGCGCGTCCAGGCGCTGCGTGTAGGCGGCGGCGCGGGCACGGTAGGTGTCGCAGCCGGCGGCGTCGGCCTCGCACAGCGTGACGGCGATGCGCGGCACCCAGTGGCGCACGCTGGCCACGTCTTGCCAGGTGTGCGGGTCGATGTCGTGGGCGTGGCCGTGGCGATCGGGCCCGGTGGCCTTGAGCGGTTTCAGGCCCTCGGCCACGAGCAGCTGGCGCCCCTTGAAGCCGGCCGACTTGAGCAAGCGCGGCAGCCAGCCCTCGAGCCCCATCCCATGCGCCACCACCACCTGCGCCAGCGCCACCTGGCGCGCCTGCGCCGGCGTGGGCTGCACGACGTGGGCATCGCTGCCCGGGCCCACCAGCACCTGCACGGCCACGCGCTCGCCACCGAGCTGGCTGACGACATCGCCGAGGATGCTGAAGCTGGCCACCACCGGGAGCGGCTGCGCCGAGGCCAGGGTCGTGGCCGAAGACAGCGCCAAGAACAGCGCCGGTGCGAGAGTCGAGAACAGGTGCTTCATGCGTGGATGGCTTCAGGCCCGGAGATGCCGCGCCGGTGCCCGCGAACCCCAGCGCAGGCCGCGCGGCGCCACCAGCACCGAGACGACGTAGACGAGGCCCAGGCTCAGCACGATGGCCGGCCCGGTGGCGAGTTCGTAGCGGTATGACAGCACCAGCCCCACCGTGCTGCCGATGGCACTCAACACGCCGGCCAGCATCAACATGCCGGGCAGCTCGCGCACCCACAGCCGTGCGGCCGCCGCCGGCAGGATCATCATGCCCACCGACAGCAGCGTGCCCAGCGCATGGAAGCCGGCCACCAGGTTGAGCACCAGCAGCATCAGGAAACCGTAGTGCGCCACCGGGCTGAGCCGGCTGACTGAACGCAGGAAGGCCGGGTCCACGCACTCCAGCACCAGCGGCCGGTACAGCAGCAGCAAGGCCACGGCGGTGACCGCCGCGATGACGGCCAGCAGCAGCAGCGTCGCGTCGTCCAGCGCCAGCACGCTGCCGAAGAGCACGCGCAGGAGGTCGACGTTGCGGCCCTGGCTCGAGATGATCAGCACGCCCGCGGCCAGCGAGAGCAGGTAGAACGCCGCCAGGCTGGCGTCTTCGCGCAGCGCCGTGCTGCGCGCCACCAGGCCCGAGGCCAACACCACGGCCATGCCGGCCAGCAGGCCACCGGCCGTCATCGCGCCCAGGCTCAGGCCCGAGGCCAGGTAGCCCAGCGCCGCGCCGGGCAGGATGGCATGGGCCATGGCGTCGCCGGTCAGGCTCATGCGGCGCAGCAGCAGGAACACGCCCACCAGCGGCGCGCTGGCGCTCAGCAGCAGGCAGCCCAGCAGCGCACGCTGCATGAAGCCGAATTCGGCGAAGGGGTTCCAGGAGGCGTCCATCGCGGGCCTCAGTGCCGGTGGCCGGCGTGGCTGGCATAGCCCGTGCCGTGGACGTGGGCGTGGCCCTGCACCGGGGTGTGGGCTGGACCGTGCACGGCCCCGGCGGGCACGGTCGGCGCTTCGCAGGGCTCGGCGTGCTCGTCGAAGGCCTCCACCAGACCCGAGGCGCGCTGCAGGTTCGCCGGCACCAGCACCTCGGCCGTGGGCCCGAGCGCGATCAGCTCGCGCGCCAGCAGCAGCGTGCGCGGAAACTGCCGGCGCACGAGGTCGAGGTCGTGCAGCACCACGATCACCGTGCGGCCCTCGCGGTGCCAGGCGGCGACGCGGTCGAACAGGTGGTGGGCGGTGGGTTCGTCGACCGCGGCGAAGGGCTCGTCGAGCAGGATCAGCGGCGCATCACGCAGCATCAGCCGCGCGAACAGCACGCGCTGGAACTGGCCGCCCGAGAGCGTGTCGAGCGTGCGCTGCTCGAACCCGGCCAGCCCGACCTCGGCCAGCGCGGCACGGCACCGGTCCAGGCGCGCGCGCCCCAGCGGCCGCCAGGCACCGACCTCGTGCCACAAGCCCATGGCCACGGTGTCGAGCACCGAGACAGGAAAGCTGCGGTCGATGTCCGCCTGCTGCGGCAGGTAGCCGATGCGCGCCTTGGCGTCGGCCCGCTCCACGCGCCCGCCCATCGGCGCCAGCACACCCGCCAGCGCCTTGAGCAGCGTCGACTTGCCCGCGCCGTTGGGGCCGACGATGGCGAGCAGCTCGCCCGCCTGCACCTCGAGATCCACGTGGTGGACAGCGGGGTGGCGGTCGTAGCCGATGGTCAGGTCGTGCAGGCGCAGCACGGCAGCAGGGGCGTGGGCGGGAGCCCTCATCGTGGCGGGAACTCGGCGTTTCTTGAGACGGCATTATCAACTACGCCGCCACAAGCGCCAGATCGTCGCGGCATTGGCCCCAAGCAAGCAGGCCTCCAGCAGGCTACCGCCCACCGAGCCGACGAGCAGGTTGTTCAACAGCCCTGGGTGCTGCGCACAGCCGGCGCAGGCCGGTTGATCCGATTTGCCCGAAACAGGCTCCCGCAGCGCCCGAAACAACAAGCGATCCCGCGCGCAGAAGCCCATGGACGACGACAGCCACGACAGCCGAGAGTCCGAGTCCGTGGCCGCGGTGCTCAAGGTCTTCGCCATCCTGCAGGCCTGGCCGATCGCAGCGACATCGGCATCTCCGACCTCTCGGTGCGCCTGACGATGCCCAAGGTCACGGTCTACCGCTTCCTGCAGACCGTGACGACCCTGGGCTGCGTGCGCCAGGAGTCCGACACCGAGCGCGACGGCCTGACGATGCGCATGCACGAACTCGGCGCCAGGTCGCTGCGCAATCCCGACCTGGTGGAACTGGCCGAGCCGCACATGCAGCGCCTGTCCGTCGCCACCGGCGAGACAGTGCACCTGGGCATGCTGATCGACAGCGAGATCATCTGCGTACACAAGGTCGCCAACCGCGACATCAGCCGGCAACTCGGCTGCACGGAGTTTCCGCCGAATGCGGCGCCAGAGCCTCGCTGAGCGCCACTGCGGCGGCCTGCAACGCTCAGATCGACGCCGTGGCCTCGAGCTTGCGGATTTGGATCTCGCCGGCCGACTCGGTGGGCCGCGGCGGCGGCGTGGCCAGCGCGCGGGTCGAGGTCGAGCCGAGTTCGCCCTGCAACTCGATGACGCCAGCCGGGGCCATCGAGCCCAGCGCCGCATAGGCGGCAGCCAGGGCCTCGTCGTCGCTGATCGAGTCCACCTCGGGATGGTGCTCCATCGGCTGCGACGGCAGCAAGTCTTCGGGCTCGGCCACCGCGGCGGTGCGGTAGGCGTCGGCTTCCTTGGAAGGATCGTGGTGCTCGCGGTCGATGATGGCCACGGCCATCTTCGATCGCAGGTTGGCCAGGCCGGCAGGCGACCAGTTGGTCACCAGGCCCTCGAACTGCTCCAGCGCCTTCTGCAGCACCGGCAGCGGCAGCTTGTGCAGCGCTTTCAGGCCCTTCTTCTGCAGCGCGTGTTCGACGAACACCAGCTGCTTCAGCGCGACGCGGGTTTCGGGCACTTCGTCGAGCAGTTCCTTCAGCTGCGTGAGCAGCAGGTCGAGCTCGCCGCGGGCCTTGCGCCGGGCCTCGTCGACAACTGCATTCTTGCGGCTCGGCTTGATGCCATCGGGCAGGCGCGGTTCGAGCACGATTTCCACGCCCTGACGGCCGCGCCTGAGCGCGAGATCGTGGCGGAAGAAGGCCGCAGCGGCCACGCTGATCGGCTTGAAGATTCTTGAGAGGGCACCCATCGGCTGTCGTGATCGTCAGGTTGAGGCCGCCGACATACGTCGGCCGTGACGGAATTGTCGGCACCGCGGGCGACAGCCTTGAGGCGGGGTTGTGACCAAAGGCATCGGCGCGCCGACGAGCGGCAGGCGCCGAGCCGCACGCGCGCCTCAAACGCTGCAGGTGCGGTTTTTCCCTGTGCGCTTGGCCTCGTAGAGGCCCTTGTCGGCGCGCTCCAGGGCCGGCTCCAGAGCCTCGCCGGGGCGCCAGGTCGTGACCCCCCCCGAAAAGGTGACGAAGACCTCCCGGCCCTCGTGCAGGAACAGCGCCTCGCTCAGGCTGCGCTGCAGCCGCGTCAGCGCCAGGCGCGCTTCTTCAAGCCCCGTGCCCGGCATCAACACCACGAACTCCTCGCCGCCGAAGCGCGCCAGATGGTCCACCGGACGCAGCCGCTCGCGCACCGCCGCCGCCAGGGCCTTGAGGGCCTGGTCACCGGCGGCATGGCCAAGGGTGTCGTTGAGCTTCTTGAAGTTGTCGATGTCGATCAGGCCCACCGCCAGGCTGGCCTGATCGCCGGCTGCACCATCGGCGAGCGCGCGGTGGCTGCGCGCCGCTTCGGCCTCGAAGGCCTGCATCAGGCCACGGCGGTTGGCCACCTGTGTGAGCACGTCGGTCGAGACCTCGTCGGACAGGCGCTTGAGCTCGGACTCCAGCGCCCGAACGCGCGCCTCGAGCTCGCCGGCCCGGGCCTGGTCGGCCTGCAGCTTCTCGTGCGAGCGCGCCACGGCGCCCTGCACCACCCGGGTGTCGTCGAGCATGGCCTGCACGACGTCGGCCAGCCCCGGCAGCGAATCGGCCGCGGCGATGGCCTCGGCGTGGCGCTCGGTGGCCAGCTGGAAGCGGCCGGTGTGCTCGCCCAGATCGCCGACCTCGCGCACCATGTCGTTGATCAGGCGCTTGAGCGCCTCGCGCGCGGCCAGGCGCTCGCCGAGCACGCCGCGCTGGCGCTGGCGGGTCTCGGCCAGCAGCGACTGCGCGGCACGCAGGCCGCGCACGCTGCGGTCGCTGCCCAGGGCGGCTCGCAGGCGCTGGCACTGGCCCTGCACCCAGCCGTCGTCCTCGGTCAGCTCGGCCAGGCCCTCGGTCAGCTCGTGGCACAGCGAGGCCAGCCGCTCGACGACCCGGTGGCCGCGGCCCAGCAGTTCACTGGCTTCGTCGCACAGCTCGGACACCACCAGCACCTGTACCGGCGTGGCGCCTTCAGCCGCGATGGCATCCGCGGCTGCAGCCAGGCGCTGCGCCAGTGCCACCGCGTCGGGCTCGGCAGCCGGCAGGGCCAGCCGCAGCGTGCCCGCCAGGGCGGCGACGATGGCGCCCCAGGCGCCGCTGTCGCCCGCTGCGACCTCGGCGGCCGGGGCGGGCAGGCCGACATCTTCGAGCCCGGTGGCGGCCGGATCGGCGGCCTGGTCGGTCTCCCAGGCCGTCATCAACGAGCCCAGGCGCTGCTGCAGGCGCGCAGGGTCGCTGCGGCTGCCGTCGAGCACGCGCTGCAGGCTGTCGCGCCGACGTGCGAACGTCCATTGCCGGCCACCGCGCGGCAACTGCTTGGCCACCCGCTCCACCAGCTGCACCCAGCCCTGCCCTTGCACCTTGGCATCGGGCGGCGCGGGCGGCAGCGGGCCGCCGGCTTCTTCGGCATAGGCACGGGCGTAATGCTCGGGCGTCGGCTCGAGCTGGGCCTGGGCCAGGCGGCGCAGCGCGCCCTTGGCCAACTGGGCGGGGGTCGGCCGATCGGTCGATGAGATGCCGGCCACAGGCGCTTCAGCCGTTGACCAGCCGTGGCACGCCGGAATCGTCGGCGCGGCCGCTGAGCAGCGCCTCGTTCTGCACGATCCAGCGCTGCAGCTCGGCCGCCGGCAGGGCGCGGCTGAACTTGAAGCCCTGCATCATGGTGCAGCCCAGGCGCTCGAGCACGCGCAGCTGGCGATCGGTCTCGACACCTTCGGCCACCACGCGCAGCCCGAGCGCCCGCGCCAGCGCGATGATGGCCGTGACCACCGCGGTGCTCTTCGACGCCAGATCGAGCTCGCGCACGAAGCTGCGGTCGATCTTCAGTTCGGAGATCGGCAGTTGCGACAGGTACGACAGGCTGGAGTAGCCCATGCCGAAGTCATCGATCGAGATCTCGACGCCGATGTCCTTGAGCCGGTGCAGCGAGGGAATGACGGCCTGCAGATCCTTCATCAGGCTGTCCTCGGTGATCTCGAGGTGGATCATGCGGTGCGGCACGCCGGACTGCGTCGCGTACTCGTGGATTTGCTCGACGAGGTCGGTGCGCTCGAACAGCCGACTTGGCATGTTCACGGCGATGGCGTCGTCGAACCCGAAGGCGTCCTTCCACACGCGGGCCTGGCGCGCCGCCTCGCGCAGCGCCCACTGCGACATCGGCGCGATGAGGCCGGTGTCCTCGGCCAGCGGAATGAACTCGCCGGGCGGCACCAGCCGCCCCTGGCGCTGCCAGCGCATCAGGGCCTCGACCTTGGCCACTCGGCCGGCCTGCACGTCGATCTGCGGCTGGTAGTGCAGCACCAGCTCCTCGCGCTCGATGGCCTTGTGCAACGCCGTCTCGAGCTCGAGCTTCTCGCGGCCCTGGCCGGCGAGCATGGGGTTGTAGACGGCGGAGGCGTTCTTGCCCTGGTTCTTGACCGAGTACATCGCCACGTCGGCGTTGCGAAGCAGGTCGACGACGCTGCTGCCATCGCGCGGGTAGATCGCCACCCCGACACTGGCGGTGACGAAGCACTCCTGGCCGCTCACGAGGAAGGGCTCGCGCAGTTCCTCGAGCACGCGCTGCGCCACGCGCTCGGCGTCGGGGTCGCCGCCCACCTCGGGCAACAGCGCGACAAACTCGTCGCCACCCAGGCGCCCCACGGCCTCGAGCGCGCGGTGCGAGCGCGCGCCGGCGCTTTCGACCGAGCCGTCGAGCACCAGGTCGGAGTGGCGCACACAGGCCACGAGCCGGCGACCCACCTGCAGCAGCAGTTCGTCGCCGGCGCCGTGGCCGAGGGTGTCGTTGATCACCTTGAAGCGGTCGAGATCGATCAGCAGCAGCGCGAACTGGTGCTGCAGCCGCTTGGCGTGCTCCAGCGCACGCTCGGCCCGCAGGATGAGCTGGCGGCGGTTGGGCAGGCCGGTGAGCGAATCGAAGTTGGCCAGGCGTCGGATCTCGTCCTCGGCCTGGCGCCGATCGGTCACGTCCTGCACGATGCCGCGATAGGCCGAGGCGCGGCCGTGCTCGTTGAACTCGGGCTCGGCCTCGACGTGGATGATGCGTTCACGCCCGTCGAGCAGCACCGCGGGCACGTCGGTGGTCACGGGCGACATGTGGCGCAAGGCCTTGTGCAGGTCGTCGCTGAGCTTGCGCCGGGCCTCGGCGGGCACCATGCGCAACAGCGAACGCATCGACACCGCGTCGAGCGGGCCGAAGCCGAACACGCGCAGCGCCTCGGGGGCGAGCTGAAAGCCCAGCTGGCGTCGCGACTGGAAGCTGCCCATGCGGGCCAGGTCCTGGGCGCGCGTCAGCTCGGCACGGCTGCGCTCGAGCTCGATGCGCGTGCGGCTGGCGCGCAGCAGGTAGCGCAGGCGGCCCTCGAGCAGGCTCCACTGCGTGGCCTTGACGAAGAAGTCGGTGGCGCCGGCGTTATAGGCCTTGGTGATGGACGCGTCGTCGTCCAGGCCGGTGAGCATGAGCACCGGCATGTTCTCGAAGCTCGGCATCCGGCGCAGGGTGCGGCAGGTATCGAAACCGTCGAGCCCCGGCATCATGGCGTCGAGCACGACGAGATCGAAGCTGCGCTGGCGCAGCAGCTTCAGGGCCAGTTCGCCGCTCGAGGCCTCGGTGATGCGGAATCCGCGCTCGCGCAGGGCCAGCGCAGTGAGCAGCAGGTTGACCTCGTCGTCGTCGACGAGCAGCACCTCGGGCTGTTCGGGCAGCCCCTCGTCGGCGCGTGCGTGAACGACGCTCATCGGCTCGCGTGCGGGAGGGCGCGGTACAGGTTCACGGGCGCAGGATAGCTGCAACCGAACGTTGCGCGGCCTCGGCGGCCACGACGAGACGGTCGATGTCGTGGCGTAGGTCCGTTGCATCCCCGCTGCGCAGCTTGGCTTCGACCTCGGCGCACACGCGCGAGAGCGCCAGTGCGCCAACGCTGGCCGATGAACTCTTCAGCGTGTGGGCGATGCCGGCCACGACACCGGCGTTACCGCCATCGCCCTCGGCATCGAGCTGCGCGATCATGCGCGCCAGCGAGGTGTCGAACGCGGTCATCACGCGCATCAGCACGCCCTGGCGGCCGTCGGGGTCGAGCTCGCGCAGGCGGGCCAAGGCCTGGGGATCCAGGGGCATCGGCGAGTCATCGGGTTCAGCGGTCATGGCGGAGCCTGTGGCACTTCGAGTGGGGTCGCGAAACGAGTGGGTGCGGGTCAGTTCTGCTTCTGGTGTGGCTGTGCAGGCAGTGCACAGGATAACCACCGTTCGCCGTCCAAGGCGATGGCGTCTTTACCTTCGACGTGACTGCTGTTTCGGCTGGGGCATCGCCGAACTTGAGCCCGCTCGGGGCGGACCGACAGGCTCCCTAGAATCGGGCCATGCCTGCTGTCTCCTCTCTGGTCCTCTGATGCGGGGGCTTTCGTGTCGTCGCGTGGCCCGCGCGATGCCGGCCCTCTGGGTGCCGATGGCGCTGGCCGGCTGCACTGGCGAGGGGGCCTCCATCGGCGGCATCGCCTTCGTCGCGGTGCTGCTGGGCGCGCTGGCCGCCGGGCTGGCCTACCTGCTGGGGCGCGCCCATGGGGTGGCTGCGGCCAAGCAGCCGGTGGCAGCCGCCCTGGCCAGCGGCCCGCAGGCCCGCGATGTCGCCGCCCCGGCCGTCGAGGCTCCGCCGCCGCCACCCGAGCCACCCCCGGCCCCCAACGCGGCCGAGCAGGACAGCTACAGCTTCACGCTGTCGCACGACCTGCGGGCACCGCTGCGCGTTGTGGAGGGCTTCACGCGCATCGTCAAGGAGGACTACGGCGCACAACTCGACCGCGTCGGCAACGACCACCTCGAGCGCGTACTCGGCGCGGCGGCGCGCATGAACCTGATGATCGACGCGCTGCTGGCACTGGCACGGCTGTCGCAACAGCCGCTGTCGCGCCAGCCGGTGAACCTGTCTCAACTGGCGGGATACGTGGTCGACGACCTGCGCCGCGGCACGAACGAACGCGTGGTCGACGCCGACATCGAAGCCGGCCTGTCCGTCACGGGCGATCCGACGCTGCTGCGCCTGGTGCTCGAGAACCTGCTGGGCAACGCCTGGAAGTACACGGCCAAGTCGGCCTCGCCGCGCATCGAGATGCGCCGCGAGAGCGCGGCCGGCGCCCCGACGCTGGCCTTCGTGGTGCGCGACAACGGCGCCGGCTTCGACATGCGCTCGGCCGACCGCCTGTTCGGGCTCTTCCAGCGGCTGCACAGCGCCAGCGACTTCCCGGGCCACGGCGTCGGCCTGGCTTCGGTGCGGCGCATCGTCGAGCGGCACGGCGGGCGCGTCTGGGCGGAGTCGGAACCGGGCCGCGGCGCGGCGTTCCACGTCGAGTTGCCGGCCTGACGGCCGACCCGCGGGCCGGTCAACCGCGCGACAGGTCTTCCACCGCCGCCAGCACCCGTTCGGCCTGCGGCGCCAGCGCGAGGCCCGCTTCGTCGGCCTGCCGCCGCAGGCGTTGCAAGGCCAGGGCGCGCGTCAGCGAATAGCGGTGCATCAGCACGCCCACGGCCATCGGCACGGGGTCGGCGAGCGGATCGTCGCTCGCCACGGCGGGCGACGCCGGCTCGGCACCGCCGCGGCGCAGCGGCGCCGCACCCGCACGCAGGCGGCCGAACGCGGCCTCGACAGCCGGCACGATCTGCCCCACCTCGAGCGGCTTCACCAGGTAGGCCAGCGCACCGAGCGACTTGACGGTGGCCAGCGTCTGCTCGTCGGCAAAGGCCGAGAGGAACATGAACGGGATCGCGTACTTGTCGCGCAGGGTCTCGGCGACATCGAAGCCGCTCATGCCTTCCATGCGGATGTCCAGCAGCGCCAGCGCCGGCCGGTGCTCGCGCGCCAGCAGGATGGCGTCGTCGCCGTTGTCGGCGTCGATGACCTCGTACCCGGCATCGACGAGGCCCTGCGTGACGGTGGCCAGCACCAGGCGGTCGTCGTCGACGACGAGGATGCGGCCCTTGCCCGCGGGCGGCGGCGCGGTGGTGGCAGGGGCGCTCGAGGGCAGCATGCGCGAATTGTCGCCGATCCGAATTCAGCGATCGGCCGCCAGCGGCGCCGGCAGCCGCACCGAGGGCGGCCGCAATTCGATCTGCGCCACCACGTCGGCGCCCTCCTGGCTGAGCGTGAACGTGGCGCTGCGCCGGGGCAGCAGCGCGCGCACCAGGCCCAGGCCGGCGACGGCACTGCGGTGGCGCGTCAGCTCGAAGCCCGGCGGCAGGGTGCCAGGACCGGCGATGCGCAGCACCACGCCTTCGCCGAGCAGCGCCAGCGTGCAGCGCAGGTCACCGCCATCGCCGTGCTTGATGGCGTTGGTGAGCAGTTCGTTCAGCGTCAGCGCGATCGGGATCGACTCGCTCTCGGGCAGTTCGTGCACCACGACGACTTCGTCGTGGACGTGGATCGTGTGCCCGAACATGCGCTGCACCGACGTGGCCACCGCGCGCAGCAGCCCGGCCACGCCCAGCGGCCCGGTGCTGCCGACCTGCAGGCCGTAGACCTGCGCGATGGCCTGCACCTGGCCGACCGCCTCTTTCAGGATCTGCGAGACGTCGGGGTGCTTGTTGGCGGTCTGCAGCAGCAGGCCGGCCACGCCCTGGAGGTTGTTCTTGATGCGGTGGTGCACTTCCTTGACCAGCACCTCGCGCTGCGCAATGGCCGCCTGCAGCCGCGCCTGCTCGGCGGCGCGCTGCTCGGTCACGTCGCTGGCCACCAGCAGCACCAGCGACGCCGAGCCGACACCGCCCTCGCCCGGCTCGGCCAGCGGGGCCAGGCGGCAGTCCCAGACGCGGGTCTCGGCGCTGCTGTCGCCGCGCCCGTCTTCGCTGCGTCCGTTCACGCTGCGCCACTCATGCTGTCGCTGCCCGCCGCCTTCGGCCACCTCGCGCAGCCAGCCCTGCAGCGCCGCCGCCAGGACGGGGTCGGCCACGGGTCCACCTTCGTGAATGCCAGCGCCCAGGAAGGCGGTCGCGGTCTGGTTGGCCTGCTGCACCGTCATCGTGGCCGCATCGAACAGGGCGATCGCCGCCGGCGCCGTTTCGATGACACGTTGCAGCGAGGCCTGGGCCTGGGCGATACGCAATTCGGCCTGGCGGCGGCGTTCGATGTCGAGCAGCGCGAAGGTGACCTCGCGGCCGCCGCTGGCACCGCGGCTGAGCACGGCGTTGCCCGCGACCCAGAACTCGCGCCCGTCGCGGCCACGCATGCGGCACTCGAAGGTCTCGGCCGTGCCTTCCTCGAGCGTGGCCAGCCAGTTGCCGCGGCGCAGCGGGTGGTCGGGCTCGGGGGTGGCGACGATCGACGTCGGCTCGCCCAGGAAATCGGCCAGCTCGCCGGCGAACATGCGCCGCGCCGAGCGGTTCATCCACTCGATGCCGCGGTCGGAGACGGTGACGATGCCCACCAGCACCGAATCCAGGATGGCCCGTGTGCGCTCGGCTTGCTCGGCCAGCGACTCGCGGGCGCGGCGGCGCTCGTCGATGTCGACGAAGCTGCTGATGACGCCGGCATCGGCGTCGTCGCTGTCGACCTGGCGCACCGCCACCTGCACCCACACCAGCGCGCCGTCGCGCTTCTTCAGCAGGCGCTCGCCGCGGAAGCGCCCGTCGTCGTGCAGGCCGCGGGCGATGCGGGCCTCGAAGTCGACACAGCTGCGCGCGTCGGCATACAGCTCGGCCGGGTCGAGCGTGGCCAGTTCGGTGGCGCTCCAGCCGGTGAGCACCGCCATCGCCTGGTTGGCGCGCTCGATGCGCGTGCCACGCTGGTAGACGATGCCGACCTCCGACACGTTGAACATCAGCTCGCGGTCGCGCACGGTCTTCTCGAGCTCGGCCTGCTGCGTCTTCAGGCGCGAGATGTCGGTGAGCACGGCCACCGACTCGGCCTGCTCGCCCGCCGGCCCGGCGCGCCGCACCGTCAGCGAGTACCAGCGCGGCTGGCCGTCTTCGCGCACCAGCGGCAGCTCGGCCTCGAAGGTGCGGCCCTCGGCCAACGCGGCCAGCGCCTCGCGCACGCCGTCGAGCGGGCCGATGCTGCGCGCCAGGATCTCCTCGAGCGAGGCCCCGGCCGCGGCGCCGGCACCGAAGCCCAGCATGCGTTCGAAGCGGCGGTTGCAGCGCACCAGCGCCGGCCCGCGCAGGTAGGCGATGCCGGCCGGCGAGCTGTCGAGGATGGTCGTCATCTCGTGCAGCAGCTGCGTGCTGCGCTGCTTGGCGCCGTGCTGCTCGGTGACGTCGCGCGTGATCACCGACGTGGTGCGGCGCCCGCCCGGCAGCAGGTTGGGCTGCACGCGCGTCTGCAGCCAGCGCTGGCCCAGCTCGGGGTGGCGCACCGCGTAGGTGACGAACGCGGCCTCGCCCTGCTTCAGCGCCTGCTGCAGGCGCTCGTAGTCGGGCAGTGACGACGGCAGCACGAGCTCACGGCTCACGCCCATCAGCGCGCTGGCCTGCGCGCTGGCCGCGCCGGCGTCGGCCGTGCCGGCGCCCGCAGGCGCGGTCGGCAGCAGCCAGCCGCGGGCGGGGTCGTAGGTGGCCACGCCGATGCTGCCGGTGTCCATCAGCATGCCCATCTCGCGCTGCGCGAGATCGCGCTCGTCCTCGGCGCTGCGGTCCTGCA
Source organism: Rubrivivax sp. (assembly GCA_020248945.1). Lineage (GTDB taxonomy): Bacteria > Pseudomonadota > Gammaproteobacteria > Burkholderiales > Burkholderiaceae_C > Rubrivivax. The sequence continues at coordinate 170,764 of JADCGQ010000004.1, forward strand.
CCACGGCCATCACGCGCGTTTCGCCGAGCTGGCCGACCTGGCACGACAGCCGCGCCCACAGGCGCCGCGGGCCCTGCGCCAGCGGCAGCAGCACCTGGCGCTCCACCGGGCGCGCACCGGGCACGAGCGCCGGCTCCAGCGCACCGTCCTGCCAGCCCAGCAGCTGCTGCAGCTCGGGCGCGGCGCCGTCGAGCACCTCGGGTACGCGCTCGACCAGTCCGTCGAAGGCCGCATTGCTGCGCAGCACGAGGCCGTGGCTGTCGTACACCAGCATGCCCTGGGGGCTGAGTTCGAACCAGTGGGCTATCTCGGCATCGGCCCGCCGCGCCTGCTCGAGCGCATCGTGCTCGGCGGTCTGGTCGTGCAGCAGCATGAGCCAGCGTGCCGGCGGAGCCAGCGCGCTGGCATCGACCATCGTCACCGCGAACCAGCGCAGCCGGCCGTCCGCCGCCACGATGCGCTGGCGCATCGGCGTGGACGGCCAGGGCTGGGTGCGTGTCAGCAGGCTCAGTTCACGGTCTTCGGGCGGCTGCCATTGCAGCGGATCGACGCCACGCAGCTGGCGGTGCGGCAGGCCCACGAGCTGGGCAAAGGCCTCGTTGGCATCGATCAGGCGGAATTCGGCGTCCTGCAGCGCCACCGGCATCGGTGTCGCCCACAGGCCTTGCAGCAAGGTGGCGGTGGCTGCCGGCGTCATCCCTCGAGCTGCTGCGCCTGGCGCAGCGCCGCGAGCAGCGCGCGGTTGACCTCGGCCGGCCCGAGCAGCAGCCGCTCCGACCACTCGCGGATGTCGAACACCGACTCGGACTCGATCGCGCGCACCAGTTCGAGGTAGGGGCCGAAGGGGCCGTCGGCCGGCTCGTCGCCCAGCAGCGTCTGGCGCACCCGTTCGGGCACCGGCACGCTCTTCAGCAAATCGGCGAAGGGCTGCTGCAGCAGCTTGTCGAGCAGCGAGAACACGCCGCAGATGAACATCTCGCCGCGCATCTCGGTGTCGCTCTGGGCGCGGCCGAGTTCTTCCATCATCAGGCCGCGGCGCACGGCCGCGAACAGCAGTGGCTTGGCGTTGGCGCCCTTGCTCGACGAGGCCAGCAGCAGCGCCAGCCAGCGCTTCAGGCGCCCGTAGCCGAGCATCATGATGGCGTGACCGAAGCTCGTGACCTCGGCACTCAGGCCAAAGGCCGGGGAATTGAGGTAGCGCAGCAGGCGGAACGCGAGCGTCGGGTCGCGCTTGAGCACGGCCTCCAGGCGCTGCACCGGCTCTTCGCGGTCGACGCCCTGGATCAGCTCCATGACGACCTGGATGTCGGTGGCGATCTTGCTGCGGGCGGCGGCGGCCGGCATCGGGTCGTCGAAGGGCCAGCCCAGCACCGCAACGGCGCCGCGCTGGAAGGCGGCTTCGGCCGCGGCTGTGCTGCGCACGCCCGCCTGCACGGTGCTCACCTGGCGCACGCCCGGCGCGGGCGCCGCCGCGCCACGGCGGTCTTCGGCGGCATCGACCAGCGCGTGGCTGAAGCAGGCCAGCACCTCGGGTGCCACCGGCACCACGGGCCGGCCCTTGATGAGCAGCACCGCGCCGGCAGCGCGCAGCTGCTGCAAGGCGGCGGCATGCGCGGGCTCGGTGGCCATGAAGGCCGGCACTTCGAGCATCAGGTGCGGAGCCGGCGGGGCCCGCATCACGGCATTCAGCAGCGCTTCTCCGGCGACGTTGAGCGACACCGGCGTGAGCGCCGGCGCGGCCGGGCGGCCCGCAGCGGCCTCGCGCGCGGCCTGCGGTTGCAGCGGGCGCAGCGTGAGCCTCAGGTCAGCGGGCTCGGCGGGCGCGGGCCACACCTCCTGCAGCGCCTGCATCAGCGCCGCCACGTCCAGCGGCGCATCGGTGCGCTCGGGAAACAGCGTCAGTCGCGTGGCGACCACCGCGCGCTGGCGGTCGATGATCGGGCTGTAACCCAGGGCCAACTGACCCAGAACCGGTTGATCGAACATGGGGTGTGTCGCGCCGGGAAGGCGTCGTCCAGAAGAGGTTGAAGAGTCAGCGGAGGTACTCGAACAGGCTCATCTGCTGGACGATGGAATACGTCTTCAACGCCGCATCGTAGCCGGTCTGCCTGTTCTGGAAATCGGAGATCGCCGCCAGCAGATCGAGGTCTTCGGCCTCGGATCGTTCGGTCTGCGCGTCGAGCTTGGCCTGCTGCACGCGCTGCTCCAGGCCGTCGAGCCGGTTGAGCGATTCGCCGGCCCTCGAGCGCCACGACGCCAGCTGGTCTGACGCGATGTCGAACTCGCCCAGACCACGGCTCACGGTGGCGGCGATGTCGCTGCTGCTGCGGCCCGGCGTGTCGAGTTCCTCGATCACGCGGTCCATGGCATCGAACAGCGACACGGTGGTGCCCGGGCTGGCCGGGTCCTCGGCCTCGAGCCAGGCCGAGCGGCCGTCGATCGACAGCGGCGTGGCACTGCCAACCGCCGCCTGCAACTGCCCCGCGGTGCCGACGTAGGCCACGCCGCCGGGCGCGTCGACCAGCGGGGGCGTGTTGCTGCCCAGGCCGCCAAAGAGGTAGCGGCCGGCGCCGTCCTGCCGGTTGGCCACGGCCAGCAGGTCGTTGCGCAGGCCGCGGATGGAGTCGGCGATGGCCCGGCGTTCGCTGTCGCCGTAGCTGCCGTTGCCGGCCGAGACGAGCAGGTCGCGTGCCTGCGCCACCATCTCGCCGGCATTGCCCAAGGCGGACTCCGACAAGGCCATGGCGTTGCGGCTGGCATTGAGCGCGCGCAGTTGCGCATCGCTGCGCTGCTGCACGGCCAGGGCGCGTTCGGCCACCGCGGCGGCCGCGGGGTCGTCACTGGCGCGCAGCACGCGCTTGCCGCTGGTCAGGCGCTCCTGCGAATCCGTCAGCGCGGCCTGCCGCTTCTGCAGATTGCTGATCGAGGTTTCGTAGGCGTTGGAAGAGGCGATGCGCATGGTCTGTTGTCTCGTCGGGTTCAACCAAGCTGCCGCCGCGGAACCGGCTTGGCCGGGCCGCTGGGGGCGCCCCCTCGCGGGGGAGCGCCGCAGGCGCTTCGGGGGTGGGACATCAGTTTCCGGCGACGTCGATCAGTTGCTGGAACAGGGTCTGCGCCACCTGCAGTACCTTGGCGGCGGCCTGGTAGCTCTGCTGGTACTGGATCAGGCGCGCGGCCTCCTCGTCGAGGTTGACGCCGGACATGTCGGCGCGCAGCGTCTCGGCCTGCCCGGCCACGGCCTGCGAGATGTTGGCCGACGAGGTGGCGCTCTGCACCCGCACGCCGATGTCCGCCAGCGCGTTGCTCCAGCTCTCGATAGGCGTGCGACCGCCAGTGATGCCCATGTCGCGCAGCGCCTGCAACGCGGTGGCGTTGCCGTTGTTGGCGGCCACCGCACCGGGCGGCGTGGGCAGCACCGTGATCACGTCACCACTGCGCGGCACGCCCGACAGGCGCATCGAGAAGCCGTTGATGTCGGTGCCCGGCCCGGGGATGCTGCCGCCGGGCGTCCAGGTGGCGCTGCCGGTGCCGAGCAGGCCGCCGCCACCGTCGCGCAGCTCCCAGCTGTAGTCGCCGCTGTCACTGGTGAAGTTGATGGTGGCCGTGGCGCCGGCTATCGGCGTCGCGCCGCCGACCATCGAGAACGAGGCCACCGCCGCGGTGCCGGTATTGGCCGGGCTGGGCGTGGCCACCAGCGGTGCGGCGGCGGCGATGTCCAGCGGGTGGTCGAGCAGCGCGGCAAAGCCGTTCGCGGCGCGCGACACCGGCTGCAGCCGGAAGCGGTCGCCGGGCTGCGGCGCCGGCGAGCCGAAGGTGATCTGCATGCCGTCGACCGTGTCGCCGTCGACCACCGCGGTCTGCAGGCCGTCGGTCAGGCGCGTCAGCATCCACGAGCCGGAGCCCGGGGTGGTCTCCTCGAGCGTGTACTCGCTGGCCTGGAGCTGCGACGAGTCCGTGATGCTCAGGCTGACCGAGCCGATGTAGCCGCCGCCGGCATCGCGGGCGTTGGCCATGTTCGACAGCACGCGGGCCTCGCCGATGGCGAACATCGGCGACGAGGGCACGCCGCCGGCCGGCGGCTGCAGGTTCAGGCCGACGCGCTGCTGCGCGTTGATGGCACCGCCCACCGACGCCGCCAGCTGCCCGATCAGCGCCCGCGCCTCGACCAGATCCTCGTTCTGGAAGCGCAGCAGGCCGGTCAGCGCGCCACCGGACAGCGCGGTTTCGTCGAGATCGCGGCGGGTCGATCCTTCGACCAGCGCGACGCCGAAGCGCGAGGGATCGGACCTGTCCTGCAGCAGCTTCAGCTCGGCCGCCTGCGTGCCGAGCACGAGGCGCTGGCCACCGCCGATGAACACCGACATCGAGCCGTCGCTGGTTTCCATGCGCGTGACCTGCACCTGCTCCGACAGCCGCGACAGCAAGCGGTCGCGCTCGTCGAGCAGATCGTTCGGGGGCTGGCCGAGGCCGCGCAGGTCGGTGATGCGGCGGTTGATGTCGGCAATGCCCTTGGCCAGACTGTTGATCTGCGACACGCTGACACGCAACTCCGCGCCGACACCGGCCTGCGCGTTGTCGAGCGCCTCGCCGGCCTCGACAAAGCGGTCGGCCAGGTCGCGCGAGCGCGCCAGCACGACTTGCCGCGACGACAGGTCGTCGGGGCGGTTGGCCAGGTCGCCGAAGGCGTTCATCAACTCGTTGGTGGCGGCGCCGAGGCCGCCTTCGCCGAGCTTGAACACCTCTTCGAGCTTGCGCAGCTGCGACAGCCGCGCCGCGTCCATGGCCGAGGTCGAGCGGGCCGCGGCGGCCTCGCGCGTGAGGAAGGCGTCGTGGGCCCGCGTCACCGACTGCACATCGACACCGCGGCCGAAGAAGCCGGCGCCCGTGAACTGGCCCTCGGACGTGGTCAGCGACACCTGCTGCCGCGAGTAGCCGGAAACGCTGGCGTTGGCGATGTTGTGGCCGGTGACCTGCAGCCCGGCGTAGCTGGCTGCCATGGCCCTCATGCCCAGCGACATCAGCGGAGAGGCGCTCATCGTCGGTTCTCCCTCAAGCACTCAGCGTGCGCTGCAGCCGCAGCGTGGTGTTGATGACGCGCGTCAGCTTCTCGGCATAGGCCGGGTCGGTGGCGTAGCCGGCCTGCTGCAGCCCCTGCGCAAAGCGCGCCGCATGGCTGGCGTCACCCGCTTGCGCGGTGCGCGATTGCGCCGCCACGGCCTGCGTGGCTGCGGCGTAGCGCGGGCTGGACTTCATCATGCGGGCGTAGTCGGCAAAGCTCTCGGCGTAGCTGCCGTAGGCGCGGAATCTGGCCGTGACCTTCTGCGCCCGGCCTTCGATGTACTCGGTCGTCGTGATCTCCGCGACCGGGCCCTTCCAGCTGCCGCCGGCCTTGATGCCGAACAGGTTGAAGCTCGGCGAGCCGTCGGCATGGCGGATCTCCTTGCGGCCCCAGCCGGTTTCGAGCGCCGCCTGCGACACCATGAACGGGGCTGGGATACCGGTATCGGCCTCGGCGCGCTGCGCCGCCGCGCTGTGCTGCTGCACGAAGCCGGCAGCGCCGGCCTGCGGCACGCGCACCGGCTGCGGCTGGGCGGCCAGCGGCGCGAGCGTGTTGTTGGCGCTGCCGAGCGTGGGAATCGGCCCCGGCGCCAGGCCCATCTGGCGCTCGAGCTGCTTCTGGATCGCCTCCGACAAGCCGCCCAGGCGGCCCGAGAGCTGCTGCGCGAACTGGCCGTCGAGCATCGAGGTCGACAGGTTGCGGCCCGAGAGCTGGCCCTCGGCCTCGTCGCCGGCCAGCGTCGTCGAGCGCATCGACTTCAGCAGCTCGTTCATGAACAGCGTCTCGAACTGCTTCGAGGCCTCGCGCACGGCGCCGCGCGGGTCGGCCGCGGCGCGCCCGCGCAGCGCGTCGAGCGAGCGGGCGTCGAAGGCCAGGTTCGGCGCGTTCATGGCGCTGTTCAGTGACGAGCTCATGCTCAGATCACCTCGATCTCGGCGCGCAGCGCGCCGGCGGTCTTCATGGCCTGCAGGATGGCCAGCAAGTCCATTGGCGTGGCACCCAGCGAGTTCAGGGCCTTCACGACATCGGCCAGCTTGGCGCCGGCCGGCAGCGCGATCAGCGCCCCGCCCTGCTGCGAGATGGCGATGTCGCTCTTCTCGGCCTGCACGGTCTGGCCGCCGGCCAGCGCGTTGGGCTGGCTGACCACGGGCGTGGTGCTGATGGTCACCGACAGGTTGCCGTGGGCCACGGCGCATGGCCCCAGCGTGACGGCGTCGTTGACGATCACCGAGCCCGTGCGTGCGTTCAGCACCACGCGCGCCGCTGGCTGCGCCAGCTGCACCGTGAGGTTCTCGATGGCAGCCAGGAAGGCCAGGCGCGCACCCGGCTGGGCCGGCATCTTCACGCGGACGCTGCGGCCGTCCAGCGGCGTCGCGGTGTCGTCGCCGTGGTGGCGGTTGATGGCCTCGGCGATGGCCGCTGCGGTGGCGTAGTCGCTGGCGTTGACACCCAGCGTGAGCGCCTCGCCGTCGAGCAGCGGCGTGGGCACGCTGCGCTCCACCGAGGCGCCTTCAGGGATGCGCCCGGCCGACAGGTGGTTGATCTGCACCTTGCTGCCGCCGGCGCTGGCGCCGGCCCCGCCGACCAGCAGGTTGCCCTGGGCGAGGGCGTAGATCTGGCCGTCGGCACCGCGCAGCGGCGTGGCGATCAACGTGCCGCCGCGCAGGCTCTTGGAGTTGCCCATCGAGCTGACGGTGACGTCGATCGTCTGTCCGGGTTGGGCAAAAGGCGGCAGCTGCGCCGTCACCAGCACCGCGGCCACGTTGCGCGGCGACAGGCTCACGCCCGGCGGCAGCGTGACGCCCAGCTGCTGCAGCAGCGACTGCAGGCTCTGCGTGGTGTTGGGCGACTGCGTGGCCTGGTCGCCGGTGCCGTCGAGCCCGACGACGAGGCCATAGCCCAGCAACTGGTTGCTGCGCACGCCCTGCACCGCGGCCAGTTCCTTGATGCGCACGTTGGCTTCCACCGGCATCGGCCACCACAGCGCCGTGCTCGCGGCCAGGGCGGCCAGTACCAGCGTCCAGCGCATCAGTCGATCGGGGTCGGAGGGGCGGCTCATGGCTCGGATGGGGCTCAGATGGGCAGGACGTTGATGAAGAAGCGCTGCAGCCAGCCCATGGCCTGGGCTTCGGCGGCAGCGCCGCGGCCGCGCTGCTCGAGCCGCACGTTGGCCAGCGCGGCGCTGGGCACGGTGTTGCCGCTCTGGATGGCGCGCGGATCGACCTGGCCTGAAAAGCGCAGCACGTCGATGTTCTGGTTCACGCCGATTTGCTTTTCGCCGGCCACCACCAGGTGGCCGTTGGGCAGCACCTGCTTCACGACCACGGTGATGGTGCCGCTGAAGTTGTTGCTGTTCTCGGTGCTGCCGCTGCCCTCTGAACTGGCCGTGGTGCTGGCGTCGGCGCTGGCGCGGCGCAGCGCGTTCGGGCTCACGCCCGGCAGCGCGGTGATGCCGCCCGACATGGCGCCGGACTTCTCCACCGAGCTCGTGCTCTTGGCGGTGGCCGTCACCTTCTCGACGATGTTCACCGTCAGCGTGTCGCCGACCAGGCGGGCGCGGTGGTCCTCGAACAGCGGTCGGTACGCCGCGGAGGCGAAGATGGAGCCGGTGGCCTGCGTGGGCGCGGCGGGCGCCGGTGCGGGCGGCGTCGGCCGGGTGTCGCCGACGTCGACGTGCGGGCCGATGTAGGCGCAGCCCGAGAGCAGCGCCGCCAGCAGCGGCAGCCAGGTGCTCGCGCGCATCACAGCTGCCCCAGACGCTGCAGCATCTGGTCCGAGGTCTGGATGGCCTTCGAGTTGAGCTCGTAGGCGCGCTGGGTGGCGATCATCGACACCAGCTCCTCGACGACGTTGACGTTGCTGCCCTCGACGAAGCCGCTCTGCAGCGCGCCCAGGCCGTTGGTGGTGGGTGCACCGGCCTGCGGCGCACCGCTGGCGGCGGTTTCGGCGTACAGGTTGCCGCCGCGGCTTTCGAGGCCGGCCGGGTTGACGAACGAGGCCAGCTGCAGCTGCCCCAGGTTCTGCGGCGCCACCTGTCCGGGGAGCGTGGCGTTCACGGTGCCGTCGGCGGCCACCGTCACCGCGGTGGCGTTGGCAGGCACCGTGATGCCGGGCTGCACCGGGTTGCCGGCGTTGGTGACGAGCTGCCCGTTGGCGTCGACCTGGAACGCGCCATCGCGCGTGTAGCCGGTGGTGCCGTCGGGCAGCGTGATCTGGAAGAAGCCCTGGCCCTTGATCGCCAGGTCGAAGTTGTTGCCCGTCTGCTGCAGCGCGCCCTGCTGGAAGTTGCGCGTGGCCGACGCCGCCCGCACGCCCAGGCCCACCTGCAGGCCGGTGGGCAGCGTGGTCTGCTCGGCCGCGGCTGCGCCGGCGGGGCGCAGGTTCTGGTACATCAGGTCCTCGAACTGCACACCGGCGCGCTTGAAGCCGTTGGTGCCGACGTTGGCGAGGTTGTTCGAGATGGCGTCCAGCTTGGTTTGCTGGCCTTCCATGCCGGTCTTGGCGATCCAGAGTGAGCGAATCATGGGGTGGTGCCTGAGGCCTTGAAGATGAATGGCATCTTCCGTCGGGCTTGAGGCAGGCCATGGGCCGAAAAGCGGGTTCGGCGGGGGCCAGTTCCGGGCTGGGTGTGCGCCTCGGCGCGCGCCGTCAGCCCGCCGACGGCGACAGCAGCTTCGCCGCCTGCTGCTCGCGCGCTTCGGCGCCCTGCAGCGCCTTCATCTGCTGCTCGAACTGGCGCGCCGCGGCGATCATCGCCACCATCGTCTCGACCGGGCTCACGTTGGAGCCTTCGAGCATGCCGCTGCTCACGCGCGCGGTCGCGTCGGCCGGCAGGTCGGCACCGTCGCCGGCACGAAACAACCCGTCCGTGCCACGAATCAGCGGCGCCTCGGGCGTGACCAGCTTCAGCCGACCCACAGGCTGCGGCCGGGCGTTGCCCACCGAGCTGGAGATGCTGCCGTCGACACCGATCTCGATCTTGGCATTCAGGCCCACGGTGATCGGGCCGCCGTCGCCGAGCACCGGCAAGCCGGCGGGCGTGACGATCTGGCCCTGGGCGTCGACCTCCAGTGCACCAGCGCGCGTATAGGCCTCGGTGCCGTCGAGCGACTGCACGGCGAACCAGGCGTTGCCCTGCGCCGCGACGTCGAGGCTGCGGCCGGTGGCCTGCATCGCGCCGGGCCGCGAATCGTGGCCGATGGTGCTCTCCAGCACATAGGCGCGGGTGGTCGCGCCCTCGCCGCGCACCGGCACGGCGCGGAAGGCCTGCATCTCGGCGCGGAAGCCCGTGGTCGAGGCATTGGCCAGGTTGTTGGCGAGCGAGTCCTGGCGCTGCAGCGTCGCCTTCGCTCCGGCCATCGAGAGGTAGATGAGTCGATCCATTTGAGCTCCGGGTCAAGCGGCCACCGCGGAACCGGCTCTGCCGGGCCGCTGGCGGCGCCCCCTTGAGGGGGAGCGGCGTCAGCCGCTCCGGGGGTGGGCCTTATCTCAGGTTGACCAGGGTCTGCAGCACCTGGTCCTGCGTCTTGATGGTCTGCGCGTTGGCCTGGTAGATGCGCTGCGCGACGATCATGTTCACCAGCTCACCGGTCAGGTCGATGTTGCTCTCCTCCAGCGCGCCGTCCTGCAGCACACCCAGGTTGCCCTGCCCCGGCACGCCCAGGATTGCCTCGCCCGAGGCGTTGGTGCGTCCCCAGCGGTTGTCGCCCAGCGGCTGCAGGCCCTGCGGATTGCGGAAGTTCGAGATCTCGATCTGGCCGGCCGCCTGCGCGCGGCCGTTGCTGTAGCGCGCGGTGACGACGCCGTCGCCCTCGACCACGATGGCGGTCAGCTGGCCAGCGGCGTAGCCGTCCTGCGTCGCGTCGGTCACGCCGAAGGAGGCACCGAACTGCGTGGCCGACAGCAGGTCGAGCTCGACGCCAGCGATGGCCTCGGTGGTGCCGCCGCCCGGCAGTGTGGTGGCCGGGATGTCGAAGGTCACGGGCCCGGCGGGCGCGGTCGGTGCGCTGCCGTCGGCGGCGAAGGTCATGGCCGTCACGGGCAGCGGCGCGGCGGCGGTGCCGGCCACGGTGTTGCCGTTGGCGGTGGCGAACACGTTCCAGGCGTTGTCGCCGCTCTTCTGGAAGTAGTAGGTCAGCGCCACCTCGCGGCCCTGCAGGTCGTACACGGTCATCGAAGTGGCGTTGTTGTAGGTGCGCGCGTCGCCAAAGTCGATGGCCGGGCCGGTGCCCGGCACCGTGACGGCCGATCGCGAGTCCAGGTTGAACTCGAGCCCGATCGCCGAGCTGGCCGCCGGTGCGATGCCACCCGTGGGCAGCTGCAGCGCCGCCGATACGCCGGGCAGCACGCCGCCGAGGCCGTCGGTGGCGTAGCCCATCAGGCGCAACCCGCCGTTGTTGACGATGTAGCCCTCGCGGTCGACCTTGAACTGGCCGTTGCGGGTGTAGCTGATGGCGGCGTCGGGCCCCGCGACCTGGAAGAAGCCGGCGCCGTTGATCGCGAGGTCCATGGGGTTATCGGTGATCTTGATGGTGCCCTGCGTGAACTGCTGCGCGACGGTGGTGACGTTGGTGCCGATGCCCACGCTGTTGGTGCCGGCGCCGTTGAGCGCGTTGGCGTACACGTCGCTGAACTCCGCCCGCGACACCTTGGTGCCATAGGTGTTGGCGTTGGCGATGTTGTTGCCGATCACCTGCAGGTTCTTGCTGGTGGCGTTGAGTCCGGAGAGGCCTTGCTGGAAGCTCATGGCGATGTCCTGCGGTTCGCGGTGGATAGGGGGGTCAGTTGAAGCCCTGCACGTCGCGCCAGGCGACAAGGCCGCTGGAGGCGGTCTCCAGCGTGAGGGTGTTGCCGGTGGTGCGCACCGCCTCGACGCGGTCGCGCATCAGCGGGCTGGCCGGCACCACCTGGGTGCCCTGGGCGGCGACGACGCGGAAGTTGTAGGCGCCGTCGGGCAGCGAGGCGGCGCGCCAGGTGAAGCCGTGTCGCCCGGCGTCCTGGGTGCCCAGGTTGAGCGTGTCGACGACGCGACCGGCACCGTTGAGCACCTCCACCTTCACGCTGCCGGCGGTGCGGGAGAGCTCGAACCCGCCGACAGCGCGGCCAGCCTCGAGCTGCAGCTTGTTGCCGCGCACGGTGATGTCGCGCCCCACGAGCGAGGCGCCCGACAGCGCCTGCAGCTGCGCGAACTGGGTGTTCAGCCCGTCGACGGTGGCGTTGAGCTTCTCGATGCCGGTGACGGTGTTGATCTGCGCCATCTGACTCGTGATCTGCGCGTTGTCCATCGGGTTCATCGGATCCTGGTTCTGCAGCTGCGTCACCAGCAGCTTCAGGAACCGGTCGGCCCCGCCGGCCTCGTTGGCGGTGGGGGTGGCGGCCCCGCCGCCCGGCAGCGCGGCGAAGGGGTTGGCGCTCGCGACGGCGGCGTTGACCGTGCTCATCAGGATTGCCCCATCTGCAGCGTCTTCTGCAACAGGCTGCGCGCGGTGTTCATCACCTCGACGCTGTTCTGGTAGGAGCGCGAGGCGCTGATCATGTTGACCATCTCCTCGACCGGGTTGACGTTGCTGTAGGTCACGTAGCCCTCGGCGTCGGCGCTCGGGTGGCGCGGGTCGTGCACGCGGCGGCCGGGCACGTCGCTCTCGGTGATGGTGCTCACGCGCACGCCAGCGCTGGCGTCGCGGGTGGCGCTGAAGGCGTCGCGTGGCCCGGCCAGCGCCGTCTGGAACACCACCTGGCGCGCCTTGTAGGCCTGGCCGTCGGGGCCGGCCACGGTGTCGGCATTGCTCAGGTTGGAGGCGACGACGTTCAAGCGCTGGCTCTGCGCGCTGATGGCGCTGGAGGCGACGTCGAAGATCCGCAACATGCTCATGGTTCAGCTCCCAGGGCCTTGAGGCCACGGTCAGGGTCAGGTCAGGGCGGGGTCAGGGCGAATTGGCGCTCTTCATCGCATCGAGCGTCGTGCGCACGTTGCCGTTGATGAAGCGCAGCGTGGCGTCGAACTTCAGCGCGTTGTCCATGAAGTTGGCGCGCTCGCGGTCCATGTCGACGGTGTTGCTGTCGAGGCTGGTCTGCGCCGGCTGCACGTACTGCAGCTGCGGGCTCGGGCGGCCGCCGGGCGTGAGGATGTCGCGGGCGATGCCCGCGCCCGGTGCGCCACCGGCCACGTCGCCCCGGGCGCTGCGCAGGGCCTGCGCGAAGTTGAAATCGCGCGCCTGGTAACCGGGGGTGTCGGCGTTGGCGATGTTGCCGGCGATCACCTGCTGCCGCTGCGCGCGCAGCGCCAGGGCCTGGCCGTGGAAGTCGAGCGCGTCGGTGAGTCGGTTGATCATGGTGGGCACGGGTTGGGTCGTGTGCCGGCATTGTTGGAAGGGCAGGCCTGCGGCTGTAGCCCGATAAGCGGCAGCAAGCGCGGTCATTTCCGGCCCGTGGGCGCCCGCTTCCGACCTAGAGTGCGGCTCCATGACTCACGCTGTCCGCAGTCCCTTTGCCGCCTTCGCACCTGCTGCTCATGCAGCAGGCTCGCTGATGGCGGCCGTGGCCGTGGTCGCGACGGCGGGCACACCCGCGGCTTCGGCGAGCCCTTTGCCACCGGCAGCCCTGGCCAGGGCTGCGGACCTGGCGGCCGAGCTGGCCCAGGCCCAGGCACCGGCGCGCGCGCGAATCGTGGCCCTGCCGGGCACGCCCGACGCGCGCCTGAAACTGGCCTCCTGCCCGGACATTCAGGCCCAGCCGCTGCCCGGCGCGCCGGCCTGGGGCCGCACCCGCGTGCTGCTGCGCTGTGCCACCGGGCCGGTGGCCTGGCGCATCACGCTGCCGGTGACGGTGCAGGTCTGGGCGCCGGCGTGGCTGGCCACACGGGCGCTGCCCTCGGGCATGGCGCTGAGCGACGATGCGCTGGCGCCGGGCGTCATCGACTGGGCGGCCGCCGCCACCCCGGCACTGGCCCTCGCCACCCCACCGGCCGGGCGCACGCTGGCCCGACCCCTGGCAGCGGGCGAGCCGCTGCGAGAGGCCGACCTGCGCGCGCGCCAGTGGTTCGTGGCCGGCGACACGGTGCAGGTCACGGCCCGGGGTTCAGGTTTTGCCGTCAAGGCCGAAGCACAAGCCATGACTCCCGGTGTCGAAGGCCGCCCAGCCCGATTGAAGAGCAGCAGCGGCCGTGTCTTCATGGCCACGCCGGTGGGCGAGCGACGGGCCGAGGTGGTGCTGTGACCGGCCGGATCGTCGCGACCCGCATGGTTTCCCCCCGCGAATCGGGGGGTTCGACGAGAATCTGCACGAAAGGCCTAAAGTTCATCCGTGCGGAATCCGATAGACCAGCCATGTTGCCGGGCTCGTCGTTCTGACGGGGTCCCGGCCAGGAGTCCACCATGAAGATCGGTCCCTTCGAAGCCAAGAACCTGCCCGCCCCGGCTGCGGCCGAACGCAAGGCCGCGGCCCAACCCGCCGCAGCCGAGCCCAGCGCGCAGGTGCAGTTGTCCAGCGCGGCGCAGGGCCTCAAGGCTGCCGACGGCGACCCGGCCTTCGATGGCGCCAAGGTCGAACGCATCGCCCAGGCCATCCGCGACGGCAAGTTCACGGTCAACCCCGAAGCCATTGCCGACAAGCTGATCGTCAATGCCCAGGAACTGCTCGGTCGCAAGTCCAGCTGAGGTCACGCGTGAAGTACTCGCCGCAGGAACTCGATGCCGTGCAGGCCGCCGCGGCGCTCGAACGGCCGCTCAGGGCGGTCGAAGAACAACTGGTGGCGCTGGGCACGGCCCTGCACCGCCAGGACGCCGCCGCGGTCGACGCCGCAGCGGAACAGCTGCACGTGGCGCTGGCCGCCGCGGTGGAACACTTCACCCGCGCGGCTCGCCATGGCGCCGTGCCGGCGCCGCTGCGCCACCGGCTGGCCCTGGCCGGCGGGCAGGTGGCGGCGCAGCGCGAGGCCCTGGCCCGCGCCACCGCCTCGCTCGACCGCGCCATCGACGTGCTGATCCCGCGCCACGCTCCCAAGTCGTTCTACTCGGCCGCGGGCGCCAGCGAACGCCATGGCGGCGGGGGCGCGCTGCTGGCCTGAAACCGGCACGCCCGCCTGCCTGCTGAACCGGCCCTTGCGGCCGGTTTTCGCATTTTCAGAACAGCGTCGTCACGCGCACTGTGCTGCCGTTGTGTTCGACACTGACGCTGCCCTCGGCACCGCCAGCACGCCCGGCGCCGGCGCGCGCCAGCCGGATCATCTTCTCGTTGTCGGCCAGGATCTCGGCCACGAAGCCGCGCACACCGCGGCGCCGGGCGTGTTCGGCCATGCGCTGCTGCAGCGCTGTGCCCAGGCCCGAACCCTGCCACTGCGGGTGCACCATGAAGGCGGTTTCCGCCAGGTTGGTGCCGGGGTCGATGAAGTAGCAGGCCTGGGCCACGATCTGCGGGTTCTCGCGCTCGCCAGCCGCCGCCACGAAGGCCACCTCGTTGTCGAAGTTCAGGTTGCACAGGCGCTGCACGTCACGGTCCGACAGACCCCGCACCTTGCGGAAGAAGCGCGTGTAGCGGTCGCGGTCGGTGAGCTGGTGGAACAGCTCGCGGATGCCGGCGCCGTCGCTGCTGGTGCTGGGCCGCACGAGCACGCGGCGCTGGCCCTTCAGCTCGACCTGCAGCTCGTCTTCCACCGCGTAGGCGTGCAGGTTGCGCAAGGCGTGGTCGCCGCTGACGTAGCCCAGGCGCCGCGCCTCCTCGAACAAGGCAGCGCGGAACTTCGGGTGCGCGATGTCGATCAGCGCCATCGCCCGCTCGCGCAGGCTCTTGCCGAAGAGGTAGGCGATGCCGTACTCGGTGATGACGTAGTGCACGTCGGTGCGCGCCACCGTCACGCCTTCCTCGGGCAACAGCTGCGGCCGGATGCGCGACTCCTACGCGTCATCAGAGGTGCTGGCCAGGCAGATGATCGGCTTGCCGCCGGGCGAGCGCGAAGCGCCGCGCAGGAACTCGCCCTGGGCGGCGAGGCCGCCGTAGAAGGCGCCGCCGAACTGGTCGGCACACACCTGCCCGGTGAGATCGACCGAAAACGCCTGCGTCACCGACACCATCTTGTGCTGCGTGGCCAGCGTGAACGGGTCGCACACCGCATCGATGGGCTGGAACACGAACAGCGGGTTGCCGTCGATCAGGTCGTACAGCTTGCGCGAGCCCATCGCGAAGCTGGTGACGATCTTGCCGACGTGCGCCGTCTTGCGCCGGCCGGTCAGGATGCCGCGTTCGATGAGCGGGATGATGGCGTCGGTGATGACGTCGCTGTGGATGCCGAGGTCCTGGCGGTCGGCCAGGTGCTTCAGCGCCTCGTTGGTGATGCGGCCGAGGCCGATCTGCAGCGTCGAGCCGTCGTCGATGATGCTGCCCACATAACGGGCGATCTGCTGCATCGCCGCCTCGGCCACCGGCGGATGGCCGTACTCGATCACCGGCGTGCTCACGGGCACCAGCCAGTCGATCTCGTCGACATGCAGCGTGCTGTCGCCCTGGCTGCGTGGCATCTGCGGGTTGACCTCGGCGACCACCATGCGCGCCTTGGCCACCGCGGCCGGCAGCACGTCGACGCTGACGCCCAGGCTCACGTAGCCGAAGGCATCGGGCGGCGACACCTGCACCAGCGCCACGTCCACCTTGACGCGGCCGATGGCGATGAGCACCGGCAGCCGCGCAATGGACAGCGGCACGTACTCGGCCTGCCCCTGGCGCACGGCGGCCTGGATGTCGCGGCCGACGAAGAAGCTGCGGTGGCGGTAGCTCGTCGTCGCCTGCCCCGCTGCGTCGTGCGGCACGGCGTGGTCGGTGAGGAAGTGCACCAGCTCCACGTCGGACGGCCGCAGCTCGAGTTGCTCGAGGGCGGCCACCAGGGTGCGGGGCGTGGCGCAGGCCGTGCCCACGAAGACATGTTCGCCCGCCCTCACCTGCTGCATGGCCGCGGCGGCCGTGGTGAGCTTGGCGCTGTAGCGTTCGGTCCAGGTTGGCGGGCCGGCAGGGCCGGCAGCGGCCGACGCCGAAGGCGCGGCTTCCAGGCGTTCAGCCGGCGCAGTGCCGGCCGCGGCGCCCCCGAGGGCCTCCTTGACACCATCCACCAGACGGGCCAGCAGCCCGCCCGACGAACCCGACTCGCTCATGCACGCCCTCCACGCCCGACCGTGTCCGGGCGTCGGCGACTATACCGAGCGTGCCTGCAGAAGCAGCCTCGTACCGCGCGTCAGAACTTGAAGGCCAGGCGCAAGCCGCCCCAGTGGCGACCCTTGACGACGATAGGCGCCGCCGCTTCCTTCATGACGACGAACTGGCCGCCGCCCATGTCGCGCCGGTAGGTCTGCAGCAGGAACGGCCGCTGGTTGCGCGCCGAGGCCAGGCCGGTGCGGTCGTTGAAGACGCGGCGGTTGCGGCAGTTCGCGGTGTTCCAGGCCAGGTCGCCTGCGCGCTGGGGCTGGTTGTACTTCTGGTTGTGGCAGGCGACGTAGCCGTTGCGGTCGACGGCGATGCCGAAGACCACCTTGTCCGACAAGCCGAGCAGTTTCTCCTGCACCTGCGGGAACAGGCGCTCGGCCAGCGGCACGAAGCGCGTCATCACCTGCGGCGGGTTGCTGCCCTCGATGGGCTGGTAGCGCTCGTCGAACAACTCGTTCTCGGACAGCGTGCCGGTGCGCACGGCGTCTTCGAGCAGTTGCGAGATCTGCGCCGCCGCCTGCTGTGCGGCGCGGATGTAGGGCGTGTCCTCGGTCTCGACGCCGCTCTCGGCGACGATCTCCAGCAACTGCTCGGAGATGCCCAGGAAGGCCTCGGTGCGCTGCAGCGCGCTGTTCAGCACCTGCGTCGTGCGGCCCATCTCGGCTTCGATGCGCACCATCTGCGTCTGCAAGCCCGCGCAGACCTCGCGGCTGCTCGTGCTGGCGGACTCGATGCGCCGCACCCCGGCCTCGACCTGCTCGAGCGCGCGGTGCACGGCCCCGGGCTCGCTGCCGTCGCGGCTGACTTCGCGCGCCAGCGTGCCGATGCGCGCATCGAGCTGCTGCACCGTGCCCATGATGGCCTTCGATGACGACTCGACCTTCGCGGCCAGGTCCTTCACCGCGTCGGCCACGACGCCGAAGCCGCGCCCGGCCTCGCCGGCGCGCTTGGCCTCGACGCTGGCGTTGAAGGCCACGAGGCGGGTCTGCAAGGCGATCTGCGTGATCTGGTGCGCGGCGTCGCTCACCTGCTTGAGCGTCTGCACCACCGCACCGACCTCGCCGCCCACGCCGTGTACGGCATCGCCGACGTGGCCGACGGCCTTCAGGCCCGCCTCGACCTCGGCCGCGATGCCCTGCTGCGAACGCACCACCTCGTGCAGCTGGCGCACCAGCTCCTGGGTGGCCGCGGCTTGCGCGGTGGCGGTCTTCTGCGTGTCTTCCAGCGCACCCCGCACCTCGGCGGCTTCGCGGCCCAGCGTGGATGCCTTGGGTGCGAGGGCCTGCACCAGGCGCTGGTCGTCATGCACGACGTCGGGCAAGGCAACGCCGCCTTCGGTCGCGTGGTCGGGTACGGCACGGCGAAAAAGTGTCAGCATGGGGCACTCCGGTTGAATGAGGAAAGAGCGGGCCGGACGATCGGGCACGAAGTCGGCGCAGGCAGCGGCGCCGTCACCAGTCGCGCAGCTTGGTGCGCAGCCGCGCGATGCTCTGGCTGTGCAGCTGGCAGACGCGGCTCTCGGTCACACCCAGCACGGCGGCGATTTCCTTGAGGTTCATGTCGTGCTCGTAGTACATGCTCATCACGTACTGCTCGCGCTCGGGCAGGTTCTTGATGGCGTCGACGAGCGCCTGGCGCATGCGCTGGTCTTGCAGCCGCGCCACGGGGTTGGCGTCGGCGTCCATGACGTGGCGGTCGAGGTAGTCGTCGTCGCCGTCGTCGCCGCTCATGTCCTCGAGGTAGATCAGCTGCGTGCCACGCACCTTGCCCAGCAGTTCCTGGTAGTCGGTGAGCGACAGCCCCATCTCGCGCGCGATCTCGCTTTCGCTCGGGGCGCGGCCAAAGCGCTGCTCGAGCTTGTGCACGGCGGCCTCGATGCTGCGCTGGTGGCGGCGGTCGCCCCGGCTCATCCAGTCGTTGCCGCGCAGCTCGTCGAGCATGGCGCCGCGGATGCGCTGGGTGGCGAAGGTCTCGAACTGCACGCCCTGGCTGGCGTCGAAGCGCGACAGCGCGTCGTTGAGGCCGATCATGCCGACCTGGATGAGGTCGTCGAGTTCGACGTTGGCCGGCAGCTTGGCGATCATCTGGTGCGCGAGGCGGCGCACGAGCGGGCTGTACTGCTTGAGCAGAGCGCCGGAGTCGAGTTGTCCCTTGGCGGTGTACATGGTCTTTTGGGCCTCTAGCGTTGGGCGACGGCGCGGCGCGGGCCGGCGGCAGGGGAAAGGGTCTTCGGAGCGGCTTGAGCAGCTGCCTTCGGCGTGTAGCGCGCCACGGTGGTGGACACCGGGGGTGGCGCAGCGACCGAGGGCACCGCACCAGCGGCCTCGAGCCCCAGCTGGGCGGCCAGCAGGCGCGCCAGGTCGGCGTCGACCGGCGCATCGCTCGCCTGCGCCGGGTCGATGAGCGCGTGGTGCACCAGCAGCGCGCCCAGGAAATTCTCGGCGCAGCTCGCCAGGCTCTGCACGATGGCCGTGGCGCGGGGCGAACGGGCCGGCAGCGCCAGCAGCAGATCGAAGGTGAGCAGGTCGCAGCGTGTGGCCAGCAGCTTGGCGCCGGCGTAGGCGTGCTTGATGCTTTCGGGATGGTCGGCGCCGAGCAGCATCGGCCGCGCGGCGCGGCGCTTGAAGATGCGGGCCAGGTCCATGGCGTCGGCATGCACCACCACGACGTCGGCCGCCGGGTGCGCCCGTTGCGCGGCGTCGATCAGCCCCGAGGCGTCGCCGCGGGTGTCGACATAGGCCGTGGCCAGGCCGCCGGCCGCAAGATAGGCCACCTGCGGCGCCAGCGTCTCGATGCACAGCGCGAGGTCGACGGCAGCCAGTTCGGCCGGCGGCGGGCTGTTGGTGGCGGCATCGACCACCAGCACCTGGCGGCCCTGCGCAGCCAGTGCCGCGGCCACGCGGTCGAGCACGATGCCGCCGAAGGCCACGTGCGGGTTGGCCACCAGCGGCAGCACGGCGCGGCGGCGGCCGGCGAACAGGCGGCGCAGGCCGTCGGCCTGGTCTTGCGGCACGCGGCCGTCCGTCGGATCGAGCAGATCCAGCGGCATCGGGCGCGACGAGGGGTAGAAGTCGGGCATGGTCGGCGTCGTGCGTTGCGTCAGGCCCGCAGGCCGTTGACCGCGGCAGCCGCCAGCCCGGCGGCCGAGGCGTTGGCGGCCGGCAGGCCGGCGAACACCAGGTTCACTTCCTGCGCATCCAGGCGCCACGCCGGCGCCGCCACGGCCTTGAGCGCCCGCTGCACCAGCGCGTTGGCCGACAGGCGGTGCCAGTCCTCGGGCACGCGCTGGCCATTGGCCACCGCCAGCACCTTCAGGCGATGGCGGATCAGCGCGTCCAGCGCCGGGCCCAGCTTGACGGCCTCGTCGATCTTCGACAGCACGACGCCGCGACATTGCGTGCCCGGCTGCGTGGCGGCGTAGCCGGCGATCTGGTCTTCGATGGTCTCGCCCTGGGCCGAGGCGTTCAGCACCAGCAGCTTCTGGATCGAGCGGTGCGACACCATCTCAAGCAGCTCGCGGGTGCGGGCATCGCGCTGCGCCATGCCGGCGGTGTCGATGAGCACCATGCGCTTGGCGGCCAGCAGGTCGAGCAGGTCGTCGAGCGAGGCGCGGTCGTGCGCGGTGTGCACCGGCACGCCGAGGATGCGGCCGTAGGTGCGCAACTGCTCCTGCGCGCCCACCCGGTAGGCGTCGAGCGTCACCAGGCCCAGTTCGGCCGCGCCGTGACGGGCGGCGAAGGCGGCTGCCAGCTTGGCGGTGGAGGTCGTCTTGCCGACGCCCGTGGCGCCGATGAGGGCGAACACGCCGCCGGTGTCCTCGAGCGCCTGTTCGCGCTCGCCCGTCATCAGGTTGCGCTCCAGCACGCCGGCGGCCCAGGTGGACTCGTCGATGTCGGTGGGCAGGTTGTGCACCAGCTGGCGGATCAGCGCCGGCGAGAACCCGGCGTCGAGCAGGCGCTGCGACAGCTGGGCCTGGCGCGGATGGCGCTGCAGCTTCTCCATGAAGGCCAGCGCGCCGAAGCGCTGTTCGATCAGGCCGCGCATCGAGCGCAGCTCACCCATCATCTCCTGCTGCTCGATGCGGCTGGCCGCGGGCTGGGCCGGCACGGGGGTCATCATCGGGGCCATGCCCTTGGCCACGATGGGCTGCGCCGCCAGCGGCGGTTGCACCGTCTGCAGCGGCTGCACTGCGGCGTCGGCGCCATGCAGTTCCTCGCGCAGCACCGGCACGTCGCGGCCGGCCAGCGGGTCGGCGGCGGCCGGGCCCTGGCCGTCTCGCGCCTGGCGCGCCGCCGTCAGGCGGGTGCGGGCGGCGGCGATCGGGCTCACGCCCGGGCCTGCCGGCACCGGCTCGGGCTCGGCCGGTGTGGCGCTGGCCTCGGCGGCCAGCTCGGCCTCGCGCCGCTTCAGCATGCGCTGGCGCACGTAGTCCTGGAAGCTGAGCGTGCTCATCTGCAGTTGCTCGACGTCGCTCTCGACCTCGGCACGGGTCGAAGGCGCAGCCGGCGCGTCGGCGGCAAAGTCGAAGGCCGGTTCCTGGCGCTCGTAGCCCCGCGGTCCGCTGTGCCGCTCGGGCTCGGCGCGCGCCGGCAGCACGACGTTGCCACGCGGGCGTGCCGGCTGCGGCCCGGCCGCGGGCTGGGGCGGTTGCGCGGCAGCCGGGGCGGCGCGCACCGACTCGGCGCCGGCCCGCACACGCTCGAGCTGCTGGATGCTCTCGGGCGCCATCGCCAGCACCTCCACGCCTTCGGCGCAGGGGCGGGTCGACATGACGACGGCGTCGTCGCCGAAGGCCTGGCGCACCAGGGCCAGGGCGTCGCGCGAGGTGCGGGCAGTGAATCGCTTGACGTTCATGACGCGGTTCCGAGTTGACCGACGCGGTGGCCGATGACCGAGCCGATGCGGATGGAGTGGGTTTCAGGAATCTCGCTGTGCCCGAGCACCTTCAGACGCGGCGCGCTGCGCTTGAGCAGGCGCGACAAGGGCGCGCGGATGAGGTCCGGCACCAGCAGGCAGGCCGGCAGTCCCATGTCCTCCTGGCGCTTGGCGGTATCGGCAGCGTTGCGGGTGAGGGTGTCGGCCACGCCGGGGTCGAGCGCGGCGCCGTGCGGGCTGGACAGGGCGTGAGCCACCAGGCGCTCGAGCTCGGGGTCGAGCGCGATGACGTCCAGCTCCTTGGTCGAGCCATAGATCTGCTGCACGATGGCCGGCGCCAGGTGCACGCGGATGCGGCGCGCCAGTTCGGCCGGGTCGGTGGCGGTGGCGGCGTGCTCGGCCAGACACTCGATGATCGAGCGCATGTCGCGGATGTGCACGCCTTCCTCCAGCAGCAGCTGGAGCACTCGTTGCAGGGTGGCGATTCCGACCATCTTGGGTACGACGTCTTCGATGAGCTTGGGGGCGAGCTTGGTGACGTGTTCGACGAGGCTCTGGGTCTCGACGCGGCCCAGCAGACGGGCCGCATTCACTTGCATCAAGTGTGAGAGGTGGGTCGCCACGACGGTGGCGCAATCAACGACCGTAAATCCGGCCATTTGGGCTGCTTCCTTGTGGCGCTCGTCGATCCACACCGCGGGCAGGCCGAAGGCCGGGTCGATGGTGCGCTGGCCGGGCAGCTGCTGGGTGGCTCCGCCCGGATTGATGGCCAGCCACTGGCCCGGGAAGGCCTCGCCCTCGCCCACCACGGCGCCGCGCAGCATGACGCGGTACATGCTGGGCTTGAGCTCGACCAGGTTGTCGCGGATGTGCACCGGCGGCGGCAGGAAGCCGACGTCCTGCGCGAACTTCTTGCGCACGCCCTTGATGCGCGCCAGCAGATCACCGTTGCGCGCCTTGTCGACCAGCGCGATGAGCCGGTAGCCGACCTCCAGGCCCAGCGTGTCGACGGGCGTGAGGTCGTCCCAGGTGGCTTCGGTGGAAGCCGGCTGCACGTCGGTGCCGCTGGCCTGCGCGGGCGCCTCGGCGGCCTTCTTGCGCGCTCGCGAGAGCTGCCAGGCCAGCAAGCCCAGCCCGCCGGCGACGAGCAGGAACACCAGGTGCGGCATGCCCGGCACCAGGCCGAGCAGGCCGATGATCCCGGCCGCCACGCCCAGCGCCTGGGGCGAATCGAACACCTGGCCACGGATCTGCGTGCCGATGTCGGCTTCCTTGCCCACGCGCGACACCACCATGGCGCTGGCCACGCTGATCAGCAGCGCCGGGATCTGCGCCACCAGCGCGTCGCCCACGGCCAGCGTCACGTAGCTCTGCGCGGCCTCGCCGGCGCTCATGCTGTGGCTGATCATGCCGATGGCGAAGCCGCCGACGATGGTGATGAACAGGATCAGCAGGCCGGCCATCGCGTCGCCACGCACGTACTTGCTGGCGCCGTCCATGCTGCCGAAGAAGTCGGCTTCTTCCGCCACTTCCAGGCGGCGCTGGCGCGCCATCTTCTCGTCGATGAGACCGGCGTTGAGGTCGGCGTCGATGGCCATCTGCTTGCCGGGCATGGCGTCGAGCGCGAATCGCGCGCCGACCTCGGCAATGCGCTCGGCGCCCTTGGTGACGACGACGAAGTTGATCGTCACGAGGATCGCAAACACGATCAGGCCGACGGCGAAGTTGCCGCCGATGATGAAGTGGCCGAAGGCCTCGATCACCTGCCCTGCGGCGCCGGGGCCGGTGTGGCCCTCCATCAGCACCAGGCGCGTGGAGGCCACGTTCAGGCTCAGGCGCAGCAGCGTGGCCAGCATCAGCACGTTGGGCAGCGCCGAGAAGTCCAGCGGCTTCACCATGCGGGCCGAGACCATGATGATCACCAGCGCCATCGCGATGTTGAAGGTGAACAGCACGTCGAGCACGAAGCCCGGCAGCGGCAGCACCATCATCGCCAGCATCATGATGATGAAGACCGGCAGCACCATCTGCTTGACGGCATTGGCGCGCGCGCCGCCGAACCAGCTGTTCAGTTGTTGCGCCAGGCCGTTCACAGCGGCGGCTCCTCAGTGCGGCGGCCGGATGCGGCAGCCGGGGGGTTGTTGAGCGGGTCCAGGTCGTCCGGCACCTCGGGCACCGGCGCCGGCGGCGTGCTGGCATGCACGGCCATGGCATCGCGCACCTGGTAGACCCAGGCCAGCACCTGCGCCACCGCCGTGAACAGCCGCGCCGGCACCTCGTGGTCGAGCTCGCAGTGCGTGTACAGCGCCCGCGCCAGCGGCGGCGCCTGCAGCACCGGCACCTGGTGCTCGCGTGCCAGATCGCGGATCTTGAAGGCCAGCAGGTCGGCGCCCTTGGCCACCACGCGCGGCGCGGCCATCGTGGCCTCGTCGTACTTCAATGCCACCGCGAAGTGGGTCGGGTTCATGACCACGAGGTCGGCCTGCGGCACCGCGGCGAGCATGCGGCGGTTGGCCATCTCGCGCATCTTCAGCTTCAGCTTGGCCTTGACTTCGGCGTTGCCCTCGACCTCCTTGTATTCCTTCTTCATTTCCTCGACGCTCATGCGCAGACGGCGCATCAGCAGCTGGCGCTGCAGCGGCACGTCGACCAGCGCAAAGAGCGCCAGCACCACCAGCACCAGCAGCAGGCCGCCCATCACCAGGCGGCCGCTCTCGGCCAGTGCAGCCGGCAGTGGCAGCGTCAGCAAGGCGGCGTGCTCCATCCAGTGCTGCCCCAGGTACACCGCGCCGACCACGCCCAGCACCACGGCCAGCAGGCAGGCCTTCAGCGTGGTGGCCAGTTGCTGCAGCGAGAACAGGCGCCCGAAGCCGCTGAGCGGGTTGATCTTGTCGAAGGTGGGCTCGAGCGCCTTCAACGAGAAGTTCCACCCGCCCGCCAGCAGCCCGGAGGCCAGCGCCGCGACGACGACGATGCCGAACACCGGCGCCAGCAGCCACATCATCTGGGCGCCCTGCTCCGCCAGGTGCTCCACCATCGCGGCCGGCGTGGCCAGCCGGGTGGCATCAAAGCGCAGGCCGGCGGCGAGCAGCCGGCCGCTGGCGTCGACCAGCGTGCCGCCCGTCAGGGCCAGCAGCGCGATGCCCAGGCCGAGGGCGCCCAGGTGGCCGAGGTCGCGCGAGCGCGCCACCTGGCCTTCGCGGCGCGCCTTGTCGATCTTGCGCTGCGTGGCAGGTAAGTTGCGGTCTTGTGACTGGTCTTCGGCCATGGAAAAAGGCTCCAGTCCTCAGGGGACAGGAGCCTTCTCATGGTGCCGCGGGGCTGCCGCGGCTTGAGCCGGATAAGCGGTGGTTCGGGGGCGCTTATGGCGCTGCCGGGCCCCGCCTGCCGCTCAGAAACCGAGACTGGCGAGCAGGTCGTCGACCTCGCCCTGGTTGCTGACCACGTCGGCACGGCCCTCGGGGTTCACCACCGGGCCGTTGAGCACGTTCGGATCGACCTTCTCGCGCTGATCGGGCGGCACCACCTGCACCAGCAGCTTGACGAGGCTGTCCTCGAGGTCGTTGGCCAGCGCCACCACCTTGGCCACGACCTGGCCGGTGAGGTCGTGGAAGTCCTGCGCCATCATGATGTCGGTGAGATGGCCGTCGATGGAGGCCGTGCGCGTCTCGACGTCGTGCACGAAGTTCATCACCTGGCCGCTGGCGACGGCCTTGACGGGGTCGGCGACGATGGCGCGGGCCATCTCGCGCGTGGCCTCGCTGATGGCGGCATGCTCGAGCTTGGCCTGGTCGACCGAGTTCAGCACCTTGTCGGCGGCGGCGGCCGTCTTGGTGGCGATGTAGCTCAGCCGGCTGCGCGCATCGGGCAGGCCGTCGGTGGCCACCTGCAGCTTGGGCATCACGCCCAGTTGCTGCATCGTGTCGTGCAAGAGGCGCGTGATGCTGCCCAGCTGCTGAAAGACCTCGGGGGACACGGCCAGCGTCTCGGCGGGCCTGAGTTGTTCTGCGGCGTCCATCTTCATGGGGTGGTTCTCCGTGGGGGCTGGGGCGGGCGTGGTCAGGCGGGCGTGGCCAGCTTCTGCAGGATCTTCTGCACCTTCTCTTCCAAGGTGGCCTTGGTGAAGGGCTTGACGATGTAGCCGGCGGCGCCGCTTTGCGCCGCCATCACGATGTCTTCCTTGCGCGCCTCGGCCGTGACCATCAGCACCGGGATGTGGCGCAGCGATTCGTCGGCCTTCACGGCCTTGAGCAGATCGAAGCCGTTCATGTTGGGCATGTTGATGTCCGAAACGACGAAGTCGAACTTGCTGTTCTTCAGCATGTTCAGCGCCACGGCGCCGTCTTCGGCCTCGTCGGCGTTGTTGCAGCCCATCTCCTTCAACAGTCCCCGGACGATGCGGCGCATCGTGGAGAAGTCGTCGACGATCAGGAACTTCAGGTCGGTGGTGTTCATGGACGAGGCCTTGGCCGGGAGAGGTGGGCGGGTGGGGTCTTCAGGGGTTTATCGGGCGCTGCCGTCCGGACTTGAGTCGGCAGCGGCAGCGGGCGCCGCCTGCGGCACCTGCGGGCCGCGGAACACACGTTCCTCGGCTTCGCGCGTCATCACGACGATGCTGATGCGGCGGTTGGTGGGGGCCAGCGGGTCGCGGCGGTCGAAGGGGTGGCTGGCGGCCAGGCCCTGCACGCGCAGCACCTGGTCTTCGGGCATGCCGCCGACCAGCAGTTCGCGCCGCGAGGCGTTGGCACGGTCGGCGCTGAGTTCCCAGTTGCTGTAGGCCCGATCGCCGGCGGCGAACGGCTGCGCGTCGGTGTGGCCTTCGAGCGTGAGCCGGTTGGGCACGGTGGCCAGGATGCCCCCCATGGCCTGCAGCAGCCGCCGCATGTAGGGCTGCACGCCCGCGCTGCCGCTGGCGAACATCGGCCGGCCGTCTTCGTCGAGGATCTGGATGCGCAGGCCGTCGGCCGTCATCTCCATGCGGATCTGCGCCGACAGCGCCTTGAGTTCGGGGTTGGCGGCCAGCGCCTCCTCGACCTTCTTCTGCAGGTTCTCCAGGCGCGCCACCTCGGCGCGGACCTGCTCGGCCTTGAGCTGGTGGATGTTGACGGTATCGCGTTGCACTTCCACTTCACCCCGCTTGACCTGGCCTGTGGAACGCGTGAGATCCTGGCCGCCGCCCTTGATGACGTGGGCGGCATCGCCGGCGCCGGAGCCGCTGGCCATCAGCGCCAGCTTCAGCGGGCTGGCGAAGTAGTCGGCGATGCCCTTCTTGTCGCCTTCGGTGGTGCTGCCCAGCAGCCACATCAGCAGGAAGAAGGCCATCATGGCCGTCACGAAGTCGGCATAGGCGATCTTCCACGCGCCACCATGGGCGGCATGGCCGCCCTTCTTGACGCGCTTGATGATGATCAGCTGCAGCTTCTTCGCGTCTCCAGCCATCATGTGCCCCCAGGCTGCGGTCGCGGCTGCGCCGCCGTCCTCGCCACCCCCCGAGGGGGCTCATGCAGCGGCCCGGCGAAGCCGGTTCCGCGCATGCCCTCGGCCACGAGCGGCGGGGTCACTTCTTGCCTTTCACGTGGCTCTCGAGCTCCAGGAAGGTGGGCCGGGCGGTGCTCAGCAGCACCTTGCGGCCGAATTCAATCGCCACCTGCGGGGCGTAGCCCTGCATGCTGGCCAGCAGCGTGGTCTTGATGCACTGCAGCTCCTTGCCGCTTTCCTCGACCTTCTGTTCCAGCAGGCCGGCCAGGGGCTCGGCAAAGGCATAGGCCAGCAAGATGCCGAGGAAGGTGCCGACGAGCGCCGAGCCGATCATCGCGCCGAGCACGGCCGGCGGCTGGCCCACCGAGCCCATGGTCTTGATCACGCCCAGCACCGCGGCCACGATGCCGAAGGCCGGCAGGCCGCCGGCCACACGCTGGATGGCCGCCACTGGCGCGTGCGCCTCGTGGTGGTGGGTCTCGATCTCGCTGTCCATCAGCGACTCGATCTCGTGCGCGTTGAGGTTGCCCGAAACCATCATTCGCAGGTAGTCGGTGATGAACTCGGTGACGTGGTGGTCGTTGCCCACGGCCGGGTACTTCTGGAACAGTGGCGAGCTGTGCGGGTCCTCGACGTCCTTCTCGATGGACATCAGGCCTTCCTTGCGCGCCTTCTGCAGGATGTCGTAGAGCAGCGCCAGCAGCTCCATGTAGCGCGCCTTGGTGTACTTGCTGCCCTTGAAGCAGCTCAGCGCGCCGGAGATCGTGCCCTTGATCACCGTCATCTGGTTGTTCACCAGGAAGGCGCCCAAGGTGGCGCCGCCGATCATGGCCATTTCCCAGGGCAGCGCTTTCAGGATGGGGCCCATGTTGCCCCCGTGGGCGATGAACACCCCGAAGACGCAACCCATCACGACGACCCAACCGATGATGACGAACATGTAGTTTGTTCCGCGAGAGCAGCCGCCCCCACCGGGGAGGCCGCATTCCGAGGGTTATCGGCAAGCCGCTGCGGCCATTGAGCCCGGCAGGCTGCCAGGCACTCGGTACAGCCACAGCGGCCGCCCGTCGGCCCCGGGCAGCTGCGCCCGGGGCGTCACGCCGGGCACCACGAACTCCAGGCTCGCGAGCCAGCCGCCGGGCATCTCGGCACAGGCCTTGGCCCAGGCGCGCGGCATGCTCTCGGGGCGCTGGAACAGGTAGACGAGCTCGTACGCGCCCCAGGGCTCGGCCCAGATGTCGCCGCGGCGCACGGTGGCGTCGCGCCGGCGCAGGCGCGCCAGCAGGGCCAGCAGCGGGCTCCACTCCAGGCCCACCAACTCGGCCCTCGGAAACTCCTGGCGCAACGCAGCCAGGCCGTGGCCGAGGCCGCAACCGGCCTCGAGCACCCGGGCGGGTTCACCGGTCAGCGCGCGCAGGCCCTGCAAGGCGGCTGCGGGCGTGGGAAAGAACGGCGCATCCCGCCAGGCGCGCACCGGGTAGGCCAGCAAGAGCGGCAGCAAGGCCACGAGCCAGGCCCAGGCCGGCAGGGCCGAGGTTGCGCCGAGCGCCAGCGCCGAGGCCGGAAACCCTGCCAACACCAGCAGGCGGCGCCAGCGCCCCTGCACCCGCGCCGCGGCCAGGGCGCTGGCCGCCAGCGCGAGCGCGAAGCCCAGCACCGGCCAGGCCAGCGCCGCCGCGGCCGCGAACAGCGTCCAGGCCAGCAGCCAGGCCGCCAGGGCCGGCAAGGGCCACGGCCAGGCCGTGCGGGAACGGCCAGCCGGCGCCAGCGGGAGATCGGGGCTCATCACCGCAGTGTCTGCCGAGGGCCGCCGCGCCGAGCGCCGGATATGCGGCGGCGGCCGGGGATTCATCGGCGCCTCACTCCGGGCGCACGCCGGACTCTCAGTGCAGCCGCGAGGCCGCAGCCGCCAGCGCCAGCACCTTCTCGTGCACGAAACGCACCTTCACGCGCTCGGGCAACACCGCGGCCTTGACGGCATGGCGCTGCTCGAGGGTGTCGCGCAGCATGGGCTCGGCGTAGACATCGCCATTGGCCGAGATGAGCGCCGCAACCAGCGGCAGGTTGGCCCGCCGGCCGCGCGAGACGACGATGCCGATCTCGCCACTGGCGAGCTCCACGAAGCTGCCGGGCGGGTACAGGCCCACGCTGCGCAGCAAGGCACTGCCCACCTCGTCGGGCTGGCCGTTCGGCCCCAGGCAGGCCTGGCGCGCCGCCATCAGGGGCGACATCGCCGGGCGCGCGGCTCGACGGCGGATCTTGGCGCCGAAGATGTCGACGCGGCGCAGCAACCGCGCCAGGCGCCGGGCCGGCGGCTGGCTGGAGAGCGGCTCGTTGTCGGTGCTCGCGTCGTGGTGGTGCAGCACCGCCTCGATGGCCAGCATGTCGGCCAGACCGGCGCCTGACAGTTGCGCGGCGCTGCGTGCGGCATGGGTGTCGATCTCCCGCCGCTGGTGGGGCGTGGGCGGCGCATGCGCCATGGCGAGCTGGTCCTGCAGGCGCAGCATCGACACGTTCATGGTCAGTGCGGCCAGGCCCAGGCTGTCGATCTCAGCCTGCGGCCAGCCCAGCATGCGGGCCACCCGCTCGGCCACCACCTGTGTGATCCAGGCATGGTGGGCACTGTAGTGCTCGGTGAAGTGCACCCCTTCGTACACGAGGTAGTAGAGCGATTCATCGAAGCGCTTGTCCGTCATGGCGCGCGAACGGGCGTGCAGCTCCTGCAGGCGCGAGCGCCAATCGGTGTCGGGGCGCAGCTCGCGCAGCGTGGTGTCGAGCCGGCTGCGCAGCTCGAACCAGTGCTCGCCGGTGGACAGCGTGCGCGCCACGGGCTCGCGCGGGGCGGCGTCGGGCAGCGCGCGCACCACGTCCTTCAGGGCAGCGCCCTGGCGCAGCTGCTGGTCCATGGCCGCCGCCACGCGGCGCCGCCATTCCGCGCAGTGGTGCTCTTCGGCGAACAGCGGCTGCTCCAGCAGCTCCTGGCGCTGGCGATCATC
Source organism: Rubrivivax sp. (assembly GCA_020248945.1). GTDB lineage: Bacteria > Pseudomonadota > Gammaproteobacteria > Burkholderiales > Burkholderiaceae_C > Rubrivivax. The sequence continues at coordinate 200,359 of JADCGQ010000004.1, forward strand.
GGTCACCGTGGTGCCGGCACCCAGCAGCAGCCGGCCGCTGGCGTCGCGCAGCGCAAACGGCAGTGCGCGGTCAAGGGGCAGGTCCTGGAAGTTGACGGAAACGAGCTTCACAGGTGGGCTATCGGCACGGCCACCCCAATGCTGTAGCGAAGGGGGCCTTCGCGCGGCCACCTGGGTGGCTGCTGCCTGGGAGGAGGCCCCCAAAAAAAGCGGGCCCCGAGGGGCCCGCGCAAAAGCACAGAGAACTGTGCCAGGAGGAGACGAACAATGAAAAATCACCCGAACTGTTCAGGGTATCGGCGGCGGCGGGCGCGGTCTTGAGGGTACGAATTCGTGACGTGTTCCGCGCTCAATGCGCGTGCGCGCCGATGCGCAGCGAGCCCGCGGCCTTGCCCTTGCCGGCGCGCGCCGGCGGGTTGCACAAGCCGCACACGTAGTGGCGGGCGATCTCGTGCGGGTGCGTCACGAAGTGGCCACCGCACTTGCTGCAGGCCGTCATCGTCAGCATGCCGTTGTCGACGAACTTCACCAGGCGCCAGGCGCGTGTCACGCTCAGCAGCGGCTCCAGGCCTTCGGACTGCATCTGTTCCAGGTACAGCTGGTAGGCCTTGATGACGGTGTCGATCTCGTCGAGCGCCGCCACCTTGTTGAGGTACTCGTGCATGTTCAGGAACAGGCTCGAGTGGATGTTGGGCTGCCAGGTCATGAACCAGTCGGTCGAGAACGGCAGCTGGCCCTTGCTGGGGCTCTTGCCGGCAACCTCTTTGTACAGGCGCAGCAGGCGCTCGTAGCTGAGGTCGGTTTCGCTTTCCAGCACCTGCAGCCGTGCGCCGAGGTGGATCAGCGTGACGGCACGCTCGATCTGCCGGGCTTCGGTGAGGATGCTCTTGGTTCGTGCCATGGTGAAGTTCTCCGTCCTGTGTGTTTGTTCAGCCAAGACGCTGGCGCGGATCCGGCTCCGCCGGGCCGCTGCCAGAGCCCCCTCGGGGGGCAGCGACCGGGAGGGAGCGTGGGGGCTCTCCTTACGCCGCTTCCTGATGGCGACCGGCCATCAGGATGCTGGCGTGCAGGCGGCTCATGCCGTCGTTGGCAGCGCCCTTGCCGTGGCTGGTGATGAGGTTCCAGACCAGGTCGTCGTCCATGCGGAAGCGGCACAGCAGCGTGTTGCCCGAGGCGATCTTCATCATCTGCGCCGGCGTCAGCGTGTTGATGAGGTTGGCGTTGTCCTCGCTCAGGCCGAGGCGGAACAGGGCCTGCTCCTTGTCGTGGCGCACCAGGCTCTGGGCCAGCATCAGGTAGCTGAGGTTGGCTTCGCGGATTTCGGCGAGGATCTGTTCGGAGGTCATGGTGAGGGTCCTGCTGTGTGCGGTGGAAGGTGGCGGGGGCCGGTCGATGGAATGAACTGTAGGCAGCACAGAAGCACCTGCCCATGGGGCCAGTTCCGTGGCTGGAGTCCCGCTTCTTCCCCGCGTCTTGTCAGGCAAATTCCTACAAGGTGTTTGGCGTGTGACGAAGTGCACACCCTGCAGGCCTCGCGCGCCATGAAGCCCGCCCCAGAAGCGACAAGCCCCGCTCGAGGCGGGGCTTGCAGCAGGCACCGGGCGGTGCGCGTCAGTTGAACCGGTACTGCAGGTTCAGGTAGACCGAACGACCACGCGGATCGCCGTAGGTCGAGTCCCAGGTCACCTGGAAGTAACGCGCCTGGTTGGTGAACGGGGGCGCGGTGTCCAGCAGGTTCAGCACGCCGGCGCGCAGGCGCAGGCTCTTCGAGAAGCGGTAGCTGCCGCTCAGGTCCCACAGCGAGTAGGCCTCGACGTCGCGGTTGTTCCACTCCGGCGCCGCCAGGCCGTCGACGTTCTGGTCGCGGTAGCCCGACAGGTAGGTGTTGGCCAGCGTCAGGCCGACATCACCGAAGTCCCAGTCGACGTTGAGCTTGTGACGCCAGCGCTGCACGGCCTTGTCGTCGCGGAAGCGGCCGAGGCCGTCGACCAGCGGCGAGCGCGGATCGGTGGAGAACTTGTACTCCGTGACCAGCGTGCCCACGAGGCCGGCACCGAAGCGGCCATAGGCGCCGCTCTCGCCCGTCCAGCGCACCGCCAGGTCGACGCCGGAGGTGTTGAGCTTGCCGCGGTTCTCTTTCTTCACCGTGATCACGTCGACGAAGCCACCGCTCGTGCGCCGCACGATGGCGGGGTCGTTGTAGTAGACCGGGTTGCTGAAGATCGTCTCTTCGCCGATCTCCGAGATGATGTCGGTCTTGCGGATCGTCCAATAGTCGAGGCTGCCGCTCCAGTTGCGCGAGGGCTCGAACACCACACCCAGGCTGAACTGCTTCGACTTCTCGGGCTTCAGCGCGGCGTTGGAGAAGCGGTCGACGAACAGCTGGCCGATCTCACCCGACACCGGGTCGCGCACGAAGCTGGCCGTGACGCCGGCGCGCACCGGGCGGAACAGCTCCGAGATCGACGGCGCGCGGAAGCCCGTGCCGAACGAGGCGCGTGCGAGCAGCGTGCGGTCGGGGCGGTAGCTGAGGCCGAGCTTGGGGTTCGTGCTGCTCAGCTTGGGCGAAGTGGCGTTGGTGGCCGTGTCGAAGACACCGCCGTAGCGGTCGTGGCGCAGCGCGAACTGCGCTTCCCACTGCTTGGTGAGCGGGGCCACCAGCTCGGCGTAGAGGCCCTGCACGTCACGCTCGTGGCTCGTGTCGGCCAGCAGCGCGCCCGAGGTCGAGCGGTCGCCGACGACGTCGTTGCTCTTGAGCACGTCGGTGGAGCGGAACTCGGTTTCTTCCTTGCGGGCTTCCAGGCCCACGGCCAGCACCATGTCGCCACCGGCCAGCCGCCCGAGTGCGCGCGAGAACTTGCCATCGACGATGGTGGTGGTGCCTTCGGCCACACGCGCCGCGCCGCTGAGCTGGATCGAGTCCATGAAGGCCTTGCCCGCGGCCGTCTGCGGCACGAACGGGTTGTAGGCGCCACTGGCCAGGCCGGCGCGCATGCGGCTGTTCGACACCCAGCCCGAGAGGTTCTGATCGGTGGCCTTGTTGACGCTGCGGTTCAGCGCCGCGTCGTAGTCCCACCCGGCCACGCTGCCGGTGGCACCCAGCAGCAGCCGCGTGGCTTCGCTCTCGACACGGCTGGTGCGTGCGCCGGCGTCCGACAGCCGGAAGCGGAAGGCCACCGGCGTGGTGATGCCCGTCACCGCCTGCAGCGACGCCGGCAGCGTCACGCCTACGCTGGCGGCGATGTTGCCCGAGGTGGCCGGCGACGCGGCGTAGTCGGTCTCGGTCTTGCTGAACAGGGCTTCGGCGAACAGCTGGTGGTTTTCGCTCAGCTGGAAGGTGGCGCGGCTGATCAGGTTGGCCTTGTCCGACTTCGGGTAGATCTCGGTGTCGCCCATGTAGTTGTAGGCGCAGCCCTCGGTGCCGCCCAGCGAGGTGGGGGCCACCGAGTTGGGGTTGGCGCCGCCGGTGCAGGAGCCCTTGGCGAAGTTCACGCGGCGCGCCGACGATCCAGGCACCACCGGCACCCAGCTGCCGCCGGGGCCCGAACCGCGCAGCGCGGTGGTCGGGTTGGCCGCGACGAAGGCGTTCAGCGCGGCGAGCTGCGCCGCCGTGAGGTCGACGTTGGCCGGAAACGGGTTGCTCGAGAGCTGCGGCGCCAGGCGCCCGGGCAGGTCGTACTCCTGGATGAAGTCGCGCTGGCCGGAGCGCAGCGGGTCGAGCTTCTGCAGATCGACCGCGGCAAAGACGTTGAAGCGGTCCTTGGCCAGGTCGCCGAAGCCGGCCGAGAGGTTGACGCTGGTCTTGCCGGCGCCGCCTTGCTGCGTCTTCAGCGCGTAGATGCCGAGGTCGACACCCTGGTAGTCCTTGCGCGTGATGAAGTTGATCACGCCGCCCATGGCGTCGGTGCCGTAGATGGCCGAGGCGCCGTCCTTCAGCACCTCCACGCGCTGGATGGCGCCCGACGGGATGTTGTTCAGGTCGACGCCGGCGTTGTCGCCAGGGCTGGCGAAGTTGGCCAGGCGCCGGCCGTTGAGCAGCACCAGCGTGCTCGAGACACCGAGGCCGCGCAGGTTGGCGCCGTTGAAGCCGCGCTGCGCGCCCGACTGGTCGGTGATGCTCACGCCGTCGGTCAGGCCGCCGACGTTGGAGGTGATCTTCTGCAGCAGCTCGGCAGCGGTGGTGACACCGAGCTTGTTGATGTCTTCGCGGCGGATCGTCTCCACCGGCAGCACCGACTCGCCGTCGATGCGCTTGATGCTCGAGCCGGTGATCTCGACGCGGGTGCCGGCGGCGTCTTGCGCGGCGGCGGAGCCGCCGGCCAGCAAGGCCGCCAGCGTGAGGGTGGAGAGGGCGAATCGACGGGCGTGCATGCAGGTTTCCTTCGCGAGCGGCCGGCACGGCGGGCGGATCCCGGCGGCCTTGCTGGCGGCGCAATGTAGGCAGCCGTTACCGGCGCCACCAGAGGGTGATGGCGTGTCGGTCGCGGTGGGACAAGTGGGTGTCGCTTGGGCGCAGGTCGGCGGGTGCAGGCTGTTCCGCAGCGGTGACACCATCGCGGCCATGCTTCAGAAGCTGCTTCTCGGTGCGCTGCTCGGACTGGCGGCGCTGCTGCCCGCCATGCCCGCCCATGCCGGCACCACCGTGGCCATCGGCGGCGCGCTGCAGGACGGCACGGCCGCGATCTGGCAGCGCCTGGCCACCCTCGTGCAGGCCGCGCCGGCCGGGCGCGACTGCTGGCACGTCATCACCATCGCCTCGGCCGAGCCCGACGAGGCCGCGGCGCGTGTCGTCGCCAACCTGGCCCACCATGGCGCGCGTGGCCGGCACCTGCGCGTGGGCCCGCGTGTGGCCGGCACCGACGCGGGCGATGCCCGCTGGGCCGACGAGCTGCGCCGCTGCCACGGCGTCTACATGACCGGCGGCGCGCAGGCGCGGCTCGTCGACACCCTGCGCCCCGGCGGCGTGCCCACGCCGCTGCTGCGCGCGATGCAGGCGCTGTGGGCGGAAGGCGGCGCCGTGGCCGGCAGCAGCGCCGGCACGGCGGTGCTGAGCGCGGTGATGTTCCGCGATGCGCCCGACCCGCTGGCGGCCATGAAGGGCCGGCTGCGCGAAGGCCAGGAGTGGGACCGCGGCTTCGGCCTGCTGCCCGTCGGCGTGGTGGTGGACCAGCACGCCGTGCGGCGCGGGCGCATCGCGCGCCTCTTGCCGCTGCTGCACGCCAGCGCCGGCACGCTGGGCGTGGCGGTGGAGGAAAACTCGGCCGCCGTCTTCACGCCCGGCGGCTTCGAGGTGCTGGCGGGCAGCGGCGGCGGCGTACTGGTGGTGGAGCCCGGGCAGCGCACGCCGCAACCCGGCGACGCGTTCGGCCTGCAGGGCGCCACGCTGCACTGGCTGGACAGCGGCGACCGCTACGACATCGCCACGCGCCGCATCACGCCCTCGGCCGCGCGCCGCGCCGGCACGCTGCTGCAGCCGCTGGACCCGGCCCACCGCGGCTACCGGCGTGGCGCCTGGTACTACGCCGACATGCTCGGCGATGGCGTCATCGTCACCGCGATGAAGCGCCTCGTCGATGGCGACCAGCGCCAGCTGCAGGGCCTGGCGTTTTCGGGCCACCCGGTCGGGCCGGTGGAGCCTGACGACCCCGACCCGACGCTCGCCTTCGAGTGGACGCTGCGCCTGGACGCCGCCACGCGGGCCTGGCTCGTCACCAGCCCCGAGGGCTACACGGTGGAGGGCGTGAAACTCGATATCGTCCCGGTGCGGTTGCAGCGACCGCTGTTCCGGCCGCTGGCTGCGCCACAAGGACGATGACGATGCGACGCAAGCTTTTCCCCGTCGGCTGGGCCCTCGCCCTGGCCATGACCCTGCCGGCCTTCGCGCAGGAGACGCTGCGACTGGGCGTCGAGGCGGCCTACCCACCGTTCTCGGAGCTGGCGCCCGACGGCACCATCAAGGGCTTCGACATCGACATCGGCATGGCCGTGTGCGAGCGCCTGAAGGCCAGGTGCACCCTCGTGCAGAGCGAGTTCGACGCCATGATCCCGGCGCTGGCGGCGCGCAAGTTCGACGCCATCGTCGCCAGCATGTCCATCACGCCCGAGCGCAGCAAGGCGGTGCGCTTCAGCAAGGTCTACTACGAGAGCGCGGCGCGCTTTGTCGTGAAGGCCAGCTCGCCCATCGCCATCACGCCCGAGGGCCTCAAGGGCAAGGCCATCGGCGTGCAGCGCAACACCATCCACGAGAAGTTCGCGGTCGCGCAGTTCCCGGGTGCCCGGATCGTGCGCTATGCCAAGCAGGACGAAGCCTTCCTCGACCTCGTGGCCGGTCGCATCGATGCCTCGCTGGCCGACGTGATCGCCATCGACCAGGGCTTCCTGAAGCGGCCCTCGGGCAAGGGCTTCGAGCTGCGCGGCCCGAGCTACGACGACCCGAAGTGGTTCGGCCTCGGCCCCGGCATCGCCGTGCGCAAGGCCGACGAGAAGCTGGCCGCGCGCATCGACGAGGCGCTCACCGCCATCGTGGCCGACGGCACCTACGCCAGGCTGGCGCAGCGCTACTTCTCGGTCGACATCACGCCGGCCTGGGGCCGCAAGAAGTAGCCCGCCTTCCCTCGTGTCGACTGCCGCGCCCAGCCCGCCCACCCCACCGCAGCGCCACGCCTTCGTGCTGCTGCCACAGTTTCCCTTGCTGGGGCTGGCCGGCGCGCGCGAGGCGCTGGCCGCCGCCAACGAGGTGCTGGAGCAGCCGGCCTACGCCAGCCTCGTGATCACGCCCGACGGCCAGCCGGCGCGCGCCAGCTGCGGCACACGCGTGGCGGCCGATGCCGCACTGGTGGCCATGGGCTCGACCCCGCCGCTGGACGCCGTGTTCGTGGTGGCCGGCGGCCCCTACCCCGAACCCGTGCGCGACGGCCACGCGCCGTTGCACGCCTGGCTGCGCCAGCGCGCCGCCGCCGGCTGCGTGCTGGGCGGCATCGGCACCGGCAGCGCGGTGCTGGCACAGGCCGGGCTGCTGGCGCGCCACCGCGCCACGCTGCCCTGGGCGCTGGTGTCGCAGATGGGCGAGGCGCATCCCGACATCGTCGTCACCAGCCACCTGCATGAGATCGATGGCGCGCGCCTGTCGTGCACCACCGGCACCGCCAGCCTCGACCTGATGCTCGCCTGGCTCGCGCAGCGCCACGGCGAGCGCGTGCTGCAGGGCCTGCTGGCGCAGCTGGGCCTGGAGCGCCTGCGCCCGGCCGGCGAGCGCCAGCGCGCCCCGGTGGCCGGCCGCGTGGGCGGTGCCGGTGCACTCACCAACGCCAAGCTGGCCGAGGCCGTGGCATTGATGGAGGCCAACCTGGGCGAGCCGCTGGCCACCGAAGACATCGCACAGCTCGTGGGCGTGTCGCGCCGGCAGCTCGAGCGCCTGTTCAAGCAGCACCTCGACGAGCTGCCCAGCCGCTACTACGCCGAGCTGCGCCTGGCGCGCGCGCGGCGCCTGTTGCAGCAGACCAGCCAGTCCATCCTGCAGATCGGCCTGGCCTGCGGCTTTGCCAACGGCTCGCACTTCAGCAACGCCTACCGCGCCCGCTTTGGCCGCACGCCACGCGACGAACGCAGCCCGCGCGCTGTGGCCTGGGAGGCTGCGTCGCACGAAGTCCCTGATCCCGCCTCCGCCCCCGCACCCACCTCCGCCACCCCGGCGGACGTTCCCCCGCAGGAGCCCCTGCCATGAACCCGACGAGATTCCTCTTCCGCGCCGCCGGCCCGGCCGACATCGACGCCTTCGAGCGCGCCGCCGCCGACAGCGTGATTGGCATCACCACGCTGCCGGCCGACCGCGCGCGCCTGGCCGAGCGGCTGGAGCGCTCGGCCGCGGCCTTTGCCTCGGCCGATGACGCCAGCGGCGAGGAGATCCACCTCTTCGTCGTCGAAGACCTCGAGCGCCCGCCCGGCCAGCGCGTGGTGGGCACCAGCGGCATCGCGGCCAGCGCCGGCTTTGCCGACCGCTTCTACTGCTACCGCAACGAGATGGTGGTGCACCACAGCGCGGCGCTGAACGCCGGCAACCGCATCCACACACTGCACCTGTGCCACGACCTCACCGGCCACACGTTGCTCACCAGCTTCTGGATCGATCCGGCCTACGCCGACACCGCCGCGCCACAGTTGCTGAGCCGCGCGCGGCTGCTCTTCATCGCCGAGTTCGCCGAGCGCTTTTCGGACCGCATCGCCGCCGAGAGCCCGGGCCTGGCCGACGAGGCCGGCCGCTGCCCCTTCTGGGACGCCGTGGGCCGCCGCTTCTTCGACATGGACTACCCGCAGATCGAGCGCCTCACCGGCGGCCGCAGCAAGGCCTTCATTGCCGAGCTGATGCCGCATAGCCCCATCTACGTGCCGCTGCTGCCCGATGAGGCGCAATGGGCCATCGGCCAGATGCACCCGGTGGCGGAGCTGCCGTTTTCCATCCTGCTCGACGAGGGCTTCGACACCGAGACCTACGTCGACATCTTCGACGGCGGGCCCACCGTGGACGCGCGCGTGGCGATGCTCAAGACGGTGGCGGCGTCGCGGCGCGGGCCCTGGCGCGAGGCGTCCGCCGCCGGCGGCGCGGCCACCGACTGGCAGCTGGTGGCCACCACGCGGCGGGCCGACTTCGCCGCGCTGCTGGTGCCAGGCGCAGCCGCCGATGACGCCCTGCCCTTGCCAGCAGGCGCCGCCGCGCACCTGCGCCTGGCCCCCGGCGAGGCGGTGCGCAGCGCCGCCTTCGCGCCGGCTGGAGTGAACGCATGAACACCAGCGCTTCGATGCTGCAGCGGCGAGATGCCGACGCGGCCGACTTCCCCTTCATCGCCACCTGGCTCGGCCGCCCGGTAACGCCGACCGAACACGGCGAACGCTGGCGTGTCGTGGCCGCAGCAGACGGCATGCCGCGGGCCGCGCTGCGCCTGGTGCCGGCCATCGGCCTGACGCTGCCGCGCGTGAGCTTCCACGTCGGCTGCGTGGTGCACGCGGCGCGCGAGCTGGGCCTGTTCCACCGCCAGCGCACGCTGCAGCTGGGCCACGACCACACCGGCGCCAGCGAACTGGCCGACATCGCCTGGGCGCGTGATCACCAGGGAACGGGCCTGGGCCTGCCCGAGCAGGCCGCCGCGCTGCGCGCGCTGCTGGCCGACGCGCTGGACTGCATCGTGCAGCAGCGCGGGCGTTACGCGCCGACGCTCATCGCCGAGTTGCCCGGCCCGCGCGATGCGGCCGGGCACTCGCCGCTGTGGCTGGGCCTGGGCCGCCACTTCTACCGCGGCGACCCGGCGGCCGCGTGGGCCACGCACGGGCCGGCCTGGCGCAGCCACCTGGCGCCGCTGCTGCCGCAGCAGATGGTCTACACCTCGTTCCTGCCGCCGGTCGCCGAGGCCGCCATCGGCGGGGTGGCCGAACCTGCACGGCTGCTGCTGGAGTTGCTCGAGGACGCCGGCTTTCGCTATGGCCACCACGTGAACGTGGAAGACGGGGGGCCGATCATGGAACGGGCCTTGGACTGAGCAGGCGGCGGCGCTGGCCTGCTTGCCGCAGCCCGCGTGGGGCGCTGTGAAAGAACGGGCATCATCGTCACCACCATGCCCAGTTCCGCCTTCTTCGCCGTCTTTCGCAACGTCGCCAAGCTCGCGGCTGCCGCCGCCGACGACGTGGCCGCCCAGGGCCTGAAGCTCGCCGCCGCGGCTGACGACGTGGCCCTGATGACCGGCCGTGCTGCCGCCAAGACGGCAGGCATCGCGGCCGACGACCTCGCCGTGGGCGCATCGAAGATGACCGGCGTCTCGCCGGCCCAGGAACTGCCCGCCATCTGGCGCATCTTCCGGGCCAGTGCCCTGAACAAGATCTGGCTGATCGCGCTCGTGCTGGCGGTCGACGCGCTGTTTCCGCTGGGCATCCAGCTCGCCCTGGTCGCCGGCGGCCTGTACCTCGCCTTCGAAGGCGGCAAGGCGGTGCTGGAGCGGCTGGGCTGGGGCAGCGGCCCGGCCGAAGCGCCGCTCACCGACGAGCAGCGCATCCGCGGTGCCATCGTCACCGACATCGTGCTGAGCCTGGAGATCCTGGTCATCTCGCTCACCGTGTCCGCGCAGGCGCCGTTCGAGCAGAAGCTCGTCGTGCTCATCGCCATGAGCGTGGTGATGACCGTGGGCATCTACGGGCTCATCGCCGCGCTCGTGCGCCTGGACGACATCGGCCTGGCCTTGGTGCGCGCACCCGATGCCGCACGCCAGGCGATGGGCCGGCGGATCGTGTGGGCGGCACCGCGCATCCTGGGCGCACTGGGGCCGATCGGCATGGTGGCCATGCTGGCGGTGGCCGGCGGCATCTTCACCCACCTCGTGCACTTCAAGGCGCCGCACTGGACGCTGGGCATGGCGGCCGACATCGCCGTTGGCGCCATCGTGGGCGTGGTGCTGGCGGCCGCGGGGGCGGGGGTCCAGCGCCTGGTGTCCCGCTCGGCCCGAACCGGCTGAGCGGGCTGAGGCGGCGGCAGCGGCGTCGCCCAACGCTCTGCGATGCGTGAACGGGCCGCCTGCGTGCGCAGAAGGACAGACGCGCGGCGAAGCCCGCACAGACACTGCCGCGACCGCGCGCCGTCGCCTTGCGGAGCAGCGCCAAGCCCCACGTGGTCGAGGACGCCCCTGTCACGCCAGCGCGAGACCGCTGCGCCTTGACCGCCACCGCCAGCCTGCAACCCCGACCTGGAACCTGGAAGTCGCAACCATGAACCGCTATGTCGCCGCGTACGCCGGCACCGCCACCGTGATGGTGGCCCTGGACCTGTTGTGGCTGGGCGTCATCGCCAAGCCGCTGTACCAGCAGGGCATCGGCCACCTGATGGCCGAGCAGCCCGTGGTGCCGGTACCTGGCCACGCTGAAGGGCTGGCCACTGGGGCTGTTGCTGATCGACATGGCCTGGGGCACGGTGGTCAGCATGGCCTCGGCGGCCGGCGGCAAGGCGGCGCTGGGCTGGGCGACGCGGGGCTGATCCGCGCCGCGGCGGGCGTCTGGCGCGTCCAGGCCATGATCGTTCAAGAGGACTCTGGATGGTCGTCCCATCGCCTCTGCTTGCAACTCTTTGCTGCGTGTCGAGGCGGTGTGCTTCGCAAGCTCTCAGGGCGCCACGCCCGTCACCCAGGCCTTGCGGATGAGGCGCCCGCAGTTGGCCGATTCGATGCCCGAGCCCGCCGCGGCCTGGCGCGCCAGCACGCCGTACCAGCTGCGCGTGGCATCGATCCATGGGTAGAAGCCGAAGGCGCCGGCGCTGTTGAAGGCGCCGTCGCCCACCACCGGGTCGGTTTCCACCCAGTGCCCCAGCGAGTAGCTCCAGCTCTCGGTGCGCGGCACGGGTGTGGCCAGCGCGTTGGGGCAGGTGTCGGGGTTGGTGCACACCGCGTTGCTGCCGAGCTGTGCGCCCAGCCGCAGCTGGCCGGCCAGCATCCTGCGCAGGAAGCGCGTGTAGGCGGCCGGCGTGCTCTCTGCGCCGCCGGCGAGCTGGGGTTGGTTGAAGCTGATGGGCACGTCGTCGTCCAGCACCGCGCGGAACTCGGTGGCGAGTTCGCCGTTGCCCATGTGGCCCAGGCCGATCAGGCTGCCCAGCTTCTGCATGTGGCCGCCGCCGTAGAAGAAGCGGCCGTCGGTGTCAGCGCTGTACTGGCCGTTGCTGGCCGGGAAGGCCAGACAGCCGTCCACCGTCTGCCCCTGCAGGCAGATCGAGAAGTTGGTATAGCCGCTGCGGAGGGTGAGGTGGCGCACGTCTTCGGCCGAGAGCGTGCCGGCGCGCTTTTCCACCACGTAGGCACCAAAGAGCCACTTGGTGGCCGAGGCCAGCGCCATCGAGGTGTTGGCCGTGTAAACCGTCGAACTGCCGGCGCGGCTGACCGACCCACTGGCGCGAGCGCCGTCACGGTTGCCTAACTCCCAATAGAAAGGGGCCACCGCGGTGCACAGCGCGTGGTTGTTGGCGGTGGTGGTGGCCGCTGCGATGCGCTGCGCCTCGGTGGGGCCAGAAGACGGCGGTGACGCCGGTGCGGGGTCGGAGCCGCCCCCGCCGCCGCAGGCGCTCAGGCCCGCGCACAACATGGCCAGCGTGGCCAAGGTGGTGCTGATGAAGAACCCGCTTTTCATGGCGTTCTCTCTTTGGGCCTGTTTGTAGGCCCGGCGCCCGACGCACAGCGCATCTGCCGTGTAAAGCTGCGTAGCTGCCTGTAGCGTGATGTCAGGGCAGGATAGTCGGCACCGCCAGCCGTGCATGTGCTTCGCAACACCCGTCGCGTGCAAGTCTTCATTACCGCCGCCCGCGTACTCAGCCCGTAAAGGTCCATCCAGTGCCTGGCCCGCGCGTTGACACCAAACCGGCCCGCATCCCAAGTCGGGGAAGGGGCAAACACGCCCGAGTGCGCGGCCCCACGCCCACTCAGCGCATCAAGCGCCACGTTGACGGGCCCGCGACCCACAAAGGCCGCCCAATTGGCACCGTCGAGCGATCCTGTGATCCGATCGTGAAACATCCGGGTGGGTCCATCGCTGCACGGCAGAAAAGGAGACAACGACAAGTCGGTTGCACGCCAGGAAGATCTCGCCTCTGAAAGAGGTACCGCTGAGCGCGCGAAGCTCAGACCGAGTGCGTTTGCCCCGATCGCTCGGGCAAGGACGCCATAGCCCGCTCGTGCGGCCCCTGCCCCACCCAGCCGGATCCCCAAGCCCAAGCCGCCGCCAGCCCCAGCGCGGCGGCCACCGCGGCCATCGCCGTGGCAGGTGGGCCGGGCCAGACGACGAGGCCTGCGCCCAGCACCAGCACCGCCAGCGCGCCCCCTGCCCCGTGCGCACGTGGCACCGTGCCCTGCCCCGGCACCACGGCATCGCGCCACACGCAGCCCCAGGCCGCCGCCTGCAGCGCCATGCCCAGCATCAAGCCGCTGCCACCCGGCAAGACCAGCGCACACACGCCGCCAGCCACCAGCAGGCCGGCCACGCCGGCCGCCGGCACGGCGCGCGGCCACCAGGCCGGCAGCAGCATGGCCAGCAGGTGCAGTGCCACGGCCGTGCGCGGTCCGAAGGCCCACAAACCGGCCTCGCTGCGGCAGGCCTCCAGCATCCACGGCAGCAGGGCCATCATCGGCAGCATGGCCAGCGCCGCCACGGCACGCAGGCGGCCTTGCGGCGTGGCCCTGGCGGCCCAGGGCGGCAAGCCGAGCGCGCAGTCGAACAGGCCGCTGCGGCAGCCGGCGCGTGCTGGGGCTGGCGGGCCTAGCGGCACCACGCATGCAAGCGCCGCCGCCAGCACGGCCGGCAGCGCCGCCATCGCGGCCATCGCGCCGCCGGCCAGCGGGTCACCCACCACCACCGCCGCGCACAAGGCGGCCAGCAGGGCCGGCCCGCGTGGCGACGCAGCCCGGCCCGGCGACGCGCCGCGCCCGTGCGGCACCACGGTGGAGGCCGCCGCCAGCAGCACGCCCCAGCTCAGCGCCGCCGGCACCCATGCGTTCGATGCCACACCCGCAGCCGCCACCGCGCCGGCGGCAACCAGCCCGCCGCGCAAGGCCCAGGGCCCGGGCGGATGGCGCAGCAGCCCCTGCTGCGCCAGCGCCACCGAACCCAGCCACAGCGCCAGCGGTGCGAACTGCAGCGCGCCCGCCGGGCCGTGGTGCAGCGCCAGCGTGCCCAGCACCAGCCAGCCGCCGAACAGCAGCGTCCAGGCCGCCGTGCGCGCCGCGAACAGCATCGCCGCAGCCGTGTTCATCGGGGCGCGTAGCCGTGCAGGCGGTCGTTGCCGGGCCCGCTGGCGTGGTGCACGCGGGCGTTGAAGGACAGGATCACGCGCTCCTGCTCGCCCGCATAGGGCAAGGCCTGGTGCGCCAGCCAGGCCGGGAACAGCACCAGCTGCCCCGGCACTGGCGCCACATCCACGTGCGGCGGCTGCAGGTAGGCGTTGCCCAGGTCCACGTGCGCGCCGCCCAGGGCCTGGAACGGCGGGCCGTAGAAGCGCGTCACGCCGTTGGCGGGGCCGTACACGGGGTGCTGCTCGCGCGCCGCGGGCTCGTCCACCTGCAGCACGTACACCGCCGACCACGAGGCGTTTCCATGCGTGTGCACGTCGTGGAAGGCGCCGTCGCGGCTGGTCTGGAACCACATGCCGTCGATGGCCACCTGCAGCGGCACGCCGCCCTCGCGCCAGGCTGCGGGCCACGAGGCGGCGTTGGCGGCCGTGACCGTGTCGCGCAGGCAGCCCACGAGCCACTGCACGAAGGCTTGCCACTCGGGCAGCTTCACGCGCTGCAGCAGGTCGTCGTCACTCGCGAAGAAGGCGCGCTCGGGCTCGCCGCGGGCGTGGCGCTGGGTGGCGCGCAGGGCCGCAAACACACGCACCAGCAGCGGGTTGATCGATTCCGGATCGGCGTGCCGGTGCACCGCCAGCGGCACCGGCCACAGCAGGTGGTGGCCGGGGCCCAGGCTCACACGGGCTCCGTCAGCGCCGCCGGCCAGCGCAGCACGTGGCCGGTGTCGCGCTCGAAGGCGGCGATGTCTTCGGGCGTGTCGATGTCGACGCGGTAGCGGCGGTTGTCGCTGGCCCAGGCCAGCACCTGCTCGGGGTGCGCGGCCTGCCACTGGCGGCAGCCGGTGTTCAGCTGGCCGGCGATGATGTCGTCGCGCACGCTGGCATCGAAGATCACCGGGTTGGCGCGCTCGCCGCCCACGTGCGGCTGCACCACGCGCGTGCCTTCGGGCCGCTTCTTCCAGGCGCCGATGAGCGCGGTGATGTCGGCGGCGCCGAGCAAGGGCTGGTCGGCCAGCACCACCATCACGGCATCGAGCTTGCCGGCGAGTGCGGCCAGGCCGACACGCTGCGAGGAGACGATGCCGTCGTCGGGCTGCGGGTTGCGCGCCAGCGTCACCGGGAAGTCCTGCACAAGCGGCTCGATCAGCTCGGCGTGGTGGCCGAGCACCACCACGACCTCATCGACACCGGCGCCCGACAGCGCGATGAGCGTGCGGCGGATGAGCGGCACGCCGCCGAGCTCGAGCAGGCATTTGGGGCGGTGGCCGAGGCGCGAGCCCGCGCCTGCGGCCAGCACCACGGCGCCCACAACCACGCGGCTGTAGAGGCCGCCGCCGCCTTTGAGGATGCATCCCATGGGTGTGCCTCGGGGTCAGCTGCCGCAGCAGGAGCCTTTGATGGGGGGGATGACGGGGAGGGGTGGGGGTGCGGGGGTGTCTTTCCGATCGTCCTGAGCTTGTCGAAGGGCAGGCTCAGCCCGACCCTTCGACAGGCTCAGGGCGAGCGGGGGGGCTTCGACAAGCTCAGCCCGAACGGGAGGTGTCGGGGCCGAGGCTGCAGTTTCCGTTTGCGGCCGAGCCGCACCCTCCGTTCGCGCTGAGCCTGTCGAAGCGCCCGCGCCGCGCCGCGCGGCCACCACCGTGGCCAGCACCGACAGGGCAATCTCCTCCGGCGTCTGCGCGCCAATGGGCTCGCCCGCCGGCGCCACGATGGCGTTCACCGCGGCGGCGTCGTGCCCGGCCTCCACCAGCGCCGCCTTCAGCACCGCCGCCTTGCGCGCACTGGCCACGAAGAACACCTGCCGCGCCGCCAGCGACAGCGCGGCGCGCAGCCCCTGCACATCGCGCCGGCCCTGCGTGGCCACCACCACGAAGGCGCCCGGCGCCACCTGCTCGGCCAAGGCCGCGGCATCATCGCTGGCCACCACCTGCCCGGCATCGGCAAAGCGCTCCGCCTCGGCCCCGTGCGCCACCACCGTGACAGGTAGCCCCACGCGCGGCGCCAGCGCCGACAGCGCCAGCGCCAGCGGCGAATCGCCCACCACCACGAGCCGCGCGCGCGGCAGCACGGGGTCGACGAACAGCTCCAGCGTGCCGCCGCTGTGGCAGGCCATGCCGAACTCGAGCACGTCCTGCAGCTCGCGCTCGGTGCCCTCTTCCGACGGCGTGATGCGGATCAAGCGCGAGCGCCCGTCGGCCAGCGCATGCCGCACCGTGCGCAGCACCGCGGGTTGCGCGCAGCCGCCGCCGATCCAGCCGCCCTCGATGCGCTGGGCACTGACCACGGCCTTGTCGCCGGGCCGCGCCGAGGCCGGAGCCTGCACGCGCAGCACGCTGACCAGGCAGAAGGGCTCGCCCTGGCTTTGCAGGCGCTGGGCATGGGCAAGGACGTCGAGGCTGGACATGGGAGCTCCCGTTCAATCGATGAGGTCGGCGGCCGAGGCCAAATCGCGCAGCGAGGCCAGGCGCACGAAGCGCTGCACGTGGCTGCGCGCGGCCTGCAGCGCGGCAGAGGCCGGCACCGCAGGCGAAGGGTGGAACCAGGTGATGCGCGCCCCGCGCCCACGCACGGTGGCCAGCGCCTCGGCCAGGCGGTGTGGCTCGTCGGCGTCGAAGCCGTCGGACAGCACCCACACCTGCGCGCGGCGGCCCAGCTGCGCGCGGGCGTGCACGCGGTGGAAATCCTCCAGGCTGGTGGCGATGCGCGTGCCGCCGGCAAAGCCTGCCGTCACGGCGTTCACCTTCTCCTGCACGGTGCCGCTGTCGCGTTGCAAGAGTGGCGTCACTTCGGCAAGGCGCGTGTGGAACACGAACACACGCGCCTGCGCCGCCACCACGAAGGCGCGCGCGATGCGCAGGAAGAGCTGCGCGTGCGTTTCCATCGAGCGGCTCACGTCGACGAGCACGAAGAGCCGCGGTCGCTCACGGCGCGGTTGGCGCCAGGCGGGGGCCAGTGGCACGCCGCCGGTAGCCAGGCTCGCACGCAGCGTGCGGCGCAGGTCGAGCCGGCGGCCTTGCGGGTGCGTGTGCCAGCGGCGCATGAGGCGGCGGCGCAGTCGCGAGGCGATGCGTTCGGCCAGTTGCTGCAGCAGCGCCAGGTCTTGCGGCAGCCACTCGTGCAGGCTGCGGTCGTGCAGGGCCTCGGTGCGGCTGGCGCCGCCCTGGTGGCGGCTCAGGGCATCGCCTTCGGCGGGGCTGTCGGCGAGGGCCGTGTCGGCGGCGCTGGCGCCGGGGCGCGTGTTGCCGTCGCCGAGCGTGTCTTGCAGCTGCTGCACGAGCTGGCGGATGTCGCGCGGCGGTCGGGTGCGGCCGCTGACGCGGGTGCTGCCGGTGCTGCGCTCGGGGCGCCAGTAGCGGTCGAAGAGCTCGGGCCAGCGGCGCCAGTCGCGGGCGCCGTGGCAGGCAATGGCGCGCCAGGCTTCGGCCACGCGGGCGGGGCGCTGCAGGGCGTCGGGCAGGCGCAGCACGGCTTGCAGCATGGCCTGCTGCTCGGCCACGCCGACGGCGAAGCCGTGTTCGCGCAGGTGGGCGGCGAAGCCGGCCATGGCGGCCAGGGGGTGGGCTTCGACAGGCTCAACCCGACCCTTCGACAGGCTCAGGGCGAGCGGGGGGGCTTCGACAGGCTCAGCCCGACCCTTCGACGGGCTCAGGGCGAGCGGGGGGGCTTCGACAGGCTCAGCCCGAACGGAGGGTGGGGTCATGGCACAGGTACTGCGGCCTTCACGGCCACGCCGTCGCCGCCGGCCTTGCGGCCTTCGAGCACCGGCAGCAGACGCTCGGCGGTGAACTGGAAGCGGTCATCGCGGGTCTTCAGCAGGCAGGCCAGCACGTGCGCCAGCGCGGCCGGCTCGTCGGGCATGCGGGTGTGGCCCAGGCGGTGCAGCGCGCGCACGAAGTCCAGGCTTTCGGCCACGCCGGGGGTCTTGCCCAGGTCTTCGCGGCGCAGGCGCTGCACGAAAGCCACCGCCTGCTCCACCAGCGCGCCTTCGGCGTCGGGCAGCGTGGCGCGCACGATGGCGATCTCGCGGGCCAGCGTCGGGTAGTCGAGCCAGTGGTACAGGCAGCGCCGCCGCAGCGCATCGCTCAGCTCGCGTGTGCCGTTGCTGGTGAGCACGGCGCGTGGCACGTGGCGCGCGGTGATGGTGCCGAGCTCGGGCACCGTGATCTGCCAGTCGGCCAGCACCTCGAGCAGAAACGCCTCGAAGGCCTCGTCGGCGCGGTCGATCTCGTCGATGAGCAGCACGCAGGGCTCGTCGCTGGCAATCGCCTGCAGCAACGGACGCTGCAGCAGGTAGTCGCGGGCGAAGAGATCGGCCTCACGCGCACCCGCATCGCGCCCCTCGTGCAGGCGGATGGCCAGCAGCTGGCGGCCGTAGTTCCACTCGTAGGCGGCCTGTGCGAGATCGAGTCCCTCGAAGCACTGCAGCCGCACGAGCCGCCGGCCTTCGGCCTTGGCCAAGGCCTGGGCCAGCGCCGTCTTGCCGACGCCGGCATCGCCTTCCGCCAGCAGCGGGCGCTGGAGTGAGCCGGCCAGCCACAGCGTGGTGGCCAGCGCCTCGTCGGCGATGTACCCGGCGCGGTGCAGCGATTCACGCAGGACTTGCGGGCTGGCCTCCGTCGTCATGCGCCTCCGTTGCGGGTTGTCAGCTCTTCTTGCCAAACAGGCCGGCGAACCAGCCCTTGATGACGGTCCACATCAGCGCCAGCGCGTTGAGCTCCTTCACCGGCGCCGCGGGCGGGCGCGGCATCGGGGGGCGCGGTGCGGCCACCGGCGCCGGGGCGGGTGCTGCCGTTGCTGCCGTCGCGGCCATAACGGCCGACTCAGGCAAGGCCACCGGCATCGCCCCCGGCGCCTCGGCGGCCTGCACCATGCGGATCTCGGTGCTCTCTTCCGCTGGCGGCGCGGCGTTCACGGCCAAGGCCGCGGCGCGGAAGTTGTCGGCGAACTGCGCCAGCATCGCATCCGACACCGGCACCAGCAGCCGGCTGCCGAACTGCGCCAGCTTGCCGCTGACGATGATGGTGGCCACGCCGGCCAGCACGCAGCCACCGCCTTCGGCTGCCGGTTCGAGGTGCGCGGTGAGCTGCATCGAGGCCGACGAGCCGCTCTTGTCGGCGCCCTTGCCGAGCATCTTGAGCTCCTTGGCGGCGGCATCGAGCCCTTGCAGCTCGATGTCGCCGTTGAAGGTCATGACCGCCGGGCCGACCTTGCTCCTGACCGTGCCCTTGAAGTGCGTGGCATCGATCTGCTCGGTGATCTGGGCACCGGGCATGCACGCGGCCGTGGCAAAGATGTCGGACAAGACCGTCCACGCCTGTTCGAGCGTGGCGGCCACCGGGTAACGCTTGTCGAGTTTGACTTCCATCGTCGAATGATGACCCGGATCCGTCAGAGCGCCAGGCCCGAG
The DNA here is from genome assembly GCA_020248945.1 of Rubrivivax sp. Taxonomy (GTDB): domain Bacteria; phylum Pseudomonadota; class Gammaproteobacteria; order Burkholderiales; family Burkholderiaceae_C; genus Rubrivivax. The sequence goes on from JADCGQ010000004.1 coordinate 219,567, forward strand.
GCCTTGAGCTGCTTCCAGACGTTGAAGGCCGAGTGCGGCATCGTCATCTGCGTCACGCCCACGTGCGCGAAGGCATCGACCACCGCCGACGTGAACGTGGGGATCGAGCCCACGTGCGGCGACTCGGCCACGCCCTTGGCGCCGATGGGGTGGTGCGGGCTCGGGGTGACGGTGTGGTCGGTCTCCCAGTGCGGCGTCTCGACGAAGGTCGGCAGGAAGTAGTCCATCAGCGTGTTGCCGAGCAGGTTGCCCTGCGCATCGAACGGCATCTGCTGGCCCATCGCCACCGCGAAGCCCTCGGTCAGGCCGCCGTGGATCTGGCCCTCGATGATCATCGGGTTGATGCGCGTGCCGCAGTCGTCGAGCGCGTAGAAGCGGCGCACCTTCGTCTCGCCCGTGCCGCGGTCGATGTCGATCACGGCGAGGTAGATGCCGAAGGGGTAGGTGAAGTTGGGCGGGTCGTAGTAGTGCACCGCCTCCAGGCCCATCTCCAGGCCCGCGGGCACGTTGTTGTAGGCGGCCCAGGCGATGTCCTTCATCGTCTTGTGGCGCGCCGGCTCGCCCTTCACGTGGAAGCGGTCGATCTCCCAGTCGAGATCGGCCTCGCCCACCTCCAGCAGGTGGGCGGCGATCTTGCGCGCCTTGGCATGGATCTTCCGCGAAGCCAGCGCGATGGCCGCGCCGGCTACTGGCGTGGACCGGCTGCCGTAGGTGCCCAGGCCGTAGGGCGCGGTGCTGGTGTCGCCCTCCTCAACCTGGATCACCTCGCTCGGGATGCCCAGTTCGGTGGCGATGATCTGCGCGTAGGTGGTCTGGTGGCCCTGCCCCTGCGTGATGGTGCCCATGCGCGCGATGGCACTGCCCGTGGGGTGGATGCGGATCTCGCAGCTGTCGAACATGCCGACGCCGAGGATGTCGCACATCTTGCCGGGCCCCGCGCCTACCACCTCGGTGAAGGTGACGAGGCCGATGCCCATCAGGTGCGTGGCGTTCGGGTCGGCGCGGCGCGCGGCCTGCTCGGCGCGCAGGCCCTTGTAGTCGACCGCCGCCAGCACCTTGTCCAGAGCCGTCTGGTAGTCGCCCGAGTCGTATTCAAAGCCGAAGGCCGAGGTGTACGGGAACTGCTCCTTCCTGACGAAGTTCTTGGCGCGGATCTCGGCCTTGTCCATGCCCAGCTTCTGCGCCAGCACGTCCACCATGCGCTCGATCAGGTACACGGCTTCTGTCACGCGGAAGCTGCAGCGGTAGGCCACGCCGCCCGGCGCCTTGTTGGTGTACACGCCCTTGACCTGCGCGTACGCCGCCGGGATGTCGTAGCTGCCGCTGACGATGTGGAACAGCCCCGCGGGGAACTTGGTCGGGTCGGCGCAGGCGTCGAAGGCACCGTGGTCGGCCAGCACGTGCGTGCGCAGCGCGAGGATCTTGCCGTCGGCCGTGGCGGCGAGTTCGCCGTCCATGTGGTAGTCCCGCGCAAAGGCCGTCGAGCTGATGTTCTCGATGCGGTCTTCGACCCACTTCACCGGCCGGCCGAGCACGATGCTCGACACGATCGCGCAGACATAACCCGGATAGATGCCGACCTTGTTGCCGAAGCCGCCGCCGATGTCGGGGCTGACGATGCGCACCTTGCTCTCGGGGATGCCCGACAGCAGGCTCACCACCGTGCGCACGACGTGCGGCGCCTGGCTGGTGATGTAGGTGGTGAGCTCGCCGCGCACGGGGTCGAAGCTGGCCACGCAGCCGCAGGTCTCGAGCGGGCACGGGTGCACACGCGGGTAGAAGATGTGCTCCTTCACCGTGACCGGCGCGCTGGCGAACACGGCGTCGGTGGCGGCCTTGTCGCCGGCGTCCCAGGTGAAGATGTGGTTGTGGTGCTCGCGCGGGCCGTGGGCGCCGCTGGTCTTGCCGGCGAGGTCGTCGCGCAGCACGGGGGCGTCGGGCGCCAGGGCAGCCACGGGGTCGAGCACCACGGGCAGCTCTTCGTACTCCACCTGCACGGCTTCCACACCGTCGGCCGCGGCGTAGCGGTCTTCGGCGATGACGACGGCGACTTCCTGCATCTGGAAGTGCACCTTCTGGTCGGCCAGCACGGCGGCCACGTCACCGGCCAGCGTGGGCATCCAGTGCAGCTTGAGCGGCTTCAGGTCGTCGGCCGTGAGCACGGCGATGACGCCGGGCACCTTGAGCGCCTCGGACTTGTCGATCTTGACGATACGGCCGTGGGCGATGGGGCTGCGCACGATGTCCATGTGCAGCATGCCGGGCATCTTGATGTCGTCGACATAGTTGCCCTTGCCCTGGATGAAGCGGGCGTCTTCCTTGCGCAGGCGCGAGTCGCCCATGCCCTGCAGCGCGGCCATGCGGTCCATGGCGTCCTTGTCGGGAGCGTTCATGCCGTCACCTCCTGCTTCTGCGCCAGCTTGGCGGCGGCGTACTGCACCGCCTTGACGATGTTCTGGTAGCCCGTGCAGCGGCACAGATTGCCGGCCATGCCGGCGCGGATCTCGGTCTCACTCGGGTTCGGGTTCTCCTGCAGCAGCCGGTAAGCGCGCATCAGCATGCCCGGCGTGCAGAAGCCGCACTGCAGGCCATGCTCCTTGTAGAAGCCCTCCTGCACCGCGTGCAGCACGCCCGCCTGGGCCAGGCCTTCCACGGTGAGCACCTCGGAGCCCTCGCACTGCACCGCCAGGTGCGTGCAGGACTTGACGCTCTGGCCGTCGATGTCCACCGTGCAGGCGCCGCAGTGGCTGGTTTCGCAGCCGATGTGCGCGCCGGTGAGCTGCATCTTCTCGCGCAGGAAGTGCACGAGCAACGTGCGCGGCTCCACCGCCTCTTCAACGGCCTTGCCGTTGACCTTCATCGAAACGATCTTCTTTGCCATGTTCGTGTGCTCCTTCAGGCGCAGCGCGCCGCTGCGGCCGCAATGGCGCGCTTGACCATCTGGCCCGCCATCGCCGTCTTGTATTCCTCGTCGCCGCGCAAGTCGGCCGCGGGCTGGCACACGGCCATCGCGGCGTCGGCCGCGGCCTGCAGCGTGGCCGGCGTCACCGCCTGGCCGAGCAGCGCCTTCTCGGCGTCGTGCGCGCGGATGGCCGTGGGCGCCAGGTTGGTGAGCGCGATGCGCACCTGGCTCACGGTGCCGCCGCTCATCTTCATGACCACCGCCGCGCCGGCCGTGGCCCAGTCGCCCGTCTTGCGCTTGAGCTTCTCGTAGGCCCAGCCCGTGCCGGCGGCAAAGGCCGGCACGCGGATGGCGGTGAGGATCTCGTCCTCGGCCAGCGCCGTGGCATAGAGGCCCAGGTAGAAGTCGTCGGCCTTCACGGCACGCCGGCCGCCGCGGCCTTCGATGTGCATCGTGGCATCGAGCGCCAGGCTGATGGCCGGGTGGTCGTTGCCGGGGTCGCCGTGGGCGATGTCGCCGCCGATGGTGCCGCGGTTGCGCACCTGCGGGTCGGCGATGAGCTTGGGCGCCTCGGCCAGCAGCGGCACCTTGGCGCGCAGGATGGGGCTGGCGATGAGCTCGTTTTCGCTCGTCATCGCGCCGATCACGACATCACTGCCGTCTTCGCAGATGCCGCGCAGCTCAGGGATGCGGTTGAGGTCGATCAGGTGCGCCGGCTGCGCGAAGCGCAGTTTCATCATCGGCAGCAGGCTGTGGCCGCCGGCCAGCAGCTTGGCGTCTTGCCCCAGGCTGCCGAGCAGCCCGAGTGCCTCGCCCACGGATTTGGGCGCGTGGTAATCGAATGACGGGGGGATCACGAAGGTCTCCTTGTGTCGGGCGGCCCTCTTTGACGGAGGGCCTGGCGTCGGCAATCGCAGCCGCTGGCGATGCTGGCGGCAAGCGAATACCGGGGCAATGGCGCGGGACATGCCGCGCCAAGGCCCGGTCAGGCCCCGGTTTCGCACGAACGGTAGCTCGCGCTGCACGAGTGGCAGGCTGCGCACCGCAACCGGCAGGGCGGATCATCGGACCCGAGCACGAGCCCGGGAAAGTCCCAGGGCCTCGTTAACCCTGATCGGCCGTCGCCGGCACCGCGCCCGCGGGCAGGCCCAGGCGCCGCAGCACCTCGGCACTGCTGCTGCGCGACACCGGCACCGGCTCGGCCAGCCCACGCAGTTCGAGCATGAGGCGGCTGCCCTGGCGCTGCAGCTGCACCACGCAGCCCAGGTTGACGATGTGGCTGCGGTGCACGCGCATGAAGAGCCCGGGGTCGAGACGGCCTTCGAGATCAGAGATGGCCAGGTTGCAGAAGCGCCGCCCCTCGGCCGTGGCCACCTGCGTGTAATGGCCTTCGGACTGCAGGTGCACGATGTCGTCGGCATCGACCAGCACGATGCGCTGGCCCGCCGAGGTGGGCACCTTCAGCAGCCGGCGGCGCGGCGGCGTGCCGCCATCCGTTGCAACTGCGACGCTGCCGGCCATGGCCGCATCGCCCACCGCCACCACCTCGGTGATGTCGTAGAACACGAGCACGTAGCCGCGCGTGGCGCCGTCGCCGCCGGCCATGCGCGTGACCTTGATCAGCAGCACCCGCTCGGGGATGTTGATGATCATCGTCATCGGCGGCGGGTTGCTCACCGGGCACTGCGCACTGGCCGCGGCCTGCGCAAGCAGGAAGTCGACCTTGGGCTGCGAGCGCTCGGGGTGGAAGCTCAGCACCATGCGATCGAAGGGCTGCTTCTCTTCGACCGGCAGCACGCGGCGCGCGAAGTCGTTCATGGCCACCACGTGGCGCTCGGCGTCGAGCTCGATCACGCCGACATCGAAGCGTTCGAGCAGGTACAGCGGCGAGACCGGGGCGTCCATGGGGGGCGATTGCAACACGGGCCGCGCTCAGCGCAGCCCGCCTGAATCGAGCACCGGGCGCAGCCCGAACAACGATGCGTAGCGCACACCGATCAACGCGTGCTCGCGCACCAGCGCCTCGGCGCGCGCGCCCTCGCCTGCCAGCAGCGCGTCGACGATCAGCCGGTGCTGCATCTGCGCCACCTGCAGCTTGCGGGTCTCGGCGCCCAGCTGCTCGGCCTCGAAGGTGATGCTGTCGGCGCTGGCGAACGGCAGGTGGTCGTTGCGGGCGATGGCATCGGCCACCACGCGGCTGCCGGCACCGGCCACGAGTGCGGCGTGGAAGCGCGCGTTCAGCGCGCTCCAGCACTCGATGTCGTCGGCATGCAGCTGGCCGCGCGCGAGGAGGGCGTCGCCGTCGGCCAGGCACTGCTCGAACAGCGCGCGCGTGGCCGCATCGAGGCCGCGCTCGCACAGCCGGCGTGCGGCCAGGCCCTCAAGCGCGCCGCGCACCTCGACCGCGCAGCGCACGTCGTCGGCCGAGAACGCGCGCACGACGTAGCCGCGCTTGCCGGCGCTTTCGAGCAGGCCCTCCTGCGCCAGCGTGCGAAACGCCAGCCGCACTGGCGTGCGCGAGACACCGAGGTCCTGCGCCACGGTCTCTTCGGCGAGCCGGCTGCCGGCGGCATAGCGGCCCTCGGCCAGCCAGCGCCGCAGCTGGGCCACCAGCGAACCGGCGCGCGCCTCGCCCACGGATTCGTGACCTAGGGTTTTCACCACTTTGGATCCATTCAATGGCATTCTGGTTGACCGAGCCTCATGATCGCCTAAGAATTGGATCCAATTCAAGTCTCCCAGACCCGACTTCGCACCCTGATCATGTTCATCCGCAACGCCTGGTACGTGGCCGCCACGCCCAATGAGATCGATCCGCTCGGGGCGGGCCAGCCGCTGGCGCGCCAAGTGTGCGGCGAACGCATGGTGCTGTTCCGCGGCCCCGGTGGGGCCATCTCCGCCCTGGAGGACTTCTGCCCGCACCGCGGTGCGCCGCTCTCACTGGGCCGCGTGTGCGACGGCGAGCTCGTCTGCGGCTACCACGGCCTGCGCATGGGGTGCGACGGCCGCACAGTGGCGATGCCCGGGCAGCGCGTGCGCGGCTTCCCGGCCATCCGCGCCTGGCCGGTGGCCGAGTACGCCGGCTTCGTGTGGGTGTGGCCGGGCGACCCCGCGCTGGCGTCGCACGAACAGCTGCCCGCCCTGCCCTGGGCCGACGGCGCCGCCGTCAAGCCCGGCTGGGCCTACGGCGGCGGGCACTACGAGATCGCCTGCGAGTGGCGGCTGATGATCGACAACCTGATGGACCTGACGCACGAGACCTACGTGCACGCCGACAGCATCGGCCAGCCCGAGATCGACGAAACACCGAGCCAGACACGCGTGGTCGGCGACGAGGTCATCACCAGCCGCACCATGAACGCGATCCAGGCGCCGCCCTTCTGGCAGCAGGCGCTGGCGATGAACGGGCTGCCCACCGACCAGCCGGTGGACCGCTGGCAGGTGTGCCACTTCACGCCGCCCAGCCACGTGATGATCGAGGTCGGCGTGGCGCTGGCCGGCCGCGGCGGCATCGATGCCCCCGACGACGCGAAGGCGGCCACCATCGTGGTCGACTTCATCACCCCCGAGACGGCCGGCTCGATTCACTACTTCTGGGGCATGGCCCGACGCTTCCGCGCCGACGACGCCGAGCTCACCGCGCGCATCCGCGAAGGCCAGGGCCGCATCTTCAGCGAAGACCGCGCCATGCTCGAGCAGCAGCAGCGCAACCTGGCGGCGCACCCGACACGCGATCTGCTCAAGCTCAACATCGACAGCGGCGGCGTGATGTCGCGGCGGCTGATCGACCGTCTGCTCGCCGCCGAAGCCGCGGCGGCATCGGCCCAGATCCCCGCCGCCGCCTGATGAGCACCCCGGCAAACGAAGCGCCACTGGCGCTGACCGTGGCCGCGCGCCAGACGCTGGCCGAGGGCATCGACCTCTTCGAGCTGCACCCGCCGCCGGGGCAGGTGCTGCCGCCGTTCACGGCCGGGGCGCACATCGAGCTGCAGCTGCAGCACGAAGGCCGCCCGCTGGTGCGGCCCTATTCGCTGTGCAACGCACCCGGCGAGACCCACCGCTGGCAGATTACCGTGCTGCGCGTGCCGGCCTCGCGCGGCGGCTCGGCGGCCGTGCACGCGCAGCTGCAACCCGGCAGCCGCGTGCACACCTCGCGCCCGCGCAACCTGTTCGAACTCGTGCCCGGCGCGCGCCACAGCGTGCTGCTGGCCGGTGGCATCGGCATCACACCGTTGCTGGCCATGGCCGAAGCCCTGCACGCGGCCGGCGCCGGCTTCCGCCTGCACCACGCCACGCGATCCCTGGCCCGCACGCCCTTCATCGAGCGGCTCGACCAGGCCCCCTGGCGCGACCGCGTCGTGCGCCATCTCGACGACGGCGACGAAGCCCAGCGCCTGGAGTTCGACCGTCTGCTCGCCCGGCCCGAGCCCGGCACCCACCTCTACGTGTGCGGGCCGCAAGGCTTCATGGACGCCGCGCTGGCCCGCGCCCGCACCCTGGGCTGGCCCGAGGCGCAGCTGCACTGGGAAAGCTTTGGCGGCGACACCGCGCCGCAGGCTGGCGACCGGGCTTTCACGCTGGTGCTGGCGCGCAGCGGCGTCACACTGCAGGTGCCCGCCGGCTGCACCGCGGCGCAGGCGATCGCCGACGCCGGCGTGTTCCTGGCCACCAGCTGCGAACAAGGCGTCTGCGGCACCTGCCTGACGCCGGTGCTCGAAGGCCGGCCCGAGCACCGCGACCACTACCTCACGCCCGAAGAGCAGGCCGCGGGCGACCAGTTCACGCCCTGCTGCTCGCGGGCGCTGAGCGAGCGCCTCGTCATCGATCTCTAGAACCTACCGCACCGGCCAACCGGGCACACCTTACGGAGACAGACCATGCAAGACCCCCGCTTCAACCGCCGCCAACTGCTGAGCTCGGGCCTGGCCCTGGCCGGGCTCTCGGCCCTGCCCGCCCACGCCCAGACGCCCGCCTGGCCGGCGGCCAAGCCGATCCGCCTGATCGTCAACTTTCCGGCCGGGGGCTCGCCCGACGCGGTGGCGCGCGCCGTGGCCGGCCCGGTGTCGGCGGCCATCGGGCAGCAGATCGTGGTCGACAACCGCGGCGGTGCCGGCGGCATCATCGGCGCCGATGCGGTGGCCAAGAGTCCGGCCGACGGCTACACCTTCCTGCTGAGCTCGGGCAGCGCGGCGGCCATCGTGCCGCTGCTGAACAACAAGATGCCCTACGACGCGGCCAAGGACCTCATCCCCGTGGCCGCCGGTGCCCGGCTCGAGCTGTTCCTGGTGGTGCGTGCCGATGCGCCGTACAAGACCTACGCCGAGTTCGTCGCTCACGCCAAGCGCAACCCCGGCCGGCTGAGCTACGGCTCGCCGGGCAACGGCACCAGCCCGCACATCGCCGGCGAGATGCTCAAGTCGCAGGCCGGCATCTTCACGGTGCACATCCCGTACCGCGGCTCGGCGGCGGTGCTGCAAGACCTGCTGGCCGGCAGTCTGGACTACACCTTCGACCCCGGCATCGCGTTTTCGCACGTGCGTTCGGGCCGGCTGCGCCTGCTGGCCGTGGGCTCGGTGAAGCGCACGCCGATGTTCCCCGACGCGCCCACGCTCATCGAGCTCGGCCTGCCGGGCTTCGACGCCGGCACCACCCACGGCTTCTGGGCGCCGGCGGGCACGCCGCCGGAGATCGTCGACCGCATGAACCGCGAGATCAACCGCGCGCTTGGCACGCAACCCGTGATCGACGTGATCCGCTCGCTCGGCGCCGAGCCGCAGCCCATCACCCCGCGGCAGTTCAGCGAGGTCATCCGCGCCGACATGGCGCGCTACGCGAAGATCATCCAGGAACGCAAGATCACGCAGGACTGATCGCGCATGAACGGCTGCCTGTGCCTGCCATGACGGCGCCGAGCTACCGCCCTGCCCGCTTCGGCGGCTGCCTGCAGGCCACGGTGGAGCCGCGCGACGACGGCTGTCGCGTGTGGCGCTCCACCGAGGCCCTGGACGCCTATCCGCGGGTGCTGACGGACCGGCTGGCGCACTGGGCCGAACACGCCCCGGATCGCGTGTTCGCCGCCGAGCGCGGCGCCGACGGCGCGTGGCAGACGCTGAGCTACGCGCAGCTGCGCGACGAGGCGCAGCGCATCGGCCAGGCCCTGCTCGCCCACGGCCTGAGCGCCGAGCGGCCCTTGCTGCTGCTGGCCGACAACAGCCTCGACCACCTGCGCATCGCCTTCGGCGCGCTGTGGATCGGCGTGCCGTTTGCGCCCGTGTCGCCGGCCTACGCGCTGGTGGCCACCGACCACGCCAAGCTGCGGCACATCGTCGACACGCTGACGCCGGGCCTGGTGTTCGTGGCCGACGGCGTGGCCTACGCGCGGGCGCTGGCGGCCTGTGTGGCGAGCGACGTGCCCGTGGTGACGGCCGGCGCGCCGGTGCCGGGCCGCAGCAGCATCGCGTTCGACACGCTGCGTGCCGTGCCCGCCGGCCCCGAAAGCGCCGCGGCCCACGCCGCACTCGGCCCCGACACCATCGCCAAGTTCCTGTTCACCTCGGGCTCGACCAAGATGCCCAAGGCGGTGGTCAACACCCATCGCATGTGGTGCGCCAACCTGCAGCAGATCCGCCAGGCCTTCCCGTTCTTGGCCGACGAGCCGCCGGTGCTGGTGGACTGGCTGCCCTGGAACCACACCTTCGGCGGCAACCACAACATCGGCATCACGCTCTACAACGGCGGCACGCTGTACCTGGACGGCGGCAAGCCCACGCCCAAGGGCATCGAGCAGACCGTGCAGAACCTGCGCGAGATCGCGCCGACGATGTACTTCAACGTGCCCAAGGGCTTTGAAGAACTCTGCCGCGCGATGGACCACGACACGGCCCTGCGCAACTCGCTGTTTTCGCGCGTGCAGGCCTTCATGTACGCCGGCGCCGGCCTGAGCCAGGGCGTGTGGGACCACCTCGACCGCCATGCCGAAGCCGCCGCGGGCGAACGCATCTGCATGACCACCGGCCTGGGCATGACCGAGACCGCGCCCTCGTGCACCTTCGCGCTGGGTGCCGGCGTGCGCTCGGGCCACATCGGGCTGCCGGTGCCGGGCGTGGAGGTGAAGCTCGTACCGGATGCCGACAGCGGCAAGCACGAGATCCGCTTCCGTGGCCCCAACGTGATGCCCGGCTACTGGCGCAACCCCGAGGCCACGGCCGCGGCCTTCGATGAGGAAGGCTTCTATTGCACCGGTGACGCGGCCCGCTGCATCGACGAGGCCGAACCCGAGCGCGGCCTCGTGTTCGACGGCCGCATCGCCGAGGACTTCAAGCTCTCCAGCGGCACCTTCGTCAGCGTCGGGCCGCTGCGCGCGAAGGTGACGATGGCGGGCGACCCGTACGTGCAGGACGTGGTCGTGGCCGGCATCGACCGCGATGCGATCGGCCTCTTGATCCTTCCGCGCATCGACGACATCCGCCGCCACTTCGGGCTGGACACGGCCTCGTATCGCAGAAATGCCGAGGTGCTGGCTGCCACCGCCGTGCGCGGCTTTTTCCAGGCCCTGGCCGACCGCCTGTGGCGCGAGGGCACCGGCAGCGCCACGCGCCCGGCACGCTGGCTTCTGCTGGCCGAGCCGCCGTCCATCGACGGCGGCGAGCTCACCGACAAGAACTCGATCAACCAGCGCGCAGTGCTGGCGGCCCGCGCGCTTCTGGTCGAGCAACTGTTTGCCGAACCCCCGCCGCCGGACGTGATCGTACCGGCCGGCGCCTGACCCCCTTCATCGACGAGAGACCTTCATGACCACCCGCACCCTGCCGCCCTTCCGCGCCGACCACGTCGGCAGCTTCCTGCGCCCGGCCTACCTGCTGGAGGCGCGCGCGCAAAAGGCGCGTGGCGACATCACCCCGGCGCAGCTGCGCGCCGTGGAAGACCGCGCCATCACCGAGATCGTGCAGTTCCAGCGCGACTGCGGCCTGACCAGCATCACCGACGGCGAGTTCCGCCGCACCTACTTCCACATCGACTTTCTCGAGCAGATGGGCGGCGTGCACACCGACATCCCGGTGACGGTGCGGCGCGCCGACGGCACCGAAGAGCTGGCGCCACCGGTCATCAAGGTGGTCGACAAGGTGCGCCACGTGAAGGACATCCAGCGCGCCGACTTCGAGTACCTGAAGGCGCAGATCGAGCAGCACGCGCCGGGTGCCACGCCCAAGGTGACGATTCCGAGCCCGACCATGCTGCACTTCCGCGGCGGCCGCGCCGGCATCAGCCGCACCGCCTACCCCGAGCTCGACCCCGTGTTCTACGACGACGTGGCGCAGGCCTACGCCGACGAGCTGCAGAGCCTGTTCGACGCCGGCTGCCGCTACGTGCAGATGGACGACACCAACATGGCCTACCTCTGCGACGAGAAGATGCGCGAGGCGGCACGCCAGCGCGGCGACGACCCCAACGAGCTGCCGCACCGCTACGCCGCCTTCATCAACAAGGTGGTGGCCAAGAAGCCCGCCGGCATGACGCTGGCGATGCACCTGTGCAAAGGCAACTTCAAGAGCACGTTTGCTGCGGCCGGCAACTACGAGCCGGTGGCCGAGGCGCTGCTGTCGGAGATGAACCTCGACGCCATCTTCATGGAGTACGACGACGACCGCTCTGGCGACTTCCGACCGCTGCGCTTCCTGAAGCCCGGCCGCATCGTCGTGCTGGGCCTGGTCACCACCAAGTTCGGTCAGCTCGAGACGAAGGAAAGCCTGAAGCGCCGCATCCAGCAGGCCGCGGAGTACGCGCCGCTGGAGCAGCTGGCGCTGAGCCCGCAGTGCGGCTTCAGCAGCACCGTTCACGGCAACAACATCGCGGTCGAAGACCAGAAGCGCAAGCTGCAGCTGGTCGTGGAGGTGGCAAACGAGGTGTGGGGTTGATCCCCGTCCGCGAAGCCACCTGGGCGCTGATGCGCGCCCACGGCATGACCACCGTGTTCGGCAACCCCGGCTCCACCGAGCTCGGCTTCTTCCTCGGCTGGCCGGCCGACTTCCACTACGTGTTGGGCCTGCAGGAGAGCGTCGTCGTCGGCATGGCCGACGGCTACGCGCAGGCCACCGGCCAGGCGGCCTTCGTCAACCTGCACTCGGCCGTGGGCGTGGGCCATGCGATGGGGGCCATCTTCACGGCCTTCAAGAACCGCACGCCGATGGTGATCACGGCCGGGCAGCAGGCGCGCTCCATCCTGCCTTTCGATCCGTTCCTGCACAGCGCCGAGGCCACGACCCTGCCCAAGCCCTACGTGAAGTGGGCCGTGGAGCCGGCGCGGGGTGAAGACGTGCCCTTGGCCATCGAGCGCGCTTACCACCTGGCGATGACGCCACCGCGCGGGCCGGTGCTCGTGAGCGTGCCGGCCGACGACTGGGCACAGCCCTGCGAGCCCTTGCCGCCGCGCCGCGTGAGCCAGGCGCTGCGGCCCGACCCGGCCACGCTGGCGGCCATCGGCGACGCGCTCGATGCCGCCGCGCGGCCGGCCTTCGTCATCGGCCCCGCGGTCGACCGCGACGGCGCCTGGCCCCTGGCGCGCGAACTCGCCGAGCGCCACCGCGCGCGCGTGTTCGGCGCGCCGATGAGCGGCCGAGCCGGCTTTCCGGAAGACCACCCGCAGTTCGCCGGCTGGCTGCCGGCGATGCGCGAGAAGATCGTCGACGCCCTCGCCGGCCACGACCTGATCGTCGCGCTCGGCGCCAACGCCTTCACCTACCACGTGCAGGGCGAAGGCCCGCACGCACCAGCCGGCGCCGCGGTGGTGCAGCTTACCGACGACCCGCAGGCCGCCGCCTGGGCGCCGCTGGGCACCAGCGTGATCGCCAGCCTGTCGCTGGCGCTGGCCGACCTGCTGGCGCGCCCGGAACCGGCCATCGCGCGTGCCATGCCGCCGGCGCGCGAGCCCGCGCCCCGGCAGCCCGTGCCGGCGCCCGGCGAGCGCATCCCGGTGCCGTTCTTCATGCAGACGCTGGCCGAGGTGCGCCCGCGCGACAGCATCGTGTTCGAAGAAGCACCCAGCGCACGCGGCGCGATGCAGCGCCACCTGCCCATCTTCGAGCCCGGCACCTACTGGACGATGGACAGCGGAGGCCTCGGCCACGGCCTGGCGGCGGCCATGGGCGTGGCGCTGGCGCAGCAGCAGCAAGGTGGACGCCAGCGCGTGATCGCGATGATCGGTGACGGCTCGGCGATGTACTCGATCCAGGCGCTGTGGAACGCGGCGCAGCTGCGGCTGCCGGTGACGGTGCTCACCCTCAACAACCGCCGCTACGGCGCGCTGCAGAACTTTGCGCCGCACTTCGGCTTCGAGCCCGGCGCGCCGCTGGTGGGCACCGATCTGCCAGCGCTGGACTTCGTGGCGCTGGCGGCCGGGCACGGCCTGCCCGCGTCGCGCGTGAGCGATGGGGCCGAGCTGGCCGACGCCCTGCGCCGGGCCTTGGCGGCAGAAGGCCCGGTGCTGCTCGAGGTGGCGGTGGCGTGACAAGATGGCGCCATGCTGAAGACGCTGCGCGAGCTTTTCGACACCCTGCTGCCCCCACCCGGCGCCGCCGTGGCCGCCGACGATGAACACCGCCTGCGCCTGGCCACCGCCGTGCTGCTGGTGGAGGTGATGCGCGCCGACGGCCACTTCGGCGCCGCCGAGCAGGCCACGGTGCGGCAGGCGCTGGTGGAGAAGTTCGAGCTCGATGCCGACGAGGCCGAGCGCCTGGTGGAACTGGCCACGTCCACGGCCAAGGAAGCCACCGATCTGTTCGGCTTCACGACGCGCCTGAACGAGCGCTTCTCCGACGCGCAGAAGCTGCGCATGGTGGAGTTGATGTGGGCCGTGGCCTATGCCGACGGCGTGCTGGCCGACCACGAGCGCCATGTGCTGTGGCGCGTGGCCGATCTGCTGCACGTGCCGCAGGGGGCGTATGTGCTGGCGCGGCAGCGGGCGGCCCAACGGGCCGGTCTGGCAGGTCAGTCCGGCCGCGAGTCAGCCTGAGCCGACGACGCGGCGCCTCACCGCCGGCACGGCGCCGTCGTGCCTGTAGGCCAGCCGCACGCCGGGATCTGACGCAAGCACGTGGTCGGGGTCGGCAGTGACCCAGGGCAGCTGGTTCACCACGGCGCTGGCCCACACGGTGGCGCGCGGCAGCGGCAGGCCGGGCCGCAGGCGCACGAGGCGCAGCGCCTCGTCGGCGATCGACTCGCTCACCGACAGGCGCTCGAACCCGCGCAGAAAGGCCCGCGTCGGCTCGATCAGCCCGGGTGGGCAACGGGCCATGAGCTCCAGCCAGCTGACGACGCTGATGGCACGGTGCGGGTACGGCGCCAGGGCTTGCCGGGCGCGGCTGTCGCCCATCAGGTAGTCGTACAGCACGCCGGTGTCGATCAGGGCACTGGGCATGGGGCATCACCTCCGCTCGGCGCCGCGCTTGCGGCTGCCATCGGCCCCGGCCTTGTTGTCCGCCTCCTGGTGGGCCCACAGGCCGAATCCATCGGTGCTCACGGACTCGTTCCGCTTCAGGAACTCGCGCAGCGCCCGCCGCACCACTTCCGCCCGCGACACACCCAGCCGTTGGCACAGTTCGTCGGCCTCGTGCAGCAGCGGGGCCGGGATGTCGATGATGGTGCGGGACACGGCAAGGGCCCCCTTCAGGGCGCCAGGAAGTCGGGTTGGCGGAACTTCATCTCGAGGAACTGGCCATTGGCCAGCAGCGCCTGCGCGTCGGCACCGGCCACGTTGGCGACGATCTCGCGCAGCTTGTCATCGAGCAGTGCAAGCTGCTCGGCCAGCAGCTGGCGCGCGGTCTTGCCCTCTTTCAGCGCGTGTGTGCTGCGGAACACCGGCGGCAGCGCCACGTAGTTGGCCAGCGTCTCGGGCAGGTAGCGCAGCACCGTCTCGCGCACGGTATAGAGGTCGTTGTCGAAGTGGCGACCACCCACCAGGCGTGGCAAGACCTCGGCCACCGAGCTGCGCACGCTGGCCAGGTGCGAGTTCATCTCGGCCGTGAGCTGCGGCCTCACGCGCATGACCAGCGTGTCCAGCTGCTCCAGCGTCTGCTCCACCGTCAGGCTGGCCTCGATGCGGCGCTCGAGCTCCGGAGCGCGTCCGAAGGCCGAGCCAAGCAGCGCGCCCACGCCGTAGAGGCCAGCCGTGATCAGCAGCCAGCCCGGGCCGATGACGCCGGCAAACAGCAGCGCCGGCCCCAGCAAGGCCAGCGCGCAGCCGGCGATGTTGGCGGTGCCGTACAGCGCCAGCAGCAGGCGCAGCTTCAGCGTCCGGCCGGCCGCTGGGGCAGGAGGCGTTGGCAGATTCGTCACTGGTAGCCCCGGATCTCCTTGAACACCAGGCCCAGGGCTGCCTTGCGGCCGTCGAACACGCGCCCCCCGGTGGCCTGGGCCAGCTCATCCATCTCGGCGTTGTTGGCCTCGCCGAAGAGGATGGGAAAGACGCGCGCTGCCGAAGCCGCGCCCTGCCGCTGGCGGAACTCCTTCAGGTCAGGGCCGGTGGTGTTCTCGCCGTCGGTCAGCAGCACGATGCTGACGTAGCGCTGCGGATCGCGCGCCTGCTCCTCCGCGGCCAGGGCCTGCGCGCGCAGCAGCGCCGCGTAGATGCCGGTGCCGCCCTTGGTCTGCAGGGCGTCGGCATAGCCGAGCACGCGGCTGCGGGCCTGCTCCAGCGAGGCGGGCGCGAAGTCCACCAGTTGCGGCTCATCGACGCGGTCGGAGAACGTGATCAGCTGCACCCGTTCGCGGCTCTGGAAGCGGGCGTAGCGCGCGCTGGCCGTGCTCGCCTCGGCACCGGCCAGCACCTTCAGCGCCGCGCGCATGGCCTCCAGCCGGCCGCCCTTCATCGAGCCGCTCACGTCGAGCACGAAGATCGACGTGGCGGGCCGTCGCCAGCTGCCCTGGTACGAGGCCAGCACGGCATCGATCACCTCGAGCCGGTTCGGGAACGCCAGTTCGGCGACCGCCGCCGATGAGAGCCCGGCCGGCAGCGGCAGGCCGGGCGCCGAAGGCCGCAGGAAGGCCGCCGCGGCGGCCTGCCCCTGGAAGGCCGGCGCCTTGAACGCAGCCACCAGCTTGTCGTAGTCGGCCCTGCGTTCGGCAGCCAGCAGCATCAGCGGATGGTCGGCGGTGATGACACCGTCCTTCGGCTCGATCAGCAGCAGCCGCTCGGACTCGGGCAGCTTCGCGTTCAGCCGCAGCAGCACGGCTTCGTAGTTGACCATCGCGTCCAGGCCCGCGGCGTCCTTCAGGTAGGCGTCGGCCAGCCAGCCCGAGCTGCCGGCGGTGAGCTTCTGGCCCTTGAGGAAGGCCGTCAGCACCTGGGCATCCACTTCGTCGGCCGACAGGTCTTCGGTCTTGCCGGCCACCGCCGAGGCCACCGCAAACAGCGCGCTCATGCCGGTGTTGGAGCTGGCGGGGTTGGTCATGGCGTAGCGCAATTGCCCGCTGCCGGCGGCCTGCGCGATCTGCGCCCAGCTCGGCGGCTGCTGCTGCCAGCCCAGCTCGCGCACCTTGGCCGCCTTCACGCCCAGCACCACGCGCGAATAGAAAAGCTTCTCTCGTGCCAGCGGCTTGGTGGCCAGCGCCAGCGAAGGGTAGGCGCCGTTGGCCGGCAGGATGGCGTCGAAGCGCTCACCGCCGTTGATGCGCTCGACGATGTCCAGCGTGCCGGCGTAGCTGAGCTTGAGCGTCACGCCCGCCGTGCGCGCGGCCTGCACGAGCGCCGGCTCGATGTCGCGCACCTCCGAGCCGGCCAGCACGGTGAAGGCCGCTGCATCAGCCGCCGGTGGCGGTGGCGCATCGGTCTTGCCCTTGCCACAGCCGGCCAGCAGCAGCGCCGCAGCCGCGCACAGCCCAGCCAGGGCGGCCGGCCAGCCGCGCCGTGTCACAGCCGGACCTCGCCCGCGGCGAGCACCGCCTGCGCGCTTTCCTGGTTGCGCACGCGGTCGAGGTAGGTGCGCGACTTGGTGATCTCCTGGCCCAGCGAGTCCACCGTGGTCTGCATCGACGCCAGCGCCTTGGTCTTGAAGTCGGCGATCGTGTCCATCGTCTGGTAGATGTTGGCGAAGGCCTTCTGCAGCTGCGCGATGTCGATGGTGCTGCTGGCCGCCTGCTGATGGATGGCCGCGCTCTGGTCGCGCAGCATCTCGCTCGTGCTGGCGATGAGGTTGCCGGTGGTGGTGTTGAGCGCGCTGATCTGGTCCAGCACCAGCTTCTGGTTGGCCAGCGCCTGCGCCACGATCACCGCCGTGCGCAGCGCGCTCACCGTGGTGGTGGTGGCGCGGTCCACGCCCTTCATCAGCTCGAGGTTGTTCTTGCGGATGAGGTCCAGCGCCAGGTAGCCCTGGATGTTGACGCTCATCTGCGTCAGCAGGTCCATCACCTTCTGGCGCGTGTAGAAGAGCATCTCCTCGCGCACCACGCGCGCCTTCTCGGGGTCTTGTGCGTCGAGCGCGCGCGCCTTGGCATCGAGTTCGGCGTCGAGCTTCTTGCCGATGTGGATGTACTTCTCGAGCCGTTCCATCAGGCCCCAGAGGTTGGTCTTCTCCTGCTCGATGGCGGCGTTGTCGCGCAGCAGCTCGTCCTTGCCGCGCTTGAGCGACTCGATGATGGCGTTGAGGTGCGCCTGGCTGCTCTGGTAACGGTCGAAGTAGTCGACGAGCTTGTTGCCCATCGGGATGAAGCCCAGCAGCTTGCGCGCCGAGAACAGATCGCCCTGGCGCGAGGGGTCGAGATCCTCGATGGTGCGGCGCAGGTCGATCAGGCCCTTGCCGATTTCGGAGCCCTGGTCGAAGAGACCGTTGTCGAGCGACTTCACCGGCCGCTCCAGCATGCGGTTGGACACCGCCGCGGAGGCCTCGACGTCCTTGTTGCCCATGGAATGGATGCGCGCGACGGCCTCCTTGAACTTCGGGTCCTGGCTGTCGTGCGCGGTGATGTCGTCGATGAACTGGCGCACCTGGGCATCGAGTTCGGCCACGGCCTCGGGCTTCAGGCGCACGCGGCCGCTGGCCGACTCCACCGGCACCGCGACCACCGGCTGCGGCGGCTCGAGCGTGAAGGCATCAGGCGGCGAGAGTTCCTGCGTCGTGGTCTGCTGCGGCTGGTTCATGCGGGGCTCCTTTACTTGAATCGGGCCTCGATGGCCACGATCATGCGTTCCAGCCACTCGTGGCTGGGCGGGTCGATCACATCCACCAGCAGCTCGGGCACGGCGATGCCGCGCTGCTTCCAGAGCTCAGGGCCCTTGGCTTCGCCACCGGTGCGAAATCCGTACTCGTGTGCCAGCGCGCGCAGCTGGGGGTCGTTCTCCAGCGCCTGGCCCAGCCGCACGCCGGCCGGCGTGTAGGGCACCAGCACGTGCTTGGAAAACACGGTGGGGCGTGGGTAGAGGATGACCATGTCGCTCTTGATCTTGTCGGGGTGCTTGAGCCAGAACTCGAGCATCTGCGACTCGTAGGCCATCAGGAGCGGCGCCTTGCCCATGCCGAGGGCCAGGTAGTCCTCGAACGGCCCGGCCGACGACTGCTCCTGGAAGCCCTGGCGCAGGAAGAGCGGCGCCACCTGCGGCAGCACGCGGTCCACGTCTTCGGCGCTCTGCACCACCTGCTGGTTGTTGGCCAGGTAGCTGGCCAGCGCCAGGTACATGGCCGCACTGTTGGAGGTGCGCACGTCGGTGGAGTTGACGAGCACGGCCTTGCCGGTGGCGAAGGCCTGGCTGCCCTTCAGGTCGCGCCAGCGCGCGCCCTTGTCGATGAGCGCCATCAGCGCCGGCAGGTCGACGATGTAGTAGATGTCGCCCTGGCGCTGGGCGATGCCGTTGGCCACCAGGATGTCGGCAATGGGCCGCCAGCTGGCCACCACCATCGGCGTGTAGAAGGGCGTGAACACCGCCGCGGCCTTGGCCTGCTGCCGCAGCTGCGCGGCGGCCGGCGCGCCCGAGGGGAAGCCGAAGTCGTAGGCCTTGGCGTCGTAGCGGCCGGCAATGGCACGCGAGCCCGCCTTTTCCACCGCCACCGTGATGCCCTGCGCGGCCAGTGCCCGCTGCACCCGCATGTCGGCAAAGAAGGCTTCCTTCTCCGAGCCGATGAGGCCGCGCACGCTGACGGCCTGCGCCTGCGCGCTGCGCGCGGCCTGCGCGGCCGTGTGCTCGTCAGTGACCTTCAGGTTGGAGTACCAGACGCCGCCGCCAACCGCCACCAGCAGCAGCGCCGCCAGGGCCGGAGCCACGAACTTGCGGATCTCCATCGTTCAGTCCTTTGCCAATGCGCGCGGCCGGGCCACACACCATGCCCCGATGATGACGTCATATGATGACGATGTCGAGGCAGGCCGACGCTAGGGCTGTGCAGTCCTGACGTCAAGAGCACGCAGAAGCACCAGGGCCATGCCGGCCCCGCAGGCTCGGATCAGAACGGGTAGTGCCGCTCGCCTGTCTGCACGGTGATCCAGCGCAGCTCGGTGAATTCCGCAATGCCGGCCCGGCCGCCGAAGCGGCCCCAGCCGCTGCCCTTCACGCCACCGAACGGCATCTGTGCCTCGTCGTGCACCGTCGGTCCGTTGACGTGGCAGATGCCGCTCTCGATGCGCTGCGCCACCGTCAACGCGCGCGCCGTGTCGCGGCCGAAGACGCTGGCCGACAGGCCGTACTCGTTGTCGTTGGCGCATTCGATCGCGGCCTCGACGCCGTCCACGCGCACGATGCATTTCACCGGGCCGAAGGTCTCTTCCGAGTAGATGCGCATCTTCGGCGTCACGTGATCCAGCAGCGTGGCCGGCATCAGCGTGCTGTCGGCCTTGCCGCCGCACACCAGCTTGGCGCCCTTGGCCAGCGCGTCGTCGATCAGCGCGTTGCAGTGCTCCACCGTGCCCATGCCGATGACGCTGCCCAGCACCACCGGCTCGGGCTTGCGCGGGTCGCCCAGCGGCAGACCCTTGGCCTTCTTGGCGAACATCGCGACGAAGTCGTCGGCGATCTTGCGGTCGACGATGAAGCGCTCGGTGCTCATGCAGATCTGCCCGCTGTTGGCAAAGGCGCCGAAGGCCGCGCCGTTGACGGCGGCTTCCAGGTCGGCGTCGTCCAGCACCACCATCGGCGCCTTGCCGCCGAGCTCCAGCACGCTGGGCTTCAGGTACTTGGCACAGGTCAGCGCCAGCAGCTTGCCCACGCGCGTGCTGCCGGTGAAGTTGACACGCCGCACCGCCGGGTGCGCCACCATCGCCTCCACCACCGCACCGGCATCGGCCGGGGCGTTGGTGATGTAGTTCACCACGCCGGCCGGGAAGCCGGCGTCCTGGAAGGCCTGCACGATGAGCTGGTGCGTGCGCGGGCAGTTCTCGCTGCCCTTCAGGATGACGGTGTTGCCGCAGGCCAGCGGCGTGGCGATGGCGCGCACGCCCAGGATGACGGGCGCGTTCCAGGGCGCGATGCCCAGCACCACACCCGCCGGCTGGCGCACGCCCATGGCCAGGCTGCCGGGCACGTCGGACGGGATCAGCTCGCCGCCGATCTGCGTGGTGAGTGCCGCGGCCTCGCGGATCATGCCGGCGGCCAGCATCACGTTGAAGCCGGCCCACATGCCGGTGGCACCGGTCTCGGCGGGCACGGCCTCGACGAACTTCGGCGTCAGCGCCTCCAGCGCATCGGCGGCCTTCAGCAGCAGCGCGCGGCGCTCGCTGGGGCCGGTGGTCTTCCAGGTCTTGAAGGCCTCGGCGGCCGCGTCGGCGGCGGCCACGGCGTCGCCCGTGCTGGCCGCGGGTGCACGCGTGGCCACGCTGCCGTCCAGCGGGTTGCGGCGCTCGAAAGTGGCGCCCTTTTCGGCGCTGACGGCCAGGCCGTTGATGAGCATGCTGAGTTCGGACACGGTCTTCTCCTTGGAGTCTTTCGAATTCGCGGCAGATGTCTTCTCGGCCGGCTTGCCGAGATAGGCCTCGCGCACGACGCTGCTGCGCGCCAGCAGGCTGGCCGGACCATGGGCCACGAGGCGGCCGCGCTCCAGCACGTAGCCACGGTCGGCCACGGCCAGCGCCTTCTTCACGTTCTGCTCCACCATCAGCACCGTCACGCCCTGGTCGGCGATGCGGCGCACCATGGCCAGCAGCTCGTCCACCATCTTGGGCGCCAGGCCGAGCGAGGGCTCGTCGAGCATCAACAGGCGCGGCGCGCTCATCATGGCGCGCGCCACGGCCACCATCTGCTGCTCGCCGCCGCTCATGGTGCCGGCCAGTTGCTGCTCGCGCTGCGCGAGCTTGGGGAAGTCCTTGAAGGCCTGCGCGATGCGCTGCTCGCGCTCGGCCTTGTTCACGAGCCAACCGCCGAGCTCGAGGTTCTCGCGCACCGTCATCTGCGGAAAGAGTTGCCGGCCCTCGGGCACCAGCACGAGGCCGCGCTGCACGAGTTCACTCGTCTTGGCGTCGCGCGGCAGCGTCTCGCCGTCGAGCACCATCTTGCCGCCGCGCGGGATGAGGCCGTTCACCGCCTTCAGCAGCGTGGTCTTGCCGGCGCCGTTGGGGCCGAGGATGACGGTGAGGCCCGGGCGCGCCTCGAGCGACAGCTCGCGCAGCACCAGGAACGGCCCATAGCCGGCGCTCAGTTTCTCGAGCTTCAGGTGCGCGAGCTGGGTCTCGAGCGCGGCTTCGATGTCGTTCTTCAAGCGGCCACCTCAGCCATCTCGTCGCCCAGGTAGGCCTCGATGACCTCGGCGTTGCGCACCACCTCGGCCGGTGTGCCGTCGGCAATCTTTCGGCCATGGTGGAGCACGATCACGCGCTCCACGTAGCGCAGCAGCGTGGTCACGGCGTGTTCGATCCAGATCACCGTGAGGTCGAGCTCGTCGCGCAGGCGGCGGATCAGCTGGGCCATGCTGTCGACCTCGGCCTCCGTCAGGCCCGCGGCCACTTCGTCCAGCAGCAGCAGGCGCGGCCGCGTGGCCAGCGCCATGCCGATCTCCAGCAGCCGCTGCTGGCTGGGCGTGATGGCGGCGGCCGGCAAGGCGGCCTGCGCGGAAAGGCCAATGAGGTTGAGGATGCTGGCCTCGTCCTTGAGCAACCAGCTGGCCTTGCGGCCGCGGCCGGCGAACTGCAGGCCGAAGTCGATGTTGGCGGCGACGCTCAAGCCGCCGAAGACACGCGGCGTCTGGAAGGTGCGCGCCACGCCCAGGGCGGCAAAGCGGTGCGGCGCCGCGCCGGTGAGGCGCCGGCCGTCGGCGAACAGCTCGCCGCCGGTGGGCAACTGCACGCCGGAGAGCGCGTTGAAGAAGGTGGTCTTGCCGGCGCCGTTGGGGCCGATGATGCCCACCAGCTCGCCGGCCGCGAAGGCGGCGCTGACGCTGTCGACGGCCACCAGGCCGCCGAAGCGCACGCTCACGCCGCGGGCTTCGAGCAGCGCATGCCCGTTCACGACAAGGCCTCCTTGTCGCGCGCGGCCTTGCTGCGTCGCAGATCGGCCCACCAGGCCCGCGTGTCGTCGCGCCAGCCGCGGAAGGTGGCCCAGCGCAGCGAGGCCAGGCCGCCGGGCAGGTAAAGCACGCTCAGGATCAGCAGCACGCCCAGCGTCATCAGGTACAGCTGCGGCGCCTGCAGCCGCAGCGTCTCGGCCAGCAGGCTGAAGACGATGGCGGCGATCAGCGGGCCCCAGAGCGTGGCCACGCCACCGATCAGCGCGATCAGCACGGTCTGGAAGCCGATGAAGGGGTTGAAGACGGTGCTCGGGTCGATGTAGGTCCAGCGCACGCTCATCGCGGCGCCCACGGCGCCGGCAAAGGCCGCGGTGAGCATGAAGCCGCCGATCTTGACGAGCTTGGTGTTCACGCCCAGCGTCTGCGCCCGCTGCTCATCCGAGCCGATGCCGGCCAGCGCCAGGCCGAAGCGCGTGCGCCGGATCACGATGCTGGTGGCCACGGCCAGCACGGCCAGCAGCAGCACCGTGAGGTAGATGGTGTCGCGCTCGGGCACCACCGTGAGCACGCGGCCCACGGTGCCGGTGACCTGCTTTTCCCAGTAGGTGATGGCGTGGCGGATCAGCTCCGTCATGCCGAAGGTGAGCACCGCGAAGTAGGTGCCACGCAGGTGCAGCACGGCGGCGCCCATCACCAGCGCCACCAGGGCCGCGACGCCGGCGCCGGCCGCGATGACACCGGCCCAGCCCAGGTCCTCGATGAAGATGGCGCTGAAGTAGGCACCGATGCCGAAGAAGGCCGCCGTGGCCAGCGACAGGTAGCGCGTGGTGCCGCAGAACAGCGTCCAGCTGGTGGCCAGCGCCACGTACATCAGGCAGGTGAGCGCCATCGACACCGCGAACTCGCTGCCCCAGTGCGGCACGGCCATCGCCCAGCCGGCCAGCGCGAACAGCACCAGCACGTCGCGGCCGAGCAGCGTCTTGTCGAGCAGCATCAGTGCACTCCGGAGCCGCAAGGCCCAGCAGAAGCCGCGGAACCGGCTTCGCCGGGCCGCTGGCGAACGGCCCCCTCGGGGGGTAGCGAGCGAAAGCGAGCTTGGGGGCTCATGTCTTCTTGTTGAACAGGCCGTTGGGCTTCCACAGCAGCACGCCGATGAACACGGCGTAGCTCAGCAGGCTCTTCAGCGAGGGGTTGGTGAAGTGCATGCCCACGGCCTCGATGACACCCAGCGCCAGCCCGCCGGCGAGCGCGCCGCCCATGCTGCCGAAGCCGCCGAGCGTGATGACGATCAGCGCCGTCACCGTGTAGGGCTCGCCCATCGACGGCGTGATGGTGTAGGCCATGCTCAGCAGGCATCCGGCCACACCACTGAGGCCCAGGCCCACGCCGAACATCAGCGGGTGCAGCCGCTCGGTGTCGATGCCCACCAGCTGCGCGCCGGTGGGGCTTTGCATCAGCGCGCGCACGCCCTTGCCGAGCAGCGTCTGCTTCAGCAGCACGATGAGGCCGACGCTGAACAGCAGGCTCAAGCCCAGCAGCAGCAGCTTGTTGCCGGCGAACTGCGCGCCGCCCTCACCGCCCAGGCGCACGGGATCGGTCATGTAGTCGTAGCCGCGCAGGTCGGCGCCCCACACGCTCTGGGCGAAGTTCTGCACCAGGAACATCAGGCCAAAGGCCACCATCAGGCCGCGGGCCTCGAAGATGTCGACGCTGGGGCTCGTCCTGGCCAGGCGGCGGAAGGTGAGCCGGTGCACCACCACGCCCACGGCCATCAGCACGGCAAAGCTGATGGGCACCATCAGCAGCGGGCTCAGGCCGAGCGCGCTGTGCGCCATCCAGGTGAGGAAGGCGCCCACCATCAGGAACTCGCCGTGCGCGATGTTCAGGATGCGCATGAGCCCGTACTGCAGGTTCAGGCCCAGCCCCACCAGCGCGTACACCGCGCCGGTGATCAGGCCGGAGGCGATCAGCTCGAACCAGGCGCCGAGGCTCATGTCGTGGGCGGCAGGCTCAGACCCAGGCGGGCTTGGCCGGATTCAGCGGCGCCGTGGCGCGGCTGCGCGGCCACACGACCTCGAATTCGCCCTTCTGCCACTGGCTCACGGTGCCGGGCACGCCGACGTTTTCGCTGCCGTTGAAGCGGATGTCGCCGAGGATCGTCTTGTGTGTGCCGCCGGCCACGAAGTCGCGGATGGCCTTTTTGTCCAGGCCCACCTTGGCCACCGCGGCCGTGAGGATCTCCAGCCCCGCCCAGGTGGCGCCGCTGGCCCAGCGGTCGGGCTCCTTGGCGGCGCCGAACTTCTTCACGTGGGCGTCGAAGTAGGCCTTGGCCGCCGGGCTCGTCTTGCCGTTCCAGCTGCCCATGCCCAGCACACCCTCGGCACCCGCCTGCATGACGTTGCGGTACAGCTGGAAGGCCGTGCCCACGCTGGCGTAGAAGAACTTCGGGTTGAAGCCGATCTCCTTGCTCTGGCGGCTGGCCAGGATGGTGTCCGGCGGGTACGTGAGGCCGATGAAGGCGTCGGGGTTCTTGTCCTTGAAGCCGCGCAGCACGGGGCTCAGGTCCTTCACGCCCAGCGGGTAGCTCTTGTCCTCGACGATGCTGATGCCGCTGCCGGCCAGCGCCACCTTCAGCGCGGCGTAGTTCTCCAGGCCGAAGAGGTCGTCCACGTAGATCACGGCGGCCGTCTTCGCGCCGTTGGCCTTGAGCATGTCGACCAGCGCGTCCATCATCGGCTTGGGCTGCTGCAGCAACAGGAAGAAGTACGGCAGCTTCATCTCCACCAGCCGCCGGCTCAGCGCCGTGGGCGCCAGGAACGGGTACTGGAAGCGGTTGGCCAGCGGCGCGACGGCGAAGTTGGCGTTGCTGCCCCAGGGCGGCAGCACGAGGTCGACCTTGTCGCTGCCCATCAGCTTTTCGTAGGTGCGGACGCAGGTCTCGATGTTGCTCTGGTCGTCGCTGCTGATCAGCTCGATGGGGCGCTTCGTGCCGCGCACATCGAGCCCGCCAGCGGCGTTGACCTGCTCGGCCCAGAGCAGGTAGTTCGGCTCCTGGCTCGTCTGCGCGCCCACGCTCCACGGGCCGGTGCGGGCCATCGCGTAGCCGATGCGCACGGGCGCCGTGCCTTGCGCGAAGGCGGGGAGTGCCGTGGTGGCGGCCGTGGAGGCCAGGGCTTGTACGACGGTGCGGCGGTTCAAGGTCATGGCTTGTCTCCTCGTTGGGGTGTGCGGCGGATTGTTCGCGGCCGCCCCAGGGCTGTCTTGACCGCGCGTGCACGGCGCTTGACCGCGTGTGCACGGCGGCTCGGGACTTTCCCGGCTGATTGACCCACCCGCGCACGGGCCGGCCCTTCCGGCGCTACGCTCGCGCCGCGCAAACCCGCCCCCAGAGGCCCGATCCAGGGCCCGAACCAGGGCCCACCGGAGACAAGCCATGGCCACACCCCCCGAGCTGATGGACACCGACGCCGTGCCCGCGCCCGAGCGCCTGGGCCTGTGGACCGACTGGCTCGGCCGGCTCTTCCAGGGCCTGAAGTCCGACCAGTACGGCGACACCGATTTCGACGGCCGTGCGCGCACGCTGCGCGCCGGCGACGTGGTGCTCACGCGGCTGGAGGCCACGCGCCACCGCGTCACCCGCTCCACCTCGGCGGCACGCGCCACCGAGTTGCCTTACCTGAAGATCGTCGCGCCCTGGAAGGGCTGCGCCGGCGTCGAGCAGAAGGGCCGCGAGACCTGGGTGACGCCGGGCCAGTGGAGCATCTACGACACCACCGACAGCTACGCCGTGGCCAACCCCGAGCGCGTGGAGCACCTGATCGTGATGCTGCCCAAGCCGCTGCTGGCCGAGCGCGGCGTCAGCTCAGCGCAGCTCGACGCGCTGATGGCGCGGCGCCTGGGCGGCAGCGGCGGCATCTCCACGCTGGCGCTGCAGACCATGCGCAACGCCTTCGCCGAGCTGCCCAGCATGCCGGAGGCGGCGGCGCGTGGCGTGGGCGAGGCCATTGCGCAGCTCGTGCACCTGAGCCTGCTCGACCTGGCCGGCCAGGCCACGGCGCAGACGCAGCGCGAGGCGCTGCGCGAGCGCATCAAGCAGCACGTGGCGCAGCACCTGGCCGACCCGGGGCTGAGCGTGGACGCGCTGGCGCGGGCGCTCAACTGCAGCCGGCGCCAGCTGTACAACGCCTTTGCCGAAGAGCCCGATGGCGTGGCCGGCTACATCCTGGCGCAGCGTCTGGCAGCGTGCCGGCGCCTGCTGGTCGACCGCGCACAGGCGCACCGCAGCCTGACCGACATCGCGCTCGGGCTGGGCTTCCAGAACATGGCGCACTTCAGCCGCGTGTTCCGCGCGCATGGCGGCATGGCGCCGAGCGACTATCGCAAGGCGGCGTTCGGCTGAGGCGGGGACGACGCGCGCGCAGTGGCGCTGGATCACCCGCGCTCGATGCGCGCGTAGGCCGAGTGGTTGTGGATGGACTCGAAGTTCTCGACGTCGACCGCATACGCCCCCACGCGCGCATCAGCGTTCAGCGCCAGCGCCACGTCGCGCACCAGGTCCTCGACGAACTTCGGGTTCTCGTAGGCGCGCTCGGTCACCCACTTCTCGTCGGGGCGCTTGAGCATCGGCCAGATCTCGCTGGGCGCGGCGTCTTCGGCAAAGCGCACCAGCTGCTCCCAGGGCAGCTCGCCCGCAGCGCCCTCGCGCAGCTCGACGCGGATCGTCACCAGCGAGCGCTGGTTGTGCGCGCCGTAGTCGCTGATCTCCTTGCTGCAGGGGCACAGGCTCTTCACCGGCACCGCCACCTCGGCCCACACGCGCGTGGTGCCGGCACGGGTTTCGCTGATCCAGCGGCCCTGGTAATCGAGCAGGCTCTGCAGCCCCGACACCGGCGCGCGCTTCCTCACGAAGAAGCTGAACGCGGCTTCGATGCGGCCCTCGGTGGCGCCGAGCTTGTCGAGCATGGCCGCGTGGCGGGTGCGCAGGCCGGCGGCATCGAGCGCCGCGCCCGACATCGCCAGCTCGTCGAGCCAGGCGACGAAGCGAGACATGTGCGTGCCCTTCTTCTCGGCCGGCAGCGCCACGTCCAGCGTCCACAGCGCGGCGGTGGTCTGCACAGCGCCCGAGACGCGCAGCGCCAGCGGGTAGCGCACGTCCTTCACGCCCACGCGCTGGATGGCCAGGTGGCGCACATCGGGCGCACTCTGCGTGTCGGGGATGTGCAAAACGTCGGTGAGCTTGTTCATCGTCGGGGCGGAGCATGCCACTTCCACGATCGCCGGGATGTCACCCGGGTGAACCGCCGCGGGGCGGCACGTCGAATCGAGGCGCGTGGGTCGCCGTGCTCAGGCATTCACGGCCGCCAGCGACGGCCGGCCGCCCGAGGCGTCGCGAAAGCGCTGCACGATGCTGGCTTCGATGCCGGCGGCGTCGAGCCCGCACAGCGCGAGCAGCTTGGCCGGGTCGCCGTGTTCGACAAAGCGATCGGGCAAGCCCAGCGTCAGGGCTGGCGTGGCCACGCCGTGGGCCGCCAGGCACTCGAGCACCGCACTGCCCGCACCGCCCATCAGGCTGCCTTCCTCGATCGTGACGATGGCCTCGTGGCTGCGTGCCAGCTGCAGCACGAGCTCTTCATCGAGCGGCTTCACGAAGCGCATGTCGGCCACCGTGGCGCCCAGCTTCTCGGCCGCGGCCAGCGCCGGTTGCAACAGCGTGCCGAAGGCGAGGATGGCGATGCGGCTGCCCTGGCGGCGCACCACGCCCTTGCCCCAGGGCCAGGCCAGCAGTTCCTTCTCGATGGCCACGCCCGTGCCCGTGCCCCGCGGGTAGCGCACGGCCACGGCGTGGTCGGCGCGGAAGGCCGTGGTCAGCGCCATGCGGCACTCGTTTTCGTCCGACGGCGTCAGCATCGAGCAGTTCGGGATGCAGCGCACGTAGGCGATGTCGTAGGCGCCGGCGTGCGTGGGGCCGTCGGCACCCACGAGGCCGGCGCGGTCGAGCGCAAACACCACGGGCAGGTTCTGCAGCGCCACGTCGTGGATCAGCTGGTCGTAGCCGCGCTGCAGGAAGGTGCTGTAGATCGCGACCACGGGCTTCAGGCCCTCGCAGGCCAGGCCGGCGGCAAAGGTGACGGCGTGCTGCTCGGCAATGCCGACGTCGTGGTAACGCTTCGGAAAGCGCTTGTGGAACTCCACCATGCCCGAGCCTTCGCGCATGGCCGGCGTGATGGCGACGAGCTTGTCGTCGACCTCGGCCATGTCGCACAGCCACTGGCCGAAGACATGCATGAAGCTGGGCTTGCTGGGCTTGCTGGGCGGGAAGCCTTCCGACGGGTTGAACTTGACCGAGGCGGCGTGGTACTTCACCGGGTCGGCCTCGGCCAGCTTGTAGCCGTAGCCCTTTTTCGTGACGACGTGCAGGAACTGCGCGCCGCGCTTGCCGCGCAGGTTTTCGAGCGTCGGGATCAGCGCGTCGAGGTCGTGGCCGTCGATGGGGCCGACGTAGTTGAAGCCGAATTCCTCGAAGATGGTGCCGGGCACGACCATGCCCTTGGCGTGCTCTTCGAAGCGCCGCGCCAGCTCGAACAGGGGCGGCGCATTCTTCAGCACCGCCTTGGCGCCTTCGCGCGCGGCCTCGTAGAAGTTGCCGCTCATCAGTCGCGCCAGGTACTTGTTCAGCGCGCCCACCGGCGGGCTGATCGACATGTCGTTGTCGTTGAGCACCACCAGCAGGTCGGGCACCTGGCCCTCGTGCGGCACGCCGGCGTTGTTCATGGCCTCGAAGGCCATGCCGGCGCTCATGGCGCCGTCGCCGATCACAGCCACGGCCTTGCGGGCCTCGCCCTTGAGCTGCGCCGCCATCGCCATGCCCAGGGCGGCGCTGATGCTGGTGGAGCTGTGCGCCGTGCCGAAGGTGTCGTACTCGCTCTCGTCACGGCGCGGAAAGCCGCCGATGCCGCCCAGTTGCCGCAGCGTGTGCATGCGGTCGCGCCGGCCGGTGAGCACCTTGTGCGGGTAGGTCTGGTGGCCGACGTCCCAGACGATGCGGTCGTGCGGCGTGTCGAACACGTAGTGCAGCGCGATGGTGAGTTCCACCGTGCCCAGGTTGCTGCCGAGGTGGCCGCCGGTCTGGCTGACGGTCTGCAGCACGAACTCGCGCAGTTCCTTGGCCAGCGCGGGCAGATCCGTGCGCGGCAGGCGGCGCAGGTCGGCGGGGCTGTCGATCTGGTGCAGCAATCCGGTCATGGCATCAATTCTCGCGCTCCACCACCTTGTCGGCCAGCACGGCGAGCCAGGCCGCCGCCGCGCCCAGGCCGCTGGCGGCCAGCGCCTCGTGCGCCTGGCGCCGCAGCGTCTGGGCATGCGTGCGCGCGGCGCCCAGGCCGAGCACCGACACATAGGTGGGTTTGTTGTCGTTCTGGTCCTTGCCGGCGGTCTTGCCCAGCTTGGCGGCGGATTGCGTGACGTCGAGGATGTCGTCGACGACCTGGAAGGCCACGCCCGTGGCCCAGCCGTAATCGGACAGCGCCGCGCGCACGGCGGGGGTGGTGTCGCCGCAGGCTGCGCCCATCATCACGCTGGCCTGCAGCAGCGCACCGGTCTTGCGGCGGTGCATGTCACGCAGTTCGGCTTCGTCAAGGCCATGGCCGATGCTCGCCAGGTCGATCGCCTGGCCGCCGGCCATGCCGGCGTGGCCGGCAGAGCGCGCCAGCAGCGAGACCAGACGGGCCTGCTGGGCAGGGGCCATGCCGCCGCTGTCGGGGGTGAGCACCTCGAACGCCAGCGCCTGCATGGCGTCACCGGCCAGCATGGCCTGGGCCTCGCCGTACTTCACGTGCACCGTCGGCTTGCCGCGGCGCAGCACGTCGTTGTCCATGCAGGGCATGTCGTCGTGCACCAGGCTGTAGGCGTGGATCAGTTCCACGGCCACGGCGGCACGCATCGCGGCACTGCGCTCACCACCCACCGCACGGCAGGCGGCCAGCACCAGCAGCGGCCGCAGCCGCTTGCCCCCGTCGAGCACGCCGTAGCGAATGGCCTCGCCGAGCCCGGCCGGGGCATCGGCAGGCACCCAGGCGTCGAGGGCGGCCTCGACGGCGGCGAGTTCGTCGCGCGCCCAGGCGTCGAAGGCGGCCACGTCGACGGCCGTCATGGCGCCACCCAGGGCTTCAGCACGCCCTCGTCGAGCACCTTCACCTGCTCTTCCACCGCCTGCAGCCGGCTGCGGCAGAACTGCAGCAGCTCGGATGCACGCCGGTAGGCGTCGAGCAACTGGTCCAGCGGCATCTGGCCGTCTTCCATCTGCGCCACCAGCCGGTCGAGTTCGGCCAGCGCCTGTTCGTAGCTGGCCGGCTCGGGCAAGGGTTTGGCGGCGCTGCGGGCCATCGGGGCTGGATCCTGGATTCCGGGGTGTGAAATGTGGCGGCCATTCTAGACAAGCGCCCCCGGCCGTTGCCGCCACGCCCCGCGCCCCGGTCGGCACGGCCGCAACACCCTGGAGAGCCCTACCCAGGAAGGCCGAAACCCCCCGGCTAGAATCCGCCCCCGCCTCACACCCCCCGGGGTTCGGGCCACGTCGTCGCCGGCGGACCTCGCCGCAGCGCAGTCTGCATCGCGGCGCCGCTGGCCCTAGTTCGGTCGCAGTCCTTTACCCTGCATGGAGGATCCGGTCGGATCATGTCGGACCTGAGCATCGCTCTCGAATCACTGGAACGCTCCCGCACGCAATTGCCGGTGGGCAGCTATTTCGACGAGGCGCTGTACCGGCGCGAGCAGGAGCTGATCTTCCAGCTCGCCCCGCGCTACCTCGGGCACCAGCTGGCCGTGCCCGAGGTGGGCGACCACCTGGCGCTGCCGCAGGAAGCCGAAGGCCGGGCCCTGGTGCACACGAAGGACGGCATCGAGCTCATCAGCAACGTCTGCCGCCATCGCCAGGCCATCATGCTCAAGGGCCGCGGCCGCAGCACGAGCGGCCACGTCGTCTGCCCGCTGCACCGCTGGACCTACGACCTGCACGGCCGCCTCGTCGGCGCCCCGCACTTCGAGCAGGCCCCCTGCCTGAACCTGCGCAACTACCCGGTGCAGCAGTGGCAAGGCCTGGTGTTCGAGCGCGCCTCCAGTGCCCAAGCTCGCGATGTCGCCACCGACCTGCAGGTGCTGGGCGTGGCGGCGCAGCTCGATTTTTCGGGCTACCAGTTCGGCCAGGCCCATCTGCACGCCTGCGACTACAACTGGAAGACCTTCATCGAGGTCTACCTTGAGGACTACCACGTCGGCCCCTTCCACCCGGGCCTGGGCCAGTTCGTGGCCTGTGGCGACCTGGCCTGGGAGTTCGGCCGCCACCACTCGGTGCAGACCGTCGGCGTCAACGCCGCCCTGGCGCGCCCGGGCTCGCCCGTGTACCAGCGCTGGCACGAGCAGGTGCTGAAGGTGCGCGACGGCCGGCCGCCGGCCCATGGCGCGATCTGGCTGACCTACTACCCCACCGTGATGGTGGAGTGGTACCCCGAGGTGCTGGTGGTGAGCACGCTGTTCCCGCAAGGGCCGCAGAAGACGATGAACCTGGTGGAGTTCTTCTACCCGGAAGAGATCCTCGCCTTCGAGCCCGAGTTCGTGCAGGCCCAGCAGGCCGCCTACATGGAGACCTGCGCCGAAGACGACGAGATCGCACTGCGCATGGACGCCGGCCGCCGCGCGCTGCTGGAACGCGGCGACGACGAGGCGGGCCCCTACCAGAGCCCGATGGAAGACGGCATGCAGCACTTCCACGAGTGGTATCGGCGCGAGATGGGCCTGCCGGAGACCGGCGCCTGGCGCTGAGCGCGCCGCCACGCCCTGCGGCGCGGCCGTCCTGGCGGGCGCCGGCGCTGATGATCGGGGCGACGGCGCTGTTCGCCTTGATGGGCGCATGCGTGAAGGCGGCCTCGACTCTCTACAGCGCCGGCGAGATCGTCATGTACCGCTCGCTCATCGGCCTGGTGCTGATGGCGGCCATGATGCGCTGGCGCGGCGTGGCCTTTGCCAGCCGCGTGCCCCGGCTGCACCTCTCGCGCAGCGTCAGCGGCACGGTGGCTCTGTGCCTGTGGTTCACCGCCATCGGCGGCCTGCCGCTGGCCACGGCGATGACGCTCAGCTACATGAGCTCGGTGTGGATCGCGCTGTTCCTGATCGGCGGCGCGGTGCTGCTGGCGCCCGAGCGTGGCAGCCCGCCGGCGCTCGACCTGCGCCTGGTGGCCGCCGTGCTGGCCGGCTTTGCCGGCGTGGTGCTGGTGCTTCGGCCCACGATCGAGCAGGAACAGCTGGTGTACGGCGTGATCGGCCTGGCCTCGGGGCTGCTGGCGGCGGTGGCCTACCTGCAGGTCACGGCGCTCGGCCGGCTGGGGGAGCCGGGCGAGCGCGTGGTCTTCTACTTCTCGGCCACCGGTGTGGTGTTCGGCGGCCTGTACGCCGTGTGGGCCGGCGGCTTCGGCCGCCATGCCACCGAAGGCGTGATGCTGCTGCTGGCCATCGGCACGCTGGCCACGGCCGCGCAGTGGATGATGACGCGTGCCTACGCCACCGGTGCCACGATGGGCATCGCGGCGCTGCAGTACGTGGGCATCGTGTTCTCGTCGCTGCTCGGCCTGCTGCTGTTCGACGAGACCTTGCCCGCCACGGCCACAGCCGGCATCGTGCTGATCCTGGCCGCCGGCGTGGCGGCCACGCTGCTGCGCGGCCGGCCGCGCACGGCCGATTCGACGCTGGGCGACGGCTGAGAACCGCCGAGCCCGCCGCACCCGACTGCCCCGCTCATTCGTTCAGGAGACCCCGATGACCCCGACCCCGCTGATCGACGCCCGCTCGCTGCAGACCCTGCTCGCCGGCCCCGCCCCGGTGGCGCTGCTGGACTGCGGCTTCGACCTCTCCGACCCCACGGCCGGCGAACGCGCCTTTGCCGCCGGGCACCTGCCCGGTGCGGCGTATGTGCACCTGGACCGCGATCTCTCGGGCCCCAAGACGGGCCACAACGGCCGCCATCCGCTGCCCGCGCGCAGCGCCTGGGCGGTCACGATGGGGCGGCTGGGCATCGCGCCCGGTGTCGCCGTCGTCGTGTACGACGACCACGGCGGCGTCTACGCCTCGCGCGCCTGGTGGATGCTGCGCTGGGCCGGCCACACCGAGGTGGCGCTGCTCGACGGCGGCCGCGGCGCCTGGCATGCGGCGGGTGGCGAGCGGGTGGCGGGCGACACGCCGCGCCAGCCCTCGCAAGGCCCGTATCCGGTGTCGGCATCGGCAGCGATGGCCACGGTGGACACCGACACGCTCGCCGCCGGGCTCGGCCGTGTCGCGCTGCTCGATGCCCGCGCGCCGGAACGCTACCGCGGCGAAGTCGAGCCGCTCGACCCGGTGGCGGGCCGCATACCGGGCGCGCGCAACCGCTTCTTCAAGCTCAACCTGGGCGCCGACGGCTGCTTCCGGCCGGCCGCCGAGCTGCGCGCCGAGTTCGAGGCCGCCGCGGGCGGCCTGCCGGTGGTGCACCAGTGCGGCTCGGGCGTCACGGCCTGCCACAACCTGCTGGCCATGGCGGTGGCCGGGCTCGATGCCGGCACGCTGTACCCAGGCTCGTGGAGCGCCTGGTGCAGCGACGCCTCGCGACCCGTGGCGCGCGGGGCCTGAACTCGCTGCCGGCCCGCTTGATCCCCGTCAAGCCCCTGATGGGGAAGTGCCGCGAACATGCCACCATCACACCCGGCCGCTCCAGGCCGCCCCGGAGGCACCATGTACCAATCAATCCTGTTCCCGACCGACGGTTCCGACATCACGATGAAGGCGCTGCAGTCGGCCCTGTCGCTGGCCAAGCTGTGCGGCGCCGAACTGCACGTGCTGGCGGTGATGGAGCCGTTTCCGTACAGCGCCATCTCCGAGATGCAGCCGGTGCCGCCGCAGGAGTTCTTCGACGCCCAGCAGCGCGTGGCCACCGCCCGCGTGAAGGCCGTGACGGACGCCGCCGCCGCGGCCGGCGTGCGTTGCCAGGGCTACACCGTCGAGGCCCTGCACCCGTGGGAAGCCATCCTCGAGCATGGCAAGGCCCAGGGCAGCGACTTGGTCGTCATGGCCTCGCACGGCCGCCGCGGCGTGAGCGCGCTGTTGCTGGGCAGCGAAACGCAGAAGGTGCTGACGCACAGCACCTTGCCGGTGCTCGTCGTCCGCTGAGCCGGAAAGCACCGGGCGCGGATCCGGCTTGGCCGGGCCGCTGCCCGAGCCCCCTCGGGGGGTGGCGAGCGCAGCGAGCCTGGGGGCGCGTCAAGCTACCCCGTTGGCCTTGAACCAGGCCACGCAACGCTTCCAGCCATCTTCGGCCGCTTCCTTGCGGAAGCTGGGCCGGTAGTCGGCATGGAAGGCGTGCGGCGCCTCGGGGTAGATCACGAACTCGCTCCTCTTCGCCGCCGCGCTGCCGGTGGCCAGCGCCGCCTTCATGCGGTCGACGGTGTCGAGCGGAATGCCGGTGTCCTGCCCGCCGTACAGGCCCAGCACCGGGCCGTTCAGGCGGCCGGCGCCGTCAACCGGGTGCGTGGGCTGCAAGGCGTTCGGCTGGCCGACCAGGCGGCCGTACCAGGCCACACCGGCCTTGAGGCCCGGGTTGTGCGCGGCATACAGCCAGGTGATGCGGCCGCCCCAGCAAAAGCCGGTGACGGCGGCCTTGCCGGCGTCGGCGCCCTGGCCGCGGGCCCAGGCCAGTGAGGCATCGAGATCGGCCATCACCTGCGCGTCGGGCACCTTGCTGACGACCTCGGCGATGAGCTTGGCAATCTCGCCGTATTCGGTGGGGTCGCCCTGGCGCACGAAGAGCTCGGGCGCGATGGCGAAGTAGCCGGCCTTGGCAAAGCGGCGCGCGACATCGGCGATGTACTCGTGCACGCCGAAGATCTCGCTGACCACCAGCACCACCGGCGCATTGGCCTTGCCGGCGGGCGCGGCGCGGTAGGCCGGCATCTTGAAGTCACCGACCGGGATGCTCACCTCGCCGGCCATGAGGCCGGTGCTGTCGGTCTTGACCACGGTCTGGGCCATCACCGGCATCACCGCGGCGGCGAAGCCGGTGCCGACGGCGCGCTGCACGAAGCCGCGGCGCGTGCTGTCCGCGCTCAACGGGCCGGTGGCCGGCACCAGCGTAGCGAACTCTTCCTTCAGCATGGTTGTCTCCAGGTGGGTGTTGTCCGAACGACGCGCGGCGGCATTCTAGAAAGGGCCCACGGGTAGCATTGACGCATGGAAAAACGCGAGGCGCAGACCCCCCACCCGCAGGGCCTGCTGGCCGCCATCGACATGGGCTCCAACAGCTTCCGGCTGGAGATCGGCGCCCTGCCTCACGACCGCTACCGCCGCGTTGATTACCTCAAGGAAACCGTGCGCCTGGGCGCCGGGCTTGACGCTGCCGGCCAGCTGACCGAAGACGCCGCGCAGCGCGGCCTGGCCTGCCTGCGGCGCTTTGCGCAGCGGCTCGCCGGCTTCGAGCCCGGGCAGGTGCGCGCGGTGGCCACGCAGACGCTGCGCGAGGCCAAGAACCGCAACGCCTTCCTGCTGCGCGCGCAGGACGCACTGGGCTTTCCGATCGAGGTGATCACGGGCCGCGAGGAGGCCCGGCTCATCTACGCCGGGGTCTACCACCTGCAGCCGCCGACCGCGCCGATCCAGGAGGCCGACGCCGGGCGCCTGGTCATCGACATCGGCGGCCGCTCGACCGAGATCATCCTCGGCCATGGCCGCACGCCGCGCCTGACGGAGAGCTTTGCAGTGGGCTGCGTGAGCCTGTCGATGCGCTTCTTCCCCGAGGGCCGCATCACGCAGGAGGGCTTCCGTGCCGCGCAGGTGGCCGCGGGCGCCGAGATCGAAGAGGCCCTGGTGCCCTTCGCCCGCGAGCGCTGGACCGAGGCTCTGGGCTCGTCGGGCTCGGCCAGCGCGGTGTCGCAGGTGCTGGCAGCCAACGGCGTGACCGACGGCCGCATCACGCCCGCCGGCCTGCGCTGGTGCATCGAGCAGTGCCTGGCCGCCGGCAGCACGGAGCGCATCGCGCTACCGGGCCTGAAGCCCGAGCGCCGCGCGGTGCTGCCGGGCGGCCTGGCCATCCTGTACACGCTGTCCACACACTTCGACATCGCCGCGCTGTGGCCGGCCAAGGGCGCGCTGCGCCAGGGCGTCATCGTCGACCTGCACGAGCGCCGCCAGGCGCAGCAGCGCCGCCGCCCCGGCGACATGCGCGACGAGAGCGTGGCCGCGCTGCAGCAGCGCTTCGGTGTCGACGTGCCGCAGGCCGAGCGCGTGCGCTCCGTGGCGCTGGCCTTGTTCGACGCCGTGCGCCCGGCACTCGGCGAACGCGCCGACGACGACAGCCGACGCGAGCTGGCCTGGGCCTGCGCGCTGCACGAGATCGGCCAGATGGTGTCGCACCACGACCACCACCGCCACAGCGCCTACCTGCTGAGTTACGTGGATGCTGCCGGCTTCTCGCAAAGCCAGCAGCGGCGCCTGGGCGACCTGGTGCTGGGCCAGCGCGGTGGCCTGCGCAAGCTGGAGCTGCAGATGGCGCAGCCGCTGTTCGCCTGGCAGGTGCTGTGCCTGCGGCTGGCGGCGATCAAGTGCCATGCGCGCGGCCCCGTCGACCCGCACGCGCTGCGGCTGGCGGTGCGCGGCACCGATGCCCACCTGATGTTCACGCCGGCCTGGGCCGACACCCACCCGCGCACGCTGTACCTGCTGCAGGAAGAAGCCGCGACCTGGCTGCGGCAGGGGCCGATGGACCTGCTGCTGTCCTGAGCAGCCGCCGAGTCGATCAGGCCAGCTCGGGCGCCATCACGGCGTGCAGCACGACCTGGCGCTCGCCTTCACGCTCGCGCACGCGCAGCCACCACACCGCGCCCTTGCGCACCGCCCAGCCCAGCGGCTGCCCGGCCAGCAAGTAGGCCGCCGCGAGGCCCAGCGTCGGCTGGTGGCCCACGACCAGCACCGGCTCGCGTGAGTCGGGCCAGCGCGCGGCGTGCAGCAGCGCCTCGACACTGCCATCGGGGGCCAGCGCCGGCACGGTCTTGAAGCGGCGGTCGAGCGTGGTGGCGGTCTGCTGCGCGCGCCGCGCCGGGCTCACCAGCACACGCGTGCTCGCCGGCAGGTGGCGGTTCAGCCACTCGGCCATGCGCAGCGCCTGGCGCTCGCCCTTGGGCGTGAGAGCGCGGTCGAGATCGTCGTGCACCTCGCGCATCTCCAGGGCCTCGGCGTGGCGCCAGAGGATCAGGTCCACGGGTACCCCTCAGGTGTAGCGCCGCATCAGCGCCTGCTGGGCACTGGGCCCGCCCTCGCCGACGCGCCGGTAGCGGCCGCTGCCCTCGAGCTCCCAGGCGTCGGCGGTGTCGTGCAGGTAGGGCACCAGCGCCTCGTCGATGACGCGCTGGCGCAGTGCCGGGTCGCGCACCGGCCAGGCGATCTCGACGCGGCGGAACATGTTGCGGCTCATCCAGTCGGCGCTGGACAGGTAGAGCTGCTCGTCCTCGGCCCCTCCGCCCCAGCGGAAGTACAGGATGCGGGAGTGCTCGAGGAAGCGCCCGACGATCGAGCGCACACGGATGTTCTCGGTGAAGCCCGGCACGCCCGGCGGCAGCATGCAGGCGCCGCGCACGACGAGGTCGATCGAGGCCCCCGCGCGCCCGGCCTCGATGAGGGCGTGGATCAGCCCCGGGTCGGTGAGCGAATTGAGCTTGGCGACGATGCGCGCCGGCTTGCCGGCCGCCGCCGCCTCGCCCACCTGGCGGATGTGGCGCAGCATGCGCTTGTGCATCTGGAAAGGCGCGGTCACGAGGTGACGCGAGGGTTTGGACAAGCCCTGGCTGGCGAGCTGCAGGAACACCGCGTCGGCGTCGGCCGTCAGGCCCGGGTCGGCGGTGAGGTAGCCCAGGTCGGTGTACAGGCGCGCCGTCTTCGGGTTGTAGTTGCCGGTGGACAGGTGCACGTAGCGCCGCAGCCGCGTCTGTGCAGGCTGGCCCTGGGCCGCCGCACCCTTGCCCGACACCGCCTCGCGCCGCGTCACCAGCAGCAGCTTGGCATGGGTCTTCAGGCCGACGACGCCGTACACCACCTGCGCGCCGACGGCCTCGAGCCGCTCGGCCCAGTTGATGTTGGCCTCTTCGTCGAAGCGCGCCTTCAGCTCCACCACGGCCAGCACTTCCTTGCCGCGGCGCGCGGCCTCGATCAGCAGGTCCATCAGCACGCTCTGCGCGCCGGTGCGGTAGATGGTCTGCTTGATGGCCAGCACATCGGGGTCCTGCACGGCCTCGCGCAGGAACTGCACCACCGGCTCGAAGCTCTCGAACGGGTGGTGCAGCAGCACGTCGCCGTCTTCGCGCAAGCGCGTGAAGATGCTCTGCCCGCGTGGCAGCCGGCCCTCGGGCCAGCGCGGTTCGAACGACGCAAAACGCAGCCGGTCGGCGCCGGCCTGGTCGATCAGCTGGTTCAGCCGCACCAGGTTGACGGGGCCGTTCACCAGGTACAGCGCCACCTCGGGCAGGCCGAACTGCTCGAGCAGGAAGCGCTGCAGGTCTTCGGGGCAGGTGCTCACCACCTCGAGCCGGATGGCCTGGCCGAAGTGGCGCAAGGTGAGCCCCGAGCGCAGCGCCTGGCGCAGGTTGGTGACGTCGTCCTCGTCGACCTCGAGGTCGCTGTCGCGGGTGACGCGGAACTGCGAGAAGGCCACCACGCGCCGGCCCGGGAACAGGGCGTGCAGGTGGGCGCGGATCACGCTGGTGAGCAGCACGAAGCCCTGGCGGCCGTCGCAGATGTTGTCGGGCAGGCGGATCACGCGCGGCAGCACGCGCGGCACCTTCACGATGGCGATGGAGTTCTCGCGGCCGAAGGCGTCGCGGCCGTCGAGCCGGGCGATGAAGTTCAGACTCTTGTTGGCCACCAGCGGGAACGGGTGGCTCGGGTCCAGGCTCAGCGGCACCAGCAGCGGCTGCACCTGCGACTCGAAGAACCGGGCCACCCACTCGCGCTGCGCGTCGCTGCGCTGGGCGTGGTTGAGCACGACGATGCCCTCGGCCTCCAGCGCCGGCATGACCTCGTCGTTGAAGACCTGGTACTGCTCGTCGATGAGCTCGTGCGCGGCACGCGCCACGGCCTCGAGATCGGCCTGCGTGATGCCGCTGCCGGGTTGGCGCACGGCCTCGATGTAGTCGGCCACGCGGACTTCGAAGAACTCGTCGAGGTTGCTCGAGACGATGGTCACGTAGCGCAGCCGCTCCAGCAGCGGCACGTCGGCACGGCGCGCCTGGGCCAGCACGCGGCGGTTGAACTGGATGAGCGAGCGCTCGCGGTCGAGCAGGTTCAACCGCGCCGTCTGCGTGGCCTTTTCGCGCAGGGCGCGTGTGCGGTCGTCGTCGCGGGGCAGCCGCGAAGCGCTGCGCGCCAGGGCGGCGCCAGGGGTCGGCTTGGCTGCCGAGGGCGTGCGGTCACTCATGCACCCTAGTTTATGAAGCTTCCGCGACACCGCGGTGACATCGCTCCACTACTTGAGGGCATTCGCCAGAAAGGCCTGCAGCCGCTCCGAGCGTGGCCGCGACAGCACCTCGTGCGGGTGGCCTTCTTCCTCGAGCCGGCCCTGGTGCAGGAACACGAGGTGGTTGCTGACCTCGCGCGCGAAGCTCATCTCGTGCGTCACCACGATCATCGTGCGGCCTTCCTCGGCCACGCCGCGCATCACGCGCAGCACCTCGCCCACGAGTTCGGGGTCGAGTGCGGAGGTCGGCTCGTCGAACAGCATCACCTGCGGGTCCATCGCCAGCGCGCGGGCAATGGCCACACGCTGCTGCTCGCCGCCCGACAGGTGCGCGGGGTAGGCGTCCTTGCGGTGGTAGACGCCCACGCGCTGCAGGTGCGCTTCCGCGCGCGCCACGGCCTCGGCGCGGCTCAAGCCCAGCACCTGCATCGGCGCCTCGATCACGTTCTCGAGCGCCGTCAGATGGGCCCACAGATTGAAGTGCTGGAACACCATTGCCATGCGCGAGCGAAAGCGCTGCAGCTGCGCGGCATCGGCCGCCTTCAGTGCACCGCCGGCATCACGCGCCGTGTCGGGCACCAGCGCCAGCGTCTCGCCGCCCAGCGCGATGCGCCCGGCGTGCGGCGCCTCGAGCAGGTTCAGGCAGCGCAGGAAGGTGCTCTTGCCGGAGCCCGAGGCGCCGATCATCGCGATCACGTCGCCCTGGCGGGCGCGCACGCTCACGCCACGCAGCACCTCGTTCTGGCCGAAGCGCTTGACGATGTCGGTGGCCTCCAGCAGCCAGGCCGGGTTGGGTGACAGGCTCATGATTCAAGGGCTCAGCAGCTTGCCGGTGCGCACCGGCGTGGCGCCGGCGATCTTGCCCAGGCGCGTGCCCGGCGTGGCCCAGCGCGTGGCGATGCGGGCGTAGAGCACGCCGCGGGTGGTGGCCACGACAGGGCTGGTGCGGCCGGTGTCGGGGCACACGACGTCGGCCACGCACTGGCCAACCTCGATGTGGTCGCCCGGCGCGTGGTGGTAGACCACGACGCCGGCGTGTGGCGCCTTCAGCGGCTCGCTGCCGGCCAGCGGCGTGGGCGCGCAGCGCGCGGAAGGCAGCGGCGCCGCGGCACCGCCCACCACACCGCGGCGGCGCAGGAACTCCAGCAGCGCCGCGGCGTCGGCGTCGGCCAGGGCGTGCGCGGTGTCGGCCTGGCCGCGCAGCTCCACCGTGGTGGCAAAGCAGCCCAGCGGCAGCGGCAGCGGCGCCACGCGTTCGGCCAGCTTCAGCCAGGGCGTGCTGCAGGCTTCGTCGAAGGGCGAGTCGCCGGATTCGGTGGCCAGCAGCACGGCTTCGGCACCCAGAAGGGCACCCAACTCAGCCGCCAGCTCGGCCTGGGGCGTGAGGGCGTACAGGTGCATCACGGCCTCGCTGTCGCAATGCAGATCGAGCACGATGTCGGCGTCGATGGCCAGTTGCAGCAGCCGGCGCTTCAGGTCGGCCGCGGGCTCGTGCGCCCTCAGCGCCGCGGCGGCTTCGGCCAGCGCGCGGCGCGCGGCGCGCACATTGGCCTGGCCGTCGTCACCCAGCAGCGCCCCGAGCCGCGGCGCCACGGCCTCGGTGAGGTCGGGCACGAAGCGGTTGAAGTTGACGCCGTCGTCGAGCGCGAAGCGGCCCTCCTGGTGGCCAAGCAGGCTCTGCCCGAGGCCGATGGGGTTGGCATAGGGCACCAGCACCACCTCGCCGAGCAGCTGGCCGGCCTCGTCAAGAGCCTGCAGCAGCACGCGCAGCTTCTGCGCCACCAGCAAGGCCGGCACTTCGTCGGCATGCAGTGCCGCCTGGATGTAGGCCTTGGGGCCCTTACCCGGCGTGCCGTAGCGGTGCACGGTGAGCGCCAGGCGCTGCCCCGGGGCGGGGCTGATGAGATCGATGGTGTCGGTTTGCATGGGGTTCTTCAGACAAGCGCGTGGGCTCAGCGCGTGCGCTGATGGCGCAGATGACGCAGGTAACGCCGCTCGAGCAGCTTGAACACGCCCACCATCGCAAAGGTGAGCACGAAGTAGATGACGGCGGCGGAGCCGAAGGCCTCCACCGGCAGCAGGTGGTTGGCGTACACATCGCGCGCCACGCGGGTGATGTCGACCAGCGTCACGGTGCTGGCGATAGCCGTGGCGTGCATCATGCCCACGACCTCGTTGCTGTACTGCGGCAAGGCGCGGCGCAGCGCGCCAGGCAGCAGGATGCGGCGGTACAGGCGCCAGCCGGCCAGGCCATAGGCACGCGCGGCCTCCACCTCGCCGGCCGGCGTGGCGCGCAGCGCGCCAGCGAAGATCTCGGTGGTGTAGGCGGTGGTGTTCAGCGCAAAGGCCAGCCAGGCGCAGAACCAGGCCTCGCGCAGCAGCGGCCACAGCAGGCTTTCGCGCACGACCTCGAACTGCGCGAAGCCGTAGTAGACGATGAACAGCTGCACCAGGAGCGGCGTGCCGCGGAACACGTAGGTGTAGGTCCACACCGGCCAGGCCAGCCAGCGCCGCGCCGACACCCGCGCCATCGCCAGCGGCACCGAGAGCACGAAGCCGGTGCCCACGCTGATGGCCAGCAGCAGCAGACAGACCTGCAGGCCGCCCCAGAACTCGGGCAGGCTTTGGGTGATGACGTCCCAGTCGATCATGTTGAACCCGACCCCGCCCCGCTAGAAGCGGATGCCCTTCACGCCGAGGCTGAAGCGCCGCTCCAGCAGCATCAGCAAGCCGATCGACACCGTGGTGATGGCCAGATACACCAGCGCGATCAGCATGTAGAAGGTGAAGGGCTCGCGCGTGGCCGAGGCCGCCATGTTGGCGCGGTGCAGCATGTCGTCGAGGCCGATGATCGACACCAGCGCCGTGGCCTTGACCATGACGAGCCAGTTGTTGGCGAAGCCCGGTATCGCGTGCCGCACCATCTGCGGCAGCAGGATGCGCCGCAGTGCCTGGCTGCGCGTCAGGCCGAAGGCCGTGGCGGCTTCCATCTGCCCGCGCGGCACGGCCAGGATGGCGCCGCGGAAGGTCTCGGTCAGGTAGGCGCCGAAGATGAAGCCGATGGTCAGCACGCCGGCCGTGAAGGGCGGGACGTCGATGTAGTCCCAGCCCTTCGCCTCGGCCAGCCGGTTCACGAGAATCTGCCCGCCGTAGAAGATGGCCAGCATCAGCACCAGTTCCGGAATGCCGCGGATCAGCGTCGTGTAGGTCTCGGCCAGGCCGCGTGCCGTGCGCGAGCGCGACAGCTTGGCCACCGCGCCCAGCAACCCGAAGCCGCACGCGACGGCCAGCGACAGCGCCGCGGTGGCCAGTGTGATGCCCAGGCCACCGAGGATGGCGCCGAGGTAGCCGTGGAACATCAGGTCCCGCCGGAGACGTCGAAGTCGAAGTAGCGGTCCGCCAGGCGCTTGTAGGTCCCGTCGGCCTTGATGGCCTTCAGCGCCGCGTTGACCTTCTCGCGCAGCACGTTCTCACCCTTGCGGAACGCGATGCCGACGCCGCCGCCACCGCCGTCCAGCCGCACTGGCGCGCCGACCTGCGCGAAGCCCTGGCCCTCGGGCTTCTTCAGGAAGGCTTCCGACGACACGACCGCGGAGCCGAAGC
The DNA here is from genome assembly GCA_020248945.1 of Rubrivivax sp. GTDB lineage: Bacteria > Pseudomonadota > Gammaproteobacteria > Burkholderiales > Burkholderiaceae_C > Rubrivivax. The sequence continues at coordinate 263,002 of JADCGQ010000004.1, forward strand.
CGATGTCGCCGCGGCCGGCGGCCAGCTCGAGGTAGACGTCGGTTTCCTTGTTCACCAGCAGCACGGACGATTCCTTGTACTGCTCGGCCACGTGCTTGGCGCGCGGGCTGTTGCGCAGCACGATGATGCGCGCGCCCTTCAGCGAGGCCGGGTCGTGGTTCCTGAAGCGGCCCGCCTTGGCCACCCAGCGCGAGGGCACGTCGTAGTAGGGGTCGCTGAAGTCGGCGGCCTTCCTGCGCTCTTCGCTGATGGTCATCGAGGCCACGATCATGTCGAACTTGCGCGCGGCCAGCGCCGGCATCATGCCGTCCCACTCCTGCTGCACCAGCACGCATTCGGCGCCCATCTTCTGGCACAGGGCCATGGCGATGTCGATGTCGAAGCCGGCCAGCTTGCCGTCGGGCCCCAGGCGCGAAAACGGCGGGTAGTTGCCCTCCACGCCGACGCGGATGCGCTTCCAGTCGGGGGCCTGCGCGCGGCTGGCGGCAGGTATCAGCAAGGCGGCCGCGGAGGCGGCAAGCAGGTGGCGGCGAGAGGTCATGGGCGGCTTTGAGGTCACGAACGGACGCCGTTGTACCCGCAGCCCGCAGCCCGGCGCGAGAGGGTCGGCCGCCGGCCGTCCGGATGCGACAACTGCGTGTCGCACCCCCGACAACCACCTTGCCGGATCACACGGCCAGCAGGTGCGTGCGGTAGTGGATCAACTCGTCGATCGACTCGTGGATGTCGGCCAGCGCGGTGTGCGCCTGCGCCTTCCTGAAGCCTTCCAGCGCCGCCGGCTTCCAGCGCCGGGCCAGTTCCTTCAGCGTGCTGACGTCGAGGTTGCGGTAGTGGAAGAAGGCCTCCAGGCCCGGCATCGTGCGCGCCAGGAAGCGGCGGTCCTGGCAGATGCTGTTGCCGCACATGGGGCTCTTGCCCTTGGGCACGTAGGCCTTCAGGAACTCGATCACGGCGGCTTCGGCGGCGGCTTCGTCCACGGTGCTGGCGCGCACGCGCTCGGTCAGGCCGCTGCGGCCGTGCGTGCCCTTGTTCCAGGCGTCCATGCCGTCGAGCACGGCGTCGCTCTGGTGCACCGCGAACACCGGGCCCTCCACGCGCACCGTGAGCATCGGGTCGGTCACGACCACGGCGACCTCGATGATGCGGTCCGACTCCGGCAGCAGCCCCGTCATCTCAAGATCGATCCAGATCAGGTTGTGCTCGCTGCTCGTCAACAGGGGGGTGGAGTTGCTCATTGCGGAAGGCCTGGAAGGAAGCCCAGGATTGTGGCGCAGGCCTACACTGCCGCACCCTCCTGAATCGCGCATGGAACCGAACCTGATGACCGCGGCCTTCGTCGCCGCCTTGCTGCTGTCGCTGGCCACCCGTCTGTGGCTGGCCACGCGCCAGATGCGCCACGTGGCCGCCCACCGCGGCGCCGTGCCGGCGGCCTTTGCCGCCAGCGTGCCGCTCGAGGCGCACCAGCGCGCCGCCGACTACACGCTGGCCAAAGGCCGCCTGGGCCTCGTCACCACCTTCATCGGCACCGCCACCGTGCTGGGCTGGACGCTGCTCGGCGGCCTCGACGCCCTGAACACGCTGCTGCGCGACGCGCTGCTGCCGAGCTGGGGCGAACTCGGCTACCAGCTGGCGCTGCTGACGGCCGTGTCGCTGATCGGCGGCCTGATCGACCTGCCCGGCGAATGGGTAGCCACCTTCCGCCTGGAGCAGCGCTTCGGCTTCAACCGCACCACGCCGGCCCTGTGGTGGGCTGATCAGGCCAAGGGCGTGCTGGTGGGCGCGGCCCTCGGCCTGCCGCTGGCCGCGCTGGTGCTGTGGATCATGGCCGCCAGCGGCGGGCTGTGGTGGTTGTGGGCCTGGGGCGCGCTGGTCGGCTTCAACCTGCTGGTGCTGGTGCTGTACCCCACCGTCATCGCGCCCTTCTTCAACAAGTTCGAACCACTGGCCGACGCCGCGCTGGCCGAGCGCGTACAGGCGCTGATGCAGCGCTGCGGCTTTGCCGCCAAGGGCCTTTTCGTGATGGATGGCAGCCGCCGCTCGGCGCACGGCAACGCCTACTTCACCGGCCTGGGCGCGGCCAAGCGCGTGGTCTTCTTCGACACCCTGCTGGCCAAGCTGACCCCGGGCGAGGTCGAGGCCGTGCTCGCGCACGAGCTCGGCCACTTCAAGCTGCACCACGTGCCGAAGACGATGATCGGCCTGTTCGCCGGCAGCCTGGCGGCACTGGCCTTGCTGGGCTGGCTGGCCGGCCAGAGCGGCTTCTACGTCGGCTTGGGTCTGGCACCCAACCTGGCGGCACCCAACGACGCGCTGGCACTGCTGCTGTTCATGCTGGTGCTGCCGAGCTTCACCTTCTTCGTGTCCCCGGTGCTGGCGCAGTTCTCACGGCGGCATGAGTTCCAGGCCGATGCCTTTGCCTGCCAGCAGGCCGACGGCCGCGACCTGGCCCGCGCGCTGCTGAAGCTGCATGCCGACAACGCCAGCACGCTGACGCCGGACCCGCTGTACGTGCGCTTCTACTACTCGCACCCGCCGGCCAGCGAGCGGCTGGCCGCCCTGCCCTCGCCCACCTGAACGCCCGCCCGAATACCCGCCTGAACGCCCATGAGCACCCTCGCCAGCCGCCACTGCCAGCCCCTGGAGGGCCACCCGGCCATGCAGGCCGACGAAATCGCGGCGCAGCTGGCGCAGGCGCCAGGCTGGGCGCTGGTGGACGGCGCCATCCAGAAGCGCTACGACTTCGCCGACTACCACCGCACCATGGCCTTCGTGAACGCGCTGGCCTGGATCGCCCACGTCGAAGACCACCACCCCGACCTGCTCGTCTCGTACAACCGCTGCACGGTGCGCTTCAACACGCACTCGGTGGGCGGCATCTCGATCAACGACTTCATCTGCGCGGCCAAGCTCGACGCGCTGTCGGCCTGAGCACCTTGATCGAACCGGCGGCGCTGGACCTCGGCCTCGTGGTGGCGGCGCACGGCCGCCACGTCATCGTCGAAACCCCCGAAGGCCGGCGCGTGCATTGCGTGCCGCGTGGCAAGAAGAGCGAGCTGGTGGTCGGCGACCGCGTGCGCTGGCAGGCCACCGGCGACGGCGGCGTCATCGAGCACGTCGAGCCGCGCCGCAACCTGCTGTTCCGGCAGGACGAGTGGCGCAGCAAGAGCTTCGCCGCCAACCTCGACCAACTGCTGGTGCTGGTGGCCGTGGAGCCGCCCTTCGGCGAGATGCAGCTCACGCGTTCGCTCATCGCGGCGGCGGCGGCGGGCATTCCCACGGTCATCGGCCTGAACAAGATCGACCTGCCCGGCGCCGCGGCCACGCGCGAGCGACTGGCGCCCTACCGCGCCATGGGCATCACGGTGATGGAGTTCGCGCTGAAGACCGACTTCGCCGGCGCGCAGGGCGTGCTAGCACCGTGGCTGGCCGGCCGCACGACACTGGTGCTGGGGCCCAGCGGCATGGGCAAGAGCACCCTGATCAATCGTTTCGTGCCCGAGGCGGCGGCGCAGGTGGGCGAGATCTCGCAGGCCCTGCAGACCGGCCGCCACACCACCACCACCACCACCTGGTACTGGCTCGACGGTGACGTGGGCGCCCCCGTGCGGGGCGCGCTGATCGACTCACCCGGCTTCCAGGAATTCGGCCTGCGCCAGGTGACGCCCACCGAACTGGCCGGCCTGATGCCCGACCTGGCGGCCCACCTGGGCCAGTGCCGCTTTGCCAACTGCAGCCACCGCCACGAGCCCGGCTGCGGCGTGCGCGCCGCCGCCGCGCGCGGCGACATCACGCCGACCCGCTGGCACTTGTACGAGGCGCTCCACGAGGAGCTGTCGGCCCCGCCTCGGTACTAGCCGCGGCTTCAGCCCAGCAGGTTGGCAAAGGTCAGCAGCAGCACCAGCACCATCCACAGCAGCACCGAGCGCCAGACCAGCCCGACCACGCTGTGCAGATGCGCCAGCTGCACCGGCTGGCCCTCGGTCGAACCCTGCGCGGCGGCGATGCCGGCCTCGCCGCCGGCGCTGAAGGTCTTGCCGCGGTCGGGCGTGACACCCGGCGCCGCAGCGCCGCCCAGCTGCACGCCCAGCGCGCCGGCCGCCGCCGCGAGGATCACGCCCTCGTTGGCGTGCTGCCACAGCGAGGCATGGCGCCGCCAGGCGGCCACGGCTTCCTCGAAGTTGCCGACGATGGCGAAGCCGGCCGCCGTGAGCCGCGCCGGCACGTGGTCGACCAGCGTGAACATGCGCCGCGACAAGGCCGCCAGGCCCTCGTTCGACGGCGCGTCGAGGCTGCGGCTGCGGTAGTTCCAGTAGCGGGCGGTGAACTCGGCCATGCGGTAGAGCACCGCGCCCAGCGGGCCCAGGCCCAGGGCCGACAGCAGCACGAACCAGAAGAACACGCCGAAGACATGCCGGTGCGCCGCCAGCAGCGCATGCTCGATCACGTGGCGCAGCAGCTCGGTGCGCGGCAGCTCGCTGGCGTCGAGGTGGCGCCACTCGGCCAGCAGCTGGCGCGCGGTGGTTTCGTCGCCACGGTCGAGCGCATCGCGGATGTCGGTGAAGAAGTGGCTGAACTGCCGGAAGCCCAGCGTCAGGTACAGCACCAGCACGTCGAAGGCCAGCGCCAGCAGCAGGCTCTGCTGCCGCACCAGCAGGTACAGGCCGGCGGCCAGCAGCCCAGGCACGGCCACCGACACGCCCCAGACCACGGCCGCGTGGTGGCGCTCGCCGGCGTCGAAGTTGCGCCCCGTCCAGCGCACCCACCGCGCCATGGCCTGGTGCACCGCGTTGTCGCGGGGCAGCGGCTTGAGCTGCTCGATCAGCAGCGCGAACAGGACGGCGAAGAAGCTCATCTGGGCCGAGATGATAGAAGCCGCGGCGTCCTGCCCGGCCCGCAAGCCCCGGCGCCGGCCCAAGGCCGCCGTGGGCCGTGGCCTCTGGCGCGCTAGCCCGCCGGTGCAGGCTGCAGCCGCACCGTCACCGTGGTGCCTTGCTGGGGCGTGCTCACCAGGCGCACCTGCCCGCCCATCAGCTCGACGAAGCGGCGGCTGACGAACAGCCCCATGCCGGAGCCTTCGATGCCCGACTTCTCGGCGCCGACGCGGTTGAAGGGCTGGAACAGCTCGGCCTGCTGCGCCTCGCTCATGCCCACGCCGGTGTCGGTGACGCTGAGCTCGACGCCGCCATCGACGCGCTCGATGCGGCACTCGACCCGCCCGCCCGGCACGTTGTACTTGACGGCGTTGGAGACCAGGTTGATCAGCACCTCGCGCAGGCGCAGCCGGTCTCCGAGCACCATGCAGGGTTCGCCCTCGCAGGCGCCCGCGTCCAGTGCGACGCCCAGGCGCTCGGCCTGGCCCTGGACCATGGGCAGGGCCTCGGCCAGCGAGCGGCGCAGGTCCAGCGGCAGCAGCCGCACCTCGACATGCCCGGACTCGATGCGCGACACGTCGAGCACCTCGTTCACCAGTTCCAGCAGGTGGCGGGCGGCGCTTTCGATCAGCGTCACCCGGTGCGGCTTCATCACCAGGTCACCCGCCTCGGCCTCCAGCCGCATGAGCTGCGCGAACCCGAGCACGGCGTTGAGCGGCGTGCGCAGTTCGTGGCTCATGCGCGAGAGGAACGCACTCTTGGCCAGGTTGGCCGTTTCCGCGGCCTCCTTGGCGGCCAGCAGGCGCAGGGCCTCGTGTTCGGGGCTGCTGTCCCAGGCGCAGCCGATCACGCGCAGCACCTTGCCATGGGGGTCGGCGTGGGCACGGCCGGTGACGTGCAGCCAGCGCTCCACGCCGCCGTGGTCGGGGCGCCGCAACTCCACGTTGAGCGGGTCCAGGCAGGTCAGCGCCAGATGCAGCGCGGCCTCGAGGTGGGCGGCCTCGTCCGGCATCAGGTGCGGCGCCAGGGCCTGCACGAGCGTGACGTTCGATGCACCCGGCGGGCCGAGCATCTCGCACAGGCGGGGGTCGAAATCCAGCGTGCCTTCGACGAGGTTCCAGTCCCAGACACCGATGCCGCCGGCCTCGTTGGCGATGGCCAGTCGCTCGGTGAGCTCGCCCAGCTGCCGGCGCACCTGGTGCTGGCTGGTGATGTCCTGGAAGGCCCCGAGCACGCGCACGACGCGCTGCTCGGACAGCTCCGCCGAGCCCACGGCCAGCACGCGCAGCGGGCGCCCCGTCGCGCTGACCATGTCGAGCTCGATCTCGAAGGGCTGGCCGAGTTTGGCCCGCGCCACGGCGCCGGCGAGCAACTTGCGGTCGTAGGGGGCGCAGCGCGCCAGCGTGGCTTCGAGCGTGGCGGTGTTGTCGGCCGGCAGCTCGAGCATCTGACGCAGCTGCGTCGACCAGCGCAGCACGTACGGCCGCAGCGTCAGCTCCCAGCCGCCCACGCGCGCCAGCCGGGCGGACTCGGCCAGGAAGGCCTCGCTGCGCCGCAGCGCCACCTCCGAAGCCGCGAGGGCCTGCAGATCCTGCAGGTGCTCGGTGCGGTCGATCACGGCACAGAGGTACTGGCCCAGTTCGTCTTCCGGGCTCTCCTCGGCAGCCGCGGGCAGGCGCGAGATGAACAAGTCCCCCGTGAAGCGTCGGCCGCCGTCACCGAAGAAGCCCACGCCCTCGAGCGCGCTCGAGCTGCGGGCCTGCGCTTCGTGGAAGGCCGGGCGCACCCGGTCCTGGTAGTCCGCGCTGTCGACCAGGCGATGCAGGAAGGTGGCGCTGGCGGTTCGCTGGGGCAGGTTCAGCAGGCTCGAGGCAAGTCCATTGCACTCCAGCAGCCGGCCGTTGAAGGTGACGATCACGCAGGCCACCGGCATGCCGGCAAACAGCGCCGCGAAGCGCTGGACCATGGCCTCGGTGCGCAACTGGCTGGCCTGCAGTTCGTCGGCCTGCGCGTGCAACTCGGCCTGGTAGATGCGCAGGTCCTCGGTCAGCTCCGACAGCCGGGCATCGTGCCGCCTCGCTGCGGCCTCCACGTGCGAGAGATCGCCACGCGCGATGGCGGCGAGCAGTTGCTCGTCAAGCAACTGCCCCACGCCTTCGGCCTGCAGCAGCAGCCGGTCACGGGCTTGGACCCGCTGCTTGAGGACTTTCGAGCTCATCCGGCGCCGCCGCCGGACGGCTCTTGGGTGCCCGCGGCGGACTGCGCCCAGGCCGTGATGTCGATGTGGCTCACCACCGCGCCACCCGCCGGGTGCACCACCGGCGCGGCGTGCATCAGGAACCACAGCCGGCGACCGCCGCTGTCGCAGGGGTACTGCAGCGTGAAATGGGGCTGGCGGCCGGCCAGCACGGCGCTGACACCGTCGTGGGCGAGGCGGGCATCGGGGTCGTCCAGCGCAGCGCTGGCGCATACGCGCAGGTAGTTGCTGCCGGGCCCGCTGTGGCGCAGCTCGGCGTCGCCGTTGTCGATCGCGAAGCGCCGCCACGCCTGGTTGACCATGATGATGGTGCCCTGCGAATCAAGCACGGCCAGATGCTCGGCCAGCGAGTCGATCACCGACTGCAGGCGCTGGCTGTCCTTCAGCGAGGTGACGTTGACGAAGCTCATCACCGCCTTCGTGCTGCCCGGCGCACGGGCGGCGTAGGGCTGCATGCGGGTCAGCCACCACTGGCCGTCGCGGCTGCGCACCTCGCGCTCGGTCACGACGCGGTCCTGCAAGGTGCGGCGCAGGTCGCTGAAGAGCTCCGGGTAGTCCAGCGTGTTCGCGAAGTCCTCGAGCGAGCGGCCGCGATCGCCTTCGCGCACCTTGACAAGCTGCATCAACTCGGGCGTGAAGCGCAAAAGGCGCAGCTGCTCGTCGACGAAGAGCGTGGGCGTCGCGGTGGCCTTGGCCACGTTCTCCAGGTCGGCGTTGACCGAGTTGAGCACGTCCACCTTCTCCTGGTACTCGGAGTTCACGGTGTACAGCTCTTCGTTCACCGACTGCAGCTCTTCGTTGGTGCTCTGCAGCTCTTCGTTGCTGGCCATCAGCTCCTCGTTGCTGGCCTGCAGCTCCTCGTTTGCGGTCTCCAGCTCCTCGATGGTGGCCTGCAGGCTTTCGTGCGTGAGGTCGAGTTCGCGCTCCAGCACCTCGACGCGCCGGCGCTGCTCTTCGTCGAGCTCAGCGGTGTGCGAAGGGCCCGGGCTGGGCAGGTCGAGCGGCTCGAAGCTGAGCAGCGTGCAGGGCGCGCCCCCGGTGTCGCCGATCGGGCTCTTGTCGGGCAAGCGGCGGGCCACCAGGCGCACGCGGCGCGCGGCGTCGCCCTCGCCCAGCATCACCGGCGCGGCGCTTTCCGGCCGGCCGTCGGCCGACACGGCCTGCAGCAGCAGCCCTGCCGCCCAGGACAGCTCGCGCGGCAGCAGCTTCAGCACATCGAGCGACATCTGCCCTTCGCCAATCTGCAGCAGATCGCGGGCCGCGCCGTACACGTGCAGCAACTCGCGCGAGGGGCCCACCAGCAGCGACGGCGGCATGTAGGCGTGCTGCAGCAGCTTCTCGCCCTGCGACACCCAGCCGGGGGCGGCGGGCAGCGCCAGCTCGGTGGAGCGCCGCCGCAGCAAACGGCGCTGCGACGATGTTTCGTGGCGCGAGTTGCTGTCCAGGTGCTGGGCCGTGCGCTCGTGCCGCAGCAGCCGAAAGGTCTTGCCGCGGCCCGGCAGCGTGGCGAAGTCGCGGTGCAGCACGCCGAGCGATTCGCTCGGGCCCAGCAGCAGATGCCCGCCCGGCGCCAGCGCGTACTGCAGACGGCGCATCGCCCGCTCCTGCGCACCCGGCTGGAAGTAGATCAGCGCGTTGCGGCACGAGGCGAGGTCGACACGCGTGAACGGCGGATCGGCCACGATGTTGTGGCGGGCGAAGATCACCATCTGGCGGATCTCGGGGCGCACCGCCCAGCCGCCGTCGCGCTCGACGAACCAGCGCTCGAGCCGCTGGCCCGAGACCTCGGCCGCGATGGTGTCGGGGTACAGAGCGGCGGCGGCGGTGTCGAGGTAGTGCTGCTCGACATCGGTGGCGAAGATCTTCACCGGGCGCAGCCGGCCCTGGCGCTGGAAGGCCTCGGCAAACAGGATGGCGATCGAGTACGCCTCCTCGCCGGTGGCGCAGCAGGCCACCCAGACGCGGATCGAGTCGGCCGCGCTGTCGCGCTGCACCAGCGGGTTGATCACCTGCTCGGCCAGCTGCTCGAAGACCTCGGCGTCGCGGAAGAAGCGGGTCACCGGGATCAGCAGTTCCCGGCGCAGCACCGCCTGCTCGTCGGGCGACGAAGCCAGCAGATCGCGGTAGGCCTGCAGCGAGGTCGCGCGCTGCACCTGCATGCGCCGCTCGATGCGCCGCAGCACCGTGGTGGGCTTGTAGTCGGCGAAGTCGATGCCGCTGTGCAGCAGCATCAGCTCCAGGATGCCCTCCAGGGGCTCGGCCACGCTCGGCGGCGTCGCGCCGCCCGGCGGCCGCAGCGACACATGTCGCGGCGCACGCAGGTGCACGCTCAGCCGCTGCGCGAGTTCGGTCGTCGGCGCCACGACGTCGGCCAGACCCGTGCCGACGGCGCTGCGCGGCATGCCGTCGAACTTGGCGTCGGCCGGCTCCTGCACGAAGACAAAGCCACCGGCGGCGTTGACGGCCGGAATGCCGCGCGAGCCATCGCTGCCGGTGCCCGAGAGCACGACGGCGATGCCGCGGTCGGCACACTGCTCGGCCATGCTGGCGAAGAACACGTCGATCGGCAGCGACAGGCCGTGATCGGGCTTCGGGCTCAGCAGCAGGCGTTCGCCCGCGATGCGCATGTTCTTGGCCGGTGGAATGAGGAACACCGCGTTCGGGGCCAACTGCATGTCGTGCCCGGCCACGCAGACCGGCATCGCGGTGTAGCGCGACAGCAGGTTGTCCATCATCGACTTGTGATCGGGCGACAAGTGCTGGATCACGACGAAGGCGGCCCCGGTGTCGCCCGGCAAGGCGGCGAACAGCCGCTCCAGCGCCTCCAGCCCACCGGCAGAGGCGCCGATGGCCACGACAAAGCCATGGAAGGCGGATGGCGGCAGGGCGAGGCCGTCGTCATCGAGGACCGGCAGCGGAGCAGGATCGCTCATCACCTCGGAAGACGGCTTCTCGGGTGGCGCAGGCGTCGAAGGCGAATCGCAGGGGGTTGGCACTTCAAACTGCGGAGTTTCGATTCAGGCGGACGCCGACTCGAATGGAGGCCAGGTGACCTCGCAGCGAGTATGCCACGGCGGCCGACTTTGCCAAGGAGTCACTCGTGAGATCGCGACGCTCGCTCACGCTGGATCAGCGGGCCAGAAACCGGTACAGGTTGCGCAGCATGGCCGCCGTGGCGCCCCAGATGAAGTACTCGCGGGACGCGCCATCAGGGCCGGGCGCTTGCCACGGCATCGACAGGAACTGACGCTCGCCGCCTTCGAACTCGAATCGATGGCGGTGGTGATGGGCCGGGTTCATCAGCCAGGCCAGCGGCACCTCGAAGGCCTCGGCGACCTCGAACGGATCGAGCGCCAGCTCGAATCGCGGCTCGACCAGGGCGACCACCGGCGTGACGACGAAGTGCGTCACGGTGGTGTAGGCCGGCAAGGTGCCGATCACCTCGACGTGGGCAGGTGCCAGACCCACTTCTTCATGGGCCTCGCGCAGCGCGGTGCTCACGGGGCCGTCGTCCCCGGGCTCGCTGCGGCCGCCGGGAAAACTGATCTGCCCGGCGTGGTCGCGCAGATGATCGGTGCGGCGGGTCAGCAGCACCGCGAGGCCCTGCTCGCGCTGCACGAGCGGAACCAGCACCGCAGCAGCCGCGGCGCTGCGGCCCTCGAAAGGTTTGCCGTCACCCGGGTGCTCGGGCTCGAAGGGTTCGCCGGCGGCGAAGCGCGCCCGCAGCAGCGGCAAGGCCAGCTGGGCCATCGGAACGGGCGGCAGATGTGAATCGACCCCCGCCACTGGCACGCGGCGGGGGTCGAGGATGCGCGGCGGCGCTGCCAAGGCGGCGCCTGCAGTCAGCCCGCCATCAAGCGAGCTTTTCCTTGATGCGCGCGCTCTTGCCGCTGCGCTGGCGCAGGTAGTACAGCTTGGCGCGGCGCACGGCACCGCGGCGTTTGATCTCGATGCTGGCGATCAGCGGGCTGTAGGTCTGGAACGTGCGCTCCACGCCTTCGCCGTTGGACACCTTGCGCACGATGAAGCTGCTGTTGAGGCTGCGGTTGCGCTTGGCAATGACGACACCTTCGTAGGCCTGGACGCGCTTGCGCGTGCCTTCGACCACGTTGACGTTGACGATGACGGTGTCGCCGGGGGCGAAGGCCGGGATCGTGCGGTTCAGGCGCGCGATCTCTTCCTGCTCGAGGGTGGCAATGAGGTCCACAGGGTTCTCCGAAAACGATCTTGCTCTGGGCCTTGTTGGGGGATATCGATGCCCGGCAGAGGATCGCAAAGCCTTTGATTATGGCACGGTCGGCTGCGCCGCCAGGAAGCGTTCGTCGGCCTTGCTCAGGCGGCCGGCGGCGAGCGCCGCCGCGACCAGTTCGGGCCGGCGCCGCAGCGTCAGCGCCAGGGCCTGTTCGCGGCGCCAGCGTGCGATGTCGGCGTGGTGCCCCGACATCAGCACGTCGGGCACGGCCTGCTCCACGCCATCGATGCTCAGGCGCTCGGGCCGACTGTAGTGCGGGCCTTCGAGCAGGCCGTCGGAGAAGCTGTCGCACTGGTGCGAAGGCTCGGTCAGCACGCCGGGCTGCAGCCGCGCCACGGCGTCGAGCAGCGCCAGCGCCGGCAACTCGCCGCCGGAGAGCACGAAGTCGCCGAGGCTGATCTCCAGCGTCACGCGGGCGTCGATCAGCCGCTGGTCGATGCCCTCGTAGCGGCCGCACAGCAGAACGGCACCCGGGCCAGCGGCAAGCTGCTGCACGAGCGCCTGGTCGAGCCGACGCCCGGTGGGCGTGAAGTGGATCACCGCATGCGGCCCCGGTCCGCGTGCCGCCGCGATGGCGTCCAGCGTGCGGAGCAAGGGCTCGACCAGCATCACCATGCCAGCACCGCCGCCATAGGGGCGGTCGTCGACGCGGCGGTAGGCATCGTCGGTGTGGTCGCGCGGCGACCAGGTCTGCACCTGCACGGCGCCTTCGAAGGCACGGCGGGTGATGCCGTGCACCAGATGGGGCGCGATCAGTTCGGGAAACAGCGTGACGATGTCGAAGCGCATGGGCCGCGCGCGGGCGTCGAGCGCGTCAGTAGTCGGCTTGCCAGTCGACGCGGATGCGCCGCTCGGCCTGCTCGACGGCGTCGACATAGGCGTCGACGAAGGGGATCAGGGTCTCTTCGGCCGCAGGATCCGCCGGCCGAACGCGCAGCACGCAGTGCGGCCCGGTCTCGAGCAGGCCGACCACCTCGCCCAGCGGCTTGGATTCGCGGTCGAGCACGCTCATGCCGATCAGATCGACCCAGTAGAACTCGCCCTCGTCGGGCGTCGGGAAGCTGGCCCGCGAGACCCAGATGCGGGCGCCCTTCAGGCTCTCGGCGACATCGCGGTCGTCGAGGTCCTGCACGGTGGCGACGATGCCGTCGCCCTGCTCGCGTGCCAGCGCAATGCGCAGCAGCACCGGATGCGGCAAGCCGCCGGGCCGCGGGGGATCGGCCGGCGCGAGGTACCAGCGCTTGGTGGAAAACAGGGCCTGCGCATCGGCGGCGAAAGGCATCACCTTCAGGCCGCCCTTCACGCCCCAGGCCCCGAGCACGCGGCCGACCTCGACCGCGTCGGCCGGCAGCGCCTCGGGGGGGCCCAGGGCAGCGTGCACGGCCGCGGGAACGGTTGCCGTCAGGCGGTGGCCTTGGCGGCCTGCGCCACCAGGCGCGCCACCGTGGGCGACAGCTGTGCGCCGACGCCCGTCCAGTGCGTCACGCGGTCGATCGCCACGCGCAGCGGCTGCTCGCCACCGGCGGCCATCGGGTTGTAGAAACCCAGACGCTCGATGAAGCGGCCGTCGCGGCGCTCGCGCGAGTCAGCAACGACGATGTTGTAGAAAGGGCGCTTCTTGGCGCCGCCACGGGCCAGTCGAATCACGACCATGATCACCTCGGATAGGGAAGTTGCAGTGCTTGCAATACGCTCACGATAGCCCGGGCCCGTGGACACGGCCGGGCAGGCCATCAGCAGGGGCCGACACCGTAGATACGCCCTGCAGGTTGCGATGAACCCCACGGCCAGCGTCGGAAACCGCGCATTATAGACTGCAGCATGACCTCGTCGACGCTTCCCGTTTCTGATCCACCCGCGGCGTTCTACCGCAGCAAGACACTCGCCGCCTGGCTGGCGCTGCTCGCCGGCACGCTGGGCCTGCACCGCATGTACCTGTATGGCCTGGGTGACCGCTGGGCCTGGGTGCACCCGCTGCCCACGGCGATCGGAGTGATCGGCCTGCACCGCCACCTCACGCTGGGTCAGGACGACACGCTGTCCTGGGCCTTGCTGCCGTTGCTGGGCCTGAGCATCTCGGTGGCGATGTTCACCGCCATCGTCTGGGCCCTGACGCCCGACGAGCGCTGGGACGAACGCCACAACCCGGGCCACGCCGGCCGCGGCACGGGATGGGGGCCGGTGCTGGCGGCCATCCTGGCCTTGCTGATCGGCGGCGGCATCCTCACGGGCACCATCGCTTACGCGGGCCAGCGCTTCTTCGAAGTGCAGTTCTCGACCGCAGCCTGAGCGGCATGCTTCAGGCGAGGCGCACGATGGTCTGATCGGCTGCGTCGGCGCGCCAGCCCGCCAGTGCGCCCAGTATGGGGTGCGACCAATCCGGCGCCAGTTCAAGCAGCGGTTCCAGCACGAAGGCCCGAAGGTGGAGCCGTGGATGCGGCAGCACGAGGCTCGGGCTGTTCAGCACGAGATCGCCCACGAACAGCAGGTCGAGATCCAGCGTGCGTGGCGCGTTGCGGTAAGGGCGCTGGCGCTGATGGCGGGCCTCGATGGCCTGCAGGCCTTCGAGCAAGGCCTGCGGTTTGAGCGTGCTGCGCAACTCGGCCACGGCGTTGATGAAGTCCGGGCCTTGGGCCTCGACCGGCGCGCTGCGGTACAGCGCCGATCGCGCCACGAGTTCGGTGCCTTCGAGCGCGGCGAGTTCGTCAAGGGCCGCGCGCACCGTGCCGGCCGCGTCACCCAGGTTGGCGCCGAGACCGACGAAGATGCGCGGCGCCGTCATTCCAGAGTGGTTGGCGCAGCGCCGCCGTCGGGACGCGGGCCGCGTCGCCGACGACGCCGGCGCTTGCGCGGCGCGGCAGGGTCGGCGGCCTCGCCATCGGTGGGCGCCTCGCCGGTGTGGTCGTCGTCGGTACCCTCCCTCTCGTCGCCCGCGGCGGCCGGGGCCCCGGCGGCGCCGCGGCGGGCACGCGGCCCACTGGCAGCGGGCTTCACGTCGGCAAGCAGCGCCTCGCGCTCCTCTTCGTTGCCCAGGTGGAAGTCTTCCCACCAGTCGGCGAGGTCGCTGCGGGTCTCGCCCGCATCGGCACGCAGGCGCAGGAAGTCGTAGCCGGCGCGGAACCGGGCCTGCGCGGCCAGCGAGTGGGCGCCGCTGGGCGTGCGGCGATCGAAGCGCGGCTGCATCAGCCAGATCTCGCGCATGTCGGCGGCCAGCTTGCCGCGGCCGGAGATGTCGCCGATGCGGGCGTCGAACACCGCGTCCACGGCCTGCTGCAGCGCCGGGAACGGCGCCTCGCCCTGCGCCTTGAGCGCCGTCCAGCGCTCTTGCACGTCGTGCCACAGCAGGCAGGCGAGCAGGAAACTCGGCGCCACGGGGCGGCCCTCGCCGACGCGACGATCGGTATCCTCGAGCGCCAGCCGCACAAACGTGGCGCGCGCTGCAGCGGCGCTGCCGCTGCCGCCAAGGGCGGCCTCGAGCACCGGGAAGATCGGCGTGCCGCCACCCACCAGGCCGAAGCGCTTCATCTGCTCCAGGCTGGCCAGCGCGTGGCCGGTCTGCAGCAGCTTGATCATCTCGTCGAACAGGCGCGAGATCGGCACGTTGGCCAGCAGCGGCACCATCGCGCGAACCGGCGCTTCGGTGGCCGTCTCGAGGCCGAAGCCCAGCTTGGCCGCGAACCGCACCACGCGCAGGATGCGCACCGGGTCTTCGCGGTAGCGCGTCACGGGGTCGCCGATCATGCGCAGCACGCGGGCGCGGGCGTCGGCCAGGCCGCCGTGGTAGTCGACCACCGTCTGCGTGACGGGGTCGAAGTACATCGCGTTGATGGTGAAGTCGCGCCGCGCCGCGTCTTCGATCTGCGGGCCCCAGACGTTGTCGCGCAGCACGCGGCCTTCGGCGTCGACGACATGCTGCTTCTCGCCAGCCTGCGCGATCTGCGACTTGCTCGTGCGCTCGTTGCCCGCCACCTGCTCGGCGGCGGCGGCGTCGAGGTAGGCGCGGAAAGTGCTCACCTCGATGGTTTCGTGCTCGCGCCCGCGGCCGAATACCACGTGCACGAGGCGGAAGCGCCGGCCGATGATGAAGGCCCGGCGGAACAGCGCCTTCACCTGCTCGGGCGTGGCGTCGGTGGCGACGTCGAAGTCCTTCGGGCGCAGGCCCACGAGCAGATCGCGCACGGCGCCGCCCACGACGTAGGCTTCATAGCCGGCGTCCTTGAGCGTGCGCACCACGCGCACGGCGTTGGCGTCGAGCAGCTTGGGGTCGATGCGGTGCTCGGCAGCCGCGATCTCGGCGCGCGCGCCGAGCGGGATCACCGGCACCGCGGGCGCCGCGGCGGTGGCGGACGTGGCCGTTGCGGACTCGCCCTGGCCGAACAGTCGTTGAATGAACTTCTTGATCATGTGAACAGATGGATGACGGGCCAGCCGCGCTCGGCGGCCGTGCGGGCCAGGCCGGCGCCCGGGTTGGTGGCCACCGGGTGGCTCA
This sequence comes from Rubrivivax sp., assembly GCA_020248945.1. GTDB lineage: Bacteria > Pseudomonadota > Gammaproteobacteria > Burkholderiales > Burkholderiaceae_C > Rubrivivax. The sequence goes on from JADCGQ010000004.1 coordinate 278,871, forward strand.
CGGCCTCCAGCAGGGGCAGGTCGTTCGTGGAATCGCTGTAGAAGGTGCTGCGCGGTGCTGCCGCGAGTGTGGTGCCCAGGCTGGCGAGCCAGGCCTCGACCCGCACGATCTTGCCCTCGCGGAACGAGGGCGTGCCGGCGATGCGGCCCGTCACTCGGCCGGCGCCATCACGTTCCAGTTCGGTGGCGATGAGCGTGTCGATGCCGAACAGCGCCGCGATCGGCCGCGTCACGAACTCGTTGGTGGCGGTGACCATCGCCAGGCGATCACCGGCCTGGCGGTGGCGCTCCACCACGTCGATGGCCGCCGGGTGCAGCATCGGGCGCACGACCTCCTCGACGAAGGCCGCGAGCACGCGCTGCTGCTCGGCTTCGGGGCGGTGGCGCCAGGCGGCGGTGGCGAAGTCGACGTAGGCCGTCATGTCGAGACGGCCTTCGAGGTAGTCGGCGTAGAAGCGGTCGTTGGCGCGGCGGAAGGCGTCGTCCGAGACCCAGCCGCGCTGGACCAGGAACTCGCCGAAGGCGTGGTCGCTGTCGCGCGGCAGCAGCGTGCCGTCGAGATCGAACAGCGCCAGTGCGGGCACGGCCGTCATGCGCCGGTCTCCGGCAGGCCTTCTTCGGCCAGCATCTGGCGCACCAGCGGCACGGTGACGCGCCGGCCCTTGGCCAGGCCGAAGTCGTCGAGGCGGTCGAGCGTGAGCATCAGATGGCTCAGGTCGCGGGGAAAACGGGCGAGCAGGAAGTCCATCACGTCGTCGGCCAGGAAGATGCCACGGTGGTCGGCCTCGCGGCGCAGCGCGGCGCGCGTTTCGCTGTCGGCCAGCGGCTCGAGCGCGAACACGTGGCCCCAGCCCAGGCGGGTGCGCAGATCGTCGCGCAGCGGCAGGTCGACGGGCGGCAGGCGGCCGGCGGCCAGCCACTGCACGCCCTGGGCCGCGGCCGCTTCGAACAAGGTGAACGCGGCGTGCTGCGCGGCGGGCGAGAGTTCGTCGCAGCGGTCGACGACCACCAGCGCCCAGTGCGGCTGCAGCACCCAGGGCTCGGGGTCGGCGGCGTCGAGCCAGGCGGTGCTCAGGCCACCCGCCTGGCAGCGCGCGACCAGTGCCTGCATCAGGTGCGTCTTGCCGCTGGCAGCCGGGCCCCACAGGTACACCGGCGCCGAGGGCAGCACCAGGGCGGCCAGATGCGTGGCCGCCGCGGCGTTGGCGCCGGGCACGAAGTTGTCGAAGGTGGGCCGTGACTCGGGGCCGATGGCCAGGGGGATCTGCTTCATGGGATGAACTTGCACGCCGCCTTCACTGCGCCGCCTGCCAGGCGGCGAGGTGGCGCGCCAGCGCCGGGGCGTCGTCGGCGTCGGGGCAATTCGCCAGGTAGAGCGCCAGCGCCGCCGCAGCCTCGCGGCGGGCGCCGATTTCGGCGAGCGCCAGCGCGTGGTCGCGGCGCTCGGTCCAGGCCTCGGGCAGCACGATCACCAACCGGGCCAGCACCCGCTCCAGGCGCCGCCAGTCGGCATGGGCCCGGTGGATCTCCTTCAGGTTGCGCAGCATGCGCGCAATGATGTCGCGAGGCGGCGACGCCATGAGGAACAGGCCCAGCGGCCAGTCGTCGTCGCTGCCACCGAGCCCGTTGCCCGAGCTGTTCTGGATGCCCCGGCGAAACGGCGCCAGGCGCTCCTCGAGCTCTTCGCGCGACAGCGACTGGCCGCTGAACGGGTCGATGATGACCTCGCCGCGCGTCATCGACACCTTGACGAGAAAGTGGCCCGGGAACGAGACGCCGTGCACCGCCAGGCCGACCTGCTGTCCGATCTCCTGGTAGAGCACCGCCAGCGAGATGGGGATGCCGCGCCGCGTGGCCAGCACCGCGGGGATCAGGCTGTTGCGGCGGTCGTGGTAGTGGTTGATGTTGCCGCCGAAGCCGAGTTCATTGAAGAAGAACCGGTTCAGCAGGCGCAGGCGCTGCAGCGGCGGGGCATCGGCCGGCAGCCGGGTGTTCAGCCGCTGCGCCAGTGCGTCGACCTCGGCCAGCACGCCCTGCACGTCGAGCGAGGGGTCGTCGTCCTGCGCCAGAGACACCGCGGCCTCGAGCAGCGGAAAGCTCTCGTCGCTGGCCACCAGGGAGGCAAAGTACGCCAGCGGGGTGACGTCGTGATGCAAGGACGCGGACATGGCAGGGTGGGTCATGCCAGTGTAGGTCAGGCCCGGCGCAGGAAGTCGCGCGGGCGCATGCCCACCAGCATCAGCACGGCGCCGTACAGCACCGCGACACCGCCCAGCACCAGCGCCACCGTGCCGGCCCGCAGCGCCCACTGGGACTGCAGGCCGATCCAGTCGAAGGCGCCGGCCGCCCAGGCCAGCACGCCCCCCAGCGCCAGATTGGCGGCCAGCACCTGCAGCGCAAACCGCCCCCAGCCCGGCTGCGGCTCGAAGGCGCCGCGGCGCAGCAGGCCGGCCAGCAGCAGACCGGCGTTGACCCAGGCGCCCAGGCCGATCGACAGCGCGAGGCCGGCGTGGCCGAGCCAGGGCACCAGCACCAGGTTGAGCAACTGCGTGGCCACCAGCACGCCGATGGCGATCTTCACCGGCGTGCGGATGTCCTGGCGCGCATAGAACGCCGGCGCCAGCACCTTGATGGCGACGATGCCGAGCAGGCCCACGCCGTAACCCTGCAGCGCCCGCACCGTCATGGCCACGTCGTCGGCCTCGAAGCGGCCGTAATGGAACAGCACCGCCACCAGGGCCTGCGGAAACAGCAGCAGCGCCAGCGCGCAGGGCACGGCCAGCAGCACCACCAGGCGCAGGCCCCAGTCGAGCATGGCCGAAAACGAGGCGCGGTCGTCACGCGCCTGCGCCGCCGAGAGCTGCGGCAGCAGCACCACGCCCAGCGCCACGCCCAGCAGCGCCGTCGGGAACTCCATCAGCCGGTCGGCGTAGGTCAGCCACGAGACGGCGCCCACCGCCACGTGCGACGCGATCTGCGTGTTGATGAGCAGGGAAATCTGCGCCACCGACACCCCCAGCAGCGCCGGCGCCATCTGCCGCAGCACCCGGCCCACGCCCGGGTGGTGCCAGGCCGCGGCAATGCCCGCGGGCGCCAGCGCCAGCCGCGGCAGCATGCCGATGCGCGCCAACGCCACCAGCATGGCCGCCAGCTGCAGCACGCCGCCGACGATGACACCGCCGGCCAGCGCGTAGATGGGCTCGATGCCCTGGCGCTCAAGCCAAGGCGAGCCCCACCAGGTGGCGGCGATGACGCTCAGGTTCAGCAGCACCGGCGTGGCCGCCGGCACGGCAAAGCGCCGCCAGGTGTTCAGCACGCCGGCACCCAGCGCCACCAGCGACATGAAGCCGATGTAGGGGAACATCCAGCGCGTCATCACCACGGCGGCGTCGAAACGCTCCAGGCCCGAGCCCATCAGCCAAACCAGCACCGGCGCGGCGATCACGCCCAGCGCGCAGGTGACGAGCAGCACCCAGGCCAGCACGGTGCCGACGGCGTCGACCAGGTCACGCGTGACGGCGTCGCCGTCGCGCTCCCGCGTGGCGGCCAGCAAGGGCACGAAGGCCTGCGAAAACGCCCCCTCGGCGAACAGCCGCCGGAACAGATTGGGGATGCGGAACGCCACGTTGAAGGCGTCGGTCAGCGCCCCGGCGCCGAAGTGGGCCGCGATGAGCTGGTCGCGCACGAGACCCGTCACCCGCGACAGCAGCGTCAGCAGAGAAACGGTGGAAGCGGCTCGGAGTAGGTTCACCAGGGCGTGCGGTTCAAGCGGCGGAGTATAGAAGCGCGCCCGCCCTCACTGGACGGCTTCGCCAGGGCACGCTATACTCCGCGGCTTTTGCACTTCGGCAACCAACCAACCCGTTCATGGCCACCTCGTCCAAAGCCAAGAAGAAGACCGTTCGCATCGCCTCGGGCCGCAAGCGCGTGCGCCAAGACGTGAAGATCAATGCCGCGAACACGTCGCTGCGCTCGCATTTCCGCACCGTGGTCAAGAACGTGCAGAAGGCCGTTCTCGGCGGCGACAAGGCCAAGGCCGGCGAGACCTTCAAGCTCGCGCAGAGCGTCATCGACTCGGTGGCCGACAAGGGCGTGTTCCACAAGAACAAGGCCGCTCGCCTGAAGAGCCGCCTGTCGGCCAAGGTCAAGGCACTGGCGCTGGCCGCCTGACACGGCACGCAAGCTCCAACGCAAAGGGCCCCTCGAGGGCCCTTTTTGCTGCCCGTCACTGAGCCGGGCCGGAGCCGGGGCAGAGCCGCAGCGTGTCAACCCCCCTCGGCCACGACCTCGCTGACACGCAGTTGGTTGTCGCGCGCGAAGTTCATGACGAACTCCCAGGCCATCGGCTCGATGTCCTTCAGCGCTTCGCTGACCCTCACGCACTTCACGCCGTCCACGACCTGCGGCACGCAGTACGGCGAGTAACCGATGTAGGCGCCGATGCCCCCGCTGCCGCCACCGGGGCGGAAACTGCTCATCGCGCCGGCCAGGCGCTCGGCCCAGTCGCTGGGACGAAACGTCCGGCCTTCGAGCGTGAGGCCGTGGATGTGGAATTGACGGGGCTTGAAGACAGTCATCGCTGGCCGACCGGCCGTTCACGCCGTCGGTGGCAGGCCTCGATTGTGCCTTGCCTGTTGCGATGCAACATCGGCATCGCGCGTGCGCAGTGCACCGGAGTGGGACGCCTAGAATCCGCCCTCCCCTGCCCCTGCATCCACCCTGGAGCGCCACGCGATGAACGCACCCGAGCCCGCGGTCACCCGGCCCATGCCCCATGTGATGAACACCTACGGCCGCCTGCCGATGGCGTTGTCGCACGGCCGAGGCTGCTGGGTCTGGGACACCGAGGGCAAGCGCTACCTCGACGCGCTGGCGGGCATCGCTGTCAACACGCTGGGCCACGCCCATCCGAAGCTGGTGCCGGCGCTGCAGGACCAGGCCGCGAAGCTGATCCACTGCTGCAACTACTACCAGATTCCGCTGCAGGAACAACTCGCGGCCAAGCTGTGCGAGTTGTCGGGACTGAGCGCCGCGTTCTTCTGCAACTCGGGCCTCGAGGCCAACGAGGGTGCACTGAAGATCGCGCGCAAGTACGGCCACGACAAGGGCATCGATCGGCCCGAGATCATCGTCTACGAGAAGGCCTTCCACGGCCGCAGCATCGCCACGCTGTCGGCCACCGGCAACCCGAAGGTGCAGAAGGGCTTCGAGCCGCTGGTCGAGGGCTTCGTGCGCGTGCCCTTGAACGACCTGGCGGCACTCGAAAAGGTCGCTGCCACCAACCCCAACGTGGTGGCCGTGTTCCTGGAAACCATCCAGGGCGAAGGCGGCATCAACCCCGCGCGCTCCGAGTACCTGCAGGGCCTGCGCCGCCTGTGCGACCAACACGGCTGGCTGCTGATGCTCGACGAGGTGCAGTGCGGCATCGGCCGCACCGGCAAGTGGTTCGCGCACCAGTGGGCCGGCGTGACGCCCGACGTGATGCCGCTGGCCAAGGGCCTGGGCTCGGGCGTGCCGGTGGGTGCCATCGTTGTCGGCCCGAAGGCGCTCAACGTGCTCGGCCCCGGCAACCACGGCACCACCTTCGGCGGCAACCCGCTGGCCATGCGCGCCGGTGTCGAGACGCTGCGCATCATGGAAGAAGACGGCCTGCTGGCCAACGCCGCGGCCGTGGGCGATGTGCTCACGGCCGCGCTGCGCGAGGGCCTCGCCGCCCAGATCGCCGCCGGCCAGGTGAAGGACATCCGCGGCGCCGGCCTGATGATCGGCATGGAGCTCGACCGCCCCTGCGGCGTGCTGCTGGGCCGCGCCGCCGAGGCCGGGCTGATGATCAGCGTGACGGCCGACAGCGTGATCCGCCTCGTGCCGCCGCTCATCATGACGGCCGACGAGGCGCGCCAGGTGGCCGCCATCCTGGTGCCGCTGGTGCGCGACTTCCTGGCCCACGGTTGAAGGCGCCGATGAAGCCCGGTGCCTCGCTGATCCGCCACTACCTGCAGTTCAAGGACCTCCGCACCGAGGAGTACGCCTATCTGCTGGAGCGCGCCCGCATCATCAAGACGCGCTTCAAGAACTACGAGCGCTACGTGCCGCTGGTCGACCGCACGCTGGCCATGATCTTCGAGAAGGCCAGCACGCGCACGCGTGTCAGCTTCGAGGCCGGCATGTACCAGATGGGCGGCTCGGTGGTGCACCTGACCACCGGCGACAGCCAACTCGGCCGCGCCGAGCCGGTGGAAGACTCGGCACGCGTCATCAGCCGCATGGTCGACCTGGTGATGATCCGCACCTACGAGCAGAGCAAGATCGAGCGCTTCGCGGCGCACTCGCGCGTGCCGGTCATCAACGGGCTCACGAACGAGTACCACCCGTGCCAGATCCTGGCCGACATCTTCACCTACATCGAGCACCGCGGCTCGATCGAAGGCAAGGTGGTGGCCTGGGTCGGCGACGGCAACAACATGGCCAACACCTGGCTGCAGGCGGCCGAGGTGCTGGGCTTCACGGTGCACGTGAGCACGCCCAGCGGCTACGAGATCGACGCCGCCGTGGCGGGCATCCGCGACAAGTCCTGCTTCAAGCTCTTCAACCACCCGATGCAGGCCTGCGAGGGCGCGCACCTCGTCACCACCGACGTGTGGACGAGCATGGGCTACGAGGCCGAGAACGAAGAGCGCCGCAAGGCCTTCGTCGACTGGTGCGTCGACGAGGAGATGATGGCCGTGGCGCAGCCCGATGCCCTGTTCATGCACTGCCTGCCGGCGCACCGCGGCGAGGAAGTCACCGCCGAGGTCATCGACGGCCCGCAGAGCGTGGTCTGGGACGAGGCCGAGAACCGCATGCACGTGCAGAAGGCACTCATGGAGTACCTGCTGCTCGGCCGCATCGGCTGAGCCGGCGGTTCAGCTGCGCACGAAGGCCGTGACGAGCGGCTGATCGTCGAGCGCGCGGCTGCGGTGGCCGTGCACGGTGGGGTCGAAGGTGGCGCCTTCGGGCAGCGTGTCGGCCGAGTAGAAGTGCTGCCCCGGGCCGAACACCCGCACGCGGCCATCGGGCAGGCCGATCTCCATGCGGCCCTCGAGCACGAACAGCCACTGCGGGTGCGTGGTGCAGTGCATGCTGCTGGCAAAGCCCGCCGGGCTGCGGCGCAGTTGCAGGCCGCCGGTGGGGATGAGTGCACTCAGGCGCGACATCGGCGAGCCTTCAGTCAGCGCAACTGGCTCTTCGCGGAATCGCGCGCGACCGTCGGGCCCGGTTTCGAGAATCACCTGGGTGAAGATGTCCATGGCGCGATGCTACCGAGGCCGGGCAGCCCTCAGGCGCGGCCGAACACGCCGTCGTACAACAGCTTGAAGCCGGCCACGCCCATGCCGACGTAGGCGAGGCGGTAGAACCAGGTCGGGTCGGTGCGGCGCACCAGCCACACGCCGAGCCACACCCCGATCGGTGCCACCGGCAACAGCAGCAAGGAGGTCGCCAGGTTGCGCGGATCCAGCAGTCCCAGCGCCCCGAAGGGCAGCAGCTTGGCCACGTTGATGGCCGAGAAGTAGGCCGCCATCGTGGCGCTGGCCACCACGGGCGTCAGCTGCAGCGGCAGCACGTAGGCCAGCAGCGGCGGGCCGCCCGCATGCGCCACGAAGCTGGTGAAGCCCGAGGTCGTGCTGCACAAGCGGCCCGCCCAGCGACGCGGCGCCACCGAATCGGCCCGGATGGGCCACAGCAGCCGCTGCGCCAGAAAGAGCAGCGTCAACGCACCGAGCAGGCCCGACACCGCGCGGTCGCTCAGCAGCCCGAACAGCAGCGTGCCGATGGCAATGCCGAGCAAGCCCCATGGCACGAGTTGCCGCACCAGCGCGCGGTCGCGATGGCGCCACATCTGCTGCAGGCCGGTGGCGTCCATCGCGATCAGCAGCGGCAGCATCACGGCTGCGGCCTGCGGCGCCGGCACGGCCAGTGCCAGCACCGGGGTGGCCAGCGACCCGAAGCCACTGGCAAAGCCGCTCTTGGCCAGGCCGGTGATCAGCACGGCAGGTACGGCGAGCGCGTAGAACCAGGGGTCGGTGATGAAGGGCCAGGCCGAGAACATGCAGCGCGCGTGAGCGAAAGCGCCGCATTGTGGCGGCCACCCCCGCGCCGAGCGCCCTGCCAGGGCATGGATACTCGTGGCCGAGGAGACCCACACCATGGATCGCATCGCCATCGTCACAGGCGCCGGCAGCGGCATCGGCCGCGTCTGCGCCCTGGCCTTGCTGGCCGAAGGCTGGCAGGTCGCGCTGCTCGGCCGCCGCGCCGACGCGCTCGAAGCCACCCGCGCCGCCGCCGGCGCGGCCGCCGAGCGCGCCCACGTGCACCCCTGCGACGTCAGCGACGATGTCCAGGTGGCCGCCACCTTCGACGCCGTGGCCGCGCGCCACGGCCGCCTCGACCTGCTGTTCAACAACGCCGGCGGCGGCCTGGGCGGCAAGACGCCCGATCTCGTCACGGCCGCGGAATGGCGCCGTGTCGTCGACGTCAACCTCAATGGCGCGTTCTATTGCCTGAGCCATGCCTTTCGGCTGATGAAGGCGCAACAGCCGATGGGCGGCCGCATCATCAACAACGGCTCGATCTCGGCGCACGCGCCGCGGCCGGGCTCGATCGCCTACACGGCCACCAAGCACGCCGTCAGCGGCCTGACGAAGACGGCGGCGCTCGATGGCCGGCCGTTCGACATCGCCGTCGGCCAGATCGACATCGGCAACGCCGCCAGCGAGATGACGGCGCGCATGGCCGAAGGCGTGATGCAGGCCGATGGCAGCGTGCGTGCCGAGCCGCGCATGGAGTTGCAGGCGGTGGCCGACACCTTCATGGCGATGGTGCGCCTGCCGCTCAGCGCCAACGTGCTGTTCACCACCGTGATGGCCACCCAGATGCCCTACGTGGGCCGCGGATGAATCCCCGATGAAACTGCTCCGACTCGGCCGCCCTGGCCACGAACGCCCTGCCCTGCTCGACGCCGACGGCGTGCTGCGCGACCTGGGCGCGTTGCTGCCCGACATCACGCCGGCCACGCTGTCGCCCGCCGCGCTGGCCGCCCTGCGTGCGCTGGACCCGCGTGCGCTGCCGCCGGCGTTCGACGCCGCCACCGCCGGCCCCGTGGCCGTGCCCTGGCGCGGCATGGGCAAGTTCATCTGCATCGGCCTGAACTACGCCGACCACGCCGCCGAGGCCGGCCTGCCGGTGCCGAAGGAGCCCATCGTGTTCCTGAAGCCGCCCTCGGTGGCGGTGGGCGCCGACCACGCCGTCGTGCTGCCCCCCGGCAGCGTGAAGAGCGACTGGGAGGTCGAGCTCGGCGTCGTCATCGGCACGCGGGCGCGCCAGGTGTCCGAGGCCGATGCGCTGGCCCATGTAGCGGGCTACTGCGTCGTGAATGATGTTTCAGAACGCGAGTGGCAGCTCGAGCGCGGCGGCACCTGGGACAAGGGCAAGGGCTGCGACACCTTCGGCCCCGTCGGCCCCTGGCTCGTGACGGCCGACGAGGTACCCGACCCGCAGGCGCTGGACATGTGGCTCGATGTCAACGGCCAGCCACGGCAAAGGGGCAGCACGCGCACCATGGTCTTCGGCGTGGCACAGCTGGTGGCCTACTGCAGCCGCTTCATGACGCTGCACCCGGGTGACCTCATCTCCACCGGCACACCGCCCGGCGTGGGCATGGGCATGAAGCCCCAGCCGCAATACCTCAAGTCGGGCGACACCATGCGACTGGGCATCCTCGGCCTGGGGGAGCAGACGCAACGGGTGCACGCCTGGGACGAATCCTTGCTCGACGACTGACGGATACTTCGGGCATGAAGACACTCCGCACCACCCTCCTCGCGCTGCTCGCTGCCGCCCTGGCTGCCGGCTGCACCACCACCGAAACCTCGCGCGCCGTCGAGCCGGCCCGCACGGCCGCCGCCGCCAGCACGGCGCCGGCCTACACCGGCCCGAAGGCGCCCATCTCGGTGGGCAACTTCGACAACCGCTCGAGCTTCGGCCGCGGCATCTTCGCCGAGGGCGGCGACCGGCTCGGTTCGCAGAGCAAGACCATCCTCGTCTCGCACCTGCAGCAGACCAACCGCTTCAACGTGCTCGACCGCGAGAACATGGCCGAGGCGCGCCAGGAAGCCGCGCTGCGCCAAGCCGCGCAGGCCATCAAGGGCGCTGACTTCCTCGTCACTGGGGCGGTCAGCGAGTTCGGCCGCAAGGAAGTGGGCGACCGCGCGCTCTTCGGCCTGCTCGGCCGCGGCAAGACGCAGGTGGCCTATGCCAAGGTCACACTCAACATCGTCAATCCGCTGACGTCCGAAGTGGTGTACTCCGTGGCCGGCGGCGGCGAGTACACGCTGTCCGAGCGCGAGATCCTCGGCTTCGGCAGCACCGCCAGCTACGACGCCACGCTCAACGGCAAGGTGCTCGACCTGGCCATCCGCGAGGCCGTGGACCGGCTCGTGGCCGGGCTGGCAAGCGGCGCCTGGAAAGTTCAGCGGCCCTGATGGCGGCGAGCCTGCCCATCCGCGGCCCTTCGGTCTGGCTGACCGTGCTGGCCACGGCCCTGATCACCGGCTGCGCCACCCCTCCGAGCACGCTGTACGACTGGGGCACCTACCCTCAGGCGCTGGCCGTGCACCTGCGGCAGGCGGGCGGCGATGCCGCGCGCCAGGCCAGCCTGCTGGAAGAGCATCTGCAGCGCAGCGCCGGCGCCGCACGCGCCGCGCCACCCGGCCTGCATGCCCACCTGGCCCTGCTGTACACCCAGCTCGGCAACGAGGCGCTGGCCGTGCGCCACCTGCAGATGGAGAAGACGCTGTACCCCGAGTCGGCCGCCTACATGGACCTCCTGTTGAAGAACGCGCGCAAGTCAGCCGGCGAGGCCCCGAAATGAGCATCTGCATCCGCCGCGTTTCGTTGGCCTTGATCACCGTCGTCGCGGGCCTGCTGGGCGGTTGCGCCAGCGTCGAAGCGCCCTCGGCCGACCCCTGGCCCGCCTTGCGCGAGGCGCGGCCTGCGTCGGTGCTGGTGATGCCGCCGGTGAACAACACACCCGACGTGGAGGCCCCCGCCAGCCTGATGGCGCAAGCCGTCTACCCGCTGTCGGAGGCCGGCTACTACGTGATGCCCGTCGCGCTGGTGAACGAAACGCTGCGCCTGAACGGCGTGCAGACGCCGCAAGACGCCCAGCAGATCTCGGTGCAGCGCCTGCGCCAGGTGTTCGGCGCCGACGCGGCGCTGTACATGGACATCCGCAGCTACGGCTCGGTCTACCGCGTCATCAGCTCCGACTCGGTGGTGACCGTGGATGCCCGGCTCGTCGATCTCCGCGACGGCCGCACCCTCTGGACCGGCAGCGCCAGTGCCAGCAGTGCCGAGCAGCGCGGCCAACAGCAAGGCGGCCTCATCGGTGCCCTGCTGCAGGCCGTGATCGAGCAGGTGGCGTCCAACTTCAGCGACCGCAACCACCAGGTGGCCGGCATTGCAGCGCGCCGCCTGCTCGGGGGCTTCGGCGCGCGCGGCCTGCTGCCCGGGCCGCGGGCCCTGCCGGCCGAGCCCAAGCGCTAGAAGACGCGCGGCAGCAGCCGCGCGGTGCGGCGGCAGTAGGCCGCGTAGCCGGCATGTCGCTCGGCGAGCCACCGCTCTTCGATCAGCGCCTTGGCCACCAGCACCGCCAGCAGCAGCAGCCAGGCCAGCAGACCCGTCCCGCTGGCGGCCAGCACGGCTGCCGCCGCGCACAGCAGCAGCACGGCCGAGTACATCGGGTGGCGCAGCCAGCGGTAGGGGCCGTGCTCGACCAGCTGCCCGCCCTCGCGTGGGGCGGGATGGATGTTGAAGTTGCCGGGCCGGTTGGCACGCAGCGCGGCGGCACCCAGCGCGGCCCCGGCCAGCGCCAACAGCGCCGCCAGCCCGAGCCGCAGCCCGCCCGGCCAGGGCATCAGCGCGGAAGCCCCGAGCGCCACGAGCCAGGTCATCAGCCCGAACTGCGCCAGCACGAGCGCCGTCCCCAGCGCCATCGCTCGTTGGCTGCTCAGCATCGCGGACTGGTGAGGGTCTTGACGGCCATGTCGGGCTCGGACGCTTGATATCAGCCTAAACTGATATTCGATGAGACCGAACTCTACTCCTGCGCCTGTGCGACGCCGCGTCGCCCTGCTGGCCCTGGGCAGCGCCCTGCTGCCCCAGATCGCCTGTTCCCAGCCGCCCTCGTCTGCCGACGTGGCGACACTGGACGAGGCGCGGCAGCTGCACGAATCCGGCCAGGCGCTGCTGGTGGACATCCGCGAAAGCAGCGAGCACGCCACCGGCGTGGCGGCGGGCGCGTTGTTGCTGCCAATGAGCCAGCTGTCGCGCCGCATCGCCGAGCTGCCGGCCGACCCGTCGCGGCCGGTGCTGCTGATCTGTCGCACGCAAAACCGCAGCAGCAACACGCTGAAGGCGCTGCGCCGACAGGGCTTTGGCCACGTGCGCTACGTGCACGGCGGCATGAGCGATTGGGCGCGGCGCGGCTGGCCGATGGTGAAGCCCGCTGCGACGACGCCGGGGCCCACGCACTCAGGCGGGGGTTGAGGCCACCTCGCCCGCCTCGGCCTCGAGCAGCGCGCGGCCGAGCGCCTCGGCCACCTCGATGCCGTCGACCCCGGCGGACATGATGCCGCCGGCATAACCCGCGCCCTCACCCGCCGGATACAGGCCGCGCACGTTGACGCTCTGGAAATCGCGCCCGCGGCGAATGCGCAGCGGCGACGAGGTGCGGGTCTCCACGCCCGTGAGCACGGCGTCGGGGCGCGCGAAGCCGGCGATCTGGCGGTCGAAGGCCGGCAGCGCCTCGCGGATGGCGTCGAGCACGTAGCCGGGCAGGCTGGGGCGCGCCGGGTCGGCCAGGTCGGTGAGCGTCACGCCGGGCTTGTACGAGGGCTCGACCTCGCCCAGCACGCGCGAGCGCTGGCGCTTGACGAAGTCGCCGAGCAACTGCCCCGGCGCGCGGTAGCCGCCCTCGCCCAGCTCGAAGGCGCGGCTTTCCCAGTAGCGCTGGAACGCGATGCCGTCGAGCGGGTTCACCGGGCCTTCGCCCGGGGTCTGGCGGTAGTCGTCGGGCGAGATGCCCACCACGATGCCGGCGTTGGCGTTGCGCTCGGCGCGCGAGTACTGGCTCATGCCGTTGGTCACCACGCGCCCGGCCTCCGAGGTGGCGGCCACCACGGTGCCGCCCGGGCACATGCAGAAGCTGTAGACGCTGCGGCCGTTCGTCGCGTGGTGCACGAGCTTGTAGTCGGCCGCCCCCAGCAGCGGGTGGCCGGCGCTCTTGCCGAAGCGCGCGCGGTCGATCACGCCCTGCGGGTGCTCGACGCGGAAGCCCACCGAAAACGGCTTGGCCTCGAGGAACACGCCGCGCCGATGCAGCATCTCGAAGGTGTCGCGCGCGCTGTGGCCGAGCGCCAGCACCAGGTGCTCGCAGTCGATCTGCTCGCCGCCGGCCAGCGTGATGCCGCGCAGCGCGCCGTCTTCGATGTGCAGATCAGACAGCTGCTGCTCGAAGCGGATGCTGCCGCCGAGAGCCTCGATGTCGGCGCGCATCTTCTCGATCATGCTCACCAGCCGGAAGGTGCCGATGTGCGGTTTGCTGACCCAGAGGATCTCTTCCGGCGCGCCGGCCTTTACGAACTCGGTGAGCACCTTGCGCGTGAGGTGGCGCGGGTCGGAGATCTGGCTCCAGAGCTTGCCGTCGCTGAAGGTGCCGGCCCCGCCTTCGCCGAACTGCACGTTGCTGGTGGGGTCGAGCACGCCCTTGCGCCACAGGCCCCAGGTGTCCTGCGTGCGGCGGCGCACGTCCTTGCCGCGTTCCAGCACCAGCGGCTCCAGGCCCATCTGCGCCAGGATGAGCGCGGCGAACAGGCCGCAAGGCCCGAAGCCCACCACCACCGGGCGCAGGCGGCCGCTGCGGCTGCCGGGCGCGGCGCGGCCGACGACGCGGTAGCGGGTGTCGGGTGCGGGCCGCAGGTGGGCGTCGCCCGCGGCGCGGGCCAGCACGGCCGCGTCGTCACCCGCTCCGTGCAAGGCGACGTCGAGCGTGTAGACCAGTTGGATGTCGGACTTGCGCCGCGCGTCGTAGCCGCGGCGGAAGACCTGGATGTCGCCGACGGCCGCATCAGCCAATCCGAGCCGGGCCAGCACCGCCGCGCGGAGCGCCGGCTCCGGGTGGTCGAGCGGCAGGCGCAGTTCGGTGATGCGCAGCATCAGGTCACCCTCGTGCGCAGGCGCTGAAGCGCCCGCGTCGATCAGCCGCCGCTCTTGGCGCGCTTGCCGGTGTTCTTCTTGCTGCGGGTGTGCGAGCCGCGCTCCAGGCTGATGCGCTGACCGCGGATGGTGGTGACGGTCACGCCGTTGGGCGCCACGGGGCGCGGGGAGGCCTTGCGGTCGGCTTCGGTGACGATCTTGTTGCCCATGATGGCTGGCTCCGGAAGGTTTCGGACAAAACCCCGGATTAGGCCACAACCGGCGGCCGCCCTGCTGACGCTTACTTGGACTCGAAGCTGTTGCAGCCGTCGATGCGCCCGCCTTCCAGCCCGCGCTTGAACCAGGCCACGCGCCGCGCCGAGGTGCCGTGGGTGAAGCTCTCGGGCACGACCTGCTCCTTCGAGGCGCGCTGCAGCGTGTCGTCGCCGATCTGCGAGGCGGCGTTGAGCGCCTCCTCGATGTCGCCGCGCTCCAGCCAGCCCTTGCCCTTCTGCGAGTGGTGCGCCCACACGCCGGCCAGGCAATCGGCCTGCAGCTCCAGCCGCACCGACAACGCGTTCATCTGCGCCTGCGAGACCTTGCCCCGCATCGCATCGACCTTGGCGGTGATGCCCATCAGGTTCTGCAAGTGGTGGCCGACCTCGTGGGCGATGACGTGAGCCTGGGCGAAGTCGCCGGGGGAACCGAGGCGCTGCGACAGCGTGTCGAAGAAGTCGAGGTCGATGCAGACCTTGCTGTCGCCCGGACAGTAGAACGGGCCCATGGCGCTTTCGCCGGTGCCGCAGGCGGTGGGGGTGGCGCCACGAAACAGCACCAGACGCGGCTCGCGGTACTGCCCGCCGGGCGCCTCGCCGCGGCGGTCTTCGACGTTGCGACTCGTCTCGTGCCCTTCCCACTTCATGCCAGGCCCTCCTCGGAGCCGGCATTTTGGGGTGCGCGCCTCAGTGTGCGGTGCGGGCGTCGCTGCGCTCGAAGGCGGCGAAGAGCGTCACCGCCAGTTCGCGCAGCGGCTCCAGGTCGCTGGCGTGGGCCTGCGCCAGCAGTTCCAGCGCGTAGACGCGGTCCACGCACAGGCGGCTCAGGCTCACGCGCTGGCCGTCGAGTGCCATCCAGGTGCTCAGCTCGCGCAGCTGCTCCACGCGCACCGGCGCGACCAGCGGCACCAGCGGGGCGGCGACCAACGACGAACCAGACAGGAGATGGGCTTGCATCGGCGACCTCGGCTGCCAGCGTGCATCGCCGGCCTTGGGATCGCAGTGTCGGCACCCGGGCGTGCTGCCAATCGTTCGAAAAGCCGGGTTCCGGCCGGTCAATCGACCGATTCAGGCGCCGGGGATCCTGTCGGCCAGAGGGGCTTGCTGCACGACAGCGCACGCCCGGCAAACGGCGGCCCGTGCCCCAGGACGCCGGTGTCCCGCACCGCTCAATCCTTCTTGCGGCTGCCACTGCCCCTCTTCACCCCGGACTTGTCGGGTTCCAAGCCCGGATCCCGGTGGCATTCGACGCAGTTCTCGACGTCGCGGATGCCTTCCTCGCCATGCTCGGCCCGGATCTTGGCCGGCGTGTGTTCGTGGCAGCCGTAGCAGGTGTAGGCCCTGTAGTCTTGGCCCTTGTGGCAAGTCACGCACTCGGCGTTGTGGTCGCGATCGAGCACGAACGACTTGGCGTGATCGAAGGTGGCAGGCTTCCACCCATCTTGCCGGTGGCAGGCTTGGCAGTCGCCAGCGACCTTCTGATGCAGCCGGTCCGTGGGCTTCTGGTGGCAGCCCTCGCACTGCATCTTCACGGCCGGGCGCAACAGGGCATGCGAGAAGGCCTTGCGGCTCTGCTGTGCAAGCCGTGGGCTGCGGTGATCGGTGTGGCACGCCATGCAGTCCTGCTCGATCAGCTCCTGGTGGAACGACGTTTTCAGGCGCGGCTGTGCCGAGTCTGGGGTGACCGTGACACCCTTCGTCGTGCGCAGACCGATGTCCGGCGGCGCGTGACACTTGATGCACAGCGCGGCGGCCGCGCCGCGCCCGGGCTTGTGGCAGGCAAAACAATCGGTACCCACCTCCGCATGCGCGGCCACCACCGGCCCCGGGCTGACCATCAGGTGCGGGTAGGCGAATGCCAAGCCGATCAGCACCAACAGATTGGCCGCGATCACCCAGAACAGCCAGCGCCCCTTCACTTCCAGCCCCAGAACAGGAACGTGGCGATGATGTGAGCCAGGCCCAGGACGCCGAAGGCCAGGGTGATCGGGAAGTGGATGACGCGCCACTTCTTGACCGCGTCGAAGGTCAGGGTGTCCCAGTAGGTCCGATCGGCCGACTCATCCGCGGACAGGCCCTGGTCGCGCATGCGCAGGCGTGCCTCGTCGAGCCTGCGCCGGCTGCGGGCGATCAGGTACTTGCCGGTCAGGCCGCTGCCGACGTTGATGAGCATCGCCGCCACCGCCAGCCAGGCCAGGATGGCGTTGAAGTGAATGCCGGCGTGCACCAGCACCAGCAGCGAACCCAGCCAGGCCAGCCCTTCGTGCCAGCGCAGCAAGGTGGCGGGATTGCCCGAGCGTAGCCACTTCCGCTTGCGCATCGAGTAGCCGAACGAACCCAGGATCAGCAGCACGCCGGGGATACCGAGCCAGCGGCCGATCCAGACGATGTTCAGCAGATGCAGCGCAGCGTCGATGGCCAGCGTGGACATGAGCAGCGCCACCATGTACAGCCCGAAGGGCAGGACTTCGTTGCGAAGCAGTTGGGCTTGCAGTGGCATCAGGCGTCCCGTGTCATGCGTCAAGGACCAGGGCCGATGCGGGACGGCCGACACACAGCAGGCAGTGACCGGGTGTCGGATCGCAGTCCGGCTGCTGGGCGTAGTCCACCGCCCCCGCGAGCTGCCGGGTCTCGCAGCTGCCGCAACTGCCGGATCGACAGCCCGATTCGACGGCAACGCCGTGCCGCTCGGCAAAGTCCAGCAGGTTGGCGTCGCTCCCGTCCCAGGTGAGGGTGCGCCCCGAGCGCTTGAACTGCACTTCCATCGCGACGTCGGACGTCGCCAACGAGCTTGTCGCACCGGGGCCTGCAATCGCAGGGGCGGCCCTGCGCACGGAAGCCGGTCCGAAGGCCTCGAAGTGCACATCCGCGTCGGGCACACCCCATTCGGCGAGCGCCGCCACCAGGCTTTCCATCATGGCCGCCGGGCCGCAGATGTAGAACTGGTGGCGGCCATGCGGCAGGGTCCGCTGAAGCAGCGCGAGGTCCACGCGGCCCGTGTGCTGGAAGTCCCGACCCTGCACGTCTTCATCGCCAGGGCGGCTGTAGACCACGTGCAGCTGGAAGCGCGGATGCGCGCTGGCCCATGCTTCGAGCTGGGACTTGAACGCATGTTCCTCGCGCCGCCGCAGGCCGTAGTAGAGGTAGACCGGGCGCTCGGGCTGCCGTGCCAGGCACCAACGCAGCATGCTCATCATCGGCGTGACGCCGATGCCGCCCGCCACGAGCACGGTCGGCACGCTGGGGTCCGGATCGATGCAGAAGTGCCCTGAAGGGGCCTTCACCTGAAGCACATCGCCGACCTGCACCTGATCGTGAAAGTGGTTCGACGACACGCCAGGCGCGAGATCGGGGCGATCCGACGGAGGTGGCACGCGCTTGATGCTGACCCGGTAGTGGTCAGGCGCGGGCGCATCGGACAGCGAGTAGCAGCGCGTCACCGTTCGGCGTTCGCCCGGCCTGGCATCGTCCATCACCTGCAGAACGAAGGTCAGGAACTGGCCCGGTCGGAACTCGGGCAAGGCTTGGCCATCGACGGGCTGCAGGTAGAACGAGCACTGTGAGCGTGCGGCGTCCTCATACTCGCGCGAGACCACCCGAAACTCGCGGGTGCCCGCCCAGGCCGCGCCGCTCGCTGACCTCGCGGCAGGCGTCGCAGCCGGCTCAGCCTGCGCCGTTGCGCGGGAGCGGCGCGAGATGGCCACACCGATCCCGACCGAGGCTTGCAGCAACAGCGCCACCAGAATCCAGCCCAGGAGTTGCGCGGTGGTGAAGTCAGGTAGAGACACGGCAGGCTGAGGGGTCGTCGGAGTCTGTGGACGGGCGCCGCGGGATTGAGCCCCTGGGCGCAGGACGTGTGGCGAACGAAGATCCGACCGTGCCGCCACTGTGCCCCGCACCATGTGTACCAGGCCTGAACGACGTGTTCATGCCGCTCGATCAAGCCGCCCGCCCCGCGCAGACGGCCTGTGCGGCCAGGATGCGCCGGCTCAGGTCGTCGGCCCACACGGCATAGCCCTCGGAACTCGGATGGATGCCGTCTGCCGCCAGGCCCGCCGTGGTCGTGGTCTCCGGATGCCAGTGCATCGTGCGCCCGACCTGTTCAAACAGCTGCTCGGCCAGCATCTGGTTCATCTGCCGGGCCCAGCGGCCCATGAACCAGCGCAGCGGTTGCGGCAGCGCCAGGCAGGCATGCATGGGCGGGACGGCGCTGTGCACCAGCAGGGCCGGCGCGAAGCGCAGATCGATGAGCTCGGCCAGGCGGCGCTGCCACTGGGCCCAGCGCCGCGGCGCGCACAGGACGGTGGCGTCGTTGGCACCCATCGACAGCACGACCACATCGAAGCGCGTGCACGGGGCGTCCTGCAGCAGCTGGAGCAGCCCCGGCGAGTCCAGTCCGTTGACCGCCAGCACGCACCACTGCACCGTGTGATGCAGGCTCAGGCGCTGCACGAGCTGGCCGCAGAGCGCCTGCTCCTGTGTCGGGGCCCCCACGCCCGCCGCACCGGAGTCGCCCGCCACGAGCAGGCGCACCAGGGAGCCGCGGCCGCAGGTGCCGGCGCGGTGGCCCGGCGGCTCGGGCTTCAGGGGCGTGACGCGCCGAACGTGCCGCGCCTGCAGCCACAGCAACGGCGCCAGCAGCCACAGCAAGGGCAGACGCTGCCAACCGGCATCCATCAATGCACCCGCAGCACGCCGTGATCGAAGCGGCGGCGCCACTTGCCGTTGTCCGGGTTGATGCGTCGGCCCGTCATGGGCAGCTCATCCCGCGGTGTGCATGGATCAGGCCGCCAGCGTCGGGTAGTCGGTGTAGCCCTTGGCGCCGGGCACGTAGAAGGTGGCGGCGTCGGGGGTGTTGAGTGGAGCGTCCTGGTGCATGCGTGCCACGAGGTCGGGGTTGGCCAGGAACGGCCGCCCGAAGGCGATGAGGTCGCCTCGCTTGTCGGTCAGGGCCTGTTCGGCACCGGCGCGGTCGAAACCGCCTGACAGGATGAACAGCCCGTCAAAGGCTTCGCGCAGCTTGAGCTTGAAGTCGGCAGGCACCGGCGGCGCACCCATCGACGAGTGATCGACCAGGTGCACGTACAGCAGGCCCAGGGCAGACAGCGAGTGCACCAGCGTGAGGTACTGCGCCTGCACCTCGGGGAACTCGCCGGTGCCGTTGAACACGCCATAGGGCGAGAGCCGGATGCCGACGCGGTCGCGGCCGATCGCGGCGACCGTGGCGCGTGCGATCTCCAGCGCCAGGCGGTTGCGGCGCTCGATGCTGCCGCCGTAGCCGTCGGTGCGCAGGTTGACCAGCGGGTTGAGGAACTGCTCGATCAGGTAGCCGTTGGCGCCGTGCAGCTCGACACCGTCGAAGCCCGCGTCCATCGCGAGCTTCGCGGCGGCGACGTGTTCGTCTATGACGTGCAGGAGGTCATCGTTGCTCATCGCACGCGGCGGGCTGTGCGGCTGCATGCCCAGCGCGTCGGTGTACATCTCGCCCGGGCACACCGCCGTGCCGGGGCCCAGCACCTCGGCACCGGCCGGCAGGTTGGCGACATGCGCCACCCGGCCGCAGTGCATGAACTGCACGAAGATCTTGCCGCCTTGTGCATGGACGGCTGAAGTGGTGGCCTTCCAGGCGGCCGCCTGCGCCTCGTCGTACAGCCCGGGGATGCGGGGGTAGCCCAGGCCATGCGGACTGGGCGAGGTGCCCTCGGTGATGATGAGACCGGCCGTTGCCCTTTGGCCGTAGTAAGTGGCCATCAGCGCATTGGGCATGTGCTCCGGCGTGGCCCGGCTGCGTGTCAAGGGCGCCATCACCATGCGGTTGGTGAGTTGCAGCGAGCGGGCCGAGAACTTGTCGAAGAGCATGGGTGGAACTCCTGGTCGGGATCGAACCTGCGGGGCCCGAAAGGCGCAGCCTGTGGGCCCCGACCTCGCGGGTCTGTTCGCTGGCGCACTCCAAGCGGCCCAGTTACCCGAGATTCGGCTCGCGCTTCAGGGCCCGCCATCCGAGGCAGCCGCCTGGTGACCTCGCAGCGCATCAATGCGGCCTGCGCGAAAGTCCCGCGGAGACATCGCGTAGCGCCGCCGGAACTGTTCGCCGAAGTTGGACAGCGTGGGAAAGCCGCAGGCCTGCGCGATCTGCGCGATCGGCTCCGGGCCCTGGATCAGGCGCAGGGCCGCCCAGCCGCAGCGCGCATCGTTCACGTACGTGGTGAAACTCTTGCCCACCTCGCGCCGAAAGAAGCGTCCGAAGGCCGCCGGGCTGACATGCGCCACCGCGGCTGCCTCGTCCACCGACAGCTCATCGGCCAGATGCGACTCGATCCAGCTGAGCACGCGGTCCATGCGCTGCGGGCTCGGGCCGGCCCGGAACGCTGACGCAGGGGTCGGGGCCCCCGTGGTCGACAACGCACGCAGATCAGCGGCGCCCGCGAGCAGGCAGCCCAGCACCTCGATGAGCACGGCCACGCGTCGCTGGGCCGTCGACCCGGGCAACCGGGCCAGCAGGCCCTGCACGTCGGTGCGCGTGGGGCCCAGCACCTCCACGCCGGGTGCGGCCTGGGCCAGCAGCGGGGCCACCGCCTTGAGCTCCGGCAGACCACTGCGCTGCGGCCAGTCGGGCGGAAACTGCAGCACCGTGGCGGCGCATCCGTGGGCCGACGGCGCGCCCCGGCTGGCCCACAGGTGGGGCGTTTCGCTGCCCACCAGCACCAGGTCGCCGTCGAAGAACGGCTCCACGCTGTCGCCCACCCAGCGCAGACCCTGACCGCGCTCGATCCAGGTCAGCTCGCAGTGCCCATGGCGGTGCAGGCCACCACGGAACGTGGGGAGTTCCAGGTGCATGCAACGCAGCGATTCCTCGGTGTGGTGGATCGGCTCGCGGGTGATCCTCATGGTCGGGCCAGGGCGTGAAGGGAACCGGGCTTACCCGGAAGCAGAAGGTTTGAAAACAGTCATTCAAGGCCCGAGAGCAGGCTGATCGGGGCGCGATTCGTCGCGAGACTACCGGTTTTCATCCGGGATCACCGCCGATGAGCAGCGACTGGTGGCGCGGCGCCACCCTCTACCAGATCTACCCGCGCAGCTTTGCCGACGCCAACGGCGACGGCGTCGGCGACCTGGCCGGCGTGACGGCCAGGCTGCCCTACGTCGCCGCGCTGGGTGTCGACGGCATCTGGCTCTCGCCCTTCTTCACGAGCCCGATGCGCGACTTCGGCTATGACGTGGCCGACCACCTGGGCGTCGACCCGCTGTTCGGCACCGGTGCCGACTTCGATGCGCTGCTGGCCCAGGCCCACCGGCTGGGCCTGAAGGTGGTGATCGACCAGGTCTGGAGCCACACCGCCGCCGAACACCCGTGGTTCCAGGAAAGCCGCGCCAGCCGCGACAACCCCAAGGCCGACTGGTACGTGTGGGCCGACGCCAAGCCCGACGGCAGCCCGCCCAACAACTGGCAAAGCTGGATGGGCGGCCCGGCCTGGCGCTGGGAGCCGCGCCGGCGGCAGTACCACCTGCACAACTTCCTGCCGCAGATGCCCGACCTGAACTTCCACTGCCGGGCCGTGCAGGACGCGGTGCTCGAGATCGCCCGGCACTGGCTCGAACGCGGCGTCGACGGCTTCCGGCTGGACACCGCGAACCTGTACTTCCACAGCCGCGGCCTGCAGGACAACCCGCCGACACCCGAGGGCCGGCGCGGCGATGCGCCAGTGCTGATGCAACAGCACCTGCACAACGCCGACCAGCCCGAGGCGCCGGCCTTCTTCGAGCGGCTGCGCGCGTTGATGGACCATTACGGCGCAGGCGGCCCAAGCCGCATGGCCGTGGCGGAGATCGGCGGCGCCGAGCCCTTGCCCACGATGGTGGCCTACACGCAGGGCGCGCAGCGGCTGCACACCGCCTACTCGTTCGCCTTCCTGGGCGACCGGCCCGATGCCGCGCAGGTGCTGCGATGCCTGGCGCCCTGGACCGAAGGCGCGGGTCGGCAAGCCTGGCCGAGCTGGGCCTTCTCGAACCACGACGCGCCGCGCGTGGCCTCGCGCTGGGGCGGTGGCGCCGCGGGGGCCTTCGCCTTCGGCGGCGGCACCGAAGCCGGGCCGGTCCACGCCGGCGCCACGCCCGTCACCTGGCTGGCGCTGCTGCTGGCCTTGCGCGGCACGGTGTTCCTGTACCAGGGCGAAGAGCTGGGCCTGCCGCAGAGCACCCTGGCCTTCGACGACATTCGCGATCCCTATGGCCTGGCGAACTGGCCGCTGAACCCCGGCCGCGATGGCTGCCGCACGCCGTTCCCGTGGCAGGCCGATGCGCCACAGCGCGGCTTCAGCCGTGCCGCGCGAACCTGGCTGCCGGTGGACCCGGCCCATGCGCCGCTGGCCGTGGACCGGCAAGAGGCCGATCCGGCCTCGACCCTGCACGCCACGCGGCGTCTGCTGGCCTTGCGGCGCGCGCACCCCGCCCTGCGCCTGGGCGAGCTCGAAGCCCTGGTGGCCGACGGCGACCTGCTGGTGCTGCGCCGCCAGCACACCGATGCCCACGGCACCGACGCGCTGTGGCTGGCCTTCAACCTGGGTGCCAGCGCGGCCACGCTGCCCATGCCCGCCGCCGCGGCCCCCGGTGCCGCGCCGCTGTTCGTGCATGGCGGCGCCGCGCTGCACGGCGCGCAGCTGCACCTGCCGCCCGGCGCGGTGATGGTCGCGCCGTTGGCCTGAGCCTTTGCGCCCCTACCCGCCATGACCTCCTCAATCGCCAACATGAATCACACCGCCCTCTGGCCCGATCTCGACAGCCCCTACGCCCTGCAGCCCGCGCAGATCGACGCCTTCCGCCGCGACGGCTGCATCAAGCTCAAGCAGGTGCTCTCGCCCGACACGCTGGCGCACTTCGGGGCCGAGATCACACGCCTGACCATCGACCTCAACACCGAGAGCCGCCCGCTGGCCGAGCGCAGCACCTACGACCGCGCCTTCCTGCAGGTGATGAACCTGTGGGAACGCAGCGCCCTGGTGGCCCGCTTCGTGATGGGCCAGCGGCTGGGCCGCATCGCGGCCGAGCTGCTGGCGGTGCGCGGCGTGCGCCTGTACCACGACCAGAGCCTGTACAAGGAACCCGGCGGTGGCATCACGCCGGCTCATGCCGACCAGTACTACTGGCCGCTGGCCAGCGACCGCACCATCACCGCGTGGATCCCGCTGCAGGCCGTGCCCGCCGAGATGGGCCCGCTGGGCTTCTACGCCGGCAGCCAGGGCGTGGCCTTCGGGCGCGACCTGGGCATCAGCGACGAGAGCGAGGCCAGGATCAGCGAGAACATGGCCCGCCACGGCTTCCCTTTCGAGGTGGGGCCCTTCGATCTGGGCGAGTTGAGCTTCCACCTTGGCTGGACCTTCCACAAGGCCGGGCCGAACGTCAGCGACCGGCCGCGCTCGGTGATGACGGTGATCTACATGGACGCCGACATGCGCCTCGTGCCGGCGCTCAACGCCATCCAGGCCAACGACCGCGACCAGTGGTGCCCCGGGGCGCGCGAGGGCGAGGTCATCGCCACGCGCAAGAACCCGGTCATCTGGTCGCGCTGAGCGCGTTGCACATGCCTGCCAACGAGGTGGAGAGCTACGCCGCCATCGGCGACGGCCGCGGTGGCTTCGTCATCGAGCCGGTCTCGGTGCGCGCGCCGCTGGCCGGCGAGGTGCGCGTGCGCCTCAAGGCCGCCGGCCTGTGCCACACCGACCACGCCTCGCTGCACTGGCCGGGCCCGCTGGTGCTGGGGCATGAAGGCGCGGGTGTGGTCGACAGCGTCGGGCCGGGCGTGACGGAACAGCAGCCGCAGTTGCAGCCCGGCCAGCCCGTGCTGCTGAACTGGGCCATCCCCTGCGGCCGCTGCCCGCAGTGCCGGCGCGGGCGTGGCTCGCTGTGCGAGCGCACGCATGGCGTCGACGCCACGCTGGGCAGCAGCGCGCCGGCCCCAGGCCACACGCGCTGGCGCGGGCAGCCGGTGGAGCGCTCGTTCAAGCTCGGCACCTTTGCCCATCACACGCTGGTGCGCGCCGAGGCGCTGACCGTGCTGCCCGCGCAGCTGCCCGCGCGCCACGCCTGCATCCTGGGCTGCGGCGTGATGACCGGCGTGGGCGCGGCCGTCAACGTGGCACAGGTGCAGCCCGGCGACACGGTGGCCGTGGTGGGCTGCGGCGGCGTGGGCCTGAGCGTGGTGCAAGGCGCGCGGCTGGCGGGTGCGGCCCGCATCATCGCCATCGACCGCCGGCCCGCGGCCTTGCAGCGCGCCGTGGCCCTGGGGGCGACGCACACGCTGGAACCCGCGGCCGACGATCTCGACTCCTCGCAGCTGGCCGCTGCCGTGCGCGCACTGACCGAGGGCCGCGGCGCCGACCACGCCTTCGAGGCCACCGGCGTGGCCGCGCTGGCCTTCCTGCCGCTGAAGCTGTGCCGAAACGGCGGCAACGCCGTGCAGCTGAGCGGCGCGCATGGCCCCGTGAGCGTGGAGATGCCGCAGTTCTGGTGGGACAAGCGCTACCTGGTGCCGCTGTACGGCGGCTGCCAGCCGGAGCGCGACTTCCCGCGCCTGTTCGACTGGGCCGCGCGCGGCCAGCTGCAGCTCGACAGCCTGGTCACGCACACCTACCGCCTGGGCGAACTGGGCCGGGCGATGGACGACATGCTCGCCGGCCGCAGCGCCAAGGGCGTGATCCTGTTCGACTGACCGGACCCACGATGTTCCGCACCCTCGAAGTCTCCGACCCGGCGCTGTCGCCCCCTGGCCTGCGCTTCGTCACCGTCAAGAGCGCGGCGCTCGGCCAGCGGGCCGATGTGCTGCTGTTCGTGCCGCCGCAAGCCGCTGCGCTGCCCGACGTGCCGCTGGTGCTGCTGCTGCACGGCGTGTACGGCTCGCACTGGGCCTGGGCCTTCCAGGGCGGCGCGCACCTCACCGCGCAGCGGCTCATCGATGCGGGCGCCATCCCGCCGCTGGTGCTGGCCATGCCCAGCGACGGCCTTTGGGGTGACGGCTCGGGCTACGTGGCCCACGCCGAGCAGGACTTCGAACGCTGGATCGTCGACGAGGTGCCGGCCGCCACGCGCGCCGCCTGCAGCGCGTGCAGCGAGGCGTCGCCGCTCTTCATCGCGGGCCTGAGCATGGGGGGCTTCGGCGCGCTGCGGCTGGCCGGCCGGCACCCGACGCGCTTCGTGGCAGCGGCCGGGCACTCGTCGGTGACCGAAGCCGCGCAGCTCGATGCGCTGATCGCCGAGACCCGCGCCGGATGGGTCCGCACGCCGGCCGACCACAGCGTCATCGCCTCGCTCCGCGGCGCTTCCGCACCGTTGCCCGCATGCGCTTCGATTGCGGGCGCGACGACCCCTTCATCGGTGCCAACCGCCAGCTGCACGCCGAACTGCAGGCCGCCGGCATCGCGCACGGGTACGCCGAACACGACGGCGGCCACGGCTGGGCCTACTGGGCGCAGCACCTCGAAGACACGCTGCGCTTCTTCGGCCAGACCCTCACGAACCGGAACCCGACACCATGAACCTGTGGGTGCAGAGTCTGCTGGCGCTCGCGCTGGCCGTGGTCGCCACCGCCAGCACGGCCGCGGGCCGCGGCGACCACACGCGCCATGTCGACCCCTTCATCGGCACCGACGGCACCGGCCACGTCACCCCGGCCGCGATGGTGCCCTTCGGCATGGTGGCCCCCGGCCCCGACAACGCCGACCGGGGCTGGAGCTACAGCAGCGGCTACCAGTACCGCGCGCCACGCATCCTGGGCTTCTCCAACACGCACATCAGCGGCGCCGGCATCCCCGAGCTGGGCGACGTGCTGCTGATGCCCGCCGCCGGCACGCGCTGGTCGGCGCAAAGCACCGACTTCTCGGCCGCTCCCGACAAGAAGACCGAGAGCGCGCGCCCTGGCGTCTACCGCGTCACGCTGCCCGGCCACGGCGTGCGCGTGGAGCTCACCGCCACGCAGCGCGTGGCCGTGCACCGCTACACCTTCACGCAGGCCGGCCGCGTGCAGGTGCTGGTCGATCTGCAGCACGGGTTGCTGTTCGGCGACGGGCCGCGCGTCACGCAGGCCAGCTCCAGCGTGGACGAAGCGCGCGGTGAGCTCACCGGCACCACGCATTCGAAGAACTGGGTCGCGCGCGAAGCCTCGTTCATCGTGCGCTTCGATCGGCCCATCGCGCGCGTGACGACGCTGCCGCCCCGCCCAGGCGACAAGGCCGCGCGCTATGTGCTCGACTTCGACCTGGCGGCGGGCCGCGTGCTGCACGCCCGCGTCGCGCTGTCCACGGTGGATGTCGATGGCGCGCGCCGCAACCTGGCGGTGGACGAGGCCCAGCCCTTCGACGCCGTGCGCGCCGCTGCCGATGCGCAGTGGCAGGCGCTGCTCGCGCGCATCCAGATCGACGCCGACGAGCGCTTCAAGACCATCTTCTTCTCGGCGCTCTACCGCACGCTGCTGCACCCCAGCGACATCGCCGACGCCGACGGCCGCGTGCGCGGCCCCACGGGCGAGGTGATGGCAGCGCCCGGCGGCGCGTACTACAGCACCCTGAGCCTGTGGGACACCTTCCGCGGCGTGCATCCGCTCTTCACGCTGCTGGTGCCCGAGCGCGTGCCGGGCTTCATCAACACGATGCTGGCCCACCACCGCGCGATGGGCTACCTGCCGTTGTGGACGGCCTGGGGCCGCGAGACGCACACGATGATCGGCAACCCGGCGCTGCCCGTCATCGCCGACGCGGTGGCCAAGGGCTTGCATCGCCAGGGTGCAGGCTTCGACCTGCAGGCCGCGCTGCAGGCGATGGTCGAGACCTCCACACGGCCGCGGCCGAACGCACCCGAGTGGGCGCATCGCAGCTGGGACGTCTACGAGCAGTTCGGCTACATCCCGCTGGACAAGATCGGCAACGAGTCGGTGAGCAAGACGCTGGAGCTCGGCATCGGCGACGACGCCGTGGCCCGCGTGGCGCGCGCCGCAGGCCAGCCCGACGTGGCCGAGCGCTTCGCACGCCGTGCCCAGGGCTGGCGCCAGCTGTGGGACGCCCAGACGCAGATGATGCGTGGCAAGGACAGCGCCGGCCGCTGGCGCGAGCCCTTCGACCCGCTGGTGCCCACGAGCCCGATGAACAACCCCGGCGACTACACCGAGGCCAACGCCTGGCAGTACACGCTGACGCCGGCGCTGCACGACCCAGCCGGCCTGGTGGCGCAGATGGGCGGCCCGGCCGCCTTCGAGGCCTGGCTGGACCGCTTCTTCAGCGTGCAGGCCCCGGGCGCCAACAAGCACCTGGGGCAGGAAGCGCTGATCGGCCAGTACGCCCATGGCAACGAGCCCAGCCATCACATTGCTTACCTCTACGCCTGGACGGCCGCGCCCCAGAAGGTCCACGCGCTGATCCGCCGCATCGCGCGCAGCTTCTACGGCAGCGGGCCCGACGGCATCATCGGCAACGACGACTGCGGGCAGATGAGTGCGTGGCTGGTGCTGTCCACGCTGGGCTTCTACCCGGTGGTGCCGGCCTCCGGCAACTACGTGGCCGGCACGCCGCTGGTGCGCCGCGCCACGCTGGCGCGGGCCGATGGCACGCGGCTCACCATCGTGCCCGGCCGGCGCCCCGGCGTGTGGCTGGACGGGCAGCGCATGGATCCGAGAGCCCTGCCGCACGCCGCGCTGCTGCAGGCGCGCCAACTCGAAGTGGGAGCCGCGCGATGAACAAGCACTGGCAAGCCCTTCTCGCCGGGGCCCTGCTGGCGGCCACCGTGCTGCCCGCGGCCGCGCAGCAGCGCGGCGGCAACCCACCCCAGTCCGCGCCACAGCGCGGCCTGAAGCTGCACGTGCCCTCGCCCGACTGGCGCGACCAGGTCATCTACTTCGTGCTCACCGACCGCTTCGACGACGGCAACCCGCGCAACAACGACCAGGGCCTGGGCGAGCACGACGCGCGCGACGGCAACAAGTACAGCGGCGGCGACATCGAAGGCATCCGCCGCCGGCTCGACTACATCCAGGCCTTGGGCGCCACGGGCGTGTGGCTGACGCCCCCGGTGCTGAACCAGTGGCACGACACCACGCACGGCTTCTGGGGCTACCACGGCTACTGGGCCAGCCACTTCAAGCGCATGGACCCACACGTGGGCACGCTCGCCGACTACCAGCGCCTGTCGGATGCGCTGCACCGTCGCGGGATGTATCTGGTGCAGGACGTGGTGGTCAACCACACCGGCAACTTCTTCAGTTGTGGCCCCGGCTGGCGTGCCGACGACCCCACGGCCGACTTTCGCCCCAACACCGGCTCGCGCCCCATGCTGCGGCCGCTGCAGGCGCCCTTCCACCTGAACGACCCGCGCCGCGCCGAAGACCGCCGCGCCGGCATCTACCACTGGACGCCGGACATCCGCGACGTGACGGTGCGCGACGAGGAGATGAACTTCCAGACCTCGGGCCTGGACGACCTGAACACCGAGAACCCGCGCGTGCGCCGCGCGCTGCGCGACAGCTTCGGCTACTGGGTGCGCGAGGTGGGCGTCGATGCCTTCCGCATCGACACCGCGTACCACGTGCCGCCCGGGTTCTTCGAGGACTTCCTCTACGCCACCGACCCGAAGGCGCCGGGCGTGGCGCTGGTGGCGCGGCGCACCGGCCGCAAGGACTTCTTCGCCTTCGGCGAAGGCTTCGGCATCGACGCCCCGGGGCAGACGCGCTACACGCGCAAGCTGGAGAGCTACATCCGCGGCGAAGCGGGGCAGCAGCGTCTGGGCGGCATGCTCAACTTCCCGCTCTACGCGGGCCTCGTGGACGTGTTCGCGCGCGGCCGCGCGCCGGCCGAGCTGCAGCGCCGCGTGCAGGACATGGTGGCCGCCGATGCGCGTGGCATCGACCCGCGGCGCCTGCCCAGCTTCATCGACAACCACGACCTCGACCGCTGGCTGGCCGTGAGCGGCGAGCCCGCCATGAAGCAGGCGCTGCTGGCGCTGATGACGCTGCCCGGCATCCCGGTGCTGTACTACGGCACCGAGCAGGGGCTGGTGGAACAACGTGCCTCGATGTTCGCGGCCGGCTGGGGCTCGGGCGGGCGCGACCGCTTCGACACGCAGGCGCTGCTGTTCCGCTACACACAGGCCGCGGTGGCGTTGCGCAAGGCGCACCGCGGCTTCTCGCGCGCGCTGCCGCAGCCGCTGCAGGCCGGCGGCGCCGGGCCGGGCGTGCTGGCCTGGCGCAACGTGCACGAGGGGCAGGCGCGCATCGTGCTGTTCAACACGGCTGATGCGCCGCGCTTCGCCGACAACCTGGAGGTCGGCGCGCCCCGGGCGCGGCTGCGGCGGCTGTTCGACATCCACGCCGACACGCCCGCAGCACTGCCGCCGGAGCTGCAGGCCGATGCCCAGGGCCGCCTGCACCTGAGCCTGCCGCCGCGCAGCGGCACGGTGTGGGCCGTGGAAGCCGCCGCGGCGCCGGCAGGGCCGGCCATCACCCAGCGCCCGACGCTCGACGCCCTGCCCACCGAGGCGGCGCAAGGTGACTTCGACATCACCGGCCGCGCCGCGCCCGGTGCGCTGCTGGACGTGGTCGTCGACGGCGATGCCGCTCGCGCCCAGCGCGTGGTGGCCGCAACCGACGGCCGCTTCAGCGCCCGCATCGACACCCGCCGCATGACCGACCCGGCCCTGCTGCACCGCGTGGTGCTGCGCGCAGCCGGCAGCGGCACGCCGCTTGAGGCCAGCGTGAGCGAGGCCGCCACCTTCCGTGTGGCGCTGCCCTGGCGCGTGCTGGCCGACGTGCCGCAGGCCCCGATTCACGACGGCGCCGGCGGCGGCCTGCAAGGCCGCTACGTCTACCCCACGCACGAGAGCTACACCCGCCAGATGGACCTGCGGCGCACGCGCGTGCTGTCGGCCGGCGGCGCACTGCGCCTCGAACTGGAGATGGCCGACCTCACACGCGTCTGGGGCCCGGCCAACGGCTTCGACCACGTGGCCTTCTCGGTCTTCATCGAGCTGCCCGGCCGCAGCGACGGCGCCCGCGCGATGCCGGGCCAGGATGCCGAGCTGCCCCAGGGCATGCGCTGGCACCTGCGGTTGCGCGCGCACGGCTGGAGCAATGCGCTGTTCGGGCCCGAAGGCGCGGATGCCCGTGCCGACGGCCGCAGCATCACCCCCGCCGCCAAGATCAGCAGCGACGCCGCAGCGCGCACCGTGCGCTTCACCATCCCCAGCGAGGCCCTGGGCGACCCCGCCACCTTGAGCGGCGCCCGCGTGTTCGTCAGCACCTGGGACTGGGACGGCGGCTGGCGCCCGCTGGCGCGCGAGGCCGGCAGCTTCATCGTCGGTGGCGGCGACCCGAACGCGCCCAAGCTGTGGAGCGCCAGCCCCGTGATCACACTGCCCTGAACGCGCCCGGGGCCCGATGGCGCCCAGAAGGTGGCGAGCGGCGGGCTCGCTCAGAGCCCGCCGCCCAGGCTGCAACCGGTGTCAGCGCAGCTGTGTCGCGCTCGTGATCACCAGGTTGGGCGTGGGCAGGCAAGAGCCGTCGGCCGGCAGCCAGCTCACCACGGTGCAGGGGGCCGAGGCAATGGCCCCACCGGGGCCCAGCAGGCCGGCGCCGGTGGTGACGCGACCGAAGACCGCATAGGCGCCGTCCAGCGGCGTGTTGTTGGCCAGGTTCAGGAAGAACTGCGATGTGGCGCTGTTGGGCGCGCTGGTGCGCGCCATCGCGATCGAGCCCGTGGTGTTGAGCAGCCCGGGCACGATTTCCAGTGCGATCGCTGCGCGGGTGGGCTTCAGGGTCGGCGACGCGGCGCCGACAGGCCCGGTGTAGCCGCCACCCTGGGCCACGAACCCGGGCGTCAGGCGATGGATCACGGTCTGGTTGTAGAAACCGGCGTTGACATAGTCGAGGAAGTTGCGCACCGTGTTGGCAGCGCGGGTGTCCAGCGTGAGCTGCAGAAAGAATGTGGGGTCGTTGTTGAACTCCAGCCGCACCTGGGGCTCGGGTACGGTGTACTCGCTGCTGCGCAGCGTCAGGCCATCGCTGGCCCGGCGCACGTCGAAACGACCGGTGCCGATGGCATTGACCGTGCACAAGTAGTAGGCCGTGGTCGCCCCACTTTCGTAGGGCGCGGCGGACCCGCGCTCCAGCCCGCTGCAGGCGGCATTGCTGACGTTCAGGTTGCCCGCCGCCAGCTCGGTGCCGGTGAGCGTGAGGACGACCCGGCGCCCGAACTGTGGTTGGATGTTGGTGGTGCCCTCCAGCGCCACGGCGCTGGCGCTGATGGTCGGGCTCGGCCCGAACGGCGGCGTCGGATCCGAACCGCCTCCACCGCCGCAGGCGGCCAGCAAAGACACGGCGGCGGCCGCCGTCGCACCAGGCACAAACCAAGACGGGAACAGGGATCGGAAGTCGTTCATGTCAGATCGATGGGTGAAGGCCGGGTCAGCGGCAGCGGGTGGCGATTATGGGACTGCAGCCCGAGGACAGCCCCGTTGAGATCGAGCGGTTGGAGTGGCTCGGCATGGCCCATCGCTGCAGTTGTCGCCGCTTCATGCCGGACTGCCATTCGCCGGTTCCGCCCCTCGTGGAACAGCCCGGGCGGGTTCAGGTCTTGGGCAAGGTCACGCCTCGTTGGCCCTGGTACTTGCCGCCGCGGTCCTTGTAGCTGGTCTCGCAGACCTCGTCGCTCTCGAAGAACAGCACCTGCGCGCAGCCTTCGCCCGCGTAGATCTTGGCCGGCAGCGGCGTCGTGTTGCTGAACTCCAGCGTCACGTAACCCTCCCACTCGGGCTCGAAGGGCGTGACGTTGACGATGATCCCGCAGCGCGCGTACGTGCTCTTGCCCAGGCAGATGGTCAGCACGTTGCGCGGGATGCGGAAGTACTCGACCGTGCGCGCCAGCGCAAAGCTGTTGGGCGGGATGATGCAGACGTCGCTCTCGATGTCGACGAAGCTCTTCGGGTCGAAGTTCTTCGGGTCGACGACCGTGCTGTAGATGTTGGTGAAGACCTTGAACTCCGGCGCGCAGCGGATGTCGTAACCGTAGCTGCTGGTGCCGTAGCTCACGATCTTCTGGCCGTCGGGCGACTGCCGCACCTGCCCCGGCTCGAAGGGCTCGATCATGCCGTGCTGCTCCGCCATCTGGCGGATCCATCGGTCGCTCTTGATGCTCAACGCGCTTCCCCCGGTTGGTCACCGCGGATTCTGTCAGGTGCGGCGACCGCGCTAGAGTGCCGCATGGCGCCACCGCGGCGCAGGAGACACACCCCATGGCCAGCCCCTTCCGCCCGGCCCTTCAGCTGCTGTGCCAGTACGCCGAATTCCACCGCGACCGGCGCAACATCGCCACCCACTTCGTCGGCGTGCCGATGATCATGTTCGGCAGCCTCGTGCTGCTGTCGCGCCCGGCCTTCGAGCTGGGCGGCCTGGCGCTGTCGCCCGCGTGGCTGGTGCTGGCGCTGGTGATCGCCTGGACGCTGAGCCGCGGCGCGCTGGCGCTGGGCGTGGCGACCAGCGCGCTGTGGCTGGTGCTGGCGGCACTGGCGCACGCCGTGCCCGGTGGCGCGTGGTGGGCCTGGGGCCTGGGCGCCTTCGTGCTGGGCTGGGTGATCCAGTTCGTCGGCCACTACTACGAGGGCCGCAAGCCGGCCTTCGTCGACGATCTGGTCGGCCTCTTCGTCGCGCCGATGTTCGTGCTGCTGGAGCTGCTGGCCCTGGCCGGCTTCTTCAAGGGCCTGATGGCCGAGGTCGAGCGCCAGGCCGGCCCCACGCTGCTGCGCGACCTGGCCCACCCGGCCACGCGATGACGCCACCCCGGCGCGAGGCCATCACCGGCCTCGTGCTGTGTGGCGGCCGCGGCAGCAGAATGGGCGGCGTCGAGAAGGCCTTGCTGCCCTGGGCGGGCTCCAGCCTCGCCGCCCACGCCGTGGCACGGCTGGCGCCGCAGGTCGGCCCGATGGCCCTCAACGCCAACCGCGACGCGCTTCGCTATGCGGCGCTCGGCCTGCCGATCTGGCCCGACGAGACCGAGGATCTGCCCGGCCCGCTGGCCGGCTGGCAGGCGGCGCTGCGGCTCATGTCGACCGAGTGGCTGCTGACGGTGCCTTGCGACGCCCCGCACTTTCCGCTCGATCTGGCCCAGCGGCTGATGGCGGGTGTGCAGGCCGCGGCAACTGCGCCGCTGGCCATCGCCGCGACGGCCGACGGCCCGCAGCCGGTGTTCGCGCTCTTGCACCGTTCGCTGGCGCCGGCCCTGGCGGTGGCCTTGGCGCGTGGCGATCGGGGCGTGGCCCGCTTCGCGCTGGCGCAGGGCGCGGCCACCGTGCACTTCGACGACGCGGAGGCCTTTGCCGACGCCGACACGCCCGACGACCTGGCCCGGTTGAGCCGCAGCGCCCGCTGAGGGCGCGGGCCGGTCAGCTGCGCTGGATGGCCAGCCGGCCGTGATCGGCCAGGAACCGCTGCTCCAGCAGCTTGGTGGCGGCGTAGATCGCGTCGATGGTCGGCGTCGGCACGCCGGCGATCGTGCCCAGCTCGATGACGGCACCCACCAGGGCCTCGAGCTCCAGCGCGCGGCCGGCTTCGACGTCCTGCAGCATGCTGGTCTTGTGGGCGCCCACCGCCTCGGCACCCGCCAGGCGCTGCTCGAGCGTGATCTTGAAGCGCACGCCCAGGGCCTCGGCCACGGCCTGGCCCTCGGCCATCATGCGGCGCGCCAGCTCGCGCGTGGGGGCGAAGCGGGCGATGTCCTGCAGCGTGCCGTGCGTCAGCGCGCTGATCGGGTTGAAGCTCAGGTTGCCCCAGAGCTTGATCCACAGCTCGCTGCGGATGTCGCGCGACACCGGCGCCTTGAATCCGGCTTTCATCAGCGCCTGGCTCAGTGCCTCGACCCGCGGCGTGCGCTCGTTGCTGGGCTCGCCCACCGTGAAGCGGTTGCCCTCGACGAGCTTGACGAGGCCCGGCGCCACCAGTTCGGCCGCCGGGTACACCACGCTGCCGATCACGCGCTCGGCCGGTATCGCGCGGGCGATGGCGCCGTCGGGGTCGACGGCCGTGACGGCCCTGCCCTGGTGCGCGCCGGGCAGCGCATGGAAGTACCACCAGGGCACCCCGTTGACCATGCTCACGACCATCGTGTCGGGGCCGTACAGCGCGGGCAGTTCGGCCACCACCTCGCGCAGCTGGTGCGCCTTCAGCGTGAGCAGCACCACGTCCTGCGGGCCGGCCTCGGCCATGTGCTGCACGGCGCGCACGTTCCTGGCGTGCTCCTGCGCGCCGTCTTCGAGCACGAGGCGAAAGCCGTCGGCATTGATGGCCTCCAGGTTGCGGCGTCGCGCGATGAACGTGACGTCTTCGCCGGCCAGCGCCAGGCGTGTGCCCAGGTAGCCGCCAATGGCGCCGGCGCCCACGACCGTGATCTTCATGCCCAAGCCTTCTTCCGAGTTCAACCGCCGGCTGCGCGCTCGCGTGCCCGAAGCAGCGATTTTGCGTGGCCCCACAGCGGCCACACCAGCAGCAGCATCGCCAGGCCGAAGATGCTGCCGACCAGGCCATTGCTCCAGAAGATGGACAAGGAACCCTGCGACGACAGCATGGCCTGGCGGAAGCTGCCCTCGGCCATGTCGCCCAGCACCAGCGCCAGCACCAGCGGTGCGAGCGGGTACTTGAGCTTCTTGAAGAAGTAGCCCAGCACGCCGAAGATCAACATCGTCCAGACGTCGAACATCGAGCTGTTGACGGTGTAAGCGCCGATGGCGCAGATGACGATGATCACCGGCGCGATCACCGCGAACGGGATGCGCAGGATGGCTGCCCACCACGGCACCGTCGTCAGCACGACGATCAGGCCGACGATGTTGCCCAGGTACATGCTCGCGATGAGGCCCCAGACGAAGTCCTTCTGCTCGACGAACAGCATCGGCCCCGGCTGCAGGCCCCAGATGAGCAGGCCGCCCAGCAGCACCGCCGCCGTGGGCGAGCCCGGAATGCCCAGCGTCAGCATCGGCAGCAGCGCGCTCGTGCCGGCGGCGTGGGCCGCGGTCTCGGGCGCGATCACGCCTTCGATGTCGCCCTTGCCGAAGCCTTGCGGGTTCTTGCTCAGGCGACGTGCCATGCCGTAGCTCATGAACGACGCCGGCGTGGCGCCCCCCGGCGTGATGCCCATCCAGCAGCCCACGGCCGTGCTGCGCAGGAAGGTCTTCCAGTAACGCAACATCTCCTTCCAGGTCTCGAGCACCTCGGCGAAGCGGATCTTGGCGCTCTTGCCCTTGAAGGCCAGGCCCTCCTCCATCGTCAGCAGGATCTCGCCGATGCCGAACAGGCCGATGACCGCGATCAGGAAGTCGAAGCCCTTGAGCAGCTCGGTCTGGCCGAAGGTCATGCGCAGCTGGCCCGTGACGGCGTCCATGCCCACGGCCGCCAGCGCAAAGCCCAGCATCATGGCCGCCAGTGTCTTGGCCGCCGGCTCCTTGCTCATGCCGACGAAGCTGCAGAAGGTGAGCAGCTGCACGGCGAAGAACTCCGCCGGCCCGAACTTCAGCGCGAACTGCGCCAGCAGCGGCGCCAGCAGCGTGATGAGCACCACGGCCAGCAGCGCACCGACGAAGCTGCTCGTGAAGGCCGCCGTGAGCGCCTGCGCCGCCTTGCCCTGCTGCGCCATCGGATGGCCGTCGAATGTGGTGGCCACGCTCCAGGGCTCGCCCGGAATGTTGAACAGGATCGAGGTGATCGCACCGCCGAACAGGGCACCCCAGTAGATGCAGCTCAGCATGATGATCGCCGAGGTGGGGTTCATGCCGAAGGTCAGCGGCAGCAGGATGGCGATGCCGTTGGCACCGCCGAGCCCGGGCAGCACGCCGATCAGCACCCCGAGGACGATGCCGATCAACATGAAGCCCAGGTTGGGCAAGGTCGCGGCAACGGCAAAGCCGTTCGCGAGGTTCGCGAGTTCTTCCATCGGGCGCTTTCGAAGACTTGGAGAGGCTCAGAGCCCGAGCAGGCGTTCCAGTGGCCCTTTGGCCAACGGCACCAGGAACCAACGTTCGAACACGATGAAGAACGTCAAGGGCACGCCCACCGCCACCGGCAAGGTGATCACCCAGCGGTAGCGGCCGTGGCGCGTCATGAAGTAGCCGATGAGCAGCGCCGACGCGACGTAGATGCCGAGCAGTTGGATCGCGCCGATGTACACCGCCACGGGCCACAGCATGGCCCACACGAGGCCGGCCTGCTCACGCGTGCAGAAGGCCTCCCGGTCGGCCGCCCGCCAGCGCAACAGTTGCCCGATCAGAACCCAGCCGCTGCTGGCGATCAGCACCAGGCCGATGTAGAAGGGAAAGTAGCCCGACTGCGGGCCGTCGTCGGCCCAGCCCACGCCGATGCGCAGGCTGTCGGCCACGACCACGCCGCCCACGGCCAGCAGCAGGCCGGCCACGGCGAGCTCGGGCCAGCGGGAGTCGATCGAGGGAGAGTCCTCCATCAGCCGCTCACTGTGCCAGGAAGCCGGCTTCGCGCATCAGCACCCGGTGCTGCTGCTCGTTGCGGCCGAGCCAGTCGAAGAACTCCTTGCCGGTGAGCGCCGTCTGGTTGAAGGCGCCCTTCTCCATGAACTCCTTCCACTCGGGCAGCGCACGCAGCTTCTTGAAGAGCTCGAGGTAGTAGTTCACCTGCTCGGGCGTCACGCCCGGCGGCATGAAGATGCCGCGCAGCATCAGGTACTCGGCCGGCAGGCCGGCGCTGGCGCAGGGCGGGATGTCCTTCCAGGCCATCGTCGCCGTCAGCTTGGTGGCGTAGGGCATGGGCTTGGAGTCGAACACGCACAAGGGCCGCAGCTTGCCGGCGCGCCAGTGGCTCTCGGCCTCGATGGGGTTGTTCACGGTGGAGTCGACGTGCTTGCCCACGAGCTGCACCGCGACGTCGCCACCGCCCTTGTAGGGGATGTAGATCATCTTCTTGCCGGCGGCCTTCTCGAGCAGCACGGTGATGATCTGGTCTTCCTGCTTGCTGCCGGTACCGGCCATCTTGAAGCTGCGGTCGGGGCCGGCCTTGACGGCATCGACGTAGGCCTTGGCCGTCTTGTGGGGCGACTCCTCGTTCACCCACAGCACGAACTGGTCGAGTGCCAGCATCTGCACCGGCGTCATGTCGCGCCAGTTGAACGGCACGCCGGTAGCCAGCGGCGTGGTGAACAGGTTCGACAGCGTGATGACGATCTTGTGGGCGTTGCCCTTGTCGTTCTTGACGTCGAGGAAGCCCTCGGCTCCCGCGCCGCCGGAGCGGTTGACCACCACGACGGGTTGCTTGGCCAGCGAGTGCTTGGCCACCATGCCCTGGATGAAGCGCGCCATCTGGTCGGCGCCACCGCCGGTGCCTGCGGGCACCACGAACTCGATCGGCTTGGTCGGCTCCCAGGCCCGCGCCGAGGGCGCGGCGGCCAGTGCGGCCAGGGCCACGAGGGGGAGGCTGAGTCGCGCGGCCAGGGTCGACCATGTCGACAGCAGGCGGGCGGGACCGGTCTTGCAGGGTGCGGAACAGTTCATGTCGTCTCCTGGATTCAGAGGGAAGTCACATGGGAAAACTGCGGGGCACCACCTTCGCAGGCGGTGATCTGTGGCGATGACGTCGGGCGGACCAGTTCGGTGGGGCGGGTCTCCTGGAGGCAGACGGGCAGGTGGGGTGGATCGGGGTCTCAGCCGAGACCCAGCTTGGCGGCCAGGCCGATGCGCTGCAGCTTGCCGGTGGCGCCCTTGGGGATCTCGTCCATGAACAGGATCTTCTTCGGCACCTTGAAGTCGGCGGCACGCGTGGCCACGAACTCCTGCAGCTCGCGCTCGGTGGCTGCGGCGCCTTCGCGCAGCACCACCACCGCCGCGACCTCTTCGCCGAGCTTGGCGTGCGGCATGCCGAAGCACACCACCTGCGCCACGGCGGCGTGGTCCATCAGGATCTCGTCCACCTCGCGCGGGCTCACCTTCTCGCCGCCGCGGTTGATGATTTCCTTCAGGCGGCCGGTGATGCTGACGTAGCCCTCGGCGTCCATCTGGCCCTGGTCGCCGGTGCGGAACCAGCCGGCGGCAAAGGCCTCGGCATTGGCCTTGTCGTTGTTCAGGTAGCCGGGCGTGACGTTGGCGCCGCGGATGACGATCTCGCCGATGCCGCCGCGCGGCAAGAGGGTGCCGTCGTCGCCCATGATGGCCACTTCGGGGCCGGCGGCCACGCCCACGGTGCCGGGCTTGCGCGCCAGCGGCGGCAGCGGGTTGCTGCACATCTGGTGCGTGGCCTCGGTCATGCCGTAGGACTCGACCAAGGGCGCCCCGAACACTTCTTCGGCTTCCTTGATCACCTGCGGCGGCATGCTCGAGCTCGACGAGCGCATGAAGCGCAGCGGATGGCGCGCGATCACGTCGCCGTTCTTGGAGGCGCGCGACAGGATGGTCTGGTGCATGGTCGGCACGGCCGTGAACCAGGTGGGCGCGGCCTCGTCCATCCAGGCGAAGAACTTCAGCGCGTTGAAGCCCGGCGTGCAGAACACCATCGAGCCGGCCGACAGCGGGGCCAGCACGCCGGCGATGAGGCCGTGGATGTGGAACAGCGGCATGATGTTCAGGCCGCGGTCGGCGGCCGTGAACTTCAGCGTGGTGGCAATGTTCTGCGCCGAGGCGGCCAGGTTGGCCTGCGTGAGCGGCACGATCTTCGGGCGCGAGGTCGTGCCCGAGGTGTGCAGCACCATCGACACGTCGCCCGGCTGGGCATCGCCGCCGTGCGCGGCGGGCGCCGCAGCCGGCAGGTCGAGGTCGAAGTCACCGGCGCCGCCCTCGGCGCGCGGCACGAGTTCGATCAGGCGCACGCCCAGGCGCCGGGCCACCTCGACGGCGGGCGAGGCACTGCCACGCTCGACGATCAGCGCCTTGGCTTGCAGGTCGGTGAGATAGAACTCGAACTCGTCGGCGCGGTAGGCCGGGTTCAGCGGCGCGCTCGTCACGCCGCTGGCGCAGGCCATGTAGCAGGCGGCCATCTCGGGGCCGTTGGGCAGCACGATGGCCACCGCGTCGTTGCGGCCGATGCCGGCGGCGTTGAGCGTGGCCACCGTGCGCGCGATCAAGGCCCGCAGGCCACCGAAGCTCAGCGCCTGGCGGCCAGGCGCGCCCAGGGCCGGTGCGTCATCGGCACCGGCGGCGAGCAAGGGCTTCAAGGCCTGGAACATGGTTTGTCTGTGTTTGTCCTGGACAGAACCCGATCTTCGCAGGTCAAACGGGGCTCTGGACAGCCCCCCAACAACGCACTCGGGTTATCCCTTATCTCCTGAACCCGCCATCAGCTGTCCTTGGACACCGTGATCGTCGGGAAGCGCCCGGAGTAGTCGCGCGCCTTCTGCGCGATGGCCAGCGCCATGCGCTGGGCGACGGCGCGGTACAGCGCCGCGATCTCGCCGGCCGGGTCGGCCGCCACGGTGGGGCGGCCGCTGTCGGCCTGCTCGCGGATGCTCAGCGCCAGCGGCAGCGAGCCCAGGTGCTCGACGCCGTACTGCGCCGCCATCTGCTTGCCGCCGTCGGCGCCGAAGATGTGCTCGGTGTGGCCGCAGTTCGGGCAGCAGTACACGGCCATGTTCTCGACGATGCCGAGGATGGGCACGCCCACTTTCTCGAACATCTTCAGGCCCTTCTTGGCGTCGAGCAGCGCGATGTCCTGCGGCGTGGTCACGATCACCGCGCCGGTGAGCGGCACGCGCTGGCTCAGCGTGAGCGCGATGTCGCCGGTGCCGGGCGGCATGTCGACGAGCAGGTAGTCGAGATCGGCCCAGTTCGTCTGCCGCAGCAGCTGGTCGAGGGCTTGCGTGGCCATCGGGCCGCGCCAGATCATGGCCTGGTCGGGCTCGATCATGAAGCCGATGCTCATGACCTGCACGCCGTGCGCGGCCAGCGGTTTCATGGTCTTGCCGTCGTCGCTTTCGGGCCGGTGCTCGGGGCCGCCGAGGCCCAGCATGGTGGGCTGGCTGGGGCCGTAGATGTCGGCATCGAGGATGCCCACGCGCGCACCCTCGGCGGCCAGCGCCAGCGCCAGGTTCACGGTGGTGGTGCTCTTGCCGACACCGCCCTTGCCCGAGGCCACGGCCACGATGTTCTTCACGCCCGGCAGCAACTGCACGCCGCGCTGCACGGCATGCGACACGACGCGCGTCACGAGCTCGGCGTGCACGGCGGTGACACCCGGCACGGTGCGCGCCGCGGCAGCCAGCGCCTCGCGCATCTCGGGATGGCGGCTGCGGGCGGGGTAGCCGATCTCGAGCTCGAAGCGCAGCTCGCCGCCGTCGATGCGCAGGTTCTTCAGCGCCTTGGGCTGCACCAGGGGCAGGCCGGTGGCGGAGTCGATCACGCGGGCCAGGGCGGCTTGGATGGCGGCTTCGGAGGGGGCGGTCATGAGGCGGCGGGAGCAAACGAAGGTAGAAGGGCTGGCCAGTCTATCGGGGCGCTCCGCCCACGCTGGCGCCGTGGTTCACTCGATGCGGCGCACCCGGACGAGCGCGTTCACGCCCTCGATCTCGAGCACGAAGCTGCCGAG
This sequence comes from Rubrivivax sp., assembly GCA_020248945.1. Lineage (GTDB taxonomy): Bacteria > Pseudomonadota > Gammaproteobacteria > Burkholderiales > Burkholderiaceae_C > Rubrivivax. The sequence goes on from JADCGQ010000004.1 coordinate 319,922, forward strand.
GGCGCCTCGGCGCACCGCCGCGCGCGGGCTGTCGAGCCAGTACACGCCGCGGCTGCCATCGATGACCTGCCAGACCTGCCCGTTGGCGAGCCGGATGCGGTCGAGCGGGCGCCAGCCCTCGAACCGGCCCTCGATGCGGCTGTCGACACGCTCGATGCGATCCGGGGCCTCGGGCAGGCCGAACCGCGCGGCAGGCGGCGCCACCGCGCTGGCGGCGGCCGCCGCTGCAGCCGGGGCCAGCGCGATGGCGTCATAGCAGGCCAGGCGCGCAGCGTCAGCGGCCAGTGCGCGACAGCGGCGAAGGCTGTCGTCGTCGGCAAGGGCCGCACCCGGGACGTGGGTCAGCAGCAGCGCAATGAGCAGGGTTGGACGCATGGGCGGGTCTCTGTCTTCGGATCGAGGGCGGGGTGGCCCCCGACTCCTAGAATTCCACCATGACCCGCCAGCTGTTCGTCACCACCGCCCTGCCCTACGCCAACGGCCCGTTCCACATCGGCCACATCATGGAATACATCCAGGCCGACACCTGGGTGCGCTTGCAGCGCCTGCGCGGGCACGAGGTGCGTTTCGTCTGCGCCGACGACGCCCACGGCGCGGCCATCACCATCGCCGCCGAGAAGGCGGGCCTGACGCCACAGCAGTTCGTGGCCGGCGTGGCCGCCACGCGCAAGCCCATGCTCGATGGCTTCCACATCGCCTTCGACCACTGGCACAGCACCGACGCGCCCGAGAACCACGCGCTGGCCAAATCCATCTACACCGCGCTGCGCGAGGCCGGGCTCATCGAGCAGCGACCCGTCGAGCAGTTCTTCGATCCCGACAAGGGCATGTTCCTGGCCGACCGCTTCGTCAAGGGCGAGTGCCCGAACTGCGGCGCGAAAGACCAGTACGGCGACAACTGCGAGGTCTGCGGCGCCGTCTACCAGCCCACCGAGCTGAAGAACCCCTACAGCGCCTTCAGCGGCGCCACGCCGGTGCTGCGCACCAGCGAGCACTTCTTCTTCAAGCTGTCCAATCCCCGCTGCGTGGAGTTTCTCGAAGCCTGGACGCAGGACGGCCGCCTGCAGCCCGAGGTGGCCAACAAGGTGCGCGAGTGGTTCAAGCGCGACGAAGAAGGCCGCGTCAGCCTGGGCGACTGGGACATCAGCCGCGACGCGCCCTACTTCGGCATCGAGATCCCCGACGCGCCGGGCAAGTACTTCTACGTCTGGCTCGATGCGCCGGTGGGCTACCTGGCGTCGCTGAAGGCGCTGCTCGACGCCCAGGGCCTCGACTTCGAGGCCTTCATGGCCAACCCGGCGCTGGAGCAGGTGCACTTCATCGGCAAGGACATCGTCACTTTCCACACGCTGTTCTGGCCGGCGATGCTGAAGTTCAGCGGCCGCAAGGTGCCCGACTTCGTCTACGTGCACGGCCACCTCACCGTGAGCGGCGAGAAGATGAGCAAGAGCCGCGGCACCGGCATCAGCCCGGTGCGCTACCTCGATCTGGGCTTCGACGCCGAGTGGCTGCGCTACTACATCTGCGCCAAGCTGAACGCGCGCGTCGAAGACCTCGACTTCAACCCCGAGGACTTCGTCGCCCGCGTCAACAGCGATCTCGTGGGCAAGTACGTCAACATCGCCAGCCGCGCGGCGGGCTTCATCGGCAAACGCTTCGGCGGCCAGCTCAGCGCCGATGTCGGCGTCGAAGGCCGCGTGCTGCTCGATGGCCTGCGCGCCCACGCCGAGACCGTGTTCGCGCTCTACGACAGCCGCGAGTTCGGCAAGGCGCTGCGCGAGGTGATGCTGCTGGCCGACCGCGTGAACGAGTACGTCGACCGCGTCAAGCCCTGGGAACTGGCCAAGCAGCCGGGCATGGACGCCGCGCTGCACGACGCCTGCACGGTGTGCCTGGAGGCCTTCCGTGTGCTCACCGTCTACCTGAAGCCGGTGCTGCCCGCGATGGCGGCCAAGGTCGAGGCCTTCCTGCAGGTGCCGCCGCTGCAGTGGGCCGACGCGCAGCGCTCGATCTGCCACGGCGGCGCGCACACGGTGGGCGCGTGGCAGCACCTGATGCAGCGCGTGGACCCGGCCAAGCTCGAGGCGCTGTTCGAGCCGCCGGCCTCTGCTGCGCCCGCCCCGGCGCTGCCCGGTGGCGAGGCGCTGGCGCCCGAGATCGGCATCGCCGACTTCACGAAGATCGATCTGCGCATCGCCCGCATCGTGGCCGCCGAGGCCGTGGAAGGCAGCACCAAGCTGCTGCGCCTGACGCTCGATGTGGGCGAAGGCCGCACGCGCAATGTCTTCTCGGGCATCGCCGCCAACTACAAACCTGAGCAACTGGCGGGCAAGCTCACGGTGATGGTGGCGAACCTCGCGCCGCGCAAGATGAAGTTCGGTGTCAGCGAGGGCATGGTGCTGGCGGCCAGCCACGCCGACGAAAAGGCCGAGCCGGGCGTGTACGTGCTCGAACCCTTCCCGGGTGCGCAGCCGGGCATGCGCGTGCGCTGAGCGCGCGGCTCAGTCGAACGGGTAGCGCACGCCGACGGCGCGCCGGGCGTCGTCGAGCCAGTGCGCCAGCGCCAGCGATTCGGCCAGCGGCATGCCCGGGCATTCGCGCAGCCCGGCCTGCACGCAGCGGGCGGCCTCGCGCACCTGGTACTCGAAGCCGTTCACCTCGAACGGGCACACGAGCTCGGCATCGGGCTGCCCCAGCCGCGACAGCCGGGCTCTCGTCGCGCCCCAGAACGGCTGGTCCACCGTGATGGCGCCCTGCTCCCCCAGGATGCGCAGCGAGTTGTCGCCCATGTGGTCGAGCGCGCTGACGAACTGCGCGACGGCGCCGCCTTCGAACCACAGCGTCGCGTGCACACGCTGGTCCACGCCGCTGGGCGCCAGCGTGCCAGTGACCACGCTGCGCGTCACGGCCGGGCAGGCGCCTGGTGCCGGTTCCAGCGCCCAGCGTGTGAGGGCGAGCGGGTAGATGCCGAGGTCGAGCAGCGCGCCACCGGCGGCGGTCGGGTCCCACTGCCGATCAGCCGGGTCGAAGCGCGTGGGATAGGCAAAGCTCGCCTGCACCGCGCACACGGCGCCGAGGCCGCCCTCGCCGAACCAGCCGCGCATTGCCGCGTACAGCGGCAGGAAGCGCGACCACAGCGCCTCCATCAGGAACACACCGCGCTTGCGCGCCAGCGCCACCACGCGCTCGGCCTGCACGGCGGTGGCCACCAGCGGCTTCTCGCACAGCACCGGCTTGCCGGCGTGCAGTGCGGCCTCGATGGCCTCGGCGTGCTGGGCGTGCGGGGTGGCGATGTAGACGGCGTCGATGGCGGGGTCGGCCAGCAGCGCGGCCAGGTCGATGCCGGACTGCGGGGCGGGTCGGCCGTCCACGGCCCAGCGCCTGGCAAAGGCCTCGGCACGCCCCGCGTCGCGGCCCTGCACGCGAGCCAGGTGCATGCCGGGCGTGCGCTGCACGGCCTCGGCGAACTTGTGCGCGATGCGGCCGGGGCCGACGAGGCCCCATGCGAAGACGGTCATGGTGGGCAATGAAGGGCGCGACGAAGCACCGTCGCGGCTCCGATCATCGCCGCGGCGCGCCCGTCACGGGCGCGCGCTGGGTCGTGCGCTCAGCGGCAACGCTCTCCCGCCGGCACGCCCGGGCAACTGGTCATGTTGGCCTGCACGCCCAGGCCTCGCCAGCGGCCGTAGAGGCCGGCCATCTTGTGCTCGCCGGCCGTCACGGCAGCGCCCGACAGCACCGTGAAGCCGACCGTGCGCGCGCGCGGCCGCAATTCCCGCTTGGCGACGCGGCCCGAGCCCCCGACGCCGCAAAGGGCGCGGTCCGTGCAGACGAAGGCCTCGGTGAAGCCGATGGTCCCGCGCGGAAAGCTCCAGGCCAGCTCCAGCGGCGTCGCCGTGCCCGCGGCGGCCACCAAGTTGCGCAGCGCCAACTGCGCGGTGGCGGTGTAGGCCGGCCACGGCAGATCGGGTAGCGCCGACCACACCGGCGCCACGCCGTCGACGTCGACCACCACGCGCGTGGCCGGGCCGTCGAAGGGCGTGCTGCAGGCCGTGTCGGCGTACAAGTCCACGGTCACCGTGCGCCCGCCGCGCAGGAAGTTGCGGATTGCGGCGTCGCCGGCCTCGCCTTCGGGGAGGAAGAGCCAGGTGTCGTCGCTGGTGCGGGTCGAGCCGCTCGCGGGGTCGGTGCTGGCGTGCGGCCCGCCACTGCCGTTGGTCCACAGCGACAACCGCTCGGGCTCGCCCTCGCCTTCGCCACGCACATGGCGCTTGTAGAAGGCCAGCGTCACGCGATTGCCGGCGGCGTCTTGCTGCGACACACGGGCGCAGGCCAGGCCGGGCAAGGCCGGCACTTCGAAAGCGAAGGCGCGGTCGTAGTGCGCCACGGCGCTTGCGCCGTCGATGCGCAGGTCGCGCTGGACGCTGGCGCTCGCGGTCACGCCCACGGCGTGGCGGTCGCCGAGCAAGCGCCACTGGCCGGCGCGGTAGGCCACAGCCAAGCCGCCACCGAGCTCGCTGACATCGCCTTCGCCATCACGCAGCACCAGGCTCACGCCGCAGACGGCGTTGTCGCCATCGAAGTCGCAGCGGCCCAGGACCGGGCTCATCAACCGCGAACCCCACAGCACCGGGCCGACGACCTCGGGCGAGCCGGGCTCGCGGCCCGAGAAGAAGGTGCACAGCACGTCGGCCACGGCCGCCGCACCCTGCAGCGGCTCGGGGCCGAAGGACATCCGGGCGTCGTCGGCCAGCTGCGAGGCCAACCCGGTGGTGGCATGGCGGCAGGCCACCTCGCTGACCAGCGCGCTGTTCAGCCGCGTGAAGAGCGCCTCCAGCTGCGCCAGCGGCAAGTTGGCCGCCGCACCCGTGGCGCTGAGGCTGCCCTGCGCCGCCGATCCGCTCTGCACGAAGACGTTGCCGCTGCCCAGCCGTGGCGTGAGCTGCACGAAGGGCTGGCCGTCGCTGCCCATGTTCACCTGCACGGCGTCGAGCAGGCGGTCGTAGCCGGTGCGGCTGCCGGCGTCGAGCACGCCGCCGAAATAGTCCACGCTGCCGCCTCCCAGCGTGGCCAGCGAGCTGGCCAGCGTGCCCTGCGCCGTGGCCAGGGCCGCGGCCGAGGGCGCAGCCGCGGCCATCAGCTCCTCGGCCGGCGTGCCGCTGGCCAGCACCAGCGCCGCGGTGGTGAGCGGCGTCACGTTCGCCGTGCCAGCGGCATAGGCCACGGATTGCAGGCAGGTCCATTCGGCTGCCGCCCAGCCGCAGGCCTCCAACCGCCAGGGGCCGGTGCCGGTGAGCACGATCGCGCTGAAGCGCCCGGCCGCGTCCAGCGGCACACCTTCGGCCACCACGGCGCCGGTGGCATCGATCACGCGCAGTTGTCCGTCCACGAAGGGGGCGCCGACGGCCGCGGTACCCGCCAGCGTGGCCGGAGCAGGCGGCGGCGCCGGAGTGGGGCTGTCGCCGCTGCCGCAGGCCGCCAGCAGGCTGGCGAGGGTGGCGGCGGCGGCCACGAGAGCCAGACGGCAAGGCGGGCTTCGGCGAGCAACTCGGGAGAAGTCTGAACGAGGCATGGGGTCTCCTTCGGGCGTCGTGGGTCGCGCCCATGGCCGGCTTTCGGACGAGCGACCCGGCACTTGAGAGCCCGGCACCTGAGGGTGCAGCCGCGCCGCGACTTGTGCCACGTCAGGTGCGCGCAGGGCAGGCCGGCGCAGAATCTGCCGCCTGATGCCTCCGGTTCCGCTGCACCCGTTCCGCCCTCGACTGCTCGATGCGCTGAAGGACTACGACCGAACGCGCTTCGCCAAAGACCTGGGCGCCGGCCTCACGGTGGGCATCGTCGCGCTGCCGCTGGCGCTGGCCTTCGGCATCGCCAGTGGCGTGAAGCCCGAGCAGGGGCTCATCACCGCCATCGTCGCCGGCTTCCTGATCAGCGCCCTGGGCGGCAGCCAGGTGCAGATCGGCGGGCCGGCGGGTGCCTTCATCGTCATCGTCTACGGCATCGTCGAAAAGCACGGCGTCACCGGGCTGCTCATCAGCACCGCGGCGGCCGGCGTGCTGATGCTGGCGATGGGGCTCTTCAGGCTCGGGGCGCTGATCCGCTACATCCCGATCAGCATCGTCATCGGCTTCACCAACGGCATCGCGGTGCTGATCGCTCTGTCGCAGCTGCGCGATGCGCTCGGGCTGCCGATCGACAAGATGCCGGGCGAGTTCTTTGCGCAGGTGTCGGTGCTGGGGCGCCACCTCGTCCACACCAACGGGCACGCACTGGCGCTCACGGTCGCTTGTGTGCTGGTGCTGGTGCTGTGGCCGAGGCTGGCGGCGCGCTGGCGAGCCTTGGCGCGGGTGCCCGGGCCGATCGTCGCGCTGGTGCTGGCCACGGCGCTGGTGGCGCTGCTGCAACTGCCGGTGGAGACCATCGGCAGCCGCTTCGGCGAACTGCCGAATGTGCTGAAGCAGGGCCTGCCCGACATCGAGCTGCCGCCGCTGGCCTGGGAGCGGCTGCAGCAGCTGACGATCCCGATCATCACCATCGCGCTGCTCGGCGCCATCGAGTCGCTGCTGTGCGCCCGCGTGGCCGATGGCATGACGGACTTCAAGCGCCACGACCCCAACCAGGAGCTGATGGCGCAGGGCGTGGCCAACATCGTGTCGCCGTTCTTCGGCGGCATTCCGGCCACCGGCACCATTGCGCGCACCGTCACCAACGTGCGCGCCGGGGCGGTGAGCCCGATCGCCGGCATCGTGCACGCCGCCGTGCTGCTGCTCATCCTGCTGCTGGCGGCGCCGCTGGCCGGCCACGTGCCGCTGGCGGCGCTGGCCGGCATCCTGCTGTTCGTGGCATGGAACATGTTCGAGGGCCACCAGTTCCTGCGGCTGCGGCAGTTCGCCGTCACCTACCGCACGCTGATGCTCACGACCTTCGTGCTGACCATCGTGTTCGATCTCACGGTGGCGGTGGAAGCGGGGCTGGTGATGGCCTGCGTGTTCTTCATCTGGCGCATGGGCCAGCTGTTCAGCGTGCAGCCCCAGGCGGCCACCGCCGCGGCGCCGTTGCCACCCGGCGTGGCGGTGTTCGCGCTCTACGGTTCGCTGTTCTTCGGCGCCGTGGGCAAGGTCGAGGCGCTGCCCGAGCAGTTGCCCGGCGGCACGCGCACGGTGGTGCTGGACATGCAGCGCCTGGTGTCGATCGACGCCTCGGGCCTGGACGCGCTCGAGCAGATGTGGCGCAGCCTCCAACGGCAGCAGGTGGCGCTGGTGCTGGCGCACGTGAACCCGCAGCCGCTGTCGCTGATCCGCCGCGGTGGCTTCGAGGCGCTGCTGGGGGCGGAACACATCGTCGACAGCGTCGGCGATGCACTGGCGCGCCAGGCCGGCTGATCAGCGCCAGGGCGGCGCGGCCTTGGCCAGTTCGTCGAGCGCCTGCTGGGCGCGCGCCAGCAAGGCCTGGCGGTGCGCGGTGAGCCAACCGAGCGCCAGCCACACCGAAGGGCTGGGTTCGGGCAAGGCCTTCAGCGCCTGCTCGGCGGTGTGCAGGTCGTTGAGCTCGCCCAGGCGGTTCAACGCCTTGCGCAACAGAGCCAGCAGGCGCTGCAGCGGCTTGCGCTTGAGCTGAGGCGCCAGCGCATCGAGCAGGTAGCGCAGGCGCTTGGCCCGCTTGCGCAGGCGGTGCAGCTGCTCGGGCGGAACGGCGGCGATCTCGCGCGAACCGCGCCGCACGCGCTTCCACAGCGGCTGCAGCAGGGCCGCGGCGTCCGGTGGCGTCACGCTGGCGCCAGCGGCCGGCGCGGTGCCCTCGGCGGCAGCGGCTGGGGGCAGTGCCATGGCCAGCGTGCGCATCAACAGCGCCTGCACGGCGGTGCCTTGCACCACCTCGGCGGGGTCTTGTGCCGACGAGGCGGCGGCCCGCGGCAGCGGCGGCAGGCCGGCAGCCGCGAGCACGCGGTCGAGCTCGGGCCACAGGCCGGCGGCCAGCGCATCGGCGTCGCGCGCCGCGCCGAGCGCGCCGAACGGGGCGGCCCAGTCGCGTTCGAGCGCCAGCGCCGCCGCCACGGCTTCGGGCTCGCCGCGCAGCGGCGCCGCCTCGCGCAGCACGCTGCGAAGCCGGCGCAGGCCCACGCGCAGCTGGTGCAGGTGCTCGGGGGTGGCGGTGCGCGCGGCCAGTTCGGCGGCATTGGGCAGCACCTGCGCCAGCGTGTCCTGGACCAGGGTGGCCAGCAACGCCGGCCCGGCCTGGCCCCGCACCACGCTGGACGGCGCGGCATGGGTGGCGGGCACGATGTCCAGGCCCTCGGCGAGGCGGAAGCCGCGTTCGGACTTGGTGCGCACGTCCCACCACAGGCCATGCCGCCGCACCCAGCGCAGCGCCAGCGCCGGCAGCGCCGCCGCCGGGCCGGCCTTGAGCTCGAACTCCAGCTCGTCGACCTCGACCTGGCCGCCCTCGGCATGGATGCGGCCGCGGTCGTGCGCCAGCTCGATCTGGGCGCCGCCGCTGCGCACCAGCCGCAAGGTGCGGCGGATGTCGGTGCGGTAGAGCACCTGCAGCGGCGCGCCGTCGGCCAATTGCGCCAGCAGCAGATCACCCACGGGTGTGCCGGCGTGGCGCGTGGCGTCGAAGGCCGGCATCGCGGGCATGGCCGACACGGCCACTTCGTGCTCGGGGCGGGCCATCAGCCCGTCGCCCCGGCCCTTGAGCGTCTGCACCCATTGGCGACCCTCGCGGCGCAGGCGCAGCGCCAGGCCGGCGGCGGCCAGGCGCCGGTCGGCCGTGTCGGCATAGGCCGCCACGAGGCGGATGCGCCGTGCCGTCTTGGTGGCCACGGCGCGTGCCACGGCGGCCGCCTGGCGGGGCGGGATCTGGAACTTCAGTTCGGTTTCGGTCATCGGCCCGGTGTGGCGCAGCCTAAAATCAGGGGTTGCCCGAGCATATCGAAGCCCCTGCCATGCCGCTGTTCTGGAAGCCCTACAAGTCTGACGTCACCTCGTTCATCGAGGAACTGAAGGCCAAGAAGCCCACGCTCGAGGCCGAACAACGCGCCGGCCGCGCCCTGCTCTGGGACCAGCACCCCGACCGCGTGGCGCAAGGCGAGTGGAACGAGGCCCGCGTCGCCCAGCAGGCCTACGTCTACCAGACGCGCACCGACAGCGGCTCCGGCAGCGGCGCGTGAGCACCGACGCGGCCGCCGCGCTGCAGGACGCGCTGCAAGACGCGCCAGCCGACCCGCCGCCGGCGGCGCTGCAGCCGCAGGTCGTCGACCAGGTCGCGGTGGCGCGCCTGTACGGCGAGCCGCTGTTCCGCATGCCGCAGGACCTGTACATCCCGCCCGATGCGCTGGAGGTCTTCCTCGAGGCCTTCGAAGGCCCGCTGGACCTGCTGCTGTACCTGATCCGCAAGCAGAACTTCAACATCCTCGACATCCCGCTGGCCAGCGTCACGAAGCAGTACCTCGAGTACGTCGACCAGATCCGCCAGCACAACCTCGAGCTGGCGAGCGAGTACCTGCTGATGGCGGCCATGCTCATCGAGATCAAGAGCCGCATGCTGCTGCCGCCCAAGAAGGGCGCCGACGGCGGCGAAGCCGAAGACCCGCGGGCCGAGCTCGTGCGCCGCCTGGTCGAGTACGAACAGATCAAGCTCGCCGCCGCCCGCCTGGACCAGCTGCCACTGGCCGGCCGCGACTTCCTGCGTGCGCAGGTGCACATCGAGCAGAGCCTGGCGCCGCGCTGGCCCGAAGTGCACGCCGATGACTTGCGCGAGGCCTGGCGCGAGATCCTTGCGCGCGCCAAGCTCACCGCGCACCACACCATCACGCGCGAGCAGCTCTCGGTGCGCGAGCACATGAGCCTGGTGCTGCGCCGGCTGCAGGGCCGCCGCTTCGTCGAGTTCCACGATCTCTTCGACACCACGCGCGGCGTGCCGGTGCTCGTGGTCACCTTCATCGCCATGCTCGAGCTCAGCCGCGAGCACCTGCTCGAGGTGACGCAGGCCGAGGCCTTTGCCCCCATCTACGTGCGGCTGGCCTACACGCCGAGCTGATCGGCTCGCGCCCTGCGCTCGCGAACGATGAACCGCCACTCCCGCCGCCGCACCGCCTGGTTCGTGCTCGTCGCGATGGCGCTCGGCCTGCTGCTGCCGACCATGGCGCACGCCGTGGCCCGACCCGCTGCCACGGCCTGGACCGAAATCTGCACCGCGCAGGGCATGCAGCCCGTCCCGGTGGTGGCCGACACCTCCACCGAGCTGCCGGTGTCGCTGCACGGTGCCATGGACCACTGCCCGTGGTGCCTGCTGACGGCCGCGCCCGCGTGGGCACCGCCACCCGGCGACGTGGTCAGGCGACTGCCCCTTGAAGGGCAGGCTCACCCCGAGCGCCGCTTCACGGCGCCACGCACGCCGCTGCCCTGGCGGTGGTTGCAGGCCCGCGCACCGCCGCCACCCGTCGCCTGAGCCTGGGCCGGGCAGAAGGCCGCGTTGAGAAGCACACCCAGGGCCCCAGCCGCCACGCCTGGCGCGGGCCCGCATCGAAAGGAACCGTTCTCATGAAGACCCTGAAGACCCCGAGGATCTCGAATCCGCTGCGCTCGCTCGCCACCCTGGCGGCAGCCGCCACCCTGCTGTGCGCCGGCACGGCGCACGCCCAGGTCACGGTCAAGGACCCCTGGGTCCGCGGCACCGTGCCGCAGCAAAGCGCCACCGGCATGTTTGCCAGCATCACCTCGGCCCAGGGCGGCAAGCTCGTGGCCGGCTCGTCGCCGGTGGCCGGCGTCGTCGAGATCCACGAGATGAAGATGGAAGGCACGACGATGCGCATGCGCGCCGTGCCCGCCCTCGATCTGCCGGCCGGCAAGGCCGTCGAGCTCAAGCCCGGCGGCTACCACGTCATGCTGATGGACCTGAAGCAGCCGCTGAAGACGGGCGACACCGTCGCCGTGTCACTGGTGGTGGAAGCCGCCGGTGGCAAGCGCGAGACGGTGGAGGTGAAGGCCGTCGTGCGCGCGATGCCCGGCATGGGCGCGGCCAAAGACGGCCACGGCGGTCACGGCCACAAGCACTGAAGCCCGCGGCCCGACCGCGGCTCAGCGTGGCGCCGGCTTGCCGGCGAACAGCGCCGCGGCGCGGGTCTTCAGCTCCAGCAGTTCGTTGGCGCTGATCGACAGCTGGCCGCTGCCGTTGACGTCGACCTTGAACTCGACGTCGCGGCCGTGGCTCGTGAGGGTGCCGGCCGTGAACTCGTAGTCCTTGCGGCGGAAAGGCACGCCGTCGGCTTCGGTGTCGTAGTCGTTGTAGGCCAGGCCTTCGATCTCGCCGCTGGCCAGGTTGAGCATCGCGCGGGCGTCGATGACGTCTTCAGAAAGCTCGATGGCGAGCGTGATGGGTACTTTCAGGTCCACGCGGGGTTCCGGTTCGGGTTGGGCAAGCGCGGCATTGTCGTCGCTGCCGCGCCGGCCGGCGCCCGAGCCGTGTGTCAATGACGGCGCAGACGCCGCAAGCTCAGCAGCGCCAGGCCCGCGCCCATCAGCGCCCAGGTCTCCGGTTCGGGCACTGGCGCACCCCACTGGATGGTGTGGCCGTCGGTGGCCAGGCCATTGGCGCCGGTGAAGCCGTAGTACACGAGCTGATCGACCATGCCCAGCGCCATGAAGTCGACGGCTGCCTGCACCTCGAAGCTGCCGAGGTTGATGTGCTCGATGCGCCCGATCAGCGTACCGGCGTGGTCTTCCAGGCCCGAGGGCACGTAGCGCAGCTGGCCGAACCACGCGAAGTCGGGATCGCGGATGCCGTCGCCCAGGCCCGTTTCGGTGGCGGCCAGGGGCGTGATGCTGCCGCCCTGCAGCAGTTGCAGGCTGGGAGAGATGGCTTCGTCGACGCCGCCGAAGTCGAAGGTGTCGATGGCCAGCGCGATGCTGCTGGTGGAGTCTTCGTTTTCGTAGCCGAGGCTGGAACCACCGCCGCCGAGCACCTGCGCGGTGTTCAGCGTGAAGGTGAAGCCGTCGCCGCGCAGACCGTCGATCACCGGGATCGACCACACCCAGTCCACCTGGAACGGCTGGTTGAAGTCGAACAGCAGCGCTTCGGGCGCATAGGCCGCGCCGGCCTGATCGCCCGTGCCGGGCTGCGTGAGTTCGAGCAGGCTGTAGGTGAAGCCGTTGCCCGGCGTCAAGTTGCGGGCGCTGGCGTCACCCAGCAAGGACCAGGTCGTGAAGTCCACGGGCCCGGTGACGAGATCCACCGTGGTCTGGGCCGTGGCCGGCACCGCGCACGTGGCCGCGAGCAGGCCCGCCAACGCGAGCGAGAGGGGTTTGAACATGATGCCGGCTCCTGAGGGTTGCTGATGGGCCGCATCCTCAGGCGCAGGCGTTTGCTCAGCGTTTGGCGGGCGTCAGCCGACCTCGCGGCGGCCCGGGTGCCATGCCGGCGGTTCCGGCGGGCTAACGAAGCGTGAGCCAGATCTCGTTGCGGCGCATGAACCACGGCGTCATCGGGCCGTTGTAGCGCGCCAGCACCGGTTCACCTTCGGTGGCCACGCCAGCGGCAGCGAGCGTGGCCCGCAGCTTGGCCAGGTGCTCGTCGTAGTTGGCCTGCGACCAGGTGCCCGAGTAGCGGATCGCCGCGCGCACCACGGCCGGCTCTTCGCGCAACTGCACCCGCGGATCGAGCGGCTCGGGGGCCGTGGCCAGCGTCACCTCGCGCGGCAGCACGAACTGCACGCGCATGCCGCCGGTGGCGGCGCTCTGCGTCACCGGCGCCGTCATGGCCATCTTCATCGGCTCGGCGGACTGGGTGACGGGCGCCGTCATCTGCATCTTCCGCTCGCCCTTGTTCCTGCCGAAGATGTAGCCGGCGAGGATGGGGAAAGCCTGGTTGCCGGCATCGGCTGCGCGGGCGTCGAGCACCACCTCGGCGACGACGAACGGCGCGTAGCGGCGCACCTCGACCCGATCGTCGATCTGGCGCACCACCTCGTAGCTGGGTTCTTCGATGGCCTCGGCCACGGGAACGAGGGCTGCAAGCAGCAGCGCAGAAGTCAGGACGGCGGGCTTGATCATGGCCCCTAGCTTAGGGCCGCTAGGGAATCACCACTTTCAGCGGGTCATAGGGGTAGAGCCACTCGTTGCGCGAGCGCGCGACGTTGCGGTCGTGGAAGGCCTGACGCATCTGCGCGGCGTCGCTGATGTGGTACAGCTCGCCCATCTCGCTGGACTCGTGCACGACGCGGGCGGTGCGCGGCGCGCGGTGCTGCTCGAAGCGGCGCAGGCGCTCGGCCAGCGGGCCCTCGAGCGCCAGCGCGCGGGCCAGCACGGCGGCGTCTTCGATGGCCATCGCGGCGCCCTGCGCCATGTAGGGCAAGGTCGCGTGCACCGCGTCGCCCAGCAGCGTGCAGCGGCCACGGCTCCACTGCAGGCTCGGCTCGCGGTTGTTCAGCGCCCAGCGGAAACACTGGTCGCGGTCCACCGCGTCGATGACGGCGCGCACCATCGGGTGCCAGCCGCGGTAGTCGGCGTCGAGCTCTGCCCAGGGGCGGCGGGTGGTCCACGACTCCTCTTCGTCGGCGCGCTCGACGCAGCCGACGAAGTTGAGCACGCGGCCGCCGCGCAGGTAGTACATCACCGCGTGGTTGTGCGGGCCGCACCAGAGGGTCGAGACGATGTCGGTGCGCAGCTCCGGCGCGATGCGCTCGATGGGCACCGTGCAGCGCCACGCCACCTGCCCGGTGAAGCGCGGTGCGTCGGCACCGATGACGTGCTGGCGCACCACCGACTTGATGCCGTCGGCGCCCAGCAGCAGCTCGGCCTGCACGGCCGGGGCGCCGTCGAAGGCCACCTTCACACCATCGGGCGTGTCGTCGATGCGCGTGGCGCGGGCGTTCAGCGTCACGCAGCCCGGCGACAGCCGCTGCACCGCCGCCTGCAGGGCCCGGTGCAGATCGGCACGGTGGATCTGGAAGTACGGCGCGCCATGGGCCTGCTCGTGCTGCGCGCCCAGCGGGATGCGGTGCAGCAGCTCGCCGCTGTCGAACCGCCGGAACTCGAACGCCAGCGGGCGCACGGCATCGGGCTCGATGGCGGCGCGCAGGCCGAGGTGATCGAGCACCTTCACGGCGTTGGCGCTCATCTGGATGCCGGCACCGACCTCGCCGAGCTGCGGCGCCTGCTCGAACACGCGCACGCGGTGGCCTTGCTGCAGCAGACAGGCCGCTGCCGCGAGGCCGCCGATGCCGGCGCCGATGACGACGATGTCCATGCGCGCCCGCGTCACTCGGCCTGGATGCCCTGGGCCTGGATGACCTGGGCCCAACGCACGGCGTCTTTCTCGATGAGCGCCTTGAACTCGGCCGGCGTGCTGTGCGCGGGGTTCATGCCTTGCGTTTCGAAGGCCGCCTTCACGTCGGGCCGCGCGAGGATGTCCTTGAGCTCGCGGTTGAGCCGCTCCACCAGCGGCGCGGGCGTGCCCTTGGGCGCGAGCACGCCGTACCACATCTCGACATCGAGTTCGCCGAGCTTCAGCTCGCGCAGCGGCGGCACGCCCGGCAGCAGCGCACTGGGCTGTTCGCTGCTGATGGCCAGCGCCCTGAGGTTGCCACTGCGCACGTGCTGCAGCGCCACGTGGATGGGCAGGAACATCACGTCGATCTGGCCGCCGAGCAGGTCGGCCAGCGCCGGGCCCGTGCCGCGGTAGGGGATGTGGGTGATGAAGCTGCGGGTGCGGATCTTCAGCAGCTCCATCGCCAGGTGGTGCGGCGTGCCGGCGCCGGGCGAGCCGTAGTTCAGCGCCCCGGGCCGGGCCCGCGCCTTGGCCAGCAGCTCCTGCGTCGTGGACACACCGGCGCTCTTGCCGGCCACCAGCAGCAGCGTGCCCCAGCTGGTGAGCGACACCGGGTCGAGATCGCGCACCGGGTCGAAGGCGAGCTTCGGGTACAGCGCGCGGTTCATCACCATCGTGTTGACGGTGACCAGCAGCGTGCTGCCGTCGGCCGGCGCACGCACCACGGCCTCGGTGCCGATGTTGCCGGAGGCGCCGGCCCGGTTGTCCACCACCACCGGGCGGCCCAGGCGTTCGGCCAGGTGGGGGCCGATCTGGCGTGCGATGAGGTCGATGCCGGTGCCGGGCGTGAAGGGCACGATCAGGCGCAGCGGCTGCGGCGCGGTCTGCGCCCAGGCCGGGGTGGCCACCGTGGCGGTGGCGGCGGCGAACGAGGCCAGCAGGGTTCGGCGGTGCAGCGTCATGGGGTGGGCTCCGAAGGGACAGGCGACAAAGCGGGCATCGAGACTTGATAGATGGCATGCTAACGACCTACCGCCACAAGACATCGGGGCCAACCCGCCATGCCCGACGCCGCCACCGACCTGCTGCAACGCCTGTACCTGCGCCCCGGCTTCCTGCTGCGGCGCGCGCACCAGCTCTCGGTGGGGCTGTTCGAAGAAGGCTGCCGTGAACTCGGCCTGACACCACCGCAGTACGGCGTGCTGACCATCGTCGACCACGCCGGCGGCTGCGACCAGGCCACGGTGGCGCGCGCGCTCGGCTTCGACCGCGTGACCACGCTGCGCATCGTGCGCGGGCTGCAGGAACGCGCCCTGGTGGCGCGTGCGCCCTCGGCGGCCGACGGGCGCCGCCTCGAGCTGACGCTCACACCCGAGGGCCGGGCGACGCTGGCGCAGGCGCGGCAGCGGGCCGAGCAGGTCAGCCAGAGGCTGCTGGCGCCGCTGGACGGCGCCGAGCGCGATCAGTTGCAGAGCCTGCTCCGCAAGCTCTGCGCCGGGCTCGAGCCGCAGGCGCGAACGGAGCTGCGGCCACCGGGCTGCTGATCACCTGTCGGGGCACCGAGCCTGGATCTTTCGCGAGGCATGAAGTAGGCGACCTGCCTTCGTTGCGCGTTTTCATAGGTATTCGACGTCTATGGAACCGAACCAACGAGGGAGGTCGCCCAATGCCAAAGTGTACGGATCGCAGGATGGAGCTTGGCCGCGTG